>CACYJV010000062.1 GCA_902774815.1 uncultured Prevotellaceae bacterium | reverse complement strand
TTTTGATGAAAAGCAGATAGACGGCCATCACCGTAGCTGCACCAAGTACGGCGTATGCGAACATATAGACAATGACGTGAGGGGCGAACCAAGGACTCTGGAGTGCTGGCATCAGTGTCTTGTCGTGAATCTCAGGCTTGAACAGGTTCACGCAGATGAACACCAAGGCAAGAATAGTGGAAAACGTGAGTATCCATTTGTATTTCCATCGCGAATAGACAATGATACCCGCCAATGGCAGGAAGAACGAATACCAGAGTCGTGTCTCACCCATGGTGCGAAGCGGCGGACGCTCCAGGGAAATCCACATGGAGAGAATAAACGAGAAGAAAACGACCAGTCCGACGATGGTTGCCGTATAGGCCAAGCCAGTCTTTTCTTTCCATGCCGCCCATGCTCCTATAGCCCAAAGCAGGATGGCTGCCATCGCGAAATAAATAAACTGCTCCCAACTCATGCGCGTCTCCTCCCTCCAATAACAAACATACAAACCGCTCCCGCCAGCATCATGTAGATGCCCGCATATACCAACGGCAACCAGGGGTCGCTGACGAGCTCTAATATAGAAATCTGACTCTCGGCACCCATCTGCGTGTCGTAGCCGTATTGATAGATTTTCCAACCGTCCACCTCGTAGGGCTTGTTCACGTCAACCGTGGTCTCGATGTTCTTGCCCGTCTTGGTCAGAATTTGAATCTCTGAGGCAAAGCGCTTGGGGCTTCCATTGTCGTAGGTCTCCATAATAAACTTCTTCAGCTCGATGGCTATGGGCATCTCCTTGACGGCTCCCTGCTGAGTCAGCGCCCGCCATTCAGGCTCGCCAACGGTGGCTATCATTTTCACGCGTTGCATGTCGGCATTGCCAAGTGTGGCGGTGGTGAGGGCAACGAACAGGCCCAGATGGTTCAGTAGGAAAGGCACGTCGCGCTTCCATGAACTTAAGTGCATCAGCCGGCGTAGGATGATGACTCCCAGAATGACCGCCATATACACATAGATAAGCACGAAGGGCCAGAACGACAGCATATTGTTCAGCCAGGTGCCATCTTTCAGCTGGCGGGTGAGTCCCATGATGATGGTTAGCACTACGGCATACACCAATGCTGGTATGGCGGCTTGGTAAGTACTTACGAACTGGAATGCATACGCCCTCTTTCTTAATAAAAATAGGATGGCGATGATTGCCAGGAACCCTACCAATACAATGCCGTTGGCCGGCCATGCAAACGAGTCCCAATTCACAGGACCGACACTCAACTCAAGTGCCAGTCCTGCAAAGATAAGGCCTCCTCCTATGAGGAAGCCTTCCTTGAATGTCCATGGTTTAGTCCACATCAGATTTCAATGAGCTTGCCTTTCTTTCTGGCTTCCTCAATCCATTTCGGTTCTATCTCTTGCAAGAAGCGTTTCTTGTTATCGTTCAGGGTGTTCTGAGCCTTTGCCTTGGTGCTATAGTCAGGCACGGGGATGGCATCAGTATGCCCATGCTTGGCAGCAACGCGGGCAATAAGCAGGCGGGCCTGCTGGGCGTAGTCAACCGAATGAGAGAGTAGCCGGATCACCTCTTGTGGTGCATGGAATGTGGCACCATGAGAGGCGATGGCATAGTCCCAGCGCCATTGGCTCTTTCTGAGCAATGCCTGAATGGGAGCCAGCTCAGCCTCGGTAGCACCCTTGTCGATGATGAACTTTGTCTCGAAGTGAGCACGGGCAAGTTCTTGCTCGGCACGGGTGCGCACCTCGTTACACTTCTCCTGGCGCTCATACACATTTTGGCGCAACACCTCTGCATTCTGACGGTGACAGGTCTGGCAGGTGCGGTCAATCTTGGCCAATGGTGATTGTATCTGGTGGTCAGAGAACTTCACGCCGCCCTCCTGCTTATAGGGCATGTGGCAGTCGGCACACGACACGCCGCGCTGGGCATGTATGCCTTGTTGCGACATCTCCCAACCAGGATGCTGGGCCTTCAGAATCTTGGTCTTCGATAGCGGATGGATGTAGTCGTAGAAACCAATCTCGTCGTAATATTCCTCAGCAGCCTCGCAGGTCAGTCCCTTGTCGTGCGGGAACACAAGGTAGTTTGCCTTGCCGGGATTCTTCTCGTCGTTAGGCTTGATGAAGTAGTACTCCACATTCGGCACCCAGCTCGCTCCACTTCTTGGCATAGAAGTTAGCGGGGTCCATGACCGATTTCGAAGCGCTGAGCTCACGCATCATTCTTGGCACGTCAGGGCCCTTACACGTCCAGCATGTAGCGGGCTGCATATCTCCGGCAATGGAGTCGGGCGTAATCTGAATGCCGGGATTGCCTGTGCGCAGAATCTTGCGCATATCTTCTAAGGCATGCTTGTGTCCGCGAGGGGTGTTGTAGTGGCGCGAGAAGGCATAGCCAGCCCACAGCACTACCATCTCAGGATGCTGCTCGAGCACATCGACCTCTTGCGACGAGTTGTACTTCGACTTGAACGTGGTGTCCTCTGTCATGGCCCATGTCTCGTACTCACGCGGATAGTCGGCCTTGAACTTCTCGTTCTGAGCCACTATCGAGTCCTCAAACACGGTGCGTTTGTTGTTGAATACGCTGACCACCTCGGCCCTGCGTTCCATCAATGAAGAAACGAGCAGCCCTAACAAGAACACTACAATCATTGAGCCTCCGAAGAGTGCCCAACCTTGCCATTTCTTTAGTTGCTTTGCCATAATATTACGTTTTTTAATTTTAATTCATCATGTTTTGAAGCCATTCCGGCACAGGCGATGGGGGTAGGGGAGTCACCCCCTCGGCTCCAGGTGTTGCCATCAGCGAGTTCATGCCACCGTGGGGCACATTACGATGACAGTCCCAGCACGCCTTGCCGCCTTGGGCCTGCTGCTTCATGTAGCCCATGCGCCCCGTCTTCACAAACTCCGTGTTCAGCTGTTCGTGACAGCGTATGCAGTTGTCCATTACCACCTGACCTGTCAGCGTCTCGGCCATCGGAGCCTGTCGTTCTGAGTGCATCACGCAATGCCAAGTTCTGGTGGGGCACATGACAATCGTTGCACGTGGCGCCATTGGACTGCTTGTCTATTCGTCCGTGTGAAGAGTGGCTCCACGTGGCGTAATAGGGTGTCATGATGTGGCAGTTGACGCATGCCGACGGATTGTCGCCAATAAAATAAGTATGCGCCCTGAGCAGATACATAAACAATCCGCTGAGTCCGCATACCACACCTGCCACGAGCAGCAAACCTACTTTCTGCCTGTACGAGAATTTGTCTTTAAGTGCTAATAACTTCTTCCAGCTCATCCGTAGATTATTCAAATTTGCTACAAATTTAGTCATTATTTTGGATATCTGGTGGCAACATCTGTTACCCCATCCATATAATTTTTGTTAATTTTTAGTTTTATTTACACTTTTTCCTTAACTTTGTCCACATCTAAATATATAATATGGACATTGATACATTACAGGGGCTGAGACGATGCCCGCTTTTTAATGGGCTGACGGAGTCGGAGATTATCGACCTGATGCACAAGGTGCGTTAT
>CACYJV010000061.1 GCA_902774815.1 uncultured Prevotellaceae bacterium | reverse complement strand
TAGTGGCATGTGGCAAAAAGTGTATGACGAAGGCATTGCCGATGCTGGTATCGCGCAGTACACATTCCATCCACAGTCAGCCAATAACGGCACCGTTGAGATATTCACCTCCGACTGGGCATCAGGCGACACTACCGTATATCGTATCTACACAGTAACGGATGCTGGACATCTGCATATATCTCCCAAACCCGATGACACCTCAGTTGCCCTCACCGTGGATTGCGACATCCGCCGCCTCACCAGCACACAGATGATTTGGTACAATACGGATAGCAATGAGGAACTTGCAAGGTTTAAGAAGATAAAATGATGAAACAGATTAAAATAATTGCATTTATTCTTATGCTTCTTCCACTTGCTGCATCGGCACAGGAAGTGCGCATCGACACAGTGATTCCGAAATTCCTTTCCAACGGCTATTTCTTCCGTGAAATGCCTATGCTACCAGACGGCGAGAAAACCATGTCTCGATTGAAGGACAAGGAAGGCAACAGCGTCATCGTCATCAATGTCAACGCCACACTACCCAAGTCGCTCATCCGCAAGGCTATTCCCCGCGAACAGGTTCACAACGCCGATCAGTTCCTAAACGGACTGAACATGATGGCCACGGTGACCTCGCTGACACAGGCAGGCGTGAAGGCTGACGGCACGTGGTATTCGCCCAAGGAGGGTGAGCCGTTCCCGCAGTTCTCAGAGAAGGACATGGATGGGCGCACATGGACCAACGACAGTGTGAAGGGGCGCGTCATGGTGATTAACCTCTGGTACTCTGGCTGCGGCCCCTGCCGAGCAGAGATGCCCATTCTTTCCGAGTGGAAGCCACTTCACATGGACGCACCTCGTCGAGGCCAAAGACATGATGGCATGGATTGGCTATGAGGGTTTCCCCCTCACCATTGTCGTCGACAAGAAGGGCATTGTCCGCCACGCCGTCCATGGCACCAACGAGACGAAACGCGAAGAATTATTAGCGAAAATCAAAGAGGCCGAGGCGCTTCCTATACCAGATGAAGAAGAATAACAAAGTAATTCAAGGGGGGGACAAATTGTACCCCTGTTGATTTGCGAGAAACTGCATAATTCCGGAATAAATGAAATCTCAGAAACAATACAAACGAATCTTGCTCTTGCTGGCCATGCTGTCGGCAGCGACATTTGCGAATGCACAGAATGATACGAAAGACTATCAAGTAAGTGGTATTGTACCCGATGACATCAGCAAGATTTACATTTACAAGAGTAACGGATTAAGTTCACCAGAGATGTTGGACAGCGTGGCCATTACTGATCGTCAATGATTCCCTATCGGCCTCGCCGCTAAATGAAAAGTTCTGTCGATACTGCAAAGAGAACAAACGTTTTACGGATGAATTCTATCGCCTTTTCATGGCTTCCCGGCAAACAAAAGACGAAGCCAAGATAAAGGAATTGGAACAACAGATTGCAGCCAACCAAGAAGCAAACGATGAATTTGCACGCGCCATTATCCGCGACAACCGCAACAACGTGATAGCCGCCTACTATCTGGAAGCCGTCAATGACTTTATGGACTACGAGGAATTGGCCTCTGCCCTTGACAGCACAGCCTACTACTATAATCATCCCCTGTTGACCGAAGCCAAAGCCCGATTGCAGATGCTTCGTAGCCGACAAATAGGCAAGCCGTTTTGTGATGATGTAGTTCTGCTATCGCCTGATGGGAGGCAGCACCGACTTAGCGAATGGTGCTGTCAGGGGAAATATGTGCTCATTGACTTTTGGGCCAGTTGGTGCCGTCCATGTAGAATGGAAATGCCGAATGTTATCCAAAACTATGAATGTTTCCGTGACAAGGGGCTGGAAGTGTTGGCCGTTTCCATCGACGACAAGAAAGACGCCTGGCAACGTGGCATCAAGAGTTTTGGCACCCCATTCATACAACTCTCAGAACTACAAGGCCGTAAATCCCGTCTTTGCGCCATTTACGGAATAAGTACCATACCCGCAAACCTCCTGATAGACCCGCAGGGTACAATTATCGCAGCCGATTTACGAGGGAAGTCGTTGACAAGGAAACTTGAAAGCATATTCAAATAATAGAACAAAGAATTTGCACGATTTAAGAAGATAAAATAAAACGAAATGAATATGAGAACAATGAAACTCTGGAGAAACATCCTCGTGATGACCGCTGCCATGCTCTCCCTCGCCTCTTGCAGCAGCGATGAAAAGGACGGGGATTGGGACCCAATGGTCTGGAAAGCCGAAGTGCCAGTTCAGGTAACTGACGGCATCTATGATGTCTCGGCTGATGGCGGGACGCTCACGTTCACCTGCCGAAACTATTCCAAGCCTTGGTTCGCCGGAGCCGAAGTTGATGGAGAGCCAATCCTTCCGCCCCTTATGGACGAAATTGGCTATGGGCTTATTTACGGTGAGAATTTCCGTGCAGAGATACACGGCAATAAACTATCCATTGAATTTAAACCCAATAAAAAAGCGCAGGCAACGAATACATCTATTACCGTGACAGCAGGTGATATCTTCTATACGTTCCGTTTCAAGCAGTTTGCAAGCACAGTGTGGCAGTATACCTGCCAAGTCAAGTACTCCCTCTACAGCGTGAGCGACGACCTTCTCCGGTTCTACAACATCACCGCAGAATACTTCGGCATAGACGGACAACAGCACACCGAGGTTATTACTGACAAAAGTTGGAGCTACATCCCCGAACCAGTCGGTTTCGCCGATATACCCGAAGATTTCAAGTGCAAGATAGTAGCTGTTCGCAAGTCTGACCTCCCCGAATTGACAGCTGACTATTACGAAATCGGATACGGGGTTGACGTACATGTCAACTTTCTCACTGCTGATGGCAAGTTGGTTTCCAACATAAAG
>CACYJV010000060.1 GCA_902774815.1 uncultured Prevotellaceae bacterium | reverse complement strand
AACGGGCGCGGCGTGAAAAACCGGTTCCAGGCCACTTTCGAATGGCTCTTCGAGGAGAAAAACTTCGTCAAGGTGCTCGAAGGGTACTACCATTGAGGATGAGGGATGAAGGATGAAAGGATGAAGGGATGAAAGATGAAGGAGGTAAGATGAAGGATGAAGGGAGGAGAATATAGAATCGTCCGCAAAAACCTGACGATGTCATTCTCCACGAAAAAAAGAACCACGGCAACTGGCGCGTCACCATGGTCCCTTGTAAGTATGTTAGTTGGCCTCTATCCGCAGTGGAAGTACGTCTTGACGAGGGCGGCAATCTTCAGCTTGTCGTTGCTGATGTCGGCACGCAGGGTACGATCGCCAAAGGCACGCAGCTCACGGATGATACCATCTATCATGGCTGGTGAGAAAACGCCATACTCCTCGAACACCGCGCGCTGCTTCTCCAGGCAGTCGGCCGAAGCCTCGCACGAGTCGGGCAGCTGGGCCAGCGTGGCAAGCTTATCGGCGTTGGCAGCATCGTGAATGTTCACGTCAACGTAGTTCTTTTCGGCCACTTCCAGTGCGTTCTCCATCTCGAAGCCATGGCGGCAGGCCACGCAGAGTCCGGCAAGAAGTTGGTAGATGTCGGCTGAGCCATCGGGCGAGCGCATCTCAACAGTCTGCTTCTGCGTGGTGTCAAAGTTCGACGATGTCTCCAGGGGATTGGCCAATGCGCTCATGTCTGACTTGGCAGTCCATCCCAGTGGCACGCGCACGAGCACCGAACGGTTGCGATCGCCCCAGCACACGTTCGTGGGAGCCTCCTGATGGGGCACCAGACGGAAGTAGCTTGTTGGGTTCTTGTTGCCAAAGGCAGTAATGCTGGGAGCCAGATCCATCATGCCGCCAATCATGCGCAGGGCATCGTCGCTGAGTGGTGTGCCGAATTGCGGGCGTGGCGTGTCGGTCAGCATCATGTTATGACCGTCCTTCGTGATGCGCATATGGACGTGCAGACCGGAGCCTGCCTTGCCCGTGGTGATCTTCGGGGCAAACGTCACGTTAAAGCCTTCGCGCCAAGCCAGGTTGCGAATGACCCACTTGGCAATCATCAGCTGGTCGGCAGCCTCGCAAACGGGCACAGGGAGGAACTCGATTTCGTTCTGCTCGTAGACCAGTCCGTCCTGCTCGAAGTTGCCCACCTCAGAATGACCGTACTTGATCTGGCCGCCCGTCTGTGCGATGTAGTACATGCAACGCTTGCGGAAATCGTTGGTCTTGGCATAAGGTGCACTCTCGTGATAACCGTGCTGGTCGATAGCCGGATAGACGCCCTCGGCAGGTTTGATGACGTAGTATTCCAGCTCGCCCATAGCCTGATATTCCATTCCCGTCACTTTGCGGAACGCGTCGGCAGCACGACGCAGCGTCTGCTCAGGCGATGAAGCCAGCGGCTGTCCGTCCTTGTCGAAGTAGGAGCAGAGCATGCAGAGGGTTGGAATCTCGGCAAAGGGGTCGACAAATGCCGTTGCATAGCGAGGCAGCACGTATAGGTCGCTTGCCGATGCCTGGATGAAAGAGAACAAGCTGGATCCGTCGACGCGTTCACCACAGCTGAGGATGGTCTCCAGATAGGTACGGTCGCTGATGACGAAGTTCAGTGTCTTCAGCTTGCCGTCGCCGCCCGGGTACATGAAGTTCACCATGCGGATTTCGTTCTCCTCGATAAAACGGATGATGTCGTCTTTCGTAAACTCATGTGGCATCTTCTTCAGGAAGCATACCACTGGATTGGCATTCAGCCTCACACGTTCGTTTTCCATTTGTGTATGTGTTTAAGTTGTTCGTAATGATTTGCGACCGCAAATTTAGTCAATTATTTTGAGATAACCAAAACTTCAGCCCGTTGATGCCGACTTGCGATTGTTAAATTAGCTTAACACCAAGTGAAATATTCGGCAACGGCCGCTCGTTATTCATCTTTTTTTGTACCTTTGCACTCGCTTTTCCGAAAAGCAAACTGTTTTACGACCAAGGAGAGGTGCTCGAGTGGTTGAAGAGGCACGCCTGGAAAGCGTGTAACCGGCAAAACTGGTTCGCAGGTTCGAATCCTGTTCTCTCCGC
>CACYJV010000059.1 GCA_902774815.1 uncultured Prevotellaceae bacterium | reverse complement strand
GCAATATGTACGTAAAGCCATTATAGTCAGGAAGGTTGAATCTGATTATGTCTTCCGACTGACGCAGCACTTCAAGTACTACATCAAAAGAAGAGAAAGCGTATGAGGACAAAAGGGATATGAGGGTATTCCTTATGATGAAATGGTTGACAGTCGTATCTGACTCCAACTGCTCTGCACTTTTGCCCCATTGCTTGCCAAGCTCCCAAAGGATTAACTGTTCTTCATCAGCGCAGAATTCTTCTGTAGGAATGTCGAACAGGTGATCAAACTCACGTCGGGTTATGTCCCTAGGGTCTTTTGACAGTGTAGTCAACACCTCATGATGCTTTATGTTTAGCTCCTTCGGGTAGTCCTTACCTTTATATGTGTATACCATAATGTTTCTTGATTGAGGCGTTCTCGAGTTCTTACAATATACATGTTACTCAGTTATACCTTGTCAAGGTCATTCCACAACTGTGGATTAATGAAAACGCGTGAAAAAGTTTACATATCTTTCATTTCGCCTTTATAGGTTTCAAATCCTCTGCCTTGATTTTCACCTTGGCGTATCCAAGAAAGTCTAAGGCTATTGTAAGAAAATCGGATTTTTCGTCTATCCTCTCGACAGTACCTGTCACACCTTTAAATTTGCCAAAGCGGATACTTACAGAGTCACCTTTGCTGAAATTGTTTGAGCTAAAGGTTACTGACTCATCGGCATTTTTCAGAACAATCTTTAAGTTTTCAATCTGATCATCCGGTACAGTAGCCTTGTCACGGGTGCCCGGTTTGCGAAGAAAATGCAATATGAAAGACAGACGCTCAAGTCTTTCAGCCTCTTTTATGTCACACTTGATAAATACGATCTGGGTAATGACTACCTTGTCGATTAGCTTACGACGATCGCTCCACTGCCGCCATACCTTTTGTATGGCAACATAAGTCTCAAAACCAAGTTTTTTTATTACCTGTGCATCCCGACGCTCGTGGTTGGGCTTGACATAGACTACATGCCATTTTTTGCACAAAGCACCGCCTCCGTCTGTCCCATTAACAGATGGTATTTTCAGAGGACTCTTATTGGAATTATCCATATCGGTCTCTTCTTCGTGATCCAAACTGAAAGTCCCAACGTAGTGTCTTTACTGGCACTTTCATGCTTCACAAGGTGATGCCATCAAAGACATGCCAAGTTCAGCACGACGTGGTATGCTGTCTGTTAGCTCTATAGGAGAGCGAATCTCCAACTGAGAGCAAACAGCCATTCAGTTGCTGCAAAGGTAATTAAAAAAAATGGATGGAACAAGGTTATTATCGAAGAAAATTACCCACTAGCCTAACTTTTTCTAATATTGATGCTACAAGCTTTATAATGCTACTTACGTGACTGAATCAGGATTATGTCTGAGAATAGACGAAGTTATCAAAAGTTTTCAATTACCACATATTATCGCAAGTAGTTGATTATCACAAGAAAATCGATCCGATTAGTGATAACCAACAAGTTAACAATACACTTATTCGAATCACTTGTGATAACTTACTGTGAGTTGAGCAGGCTCTTTATCATCTCGTCAATCTCTCGGTTCACTCGGGCAAAGTTGCGGTTGAGCATGACTTCTTTTTGACGGGCATCCTTGAAGGCGTAGATCTTGGGGAGGTCAACGTATTGGGCCTCCTCTTTCTTGATCTCAGCCATATTAAAGTTGGTTTTGCAGAAGTACTTCGTCGTCCTGAACTCAGGACTTTCCTCAAGATTGATGTTGCTGAAAGAGCTGCGCTCCGTGGGCGTGAAGTCACGGGCAGCCTGTCCGGCGAGCCAGCCGGTAGCCATGTCGGCTATCTTGGCGGCAGGAACGAGGTTGTCCATCTTCTCACTGATGGAGGTGCTGACCTTAGAGTCATTGATGGTTATGGATTTGCTTGTCTGCTTGGCTTTGCCGAAAACATCATTTTGTGCCCATTCCAATGTTTCCTTGTTACGTGCCGCACCCATGAAGATGTTGCCGCAGGTGGTGATGATCTTCTGCATGCCGTTCTTGCCGTAGTCAGCCTCCAACTGGGGAAGTTCCTGGAAGCCGAGGGTGACGGCCACCTTGTTGCTTCGTGCCGTACCTATTAGGCGGTCTATCTTATGGAAGTAGAGCGTGGGCAGCTCATCGACGATAATGCTCACGGGCAGGTTGCCCTTGCTGTTGATACGTGTTACGAGACGGTTGAGGATAAGGGCATTGAGCGAGCCGATGACCTGTTCTTTCTCTGGGTCGTTGGCGATGACGAGATAGCTGGGACTGTTTCTGTCGGAAATCTTCAAGTCGAAGTCGTCGCCGGTGAACACCCAGTAAGCCTCCGGGGAAACAAGACGGGCTGCATTGACACGGAGCGTACCCACCATACCTTCCAACTGGTCATTGGCCTTGTTCTTGTAGGCAGACTGGAACGGTGCCATGAGGGACATGATTTTGGGGTCGTCCATCAGTATGTCAAAGACCTCGCTGTAGCTGCGGCCTAAGAAGCTCAGCACATGGGGCATGTCGCTGTACTCGCCGGTGATGGTGTCGGGCTCCACCTCGTTGCCGCTCTCGTCCTCGTACCAACTGCGCTCGATGAAGATTTCCTTTTGGTTTCTGTCGAGGTAGCTAAAGCCGTTAAGGTCAACGAACATACCGTCGGCATCGGTGGAGACATTGTTGCTCTCTCGGTCGGTGAAGTCAAGGACTACGTTGCCACGTCGTACTCGACATAGCGGGTGAGCTTCCTGCCGTTCTTATAGCCTGTCGGGTGGAAGTTGACAAAGAAATAGATGATGGCGGCAAGGAAGTTCTCGGCGGAGTTCTGGAAGAAAGCCTCAGAGCCGCCTTTTTTCTCTCCACCGCCTTTGTTGAGGGAGGAAAGGAGCGTTGCTGCTGTCTCGGAGGCTGCTGCAAGGTCAGGGATATACTTCCGCTGGATGGGGTTCACTCGGTTAGAGTACTCTACATCGGTGAAGTTAACGATGCGGAAACCGCAGTTATTGGGCAACGTTCCCTGCTTGCGGTTCTTGCAGTACTGATAAAAAAGGTTGCGCGCCAGTGCCGGGAACTTATAGTCATAGACCATCATGGCAAAGCCCTTGGCACTGTGCTGGCGGATGAACGGGTCGATGATGCCGAAGGACTTTCCCGATCCGGGCGTACCTAAAACGATGGTAGCGCGGAAGGGATTGATGATGTTGATCCAACCGTGGTTCAAGCGCTTCTTGTAGTAGTAGACCATCGGGATGTTGACACTGTACTCGTTCTCCTCCTTGTTACGGCTCTGCTCGAAACTCTCGTTGTCGAAGTTCCATTTGTCGTCTCCTATCTTCATGCCCAAGTATTTGGCAATGGCATCGAAGCCCTGGTGAATGAGCATCGTGCCTGCGACGGAACAGAGAACATAGAGGCAGCGGTTAAGAGGGTAACCAGCAAAGGAGCCATTGAGCGGCATTCCATGAAAGATGAAACAGAGGACTATCATAGTAGCTCCGGCGAGGACGGGATAGAGTACCATCGTCTTGAGATTCCACTTTAGGCTCTTTCGTGCTTTCGTACCGATGCAGGTCACGGTGATGCAAATAAGTTCCATCACCTTGCAGGTAGCCACGGAATCGAAGACCTTGAAGCGGTGGAACACATCGAGGACGAAGGCAATCATGGAGTTGGAGGTCGTGACAGGCAGGTTCATCACGATTTCTACAATCAGTATCAGGTAGATGCACGAGCGGAACATGTTGTACATCTGCTGTTGTTCACGGGTTTCTTCCACGGTTTAATGAGTTAGAAGTTAGGAAATAGGAGTTAGGAGTTTCGCACGGTTGGATTGTTGATGCACAGCATTTGCCAACGACATCGCTGGCATTTGCCATGCAAGTCGTTGGCATTTGTCGCAAATTTTGTTGGCATCTGCCACGCATCAGAACAGCATATTTGCTTAACCTTTGAAAAGCTCTACTGAAGGTTTATAAGTAGCTCCGGTGCAAAGCTGTCGGCATTGAGGATGTCACGGTAGTTGATGTCGAGATAGCTCAGGCGGCCGCTTATCTGGTCCTCGGTGATTTCAAGGCGGAGCTTCTTCTCTTCAGGGAAGGTGAGTTTCTTGAGGACGATGACGTTGCGGTAGGCCTTGGTAAAGTGGTCAGCATGGTTGACCATGTACACCGGGGTGAGCTCGATGGTCTGCGAGTTAGTGGCCTTCAGCTCCTTTTTGTCCATCAGTTTCAGTCGGATCTCGGCGATATCGTACTTGATGTTGCTCTTGTTCTGCAACGAGAAGTCGATGAAGAAGTAGTCGCCGACGGTGTAGATATTGTTCACCTGCGCACGGATGCCATACTGCTTGCCGTGCACGCGGAAACACTTGCGGCGGCTCGTGAAGATGGACCAGCAGAGACGGGACATGTCGCCC
>CACYJV010000058.1 GCA_902774815.1 uncultured Prevotellaceae bacterium | reverse complement strand
GCAGACACGTCCACAGATAGCAGGCAGGTTCGACGTCTCGTTGATGATGGCCATGGCGTCTCCGAGGTTGCCCTTGGAAAGCTGATGGATGAACGAGGGGATGTCGTTGCCGATAGGACAGCCCTTGCGGCAGAGCGGCACCTTGCAGTGCAGACAGCGCTTGGCTTCCTTGATAGCTTCCTGCATCGTCAGAGGCTGCGGCGTGCTATAGTCGATTTGCTCTTTCTTCATGTTACTATGATGTTAGTATTGGTCGGTTGTGGTAATTAAAAGTTTGTTTTGTTATATTGACTTTACAAAAGTACGTATTATATCCTTACTATTCTTTATATTCATTAAAAAATTAAGTAAGATTAACCTCTGCCTTTTAACTGTGAAGTTGAAAACAAATATGCCTATGAACTCTCTTTTCCTTACTTTTCAGCTGATGAAACGACGAATATGACATTGTTAAAGTTTCTAAATCATTATGGAATTCCTATCTTATTTTTGCACATGTATGGGATTTTACTTAATTTTGCAGACATCAAGAGAGACGGTGAAATGAGATATACAGCAAGCCTATAATTAATCAGGCTAATGACGATATTTCAATAGAATCATAGGAATCATCATTTAATAAGGTATTAGTACTTACACTATCACAACACAAATATTTAGTATTATGAAGCGAAGATTATTTTATGCAATTCTACTTGCAAACTTTACGTTCCTGCTGTCTATGTTAGGGGGGGGTAAAGCGTTTGCACAGTCTTCCGTGCTCAAGGGAGTTGAGGACCTGAAAGGTGCCGACCCGACAAGTTCCAGCAACTGGATCACTAACGAAGAAGATTACAACAACAACACACCCGCAAAGACCTTCCTCCTTTATAACATAGGAACGGGGCAGTTCATCAATATGGGTGGTATCTATGGCACTCATACTGCTTTATCTGACACTCCTAAGTATATCTTCATCTACAACAACACAAAGGACGGGACCATATCCTCTTCTACGACTGCCTATAAATCCAAGCTGAACCTTCGAACGAAGCAGTCGACGCTTTTTGCCACAGGAACTACACCTGACCAATCTACAGACTTCATAGATTATGTTACTGACCCAAAATATCGTGGCGTTTACACAGACCGTTCATGGAACAACAGTGTTGATGGCAAATCTACTGGCTCTTACGGATGGACTATACAGTCAGCGGATGATGCCAATCATACAGATGCTTATCTCATCCACCAAACGGTGAATAACCAGGAACTTTATCTTTCCGCAGTGACGAATGACAAAAACGGAAACACTTGTGAGGCGGTAGCTAAGGATGGAAGCACTAACCAAGAGTGGAAGTTCATCACGTTGGAGCAATATTACAATTTGTTCAATGTGTCCCCTGCATCTTTGTCCGCACCTACAGATGCTTCTTTCCTACTCATGGATCCTGATCTGAGTATCAATAACAAAGCAGCAAGTTACTGGAAAACAGGCTCTGGTACTACTGTCAAATTGGGTACGGATACATTTTACAGAACGTCCGGTAATGAAACATCTTATAAAGGCGACGATACCTCCACGCCTAAAAAAAGAAGTGATTACCAAACTCCCAATGGTCAATATTTCTGTGGAGCCATAACAAGCGCAAGCGGTGATTTTTATCAGGATGTCACCGTCAGCCGTGGTGGCTGGTTCATCATTCGTTGCAAAGGTTTCTCTAATGTAGGCGCACAGCTGTTTGTTGTTTCCACTACTGTGAATAGTTCTACCAACGAGATAACAGAGAGCGGCAACCGTGTCACTAACGCCTTAAACGACCATACCTCTACGGTAACCGCCAACGATAGAATGCTCCAAGCTGGAAAGGATTTCAAAGCTGGTCAATACGAGAATCAGGTGATGATCTATATCGCACCACAAGATGGTGTGAGCGAGTATCATCTGCGCTTAGGTGTCATGGTGCCTTCTACTAACAGTTCGGCAGGACAGACCATCTTCGATTCTTTCCGTATGCTGTATGCTACCAGCACTGGTGCTCCCGACTTGATCTTGGATGAGGATAATTTCGATATGAACTATCTGACGGAAACAACTGATGAATATAAGAATTCAGTGCTTTTCCTCAGACGTAGCTTCACGCTCAACAAATGGAATACATTCATTCTTCCCGTGAGCCTCACCTATGGTCAGATGAAGCGTACGTTTGGAGATGATGTCCGTCTGGCTCGTCTGAACTACCTCACCGACAGCTCTATCCGCTTCGTCACTGTTGAGCCGGCATCGGATAATGACGTGATGCTCCAAGCTTATACTCCTTATATCATTAAGCCAACGAAGGCACCGGGAAACAACGCTGAGGATGAGGAGGAACTGCATGTTGTCAAAGTGGGAGCCACAAGTCCGTGGAGTGGAAGCTATCAAGGCAACAATGTGACAGACGGCAAGATTTCCATACCAGCCAATCATTACGAGATTTCTATGGTAACGCTCGAACGCTCTACATTGCCAACAAGTGAGAATATCACAGCCAAGACCAACAAGATGGATGAGAAATGGGTCTCGACGTTGTCAGACAAGGCCGTCGGAGGCAATAACACAATGAATGCTTACGGCACATTGGCAAAAACCTATAATAATGGAAAAATTATTGAGGGTCGCGACAATCTCTCCGAGGCATACTATATGAAGGGAAACAACATCTATCAGGTTCCTTCCGGAAAGTCTTATGGTTTGAAAGCCTTCCGCTGCTGGTTCAAGCCAGGGACGAGTGGAAACGCTAAACGTGTGGAAATGTACCTTGATGATGTCTTGATGGATGCCATTGAGACGACGGGCATCTCATCGGTTTTCGCTGATAACGGCAGTGCCAAGGCTGGCATCTACAGCATCAGTGGTCAACTCATGGGATATTCCTTGCAAGGTCTGCCTTCTGGATTGTATGTTGTAAACGGAAAGAAGATAGTGGTTCGTTAATTTAAAGGAGAAGGTGATAATGAGAAAGAACTATATGCAGCCAACAACTGATTTGCTCGTACTTCAGGAAGTTTGTACCTTTACGAGCTATTCGGTTCAAAAGGGTAATAATGACGGTACACAACCAACAGATAAATATGAGCCGATCGATATTGGCAAGGTTTATGATGACGGCACCAACCCTGGTGGCACTAAAAAAGACAGCTGGTATGATGACAGCAACAACTGGGGTGGTGATTAAATAGAAAACAAAAAAGAATGGAGTTTACCAATTGTGGGCTCCATTCTTTTTTTGTATTTGCTGGTTTTTAGGTGCAGTGGATATTTTCCGTGGATCGTGTTCTTGAGCTCTCTTGTCCATGCACAGGGTTGGTCCGGTGCGCCAAAATGCTGCGGTGGACATTTGCAGGGTGCGGCCCTTGTGGCCGTCAGCCGATAAAACACTCATAACATACATAGGGTGCGGACGGCCACAAGGGCCGCGCCCTGCTACAAATCGGCAATGACTAACAATCCATATCCTTCCCGTAAGATTGGTGGCAAGCCAGTCCAAGACTACTTTCTTCTTCTCGGTGATGTCGTTGATGACAAGTAGTGTCTTTATGGTACCAAATCAGTGTAATTACGGGGCCGAGGCATTGTTCTTTTGAGGTTGAAACCATGTTCCCACTATTGTAACGCTATAGAAAAAGATCGTTCGCTACGTAGGGAATGATCTTTTCCTACTTAGCGAACGATTGTTTGTCAGACAGCAAAATCAATTTCCACGCTTTGACCAGCTTTCCGGCAGCAACTGTTTTTGGAACTTGATGGACATTTCCGCGTATCATTTCTCTATTGCGATCTCTTCACGCCACGCCAGACTGTTTACAAGGGTTTTGTAAGAGGTATCTGGTGCTTGCGTTCTCTCCTCCAACCACAGGGCCTATCCGGTGCACTTTTTTCATTTGACTTTGAAGTGGAACCAGTCGATGTCTACCTTTCCGCCAAGCTCGGCGGTAGTCGAAGACGAGTTTGAAATCGGTCAATACTGTTGTCCAATGCTTGCCGTCGAGGCTGTAGGCCAGCGAGGCCACATCTTTGTGGAGACGGAAATCGGCTGTTACCTTCAAGTAGACGATGTCGTGTGACAAAGCCTTGCGGTAGACTTCGTGACGATGATCGGCAAGGACGTGGTGGTCCTTGGGTTCCATCTCCATGGAGTCTGTCGAGGCTACGATATATTTTTTGCCCTTTTCTTTCACCACGGAGAGCAGGGCGGCATCGTTCTGAAAGGCACAGAAGCCGGCGACGTCGCCATCCTGCATCTTGCTGACGTCCATGCGGATGATGCCCTCGCTCTGTGGACCCATCATGCGCATGGTCAGCGTGTTGCGGGCCAGGAAGATGTTGGGGACTACGGCAGCCGTGTGCAGACGCAGCCAGCCCCGGCGCTCGGTGAGTGACCAGGCATTGTCCACGGGGTTGTGGTTCCACTCCCAGTCGAGGCTCAGTGCAGGCTTGTTGAACTCATCGCTGTTGACGATGCTCGTCTTCTTGCTACCCGCAAGGGGCATCTCCATCTTGGCGGGTACATCGTCGACCTTTGGCCAGCCGTCGACCCAGCGTACGGGAGAGAGCGTCGGCACGCGGCCCACGCCGCCCCGGTCCTGAAAGATCAGCGCAAACCAACGGCCGTCGGGCGTGTCGACAATTGTGCCCTGACCGACACCGCCGTATCCTCCGAACTCCGTCTCAAGCATCACGCGTTTGGTGTACGGGCCTTGGATGTGGTCCGCGCGGTAGACGACTTCTCGGCGAGGATGGCCGTTGGTCCAGGAAATCATCAGAAGGTAATAATGTCCGTCGTGCTTGATGACACGCGACCCTTCGAGGAGCCCCTTCTCTTCGGCGTCACGTTGGAATAGCTGGCGGTGAGAGCCGTCCACGACCTGCTTGAGATCACTGCTGAGCTCCACCATCTCGCCTGTACCATAGAAGACATACGCACGGTCGTCATCGTCGAAAAACAGCGTGGCATCATGGAAATGGGGTAAGCGGCTGACGAGCGTCCATGGCCCCTCAGCCTTTT
>CACYJV010000057.1 GCA_902774815.1 uncultured Prevotellaceae bacterium | reverse complement strand
GCTCGACGAGCTGGCCATGTTCTCCATCGGTCTGATGACCAAGCCCGCCAACTCCGCCAAGGAGTTCATGGCCTCGAAGAACATCGTCGGCTACCGACTTCGCGCCCGCGCCACCGGAGAGTTCACCAAGAAGGAACTCGCCCTCGCCGCCAAGGCCCGTGAGGACAACGAGTACAACGTGGACAAGGAAGGGGATGGCAACGACGAGCCGTAAGCCTCACCCCTTCTCGCAAGGGGAGGGGGACACGACCAAGTGTAGGGGCAGGCCCCCGTGTCTGCCCGCCATCCCCAAGCCGCAGACGAGACACTGAAAACACTCGCAAAAAAGGCAGTGCTTTACAAGGCTAAAGCACTGCTTTTTCCCTCTAAAGGACAGCAATGCGGCAAGCCGCAAATTGAGAATTGAGAATTGAAAAATGAAAATTAAAATCCGTGACATCGGGTTTCATCCGTGACATCCGTGGTCGCAAAATCTGTAAATCCGTAAATCTGTAAATCTGTAAATCGTAAATGAATCAGCACCGATACCCGAGGATTGAGAAACTATTGGCCGTCGCATCGTTCCTTTCGGCCGACGGCATGGGCTTTTTAGCCTTCCTGCTTTCGGAGAATCACGACATCGAGACGGGGCCGCTGTGGTTCATTGCACAGATGCTGCTGCTCTGCGCCACGTTGCTGGGGATTGATCTAAAAGCCCACCCCATCCCTCCCAAAGGGAAAAACCCACCCCAGCCCCTCCCGAAGGGAGTGGGGATCTAATTAGCCTTGGAGGGTGAAACGACGCGCCAAGTGTAGGGGCAGACTCCTGTGTCTGCCCGCCATCCCAAAGCAGGACAGGAACCACCCAAACAACGGGCAGACACGGGGGTCTGCCCCTACAACTAGGAAGCCACGACTCTAAAATATCATACTGTCTCTAAACTCTAAACTCTCCATGAAATTAAGCCCCAACTTCACGCTCGAAGAGCTGACTCGCACCAGCTACCCTCGCTTGCAGGACGTACCGACGGAACTGCAGGTAATGAACATGGTCTATCTCTGCGCTGCCGTGCTGCAGCCGCTCAGGGACGAGCTGGGCAGGCCCGTGAGCATCACCAGCGGCTATACTGAAAGCGCTTCCTGCGGTCGACAGCGTATTGTTCGAGCACGCCAAGAACGGCTCACGTTGGCTGCACGTGCAGACGAAGCGCATCAGCCAGCCACGACGGCTGGCCAACTTCAACTATAAGGTTTGATGTAGAAAAGGGGATATATGGCACAAGAGGAAATTGCACCCTGCAGGGGGCAGAATCATAAAACGTGTGCTAAAGGTGCTACCCTTACAAAAACAATGATTTAGGACCATAAAAAACGTTGCTCCATGGACTACAAAGCGATGCTGTGTAAGCCATGGAGCAATTTTTCGGGGGGTACGGAAGCTGACTTCGTTAACTTCCGATGTCTGAAAGGACTTCAGGTCGTCAGCGGATGACCACCTTGCGTCCGTTCACGATATAGACACCAGCGGGCAGGTTCTTCATCTGCGAACCGATGCGGCGTCCCTGGAGGTCGAAGATGGTTACGGGCTGCTGAGCGTCGGACGTCGAGAGGTTGATGCTGCTGGGATCGGCCATTTCGATAGGCGTGAAATGGATCGGCTCGGTGTTGGCCACCTGTACGAAGTAGCTGCTGTAGAGTGCGCCAGCGCTGCAGGTGAAGGTGATGTAACCCTCGTCAACGTACTCGCCGACGGTCCACACGGTACCCTCGTCAGTCATGTTGACGTAGTTATCGACAACATCCATGAACTTGCCGTTGGCCTTGTTCAGCATCTTATAGCCGTCGTCAGTGGGAATGAAGGCCCACTCCAGCACGTCAGGATTAGCGACGTTATCGGGATTGAAGCCTTCGAGCCAAGTATAGATGGCGCCCCAGTCTTGCCAACCGAGATAGTCGTTGCCACGCTTGAGCTGATACCAGATGGGATTCTCGACCGTCGAGGGCTTGAAGAGACCTGTCTGTGCGGGCTGTATCTCAGCCTGCTCGGCATTGACGATCTCGCCTGTTTCGGTGTTGATGAGGAGTACGGCCACCTTCAGGCGACTCTTGTCCTGCACCAACTCGTTAGCATCCACGTCGTAAGTGATGGTGTGGCGCTGGGGAGTACCTTCGACGATGACTGGCGAGAGCGATCCTTCGAGGCCACGGCCGATTCCCATGGCTGCGATGGCCACATCGTCGTAGAGAACACCACTGACGCTAGGACGCTTCGACGTCCAAGGAATGAGCCAGTCGGAGCTGTCGAGCCACGTGTTGCCCGAATAGGTGTTCTCTTGGTTCCATTCCTCGGTATCGCCGGTCATTCCGTCTTCGGTCAGCACATAGGCCAGGGCGTACTTAGCCTCGTCGTCGCTGTAGAGGAACGACACGTCGGTGTTGATGGTGATGACGGACTCGTCGGAGTTCCATGTCGGTGTGAGCGTCAGCTGTGCAGGAGCCAGTTCCTTGACGGCCTCGTTGAGGTCGAGACGGATGGCATTGTTCTTGCCGGGAGTGCTTCCGAAGTAGGAATCGACCACCTTGACACGGTTGATGGCTGTCTGTGGAACGAAGTCAACGGGATCGACGCCGCCCATAGCCTGCTCAAAGTAGAAGTCGAGTGCCATCGGGTCGGTCTTTGTCGGGCTGTTCACGTGGTTGGCAATGATGACGAGCTGATCGGGGAAGTTGACCTTCATGCGCTCGCGGGCCACAATGCCACGCGGACCTTCGCCGCTCCAAGTGGCTGTGAACTCCTCGACGGCGGGCTTGCGGGTGACGCGTTCGGAGAGCGTGACGACGTTGCCCGTGGCAGTATTGAGTTCCGACTCGTTGGGCTGTCCGTTGACCTTTGTCACGGTGATGGTCTTCACCTGACGGCCTACTGTTGACTCGGCGGGCAGCGTCAGCTTGACTTCGGCACGTGCTCCGAACGAGATGGTATTCGGCAGGTCGTAGTGGATGGGTTCCGACGCTGTGCCATCGGCATTGGTCACCACGAAGTCGATATTGCTGGCACCAGCCGTGCCAAGAGCCGACAGCGTGATGGGCAGCTGCGGCTCCTCGCCCTTGACGTTATAGACGGTTCCGAAACCCTCGACGTTGAGGGCATTCTCCTTGCCCGAACCGCTGATGAGTGCTCCCATCAGATACTGCGCGCCACTCGTCTCGCCCCAGTTGGACCAGGCTCCGCGCGTTGTGGTGCGGAGGAAGAACGAGTAGGGGTTGACGCCATCTTCGATATAAGCCAAAGGCATGCAGTCCCACATGTATTCCTGTTCCACGCCACCGATGATTTTGGTGGAGATGTGATCGACGGTGAACGAGAAACCGACGTAGATGCCTTCGCCACGAACGGTGACCTCCTTGTCGAAGGGGATGTTGTAGAAGAAGGTGTCCATCCACCGTCCATTGCGTTCCACCTGCTCACGGTCGCCATAGGTGAACGAGGTCTGGGCGATGTCGGGAGTCTGGCCGTCGTCGGGCAGGAAGGTGGATGCCCAGATGGTCATGTCGGTGACGGAGAGGGCAGCCATCCAGAAGCGCAGGTTCTCGATCTTGGTTCCTTCGGGCACCATTTCGGTGGGGATGAACATGGCCACGTGGTAGTCGTCGGCCATCAATGTGCCGAAGGCACCATTCTCACCGTTGTAGTCGTTTGACACATAGGTGAACCACATCTGCCCTTCGCCTGGTGTAGGCCATAGGTAGTCGTTTGCCATGGCACGCTGCGACATGAACAGCGTACACATCAGCAAAAGCAAAGTCTGGAGTAAAGTTTTCATTTTCATAAGCATCACGGTTTTTTATTGGTTTGATAATATTTTCTTCATTTTTCCATCGGCCCCGCGCTGGATATAGATGCCAGAAGGACGCGTGATGCGACGGCCCATCAGGTCGTACATGGGTGATGGCTGACGGGTGTCGGGCGATGAGATGGTGTGGTCGGCAATGCCAGAAGGCCCATCGTAGGGTAGCGCTACCTGACGTGCATTGACCACCTTGCCACTCTGGGTGTCGAAAAGCAATGCCACCACGCGCAGCTTGCCCTTGTCCTGCACCAGGCTGTTCTGGCTGATGTCGATGTGATGGGTGTGCGTCTGCGTAGATTCAGCCTGCAAGGGAGCCTTCACGGAACCTGAGAGGCCTTTCTGTGCACCCCACACGCCAATGGCCACATGGTTGTAGTGCAGACCGGTCACCCATTGCGGCAGTTCGGTCCAAGGCAGCAGGTTGGGATCATCGACATAGGTGTTTCCGGCATAGCCATTCTTCTGGCGCCAGTTCTCGTTGTAGAGGTCATCGGCCACCAATACATAGCCCAAGGCATAGTTAGCGGTATTGCTGTCGAAGAGGAAGGTTGTGGAAGTCTCCACGTCGATGCCTGTATAGTCGCTGTTCCATGTGGCCTGCACGTCGAGTTCGGCTGGCGACAGCGCGTTTTGCAATGCGCTTTCCACTTCGTCCTTCACGGCATAGGGCACGCTTGTGGTGGACCCATAGTAGGGATCGAGCTCAAGATCGCGGTTGATGAGTGCCGAGGGATAGCCCTTGATGAGCTGCATGGTGAAGTCGTACTCGGTGAGAGCCAACGGGTCGCCGTTGTGAACGGCTATTCCCACGATGCGGTCGCCGAAGTCTTCCTCCAGCATTTCCAGTCCTACCATGCCGCGCGGACAGTTGACACACCACATGCCGGTGTACTCTTCGAAGAGCAGACGGGACTGCACGCGGCGCGTCAGCTCAAACAGCGCTCCCGAAGACTGTGCGGTGGTCTCGTTAGCCTGGCCGTTCACCTTGGTGATGCGCAGTGTTTTCTTCACGTTACCCGTGTAGGTGTCGGTCGTGAAGGGCAACTGCACCACGGCTCTCGACCCGATTCCCTCGATGGGCTCAGGCAGGTCGAAGTGTACTTCCTGACCTTTCCGGGTGCGGGTGTCAATGGCATAGTCGATGCTACGGACCGTTGCCGTTCCGAAGTTTTTCAGGGTGATGGGCACGCTGACCGTTTCGCCATGCACGGCCTGGTGCGTGCCGAAGTCGGTTGACATGACTGCATTCTCGAAGAGGCGGCCACCGATGAGCAGTTGCATCATCAGGCTCTTGCCAGCGACACCGTAGTTCTCCCAATAGGGGAACTTGTCGGAGCGGATGTAGAAGGCATCTTTCTGGGGAACATCCTCATTGACGAAGCAGAGGGGATTCTCGTCGTAAACAGCCTGGTTGCGATCGGCACTGATCTCGGGCACCTTGAAGGTGATACCGACATAGCAGCCATCAGAAGGCACCTCGACAGGCTTGCTAAAGCGCAGCTCGTACATCTTCAAACTTTCATTATAGGAGGTAGAAGGCACCTCGTTGACCAACAGGTCAGCTTCCGTTCCGTCGGGAAGACTGGTGGCCACCCATGCCTTGACATCGCTGACGCGAAGCGTTGACAGCTTGAACCGGACACCAAGCAACTGTCCGTCGTCGGGCATCGCATAACGTGCGGGCAGCCGCAATGCCGCATGATAGGTCTGAGCCACACCGTCGCCCGTCGCGTAGGCGTAAGTGGCGTCCTGCGGATAGTAACTCCACCACACCTCTTGCTGGGCGGGAGCAACGGCAACCATCATGATACAAAACAATAGCGTAACGACTCTCATAATCAATAAATTGGTTTTCGTGGGTAAAGATACGAATTTAGATAGTTATCCCAAAACAATTTAACAAAAAAGTGCATTTTTTTTTGTTACAAGACCTCAAAAGGGGCGCACACTTTCACTAACTGTTAGCGATTCGTGGGCACCCCTTTTGAGGACAAAAACCAAGTGGAGCGTTATTGGCCACCAAGGCGTTCGAAATAGACAAGGATGTCTTCCCACGTCTTGAACTCGTCGGATCCATAGGCAATGACAGCACCCATCATGTCGGCATCGGCAGGACGGGCGGCGAACAGGGAGGGCTGCAAAGACGAGGCATCGACATGCTTCATGACGAAGTAGTCGCCATAGAGCAGCTGGGGCTGGTTTGTGAACACCACGTGGTCGTAAGCAGGCACGTCA
>CACYJV010000056.1 GCA_902774815.1 uncultured Prevotellaceae bacterium | reverse complement strand
GCCTGCGCGGCGGCAAGGCGTGCGATGGGTACACGGAACGGGGAGCAGCTTGCATAGTTCAGGCCAATCTTGGCGCAGAACTTCACAGAGCTGGGCTCGCCACCATGCTCACCACAGATACCGGTGCGGAGGTTCGGACGGATGGAACGGCCCTTCTCGACAGCCATCTTCACGAGCTGGCCGACACCCTTCTGGTCGAGAACCTGGAACGGGTCAACCTTCAGGATCTTCTTCTCGAGATAGACGGGCAGGAAGGAAGCGATATCGTCGCGCGAATAGCCGAAGGTCATCTGCGTGAGGTCGTTGGTACCGAACGAGAAGTACTCAGCCTGCTCGGCAATGCGGTCGGCGGTGAGGGCAGCACGAGGAATCTCAATCATGGTTCCGATTTCGAACTTGATTTCGACACCGTACTCAGCAAACACTTCCTTCGACACCTTCTCGATGATGGCCTTCTGCTGCTCGAGCTCGTGGAGGGTACCGATGAGCGGAACCATGATTTCGGGCTGCGGGTCTTTGCCTTCCTTCTTCAGCTCGCATGCGGCACTGAGGATGGCGCGCGTCTGCATGGCGGTGATTTCGGGGAAGGTGATACCCAGACGGCATCCACGATGGCCCAGCATCGGGTTGTTCTCGGCCAAGGAGGCCACACGACGCTTAATGGTCTCGAGGCTTACACCCATCTCGTCGGCCATCACCTGCTGACCGGCCAGATCGTGGGGCACGAACTCGTGGAGAGGCGGGTCAAGCAGACGGATGTTGACGGGCAGACCATCCATAGCTTCAAGGATGCCCTTGAAGTCAGCCTTCTGGTAAGGCAGCAGCTTGGCAAGAGCCTTCTCGCGTCCCTCAGGAGTGTCGGAGAGGATCATCTCGCGCATAGCCACAATCTTCTTATCGTCGAAGAACATGTGCTCAGTACGAGTCAGACCGATACCCTTAGCACCGAAAGCGCGGGCAACCTGAGCATCGTGGGGAGTGTCGGCATTAGTACGAACCTGCAGCTTGGTGTACTTGTCGCAGAGGTCCATGAGCTCCTTGAAGTCGCCGCTCAGCTCAGCAGCCTTGGTGGGCACTTCGCCAGCATAGACCTGACCGGTAGTACCATTCAGCGAGAGGTAGTCGCCTTCCTTATAGACAACGCCGTCGATCTCGACAGTCTTGGTCTTGTAGTCAACGTTCAGAGCACCTACGCCAGAGACGCAGCACTTACCCATACCGCGAGCCACAACGGCTGCGTGGGAAGTCATACCGCCACGAGCAGTGAGGATACCCTCAGCAGCCGACATACCAGCGAGGTCCTCAGGCGAAGTCTCGATGCGGACGAGCACCACCTTGTGACCATCTTCATGCCAAGCCTGGGCATCGTCAGCGTGGAACACAATCTGACCGCAGGCTGCACCCGGGCTGGCAGGCAGACCCTGAGCGATGACCTTGGCCTTCGAGAGAGCCACCTTGTCGAATACAGGGTGAAGCAGTTCGTCGAGCTTGTTGGGCTCGCAACGCATGATGGCGGTCTTCTCGTCAATCATACCTTCGTGCAGCAGGTCAATGGCAATCTTCACCATAGCGGCACCTGTGCGCTTACCATTACGTGTCTGGAGGAACCAGAGCTTACCTTCCTGAACGGTGAACTCCATGTCCTGCATGTCGCGATAGTGCTGTTCCAGCTTCTCCTGAATGCCATTGAGCTGAGCATAGATCTCAGGCATGGCTTCCTCCATAGAAGGATACTTGCTGGCACGCTCTTCCTCGGAAATACCGGCACGCTTTGCCCAACGCTGTGAACCCAGCTTGGTAATCTGCTGCGGTGTGCGGATACCGGCAACGACATCCTCACCCTGTGCATTCACGAGGTACTCACCATTGAACACGTTCTCACCATTGGCAGCATCACGGCTGAAGCATACGCCCGTTGCCGATGTGTCGCCCATGTTACCGAAGACCATAGCCATAACGCTAACAGCTGTTCCCCACTCGTCGGGAATACCTTCCATCTTACGATAGAGGATGGCACGCTCATTCATCCAGCTACGGAACACGGCGCAGATGGCACCCCAGAGCTGCTCGATAGGATCGTTGGGGAAGTCCTTACCTGTGCGCTCCTTGATGGCAGCCTTGAAGAGCTTCACAAGTTTCTTCAGCTCGTCGACGCTCAGGTCCTTGTCGAGCTTCACGCCGCGCTCAGCCTTCACCTGCTCGATGATTTCCTCGAACGGATCGATGTCTTCCTTGTTTACGGGCTTCATCTCGAGCACCACGTCGCCGTACATCTGTACGAAACGACGATAGGAGTCGTATACGAAGTGAGGATTCTGCGTCTTGGCAACCATACCTTCGGCCACCTCGTCGTTCAGACCCAGGTTCAGGATCGTGTCCATCATGCCAGGCATGGAAGCACGGGCACCAGAGCGTACCGACACGAGCAGCGGATTCTCCTTGTCGCCGAACTTCGAGTTCATGAGTTCCTCAATGTGCTTGACGGCAGCCATCACGTCGTCGCTCAGGAGTTCCATGATCTTCTCCTGACCAACTTTGTAGTACTCGTTGCAGCAATCGGTTGTGATAGTGAAGCCCGGAGGAACGGGAACACCAATAAGATTCATTTCGGCCAAGTTGGCACCCTTACCACCCAGCTCTTCGCGCATTTTCGCATTACCTTCAGCCTTACCGTTACCGAAGGTGTAGACTCTTTTCTGGCTCATTGTGTAGATTTTTAAGAAATTATAATAATATGTTTTACCTTATTTATATTTGATTGTCCATCAAAAGTTGCGCAAAGTTACTACTTTTTGTGCAATTATCCAAATGTTTCAGCAGAAACTATTTGCGTTTTAATGATTATTTGCAATCTCGGAGTGGCAATTTCATTATTTTCCTGTTGAAAGCTGCATTTTTGTGTTGCAAATGCATCTTTGGAAATGTCTGGAAGAGTATTGATTATCTTTCTGTAATGCCGCATCTGCCATTCCTATTGCAGTTAAAAATGTAGCGATGTGACGTGTCATAGAATTTGATTTTTCCTTTTTCACTCCTATGAGGCAACACGTTGCGTCCCTACTTTTTCATTCTTCTTTATTGAAGCAGTTAGTCATATAAAAGATCAAGCGATGCTCTTAAACAGATACAGCAACGCTCTATTGAAAACAAAGCAACGTTATTGAACCGACAAAGCACACCTCATGAACTAACAACTCAACGCTCTCTTGTCCACAAAGCATTGCTCTTGAACCTACAAAGGTATGCTTTACATGGGTATAAAGCTATGCTTTGTAGCTGATAAACCAATGCTCCATAACCTGCAAAGCTATGCTTTTCAGCCGTTGAAACATGATTTTTATGCACAGAAGCCTGTTTTATCAGATTTTTTGCCTAATTTTGCATCCGAAAAAGAAAACATATAGGCAACACGCGTATGGCAAGAAAGAAAAAACCATTCCCCATTTTAGAACACGTTGAAATCACCGATTTTGCCGCCGAAGGCAAGTCAATTGCCCGCATTACCACGCCTGCCCACGACGGGCTTGGCGAGAGTCAGCTGGTAGTGTTCGTGCCCTGGGCTGTACCAGGCGACATAGTCGATCTGCAGATACGTCGCAAAAAGCACAGTTATGCCGAGGCTGAAATCGTACGGTTCCATCAAAAGAGTCCTCTACGCACCGAACCCCGTTGCCGCCACTTTGGCGTTTGCGGTGGATGCAAGTGGCAACAGCTGCCTTATGAGGAACAGCTGAAATTCAAGCAGAAGCAGGTCTACGACCAGCTGACGCGCATCGGCCACCTCACCCTACCCCTTCCTGGCACTACATCGGCGGACGGCACCTGCCAGTTCCACACCATCATGGGGTCGGTACATCAATACGAATACCGCAACAAGCTGGACTTTGGTGCTGCCAACAAGCGCTACCTGACCAAGGAAGAGATTGAAAACCTGCCACCCGCCACCACCATAGCTGGCGACGAGGGTGACGTGAGGGAGAGCGCCAAGAATGTGCCTGCGTTGGGTTTCCACATCACTGGTGCCTTCGACAAAATCCTGCCCATTGAGCAATGCCACCTGATGCATCCCCTGCACAACGACATCCGCAACGCCGTACGCGACTATGCGCTGCAGAATGGCATCTCTTTCTTCGATCTGAGGGAGCAGACAGGCTTGCTTCGCGACGTCATCATTCGCAACTCAAACACGGGAGAATGGATGGTCATCGTGCAGGTGAAACTTCAGGAAGAAGGCGACATGGACCGTGTTAACGGACTACTACAGTATGTCGCTGATAAGTTTAAGGAAATCAGTTCATTACTATGGGTTGACAATCAGAAGTGCAACGACACTTTTGGTGACCTCGACGTGCATGTTTTCCGTGGCAACGACCATATCATCGAGACCATGGAAGACCTGCGTTTCAAGGTTGGTCCAAAGTCGTTCTACCAGACCAACACCGAACAGGCCTACCACCTCTACAGTGTAGCCCGCGAATTTGCTTTTTCTCAACACCCAACACCCAACACCAATCAACCATCACCCAACTTGCCCCTCGTCTACGACCTCTACACAGGAACAGGCACCATTGCCAATTTCGTGGCCCGCATGGCCCATCAGGTCATCGGCATAGAATACGTTCCCGAGGCCATTGAGGATGCCAAGGTCAACTCGCGGCTGAACAACATCGACAACACCCTGTTCTATGCAGGCGACATGAAGGACATCCTGACCGATGAGTTCATCGCACGGCATGGAAGGCCTGACGTGATTATCACCGACCCACCCCGCGCAGGCATGCATCCTGACGTCGTAAAAACCATCATGAATGCAGCTCCACAGCGCATCGTCTATGTGTCGTGCAACCCTGCCACGCAGGCCCGCGACCTTGAAATGCTCACTCAGGACTACCGCATCTGTCGCGTGCAGCCCGTCGACATGTTCCCACATACCCCGCATGTGGAAAATGTCGTTTTGCTTGAAAGGATGTAAGCCCGACACAAGTTAGCTCATAAGGCTCGAACATATTCACCATAGGAGGGTGTGTCAAAATAGGCACATCCTCTTTTTATATTTCTCTAATAGCAGTCATGAGTTGTTTTCTTTGGTTCATGGCTGTTTTCTTGTTTCTCGACCGTGTCACTCCCAAATGCATCCTGAGAGGTGTATAAGCCTCATATATACCCCGTCATTGAGCGTGAAGAGTGCTTCCTATGCCACTCTTTTCAT
>CACYJV010000055.1 GCA_902774815.1 uncultured Prevotellaceae bacterium | reverse complement strand
GAAGGAATATATCAAGGAGAAGTACCATAAGCCGGGCAACGTGTTTCTCGGCGTGGTGCATCGCCTCGACCGTCCTGTGGCTGGCCTCGTCGTCTTCGCACGTACCAGCAAGGCGCTGTCTCGGCTCAACGAGATGTTCCGCAAAGGCGAGGTGCACAAGACTTACTGGGCGATCACACAAAACGTACCCGCCGACGAGGCCGGTACGCTGACCAACTGGATGACACGCAACGAGAAACAAAACAAGAGCTACGCCTACGACCGCGAGGTGCCGGGGGCGAAGAAGGCGGTGCTGAAATACCGCGTCATCGGCCACAGCGACCGCTACCATCTCTTGGAGATCACGTTGCTCACAGGTCGTCATCATCAGATCCGCTGCCAGTTGGCACATATCGACTGCCCGATCAAGGGCGACCTCAAATATGGTGCACGCCGCAGCAATCCCGACGGCAGCATCTCGCTGCTCTCCCATCGTGTGCAGTTCACGCATCCCGTGTCCGGCAAGGAGATCGACATCGTCTCGCCGTTGCCGGAGGATAAGCTGTGGAAATGCCTCACCCCCTAACGTTCTCTCCGGCCTCACCCCCTAACCCCTCTCCAAAGGGAGAGGGGAGTAATTACTTTCAAGGGTGTTCAGAGGGTATAGTAATTCCCTCCCCCTGGGGAGGGTTAGGGAGGGGCTCTGTTCCCTCCCCCTGGGGAGGGTTAGAGAGGGGCATAATGAAGGCGGGCTTAAGACCCGCCTTCACTGATTCTATGGAAGAGATGAATTAGTCATCCCATACTGATTTCTTGATGGTAGACTGATAGCCATTGTTGTTGGCATCCACATCGTCCCAGTCTTCTGTCTCAAAGGATGTATGCGACTTTGCCCATGCATCTTTTTTCTTCGATCCCTTGCTATATCCCATCATCTTATAGTCTTCAAGGAGCTGTTCCGAGAGATTGAGAAGTATTAAGTGTGTATTTGGCTTGATATATGATTCCATAAATTACTGATGCTTAAGATTCAACTATTTTATGATCACCTTCTTGCCATTCAACACGTAGATACCAGCGTGTGTCGGACGGCCATTCAAACGAATGCCTGTCAGCGTGTAGTAGCTGCCTTCTTCTCCAGCGGAGTGATCAGCTGTGCTGACGTTTGAGATGGCTGTGGTTGTGTTGGTGTCAAAGAGCCCCTCGATCACATAGAACTTTGCAGGGCTTGATCCTGGAATGTGCAGATAAGCTTTGTGGGCAGCCAGATTGCTGTCGTCGTTGTTTGCTACGCGATAGAAGCCCAATGTGCTTTGTTTACCATTGTCACTGTCTACGATTTTACCGTCTTTGTCGAGGTTATAGCTCACGCGAGTAAAGACGTAGTTCACACCATTGGACTCCAACTGATTGGTTTCCTTTAAAGTTCCTTTCAGCATATTATTCTCAATTGTGTTTTCTTCGCTATTTACATCCTTGACAAACAGTGGAATGGCATTCACACCATCAGTAGCCGAGCATGTAAGAATCACACCTGTTTCTTTTGGTGCAATGCTTATAGAAGAGGTCTTTGCAAGATGTGCATTGTTGTCCACTTCTTGGATAACATTTGCTTCGACCTTCTTGCCATTGGTAAAGATGCCCGTGAGATCGTATTTCTCATTGTGGTCGCGGTATTCCGTAGCGTAGCTCTTACCGTTGTAGACGTTGAACTTCTTAAAGGTTCCAGTGACACCGATCTTCTCAATGAGGGCGTTCTTTACGGTGAGGTTGATGTCATTGCCGTTGCCGTCGATGACGAAAATCGTCTTGCTCTTGTCTGCTTTATAGGTCTCACCGCTCAACTCTGTATTGTTGTTGGCGATACTGCCGTCGTTGTCCACTGTAGCAAGGATATAAGCGTTGTATCCTGCCGGCACCTGAGGAATGGTCAGCACCTGATTGGCGTTGGCACCAAACTTCAAGCCTTTGCCGAGCTCAACAGTCAGTGAGTTAACCTTGTCGTGTGGTACGTCGATGCCCAAATCTTGGGTCTCAAGAATATCAGAACCATTCTCCGCCTTCTGCAAGTCATTGCCCTGGAAATAGTTCCAGCTCTTTGCGTTCAGTGCAAATGTACCGTCAGAGATCTTTGCCCATTCGTCGCCGCCGGTGAAGGCATCGGCTGTTGTCTTGTTGTTGGTAAAGTCCCAAGTAAACGGATATGTCTTTTTTACCGTCTTTTTCTCATAGACCGTGACATCCGTCACATTACGGTCGAGCGTATAGTCTTGGTTGATACCTTCTTGTATGATGGTGAGGATACCTTGACCGCCGGTGATGCTCAACTCACCATTTTCTGACATGGTAGCTTCGACATTACCTTCCTTGGGCTTTACAGAGTATTTGACGGTGCCCTTGGTACCGTCGTTTCCATTCGCCATACAAGACATGATGTGGAGGATGCCGGTTTCCTGACTGTAGGTGACGGTTGTGCTACCTGAGTATACTATAGTTTTAGCGTAATTCGTTTTATTATTTTCGATTAAGCGCAAGTCTGTCTGCAGGTTTCCGTCAGTCATTATACCCTTCTCGTCTGCGACTTTGATGTCGTAGATATCCGTCCATCCTTCATCCGTCTGCGTAAAGGTGACATCGCCATCTTCCTTGACAATGAAGAACTCATAGCCATAATCACCATTATTATTATGACGTGAAGGAACACCCACATTGAATTTTGTTTTTATTTCCTTTCTGTTGAGGTCTGTGACATTACTTGCCTCAATGTGATCTCCATGACTGGGTGAATATCTGCACCATTTGATGCGGATATACTGTCCTTTCTTTAGATTTGGAATTGTCAGCATGGAGTTTTTATAGATAGATAACAGACTGACGTCACTTACCTTGTCATAGGTCTGCGCAAGCTGCTGGTCGAGAGAAAGACCGTCAAAGTCGTCACCATTCGTCCATTCCAAGATGTCACTACCCATGCCATTGGCATCAGCCTTGAGCAGCAGGCCTGCCGTGGATGGGATGTAAAGAGCATTCGTTCCGTCTATTGCGGAACCGTTGGACATCACCGGTGCATTGATGTAGGTGAGTTCCTTGTTGTCATATTGGCGTACCTTATAAGTGACAGCCCAATCAGTGGTGTTTTCTTTCAGCTTATCCAACGAGCGGAAGTTCCATTCATGAGATTTGTAAGGAACGGTGATCACATAGCTGTCGCTTGAGCCATCGCTGCTTCGATAGGCTGTAACAAGAATGGCACCGCCATCGCCTGACCATGTGACTTTACCACTGTTATCGACAGTAACGTTTTTCAAATCAGCACTGTATTTAACCGTGTACTTGGTCGTATTGTCACTTCCTATAACAGCTTGCGTGTAGCTCTTCTCAGATGATTTAGCTACATATTTTCCGTCTTTAAAATAGAAGTTAGACTGGAATGAGAAGCTATGGAGGCAGAAGATATCGTAGTTTTTTTCATCTGTCGGTACATAGAGATAGTAAGTCTTTCCGGCTTCAAGCGTGAAAGTTCCGGTTGCTTCTTTATAGTCTGCTTGATAGGTTATCGTAGCCTTTGATACTTCGTCTTTACCTAAATATAGCTTTGCAGCGTTTTTGCCCCCCCCATTTGAGTCAAAAGCGCCCTTTACTGTAAGTGTTCCTGATACAGTGGGCGTAAAGGCATAGAATGTACCCATCGTTGGCAGACCTGTTTTGGAATTAACGTAAACATGGATAAAGCCTCCTGCATCCAGATTGGTAATAGCCATATAGTTACTCGTTCCCAAAGTGCGGATCATGGAAGTCTCGGTGCTTGCGCCAATCTGCATTTTGATGAAGGAAATATCCTGGATAAGTTTACCGTTGATCTTACCGGTACTTGCAGCAGTACAGGTGTTGCCTGAAGTAGTGAATTGTGCCCCTGCCGTGTTGATCAGAAGCGTATAATAGCCGGTGATGCCCTTCCCATCTGTGGCTTGAATGGTCGCCAAGCCCGTGTTGACAAAGCGGATCCAACCATTGGCATCTACTTGCGCAATATTTGTATTTAAACTTTTGTATGTCACATTTCCACTTGCGTTTGTGGGCTTCTGTGCCTGCATACCTAATGTGAGCAGGTCTCCAGTATCTTGACTTTTGTCAAAAGTCAATGAGCTGTTTGGTGAGTAAGTGACAGAAATGGTGTTGATGGAACTCTCGTTGGACTTACCATCTTCGCGATTGTCGGCAGAGATAGTTACCGACGAGGCACTGCCAGTCCATGTAGCAGTTCCTTCTGTCCATGTACCGGGGGTAACAGAGAATTTCATCGTCTTGGTGCGCCCAGCGGCAAAGCCGATGACGATCTTGGTGATGTTTCCGCTTTGAGAGGAGACAGTAAGCCCGGAGCCAGTCGTCATCTTGACGTATGCGTCCTGATAACTTGTTCTGGATCCCGTAAATTTAAACGTGATGTCGCCTACCGTAGTGGAGGCTTCACCCGTAGTTTGGGAAAGTTTCTGAGTGATGGTCAGAGCCACCTCATCGGCAAATAGCCGTGGCATGATGCTCAGCAAGAGCACCATAAGGAGTAGTAATCTTTTCATTTCTACGTTCGTTTGGACGACTCTTCATGCCGACGCATGAAAGAGAAGTCTTTTTGCAAGATGTTATATTATATTTTATGTTTGTTTTTACCACCTGCTCTCCTTCTCTGAAAAGCGTGCAGAGCATTATAAGCCATTACTGGCCTTTGTGTATCATTTCAGCAATATGAAGTTGAGCATTCAACGTGTTACTGTTGTGCTGATTAGCTATCAAAATGCCTCGTTAGGATAATCTTCTGCAAAGTTACAAAAAAGATTTTGTGTAAGGTCCAATTAAAGCTATTTTCTTCTTAAGTTAGCCCTTAAAAGTTTTTAATGTGATGAATTGAGTAAATATCACTTGCTTCCGTCATAGGCGGAAATAACAACGCGGATGCGGTGACAGGGTAGGGGCGGCCCACCGTATCCGTGTTATCAGCAAATACAAGAAGATATTCTCGATATTCGGTTATATTCTTGATACCATCGAAGATGGTGCGTTAAAAGAAAAAACGAAACCTTGGAACGTGGGGTTGCGTTAGCCCTTTGTGTCCTTTGCGGCTTTGCGAAATGAAACTTACAACGTTGTCTTTGGTGTTAACGCTCCACTTCGTGGAATAAAGAATATGAACGAATATAAAGTTCAATGACGAAAACAAAAAACACCGGACTACATCGGGCGAGAGCAAAATGCTCTTACGACGTGTAGTCCGGTGTTGTCGTTATAGTTATTGTGTCCGGCTGATTGTCTCCGGGCACAAGACTATATCAGTTTTTACTCAAACGGATTCTCGGTGGGGTAGGGCAGGCTCTTCGGCTGGTTGTAAGCCACATCCTGGATGCCCATGTACTTCAGGAAGTTAAAGAGATGCTTGCCGACGTGAGAGAAGGCCACGGCGCCGTGGTGAGGATAGTGCTTCTCGATGAGCACGTGACGGTAGAAGCGGCCCATCTCAGGAATAGCGAAGATACCGATGCCACCGAACGAACGTGTCGGCACGTTGAGCACCTCGCCCTCAGCGATGTAGGCACGGAGCACACCCTCTGAGTCGCACTGTACACGATAGAACGTGATGTCGCCCGGAGCGATGTCGCCTTCCAGCGTGCCACGTGTGAAGTCTGGCTTGCCGCCATTCTCGAGCAGGCGGTTCTGGATGAGCTGATACTTGATGGCACGGCCGGCGCACATCTTGCAGGATGGCGTGTTGCCACAGTGGAAGCCCATGAAGGTGTCTGTGAGCTTGTAGTTGTACTTGCCAACGATGTCCTCGTCGAAGATGTACTTCGGCACGGAGTTGTTGATGTCGAGCAGTGTCACGGTGTCATCGCTCAGGCACATGCCGATGTACTCAGAGAG
>CACYJV010000054.1 GCA_902774815.1 uncultured Prevotellaceae bacterium | reverse complement strand
ATTGCCTACAATCTACTGCCCAAAAAGCCGTCAATGAATATTGAAATCATTGACAAAAGCAAACTAATTGCATAACTCTTACGTCGAACTCACGTTAAACAATAGGATTTCTTTCCGATAATTTCATCACGGGCAGACTCGGGCGTCTGCCCCTACACGTTACGCCACTGGATATATGATTTTATGTCTATTCGTAATACCATAATTTTATATGTTTATGGCGCAAGAATACAGTAATCTTTCCGCTCTCAGGTTTCCGTGTCTTTTCTTCCTCTTCATCTCTTTTGCTTCTCAGGACTCCGAAGATGCCGATGATGAACAGGATTGTCAGTGTAACTTGATGTGAGAGGCGACTTCACCAACCCAATGCGGGGGGTGGGGACAAAAAATGGCTGTCCCCCTGTCCCCTTGTCCCCCCCTTTCTTCACTCACGATGCCGAACGCGATGAATCAACGGTGCTGCCTTGAACCATTTGAAGACATAGCTCTCTTCCCTGCAAATCACCGCTCTCGTACCCCATAGAACAACGGCCTTTTGCTTAGAGAGCATTGCCCTGACAATTCAAAAGCATAGTTCCACCGTCTTTAGGGCATTGCTTTGTCGCATCAAAAGCATTGTTCCAGCCCCTCTAAAGCATAGCTTTACACCCCCACAAAGCATAGCTCCATAGAGCATAAAGCAAGCAAACGTAAGGTATAACGCAATGCTTTACAGGAAAAACATCATAGAGATTATCACTTCAGTCTGACGACTCGGATGCCAGTCTGCGATGGGTGCTTCTGCATGTACTGCTGCATGGTCATCGGCTCCTCGATGGTGCGCTTGTGAATCATCGAGGCGTTGAGCAGGTGAACACCGTCGATGTGCCACACGGCAATGCCGATGTGCGATGTGTCGAGCCCGCGCTTGTTGGTGCAGATGGCTATGATGTCGCCGTCCTTGATGGCATCCCAGTAGAGTGGGGTGTTGCTGAGCTTCTGTTTGGGGATGTAAACGACATCGGTACCGGTGAGGGCTTGCTCAGTCTTGCGGATGGCATCGACCCACGCGGGATTGGCAACAAGCATGGGGTACTGGCCGACATGCGTCGACATGTAGTTGATGCGTAGGTGCTGAGTGGCCTCGAAAGCCTCTTGGGGAGTGTTTGGCTCGCTGACGAAACCCATCGACGTGTTGTCGCTGATCCATGACGAGAAGTAGTGCAGGCGGTGCACATAGTCCACCTCACCACCTTCGTAGCGCAGCAGGCGCAGGTAGCGGCAGTAGTCGTTGAAGGCGTATTGCCGGTGCTTCATGCAGAGGGTGAGCGCAGTGACCGTCTCCACATAGGTGGTACAGTCGAGCTGGCGGAGATTGACCACGAGCTGCTCGCGCCGGTTCTTCTCCAGCGTCTTTGCCACGTAGGGTATGTCGGTCAGCTTGCGGGCAAAGTAAACCATCCAGTTGGTGTCGGCCTTCTCCTGCCTTGCCTCGCTGAGCAGCGACTCTACGAGGATGCTGTCGCTGGGTTGGTATTGCTGTGCAAGGGCGTTGCAGGTGGTCATCAGAAGCACGATGGCCACGGCAAACAGTCTTATTGCTAATTGGTTTTGTTTCATCATTGCCAAAATCCTAACTCAAAATCACTCCTTATTTATATACGCGTGCGTGCGAGGACTACAGGCGTGTCACCGACTTCACGCCCTTGACGGTCCTTATTTTCTTGATGAGCGACTCCATGCGCGAGGTGTCGTCGACCATTACGGTGAGGTGACCGTCGAAAAGCCCGTCGTGGGAGTCGATGTTGATGGAGCGCATCATGATTTTCTCTTCTTTCGAGATGATGCTCGTGATGTTGTTCACGATACCTATGTCGTCGTTGCCCACGATGTTCAGCGTGATGCTGTACTGCGATGAACCCTTGCCACTCCAGCGTGCTCTCACAATGCGATAGCCCATGTGCTCGCGCAGGTGGCGGGCATTGGGGCAGGTAGTGCGGTGCACCTTGATGCCTCCGCTGACGGTGACAAAGCCGAAGATGTCGTCGCCGAAGATGGGATGGCAGCACTTGGCCAAAGAATAGTCGATGCCCTTCAAGTTGCTGCCAATGACGAGTTCGTCGTCGTTGGGCTTGGCAATTTGCTCATCGACCATGTCGAAGTTGAACTCCTCGGCACTTCGCGTCTGCGATGGGGTGTTCAGGTTGAGGTCGTAGTCGCGTGTCTCGGCATACTTTTCGAGCACCACGTTGGGGTCAAGCTTCTCTTCAGCCAGCTGTTTGTAGAAGTCGCTCGCCTCCTTGAAACCCAGTTTTTTGATGGTGTGGGCCATGATGCTCTCCGAGAACTCAAGCTTCTTGTTCTTCAGCTTGCGCTCCAGCATCTCCTTGGCCATGCGCCCATCCTTCTGCTGAGTCTCCTTCAGTGCCAGACGTATCTTCGAGCGTGCACGAGAGGTCTTCACGATGTTGAGCCACTCCTGACGGGGTTTCTGTGTGCTCTGCGTCAGAATCTCAACGGTATCGCCCGAGTGCAGTTGCTGGCGTATGGCCACCACTTTTCCGTTTATCTTGCCTCCGACGCAGGTACTGCCCACGCGTGAGTGAATGTGGTAGGCCATGTCCAAAATCGTTGCACCCTTGGGGAATTTCAGCAGGTCGCCTTTGGGTGTGAACACGAATACCTCCTCATCGTAGAGGTCCAGCTTGAACTGGTCCATCACCTGCAGGTCGTCGCCAGCTTCCAAGGCCGCGCGGATGTTGCCCAGCCACTCATCGAGACCCGTCTCACCCTTCACGCCCTTATAGCGCCAGTGGGCAGCCAGACCACGTTCGGCTATCTCGTCCATGCGCTCGGTGCGTATCTGCACTTCCACCCACTTCTGCTCGGGTCCCAGCACGGTGATGTGCAGGCTTTCGTAGCCGTTGGACTTGGGCACGCTCAGCCAGTCGCGCAGACGTTTGGGATTGGGCTGATACATGTCGGTCACGATGGAGAAGGCCTGCCAGCATTGCATCTTCTCCTTTTCGAGTGTCGTATCGATGATGATGCGGATGGCAAACAGGTCGTAAATACCCTCGAAGTCACACTTCTGCTTCTTCATTTTATGCCAAATGGAGTGGATGGACTTCGTGCGGCCCTTCATGTGGAACTTCAGTCCGATGGCCTCCAGCCGTTGCCTGACGGGTTCGATGAAACGATCAATGTAGGCGTCGCGGCTCTGCTTCGTGGCGTTCAGCTTCTCCTTGATCATATAGTAGGCATCGTGCTCCAGATACTTCAGCGACAAGTCCTCGAGCTCGCTCTTCAGCTTGTAGAGGCCCAGCTTGTGGGCAAGTGGGGCATATAGGTAGGCTGCCTCGTCGCTGACGCGCTGCTTGGCGTCTTCTTCCTCGGTGTCGCGTATCTGGCGCATCAGGTTCACGCGGTCGGCAATCATGATGAGAATCACGCGCATGTCCTCGGCAAACGACAGTAGCAGGTTGCGGAAGTTCTCGCTCTCCACTACGGGACTCTTCTTGTTGAGGTCGGTAATTCGCATCAGACCGTGCAGGATGGTGCTCACTGAAGGCCCAAGTTCCTGTACGTTGGAGACTTGCATCTTATAGAGTATCAGAGCTAACACGCCATCTCTGCGCAACCCGGTCTCCTCAACGGCCACCTTGGCGGTCTGCAAGGCCGTGAGAATGGGGTTCAGCCCAAAGACGTCGCGCTCCAGAAGTCCGGCCTCCAGCGACTGCCGGAAATGTTGCCAGAGCATGGCTTCGTCATTAGGCTGCAACGTGTCGCCCAACGACTGGCGCAGGCTGGTTGCCAGTTGGCGGATCTCTGTTAGTTCAGCTCGGGTAAATATTAGTTTTTGATCTGTCATAGTCATCAATTCTTCAACAATCTTTTGGTGAAAAGTCACGAACCTTATTCTTATTTAATGCCGGGATGCAGAAATCGGACTTGTTTCGCCTGCGTTTCAGCAATAACTTCGCGACTTTCTGTCGCAAAGTTACAAAATTCTTTGTCAAACATTTCTCTTTTTCACAAAAAAGAACTAATTTTGCGGTAAATTACTACAAATTCACAAATTATGCTAAACAACAACGACCTTAAGCAGATTGCCAATCGTGGCATCACAGAAGAGCAGGTCATGCACCAGCTTGAACAATTCAAAACAGGTTTCCCATTCTTACGCCTTGAGGCTGCCGCATCTGTAGGCAACGGCGTACTGGTACCAACCGATGATGAGCGTAAGGCTTTCATTGAACGCTGGAATCAGTACAAGGCTGAAGGCCATCGCATCGTGAAGTTCGTACCTGCCAGTGGCGCAGCATCGCGTATGTTCAAGGATGTCTTCGCATTTGTCGATGCTCCTTATGATGAGCCTCAGACAGCCTTCGAACGTGAGTTCTTCGATGGCCTTAAGAAATTTGCTTTCCGCGAGGCATTGTGCGACAAGTGCAAGGAGAACGAGGGAAAGAATATCCGTACGCTTCTCGACGAGGGCAACTACAAGGCCATTGCACGCCAAATGCTCTCGCCCGAAGGACTCAACTATGGTCAGCTGCCTAAGGGACTCCTATTGTTCCACAACTATGAAGATGGTCCCCGCACACCAATGGAGGAGCATCTCGTCGAGGCTGCTCTCTATGCCGCATCGGCAGGCGAGGCTAATGTGCACTTCACCGTTTCGCACGATCATCTGGAACTCTTCAAGGCTAAGGTGGCAGAGAAGGCTAGTAAGTATGCCGAGAAGTACGGCGTGAAGTTCAATATCTCGTTCAGCGAGCAGAAACCCTCTACCGACACCATCGCAGCTAATCCCGACTGCACGCCTTTCCGTCAGGAGGATGGCTCGCTGCTCTTCCGCCCTGGTGGACACGGAGCTCTCATTGAAAACCTCAACGAAATCGAGGCCGATGTCGTCTTCATCAAGAACATCGACAATGTGGTGCCCGACCGTCTGAAGGAACCCACTGTAGAGTACAAGCAGCTCCTCGCAGGCATTCTCGTCAGTCTGCAGCAGCGTGCATTTGAGTATCTGCGTTTGCTCGACACGGGCAATTACACCAACCAGCAGTTGCAGGACATCATTCGTTTCGTTCAGCGCGACCTCTGCTGCCGCAAGGCCGACATTAAGCAACTCGAAGATGCCGAACTCGTTATCTATCTGCGTAAGAAACTCAACCGCCCCATGCGCGTTTGTGGCGTAGTGAAGAATGTCGGTGAGCCGGGTGGTGGCCCGTTCTTGACCTACAATCCTGATGGAACTGTTTCGCTGCAGATTCTTGAGAGTTCGCAGATCGACAAGAAGAACGAAGACTACATGCGCATGTTCACCGAAGGCACTCACTTCAATCCCGTGGACCTCGTGTGCGCAACGCGCGATTATAAAGGTCAGCACTTCAATCTGCCTGACTTTGTCGATCCGCAGACGGGATTCATCTCGCAGAAGTCGAAGAGCGGACGCGAACTCCAGGCTCTTGAGCTGCCAGGCCTTTGGAATGGTGCAATGAGCGACTGGTCAACGGTCTTCGTCGAGGTTCCTCTCGAAACGTTCAATCCCGTTAAGACGGTTAACGATTTGCTTCGCGAGCAACATCAGTAATCTTTCAACATGGTTAAGGCATCTGGTCGTTTCCAGAACAAACCTTCACGTAGGTAATCCCTCTTTGGCAACCAGCCTTTAATCTTAACTCCAATGTCCATCGTTGTCTTTGCGGCCCTGTTTCATGTAGGTATCCCAGAAACAACGATGGACTTTTCGTTGTCTTCATTTCAACTTGTTTTGCATCATTTCGTATCCCTTTTTCCCTCCTTTTACATTTCCTTTGTCAATAAAAAAGAAAAAATACATGATTTATTGAAAATTTTCCTCGAAATATTTGCACGGACCGAAAATTTGCCGTACCTTTGCACTCGCTTCGCTCAAAACGGAGCAACAAAGAAGCGTTCTTTGAACAGATTACATAAAACAGTAGAAGTAGTACAAGAAGCGAGCGCGCATTATATGAATATATGGTGCGTCGCTTGGGTAGAAGATACGAACCGATTCAATTCCGCGGCCTTCGGGCCGCACTTATATCGGATGCATCCCTGAGTTTTTCAGAACAAATCATTAAGTTATAATATTTACAACGGAGAGTTTGATCCTGGCTCAGGATGAACGCTAGCTACAGGCTTAACACATGCAAGTCGAGGGGCATCATGAACTTAGC
>CACYJV010000053.1 GCA_902774815.1 uncultured Prevotellaceae bacterium | reverse complement strand
GTTGTCGGTCCAAGTCAAGTTCTTGACAGCATTGGCAGCTCCGAGAGGATTGTAGGGATCAGACAACGTGCCGCTACCCTTGGCGTCACCCGAAGGCGTGTCGCCGCCGCCAGTCTTTCCATTGAGCGAGTACAGGAATGCCTCACTTTGAACCGTTTCGGGCGTAGTACCTTTGTAGTTGACCACTTTACCGCAGATGATGACCTCATCACCTTCGTTCAAAGTTTCTCCAGATGAATACTTCTTGTTTCCTAAGTAAAGGGCGCGATAGACGTAGAAGGTGTTCTTGCCTGTACCGTCGTCTGAAATGTAGAATACGGCATTACCAAAAGTACCCGATTCGTCATAGTTGGTGTTGATTGACGAAACCTTTCCTTTGATATAAATGTTGCCTTCCGACTTTTCGTCGGCAGCCAGATTGTTGACATACTCCAGCGCGGCAGCAACATTGAAGGGATTATCGGCCGTACCTTCACCTGTCGGCTGAATGATCACGGCATCTTCGCCGCCCTCGCCCGGCTGGTCGTAAGGCATGGGGACGTCTTCGCAACTTGTGAATGCGAATGCGGCACAGAGCAGTGCCAGCATTGAATAAATAAGCTTTTTCATATTCTTATACCTTTTTATTATTGTTCTAAATTGAAAAACTATTAAACTTTCATCCTTCATCTTTCATCCTTCATCCTTCATCCATTACCGAAGGATTTCCAGATCGCTGGATTTGCGAAGCATGATCTGCCACGTGTCGCGATAGCGGGTGGCGATGCCTGTGATGTTGCAAGGAATCTTCACCTTGTTGATGGTGTCGTAGGGCAGCACGGTGGCGGCGAAGTCAGCGTATGAGCTGGTGCGCACGATGAGTTTGCTCGACGAATAGCCGTCAATCTGCTGTGTGAAGTAGTTACCGCCTGATGCAGCACCGTCGACGAACGTTTTCTTGCCGTTGGCACTCTTGAAGGTGATGCCACTCAGTTTGACGAGTCGTCCGCAGTTTGTTTCGATGTCGTTCTCTACCGTCTTGAAGTCAACAGGTTGAACGGCGTCGGGGTTGGGCTGGCCGATGATCTTGAAGTGCGAGTTCCACACGTCCTTCGGCATACGGCCAATCTGTCCGTTATAGGGAGTTCCGAGTTCAATCTGCGAGCCATAGCCACCGATGTAGAGCCCTTTCAGGTCAATGATGATCTGCTGTCCCTCAGGCAGGAAACCCGAAAGACCGCCCTGGTTGACGGCCACGATGAGTGCGCCCGTCTCGTCCTGCACGGCGAATTGCTTGTAAAGGTTGCCGCCGATGTCGTTGCCCGTCACATAGACGCGCAGCTTCAGGTCGTCCTCCACCAGCTTGTTGCCGCTGCTGGCAATGGCAGCCTTGTAGTTGGGATGTGCCTTCAGGTCGGCTATTGTGATGATATTCTCCTCGTTGATGTTGTTGTTTCCGAACGGTGCCTGGCCGATTTCGGGGTCCTTCCAGTCGTCGTTGAACAGCGAATCGTCGCCGTCGAGGCACGAGGTCAGTGCGAAGCATGTCGCAGCTGCCATGAATAGATATTTGATTGCTTTCATAATTGTATTCTGCTGCTAAGTAGTTAGAAAGTGTAGGTTACGATGAGCATACCATTCGTGCCGTTGGCATAGAATTTCTTAGGAGACTTCTGGAACTTGTAGGCGCGCATGTCATCGTCGTTGACGTTCTTGCGGTCCTTACGGTTTTGTTCCATACCACCCGTCACGATTTTCGTGTTGTTGAGCAGGTTGGTCAGCATGAGGTTGATCGACATGCGTCCTTTCTTCAGGTAAATGCTGCGTCCGATGCTGGCATCGAGCATGAAGCCGCCGTCGCCTTTGGCTTGATCGTAGCGGTTGTAGCGGTCGTTGCCGAAGTCGTCGCGCTCAATGTTCTCACTGGCATAGCGTGTGACGGGAGTGTAGTACAGGTAGATGCGGTCGTAGTAGTTGCCGATGAGGTCAAGGAACCATCCACCCTTGTGGTAGTTCAGGTCGATGCTGGCAGCGGTAAGCGGGGTGCAGCCTTCGCGCATGCCCTTCGAGAGCACTACGTCGCTGTATGATTTGCCGTCCTGCGACTTGATGTAAGTCACGTCGGCGTCGTTGGTGTACTTAGCATCGCTGATGGTACCGAGCACCTTCACGTTGAAAGCCGAGTTCACCTTGAAGTTCAAACCTGCCTCAATGCCGTAGTACTTCTTCTGGATGCCGTTGATGGACACATACGAGAAGGAGTTCTGCGAGTCGTCGTAGTACATGCTGTACTCAGCCACGTGGGCCAGACGGCTGTAGTAGGCATTGATGTTGGCCTTCACCCAGCTGGTGGCCAGCTGATAGCCCACCTCGGTCGAGAACACGTCCTCGTTGCGCAGGTCGCGTACGAAGTCGTTGTTCATCTGCGGGGCAGCGAATGCCGAGCGTGCAACAGGTGCCTTCTTCTCGTAGCCGATGCCGAACGACAGCGTGTGGCCACGGCCCACGTTGAGCGACGAGCCGAACTTCATGCCTCCATCGATGAACTTGGCAGTCTCGCTCTTGCCGAACGAGTTGTTCAGTGCCAAGCCATTGCGCATCTTGCCTTCGCGCTGCAAGGTCTGGCCGCCGATGCGTGCCGACACCGAGTAGTGCAGCGGACCGAAGTTCTCGGCATAGGTCGACCAGATGTTGGCCCGGTTAACGAAGATGTTGTAGTCGTAGCCGAAGCGGTCGCCCACCTTCACTTCCTTGTTAGGATTGTTCACGTCGTATTGTGCTTCGGGGTCGGTCTCGAGGAACGTACCCACTACGTAGGTGTTCAGGTTGTGGAACGACGTGGCGCCCAGCAGGTCTTCCATCGTCTGGTAGTGCATGCCCTTGTTGGTCGAGATGTTGAACCCCGAGGTCAGCGTCTGCTTGTTGGAAATCTGTTTCTTCAGCGTCGAAGCCAGGTTGATGGTCAGCTGGTCGTCGTGATAGGCCTGCTGGTAGTACATGGCGTCGCCACCCTGTTGCGAAACGAGCCGGTTCGAGTAGTAGAGCCGGTCCCAGTTAATCTGCCGGTTAGCCTTCGACTCCAGCAGGTAGTCGCGTGCAGCCGTCCATCCTGCCAGTCCTGACTCCGTACGGTTGTCAAGGTCGTTGGGATCCCACACGTTGTAGTTGTAGCTCGGCATGTTGCTATAGTAGTCGGGTGCGGGGTTGGTGGAGTTGTTGTAGTTCAGTCGCGAGCTGCTGTACATGGTGTACTTGCCGAGCAGCGACGTGGTGAGCTTGGTCGTGTTGTCTATGTTCCAGTCCCACGTGAGCAGTGCCGAGGGAGCCCAGTCGTGAATGATGCGCGAGTTGCGCTTCTTGCCGTTCTGGTAGCCCCAGTTGGGGTTGTAGAAGCGGTCGTTGGCCAGCCAGTACATCTCGTCGGTCGAGGCTGCCTGTGCGCCGCGCTCCGTCGGGTTGCCCCAGGTGACGAGCGACACGGAGTGATTCCGGTTGAACATCTTCTCAATGCCCAGGAAGTATGACAGTGCATTGTAGAAAGTACCCTCCACATAGCCTTCGCCGGCGTAGCGGTAGGTCAGGCCCATGGCCCATGCCCAGCCTTTGGAGTTGAAGCCCGAGGCATAGTTGTACATGCCGCGGAAGATGTAGTTGCGGTTGGCACCTGCCACCGACAGGCGATGTCCGGCCGGCATGGCACTCGGACGGAAGTTGTAGTTGTTTGATCCACCCATGGCAGCCATGTTGAAGCTGTTGTCCTCGAAGGGCAGCGAGGCCTCGACACCGCGTGTCTGGTTGTTCAGACCGCCCACAAGCGAATAGCGGAACTCGCCACGTTCGATATCGTTGGCGGGGTTGCCATTGATGTAAATGTCAACGTACTTGGAGTTGAAACCACGATATTTGAATCGGGCAGGACTCCACTTGTAGCCGACTTCACTGGCATAGGCGTTGTTGTTCTGTCCAAGAATGGTTACCTCTTGGGCCACATTGTCATCCTCGCCAAGCTGCGACTCAGAAAAGGTGAATGCCGACTCGTCAACGGTGACGACATTCTGCTCCTGCTTGTTGTCTGTCTGTGCGAACACAGCCGACGCCATGCATAAAGCAATCAGTGATAATCCAATTTTCTTGTGCATCTTATTCGATTTGTTTATTAGTGTTTAGTCTTGCATATTTAGGTTTTACTTTGCAAAGTAACTAAAAAAAAATCAAAAAGACAATATTTTTTGCTTTTTTTTCGTAAATCTTTCTCTATTATCAAAAATTATTGCGATATTTGCAACACAATCAATAACGAAAACTATGATGAGAAAACATTATCTACTACTGACCGCGATGCTTTTTTGTGCAGTTGCAGCATCTGCTCAAAAGAGTTTCTCTGCCTTTGGCATTGGTTTCTATAACCTTGAGAACCTCTTCGACATCACCCACGACGAGGGAAAGAACGATTATGAGTTCCTGCCCGAAGGCAGCTACAAGTGGAACGAGATGAAGTACACCCACAAGCTTCACAACATGGCACGCGTCCTTTCAGAGCTGGGCACCGACATGCTGCCTGGCGTAGGCTGTGCTGCCATCGGCGTGAGCGAGGTGGAGAATGCCCACTGTCTGGAAGACCTCGTGGCTCAGCCCGAGCTTGCCGCACGTGGCTATAAGTTCGTCCATGTGGAAGGTCCCGACCAGCGTGGCGTCGATTGTGCCTTGATCTACAACCCTTCGCTCTTCGAGGTTGAGGACGTGACGCTCTACCCCTATCAGTACGAGTTGCAGGAAGACATCGACAAGGGGCGTGCCACCCGTGGATTCCTTACCACGAAGGGACGCATCGCCGGCGATCCCGTGGCCATCATCGTCTGCCACCTGCCCAGCCGTTTTTCCGGCAGCTACTACCGTGAACTCGGTGCCCGTCAGGCACGTGCCGTCGTCGACAAGCTGTTGGCCGAAGAACCCAACCGCCGAGTGTTCGTCATGGGCGATATGAACGACGACCCGACAAACGCCAGTATGACTGAAGGTTTCCGTTGCAAGGGCGACATCGAGAACGTCGGTCCCGACGACATGTACAATCCTTGGTACAACATCCTTGTGAAGCAAGGCAAGGGAACGCTCATGTACGACGGCTCGTGGAACCTCTTCGACCAGATTGTGATGACGTCCAACGCGCTGAACAAGAAAGGCGAGAGAGACTTCTCGCAGCTGAAGTTCTACAAGAACGAAATCTTCCGCCGCGACTATCTCTTCCAGACGGAAGGCAAATACAAGGGTTCGCCCAAGCGCACCACTGCCGGTGGCGTATGGCTCGACGGCTTCAGCGACCACCTGCCCGTGGTCATCTATCTGCTGAAGGAGAAGAAATAGCCCAACTGTTGCCCCTCCCCCACAGGAGGGGCTTCTGTGTGTACGATGGAAAAAGTAGCGCTCGAGCATCATCCCTGGAAGCCTTTCCTGCCCGACGGGTGCAGGTTGCTCATGCTGGGCAGTTTCCCGCCCGCACGCAAGCGCTGGGCCATGGATTTCTTCTATCCTAACTTCACCAACGACTTCTGGCGCATCTGCGGCATCTGCTTCCACGGCGACAAACTCCACTACGTCGACGAGACGCGCAAGACCTATCGTCGCGAACTCATCGAGCAGATGCTTGCCCAGCGTGGCATAGGACTCTACGACACGGCCACCGTGGTGCGCCGGCTGAAGAATACCGCCAGCGACAAGGACTTGGAAGTGGTCGAACCCACCGACGTGGCTGCCCTGCTGCGACTCATTCCGCAATGTCGGGCAGTATGTACGACGGGACAGAAGGCCACCGACGTGTTCTGCCAGCAACTCGCCATAGCCGTGCAGCCGTCAGTAGGCTCCTACGTGGAGTTCACCTTCGACAACCGGCAGCTGCGACTCTATCGCATGCCCAGTTCATCGCGAGCCTATCCCATGGCTGTCGAGCGCAAGGCCGAATTCTACCGGCCGATGTTTGAAAACGTGACGAAGTAACCCCTCATAACCATTCATAACCATTCAAACCCCCTCATAACCCCTCAAACCCCCTCATAACCCCTCAAACCCCCTCATAACCCCCTCATAACCCTTCATAACCATTCACAACCCCTCATAACCATGGATAAAATAACCATCATTGGAATCGCCGGCGGAACAGGTTCCGGCAAGACAACAGTCGTAAAGAAAATCGTTGAGGCCCTGCCGCCTCACTATGTGGCCGTCGTACCACTCGACTCCTACTACAACGACACCACCCACATGACCGACGAGGAACGAAAGGCCATCAACTTCGACCATCCCGATGCCTTCGACTGGAAATTGCTCATCAAGCAAGTCAACGAGTTGCGCGAGGGACGTGCCATCGAGCAGCCCACCTATTCTTATATACTCTCCAACCGACTGCCGGAGACCATCCACGTCGAGCCGAAGCCCGTCATCATCATCGAGGGCATCATGTCGCTCATCAACAAGCGTCTGCGCGACATGATGGACCTGAAAATATTCGTCGACACCGACCCTGACGAGCGCCTCATCCGCAACATCCAGCGCGACACCATCGACCGCGGACGTACCGTTTCCATGGTCGTCGAGCGCTATTTGGCAGTGCTCAAGCCCATGCACGAGCAGTTCATCGAGCCCACCAAGCGCCATGCCGACCTCATCATTCCGCAAGGCGGCGAGAACAAGCGTGGCATCGCCATCCTTTGCAAGTACATCGAAGGCCTCATACCAGCAGCTTACAAATCAGCAGGATTGTAATCAGTCAGCCCCCGCCTGAAGTAGCTTCTCAAGCCATGACAACCATCCGTCATGGCTTGAGAAGTTTGTTGTATAGATGCAGGATGTCATGCCTTAGCTTCACGAATCCTTCAGTCGATGCTTTTGGCTAAAAACTTATTTCTCTAATTGAAGGAATTAAGGTCGTTACAGATGCTGCTTAATTCCTTATTTAGGCCAATTTAAGCAAATAAGGAGTTAATTACGACGTTAAAAAGTGTTGCTAATTTCCTTAATTTGCCCCAAACCCTTAACGAATGTTATTTCCCGTCGGCTATCGCTCGCCTTAAATTCCATTTACTTTTTTACCTTTTACCACAGATTACACAGATTTTACGGATTTAATGTTTTACCTATTACCTGTTACCTATTACCTATTACCTAAAAATTCCGCCCGATGTGGAATTTTTTTAGTAGCGCCAAACTCAAATTTCTTCTGCCCTCCAAAGATTTTCCCCCTTTCGTTTTTGATTTACCAAAAAGATTAGTAATTTTGCAAACGTCAAAGCCCACGCTTCGGCTTGTGGGCATGACAAGACATAATAGAAAAGCGTCATTGATACTTCAGTTTAGTAATGATAGAGAAATTCATAAATACAATTCAATGTTGCGATTGCCTTGAAGGTATGCGTAAGTTACCAGATGCCAGTATAGATCTTGTGGTAACATCACCACCGTACAATCTTAAGAACTCAACCGGAAACGGAATGAAGGATGGAAGAGGAGGGAAATGGGCTAATGCAGCACTAATAAATGGTTATGCAACCTATGATGACAATATGCCCTACGATTTATATTGTAGATGGCAAAAAGAGTGCTTGACAGAAATGTATAGACTTATAAAAGATGATGGGGCAATCTTTTATAATCATAAATGGCGGGTTCAAGGCGGGCTCATTCAAGACAGGCATGAAATCGTTCAGGATTTTCCAGTTAGACAAATCATCATCTGGAAAAGAAAGGGTGGCATAAATTTTAACCCTGGCTATTTCCTGCCAACTTATGAGGTTATTTATTTAATTCCTAAAAAGAATTTCAAGCTGACACCCAAAAGCAGTGGATATGGGGACGTGTGGGAGTTCATGCAAGAACAAAAGAATGGACATCCTGCACCTTTTCCTGTTGCACTTATAGACCGTATTATAAGTTCAACGAATGCCCAAATCGTTCTTGATCCTTTTATGGGAAGTGGTACGACAGCAGTTGCTGCAAAAGCCTTAGGTCGGAACTATATAGGTTTTGAGATTAGTCAAGAATACGTTAACTTGGCCAATGCTCGTTTGGAAGGTTCTTGTGTTAAGAAAAAAGAATCAATTGAACAATTGGAAATATTTTAATATGGCAAAAACATTACAACTTATCAGCAAAGAAAAACTAATAGCTACATTTAAAGAGATAGAATCAAGAGGTTGGATAGAAGTCCCCAAAAAGCGAAAATTGAACGATGGCTCTGTCGGAAATCTGCTTGAGGACCTTCTTGGCATTCCCGAAAATAATTTACCAATACCAAATGCAGCAGAGTGGGAGCTGAAGGCGCAACGAGCCGAAACTTCTTCCCTTGTTACCCTTTGTCACCAAGAACCTTCACCAAGAGCTGTAAGCCTTGTTTCAGAAATGCTATTGCCCAACTATGGTTGGCCTCATTCTTTAGCAGGCAAAAAGTATCCTATAGGAGAAATGTCTTTTCGGGCAACTCTTAATAGTACTACATTTACCGATAGAGGTTTTAAGGTAAATGTAAATCGCAAAGATGAGCGTGTGGAAATTATTTTTGATAGTTCAAAATGCGACGAAAGGCATTCAGAATGGCTCAATAGTGTAAAGAACAAGGTTGGTTTAGGCCCGTTGAAAATATTACCATATTGGGGTTTCAATGACTTATATACCAAAGTAGGTACTAAGCTCATTAATTGTTTTTTTGTTCAAGCAGAATCAAAGCGTGAAAATGGTAAAGTATATTTTCACTATAATAATGTTCTTATGCTTAAGAGTGTTGATAAGACAAAGTTTATTGATAGCATTGAGAATGGAAAGATATATATAGATTTTGATGCCCGAAGCGGTCATAATCACGGAACAAAGTTCCGCATTAAAAGCAAGGATATTCCCTTGTTATATGCTGAAGCTATCAGGGTGGTATGATTCTCTTTTCACATACTATAAATTATGCAATCTGCCAATACGTTATTCATGTATTGGCAGATTGTTTTTTATGAGACGCGTTTTTTATTTCTGTCTCCACTTCGGACGAGATGTTTTGCCGAACTGTTAAATAGTGTCAAGAATTTCGGACTTTAACACTCGGTTTCGCGTTTTGAACGTATATTTCACTACTTTCCATTAACTTTTAGTGGCTCTATACACTAACTTTAATAAACAATATCAAAAAGCAAACTAAAAACAAAAGGAAATGGAAAACGAAATGAAAGACAAGAAGGAGACCTTGAGGAGGCTCGGAATGGAAGAGCTGTTCAGGGGACTCGAGGAACAGGGCTGGCACCCGATGCTGTGCGACACGCCGGTGCCGGTGTACGACAATGCCGTGCCTTGCGGCAAGCCTGCCGACGTGGGCGACGTGGAGAAAGAATACAAGCTGATGCCTGAAGAAACGGTGTCGCTGCAGCCCGGGTTCATGGTGAAGGCGAAGGGCGACTCGATGAAGGACGTGGACATCTCGGAGGGCGACATGGTGAACGTGTTGCAGGGCAGGCAAGCCCAGGACGGCGACATCGTGCTGGCCAAGATCGACAACGACTATACGCTGAAGACCTATCTGAAGGACTCGGACGGGCAGGTGTGGCTGGTGCCGCAGAATCCCGACTACGAGGCTTTCCCCCTGCCAGCCGGTGCGGAAGTGGTTGGCGTGG
>CACYJV010000052.1 GCA_902774815.1 uncultured Prevotellaceae bacterium | reverse complement strand
TACCTCCCATTTTTTAATTGGAATTATTGGAATTGGAATTGACTCGGCCTTGCGGTTAATACTCTCTTACTTCCCTACGAGGCCCTCGAGTGCCTGGCGCAGTTCGTCCATCACGCCGATGGCATAGCCGTCGACCGAGAAGTCGCTTCCCATCCTCGTGGGCTTGAAGTTCGGATGCAGGCTTCCGTCGTCCCAGCGGGTCACGGTGATGAACTCGCCGTCGAAGACGCGCGGATTGCGCTTGCCTCCGCTCTGGGGCACCGTCTCGATGAACGAGTAGTGCTCGTCGAAGTAGAAGTCGTCGATCTCCGTGTCGCGACGGAGCACGCCCCGGTATTCCTTTGCGGGTATCATGACGCGGTCGCTGCTCAGCAGCGTTTTCAGGTCGACGCCAAGCGCCGTGTTGCGGTTCCAACCTTTCTCCTTGTTATTATTTGCTGCAGGAGTGGTGGGTGTGGTTATTCTCTTTGTCATAACCAAAGTTCTTTCCGGGAATGGCCTCGGTCTCACACGAGGGGTCCCTCCGCACAACTGGGGAAGTGAGACTGGCCTACGGTCCTACGCTTGACCTTTTTCCCCGTTGTTTGGTAATGCAAAGATACTGGTAAATAATGAATTGACAAAGGAAAACCCTCATTTGGGGTTTATACCTAAATGGTTGATTTTTAACGTGTTACGAACACTTTGGAAAGCAAATTTGATAACCCGAAGTATCGTTTTTACAGCCTGAACTTTCGGCTTTTGACAGAACCGTCGCAACCTGTCAAAAGAAAGACCAGCTGCGGCCTGCTTGATGGAACTACCTGTAAAAAACAATTGATGGACCCCCGAGGAAGTCCATCAAAACAACTATCAATAAAAAGCTTGTTGCGTCAAATTGGAAGGTGGCTGGCAAAAGCATCTTTCATCTCTTGGAGCGTGAATTCCTGATAGCAATATGCGCGCTGGCGGCAAACAGCCTGCCAGGAAGGTAGCTCGTAGGCTCCCTGATAGTTCTCGCACAAATAGCGGTACAGCCTTTTCTCGTTCTCCTCGTCAACAACTTTTCCCGATTCATCCTCCTGACTGACCTCACTCCATTTCAAGAAGTAAACTAATTCCATGCTGTCGTATTTCCCCTTTTTCCCCTTTGTCTTTGTATTCTTAAAACTCAGCCCGAGATCGTCAAAATGCTTGATGACACGACAAACCTCCTGGCCTTTTTGGTGGTTGTTGGCCCACAACTGAGAAGCCGTGTCGTCAAGCCCGTCGACTTGTCCCGAAATAATGCGCTGTATGTAGGCCTCCTTCCTGATCCACTTCTTGTCGTGATTGTGATACTCAGGAGCCAACCATTCTTTCAGCGGCCTGGCGTTCTTCTTGCGCTGCTGCAACTCGTCTTCCGACACCAGCTGCACTTGCCCAAAAGTCTCGGATATCTCAATGACTCCCTTGATGACCTCCGCACAACTGTTATCCCAAATCTTTTTCAGTTTGGTAAAGTCGCCTCTGACTTCCTCTTCTTTCCTGATCATGTCCTTACATACCTTCAACACGGAAACAAGATGAAAGAAGAACGTTGCCAGTTCGTGCAGGAGTGTCTGCACAAGTTCTGTGTAGACTTCAGGCCCGAACAACTGTCCTGAATACTTGCGATTGGTCAGCTTCGTATAGTCAAGAACAGGAACAATGTTGTCCGGCCCTTCCAACTTCTTGCGTACAACGGGGCAGAATTTCCTGAAGATTTTCATGCTGCCCGTTATGGTTGTACCTATCTTCCGCACCAGTTTTAACGCTACTCGGAAGCACTTGTTGTTGTCCGTGGCATATTGCTCAATAAAATTCTCGGAGAAAGCCACCAACTCTGCCGACTCAATATTCAGGCGCATTTGGTACATCCTCACTAAACTCAGTGTCTGTTCTATTTTCCTCTTGTCAAAACGGCAATCGACAATAGCCTCCAAGACGTTCAGCTCATCAAACTCCTTGGCAGCCTCAAATATTTGATTCAGCCCGGTTTCGTCGCGCTGAACGATAGTAGAATATAGCATAAAAACAATTGTTAAAATATGTCTCTCAATGATTTAAGTTTTTATTGGCAGATACCTGCCGCCAGCAAAGACAGAACCTGCCGCCAGCAAAGACAGAACCTGCCGCCAGCAAAACTGCCGTAAACGGTAACCCTTCTGCCACCGTCCCAAGCGGTTTAGCCCCTTGAATCCCTGCCCCCGTCCCAAGCGGTTTAGCCCCTTGAATCTCTGCCACCGTCCCAAGCGGTTTAGCCCCTTGAATCTCAGCCACCGTCCCAAGCGGTTTAGCCCCTTGAATCTCTGCCCCCGTCCCAAGCGGTTTAGCCGCTTGAATTACCCGTTCTTTCCCCCCATGCCGGCTATCCTTTCCGCCATCGCGTTCAGGTGCAGGCATTGTGCCCTCGTTATTACCCTCTTCTCGTGATGAAACTCCCAAGGGCTTATCTGCAACAGCAAGCCCATGGCACAAGCGTCAAAGGCCTCGCCAGAAGGCTTGTAGAGCTTCGGAAAGCCATTCTCCCTAAGCAGAATGATGTTGTAACCACGGTTCATGGCTTCTCGCAACACCTCTTTCTCCTTTGGCGAGATGGCGGCACTTACAAGCACGCCACCACGTTCACCACATGCAAGCCATTCCTCTCTCAGTCGCACGTTCTCCTCCTCTGTATATCGTCTGTGCACGATGACGGCCATCTTGTCAGGAATATTCAGCAAGAATCGATTACCCACAACCCAGCATCGCTCGTTTGCCACTTCCATACCCGTGAGTACGGTGAAGAGTTCAGGGTTCTGACGCTTCATCATCAAGCGGCGGGGATTGTCGTCAAGATAGTGCTTCCAATTGTCCAATTGGCCTTCGTGCAAGAGAATCTTGTCACAATAGCCTTTCTCGAACAAACCTTGCCTTGGCGGCTCGGTCATGTTGAACAATTTCCAGTAGGCAAGGTTACATCCTGATTTGAATCCTGCCACTATTTTACCAAGATGCTTGCCCCCACTCATGTCCTCTTTGACCCTCACAATCATGTGTAAGTGGTCTGGCATTAAGCAGAGTTTCCAAACCTCCACCTGAGGATAATAGCGATGAATCTTCTTCTGCTCTTCCAGAACAATGGCATTTCCAAGGGCAGAGTACTCTACATAGGGAACCTCCTCACCCTCCAAGCATCCCTTCAGCGTTCCCAGTAACGACATACGATCCCTCACCACAAGGGTCAGCATGTACGTTCCTTTGCGGCTATAGTCGTGCCACGGTGTGCGCCTCTTCATCGAATGCTGTATCTCGTGCACCTCCATACCTGCTGCTATGGCTTCTTCGCGTGTCATAACTCCCCGACTTTTGCTATCTTTACGACATCCTCCATCGCAATTACCTCGAATAATTGCTCAAAAGTAACCCCCAAAGGTACGAAAAATAACGATTCTATGCAAGAAATGGAATGAATAAAAATAATGTTTTAACGCATTTCTCGATTTCGTGGCGCAGCCGTTCGGTATTATATGGAAAAAGAGGGCATAATACCGACTGCCTTGGCATGGCAATCCACCAATAAACACACTTTTCTTGAAGAAAACCACTTTTCGCGCGTGTTTTGTTCTTCGATTCAAAAATAATTTTGTACTTTTGCACCTGAACACTGCTGCAGCGTGGCAATTGCGGTCAATCGCATATCAGCCACCAACGGCCCTGGGCGCAGGGCGGCAGTGCGACTTTCGAGGAAAATTAACAAGCGTTTGCTGTTATTCGGAATTGCTCTGAAATGTAGGAAGTTTCAATAATCAAACCGAATGAATAAGTCGCAAGCGTCTGTGCGTTAGCATGGGCGTGACTTATCCGGTTTGGTGGGTATCCTACAACCTCAGAGCATGGGTGAGAATATCGTCCGTGCTTTTTTGTTGTAGATACCTGCCTCCGAAGATAAGCAATACGCAAAACATGTTTAGCGTATGGCTAATAAAAACCTAAATGCGGCTAAGACTGCCAAGAAAGACGAGTTTTATACGCAGATGACCGACATCGAACGGGAGTTGCAACACTATTGGAAACACTTCCGCGACAAGGTGGTGTTGTGCAATTGTGACGACCCTTATGAGAGTAATTTCTTCAAATATTTCGCCCTGCGGTTCAACCAGTTGGGGCTGAAGAAGTTAATTTGCACCTGTTACGACGGCTCACCCGTTATGGGTTCAGAGTTGTCACTCTTTGCTTTAGATGCTGAGGGCGAAGAGAAGAAGGTGGCTTATAAAGTGGAAATCACTGAGGTGAGCGATGTGAATGGTGATGGAGCCGTTGACTTGGCTGACGTGGAGTATTTGATTAAGAACGATAAGAATGTCCTTTCATCTCTTCACGGAAATGGCGACTTCCGTAGCAAAGAATGCATAGAACTCCTGAAAGAAGCAGATATTGTCGTGACCAACCCGCCGTTCTCGCTGTTCAGAGAATATATTGGACAACTGATAAAGTACGAGAAGAAGTTTCTAATAGTTGGCCATCAGAATGCTATTAAATACAAAGAAGTATTTCCTTTGTTTATTGAGAATAAATTATGGATAGGCTATGGTTTCAACATGTCTTTAGTTTACAAGTCACCATATGAAAACGCACTCGTAGCTAATAGAAAATTTGTTCAGCAAAAGGGATATAATCCAGATGAGTGCATAAAAGTTCCCGGCATTTGCTGGTTCACTAATCTTGATCACAACAAACGACATGAATGTTTAGATTTAGTATGTCGGTATTCGAAAGAGGATTACCCTAAATACGAAAACTATGATGCAATTGACGTTAAATCAGTCTCAGAAATACCATATAACTATTATGGCCTAATGGGAGTACCTATAACGTTTCTTGATAAATATAATCCAGAACAGTTCGATTTAATTGGTAATACATGTGACACAGATTGGTTACGTGAGGTTGGAGTTGGAATTATGGGACAAGCAACAATAGATAATCTACGTCAACAAGGGAATAAAGCCCATGTAACAGCAAACATGAATTCATTATATATAATGAAAGACGGGAAAGTGTCTTTGCCGTATGCACGAATTATCATCCGCAACAAACACCCACAAAAGCTATGATGACAATTAAGCAAATAGAAGTGACCGTGAGGGAAATCGCTCAGGGTTATGTGAACAACGACGAGCAGGGCGTTCGTGGATATGGTGGGCAGCTGGACATTCGTCCGCCTTACCAGCGCGAGTTCATCTATAACGAGAAAGAGCAGCAGGCAGTCATCACGACGGTGTTGAAGGGCTACCCGCTGAACGTGATGTACTGGGTGAAGCGTTCGGACGATGCCGAGTGCCCATACGAGGTGATGGACGGCCAGCAGCGCACGCTTTCTCTTTGCGAGTATGTTGACGGCAAGTTCTCGTACGAGTTCAAAAACTTCTTCAACCAACCTGCCGACATTCAAAATAGAATCCTCGACTACCCATTGACCATTTACGTCTGCGAGGGCGAGCCGTCGGAGAAGCTGGAATGGTTTAAGACCATCAACATCGCCGGCAAGGCACTCAATGAGCAGGAAATAAACAACGCCATCTATGCCGGCCCGTTCGTTTCGGATGCCAAGCGGCACTTCTCGAAATCGAACTGTGGGGCTTATCGCTTGGGCAAGGACTTGGTGAACGGAGTCGCTATACGTCAGGACTATCTGAAGAAAGCACTGGAGTGGATGTCCGACCACGAGACGCGCGATGGCAGGCGGCAGACCGTCGTGGGCTATATGGCCGAGCATCAGCATGACCCGAACGCCAACAACCTCTGGTCGTATTTCCAGCAGGTGCTGAACTGGGCCATCACCAACTTCGACATGAAGAAATTCAAGAAAATCATGAAGGGACTCGACTGGGCACTGTACTATGACCGCTATCATGACAAGACGCTCGACACGGCTGAGATGGCACGGCAGATTTCAAGGCTGATGCGCGACAGCGAGATACAACGCCAGCAGGGCATCATCCCCTACGTGCTGACGGGCGACGAGCGCCATCTTGACCTGCGTGCCTTCCCTGATGACATCAAGCTGGCCGTATGGGAGCAGCAAAACCACATCTGTCCCCATTGCGGCAAAGAGTTCGACTTCGAGTTCATGGAGGGCGACCACATCACTCCCTGGCGCGACGGCGGGCGCACGGTAATAGAGAACTGCCAGATGCTCTGCAAGGAGTGCAATCGGAGAAAGGGCGCAAAATAAAGGGAAACTTCCAACCAACATTTTCTCGATGCCCACTTTTCGGTAAAAGGGAAAGAAGTGGCGAACTTCTACAAACCACGAAGGCAGGCCTCCACGCCGGGGACCTGCCTTCTTGTTATCTTATTGCCTTGTTGTCTCGTTGTCTCGTTGTCTCGTTGTCTCGTTGACTCGTTGTCTCATTGCCTTGTAGCCTCGTTGCCTCGCTCAAGACTTGGTGAGCTTGTCGAGGTCAATGGAGAGGCCGATGCTGAAGGAGGTGCCGGTGGTGAGGGGCGAGAAATAGTAGTAGGACTTGGGCTTGTAGTTGAAGAGGTTGTCGATGGCCGTGTTCAGGTGCAGGCCGCGCCAGATGTGGTGCTGGAGCATGAGCTTCCAGATGGTGTAGCCCTGGTCGACGGAGGTGTCGCCCGACTGGGGCTTGCCCTGACACCGGCCAGAGAGGGCTGCGTCGAGGGCATAGTGGCGGGAGAAGCGACGGGTGTAGCCCACGCGCCACGTCAGTGAGTGGGTACGGGGCTGCGAGAACTGCGAGTAGATGACGTTGCCCGTCTCGTGCATCCACGAGTAATTGAGCTTGAGCGTCATGCCCCAGTCGAAGAAGTGGGCAATGCTGGCATCGACGCCCCACACGGTCACGCCGTCCTCGTTCCAGTAGAGTGCGCTGGGCATGCCCTCGTAGTCGCCGCCATCGATGGTGGTGATGCGCTTGTCGAACACGTTGCAATAGCCCACGAGGGTGAAGTTGTAGCGCCCGTCGAGAATGCCGCGGTTGCGGATGCGGTTGGTGCGCTCGAGGGCAAGGTTGAAGTTGTGGCTCTTCTCGGGCTTGAGGTCGGGATTGCCGATGATCATGTAGCCCATGCTTCCCATGTCGAAGTGCATGAACATCTCCTTGAGCGTGGGTGCGCGGAAGCCGCTGGCATAGTTGGCGCGTAAGGTCAACCAGGGGAACTTGTAGACGATGGCGAGCCGCTCGGTGAGGGCACTCTGCGAGGAGGCCGAGAAGTGGTCGTAGCGCAGGCTGGCCACGACGTTCAGCCGCGGTGTGATGTTCCAGTCGAACTGCGCATAGCCGTCGATGTTGCTCTGCGAGTGGCTGGTGTTGTCGCGGAATTGGTAGGACGAGAGGTAGTCGTTCAGGTAGTCGGCTCCCAGGATGAGGATGTCGTTGCCGAACGAGTGGTGGTAGATGGCGTGGGCCACGTGCTGGCGGTTGGAGTAGTCGTGGTCGTGGGTGCGCTTGCCGTCGGGCATGTAGTTGGCCTTGTCGTATTGGTCGTAGGCATAGGACAGCTCCAGATGGCGGCCGTAGTCCCAGGTGTAGCGCCCCTTGAGGCCTGCGCTGTAGCCGTTGAAGTGATAGTCGTGGGTGTCGCGCTCGCTGGTGCGGAAGAAGTAGCTGCCACGTCCCGTCATGGTCAGCCGGTCGGTGGCACGCCAGATGAGCCGTTGCTTCAGGTTGTAGGTCTTCTGCCCGTAGAGGCGGCTCAGGTTGGAGTCGTCGTTGAGCACCGACTCGTCGTAAGGCAGTCCCTGCGCCTTCTTCATGAGCTCGAGGGCAATCTCCTCGGGCGTGTGCGCCTTGGGCAGGTCTATGGGGTCGGCCTTGGTGTGCTGGAAACTCGTCTGCGAGTTCCACTTCCTGTTGTTGAACGAGAAGCTGGCTCCGTTGCGCCATTCATGCCCGAAGGTGCTGTAGCGCGAATGGGCATTGGCCGTCCAAGGCTCGAGGTTCTCGCGGCTGATGATGTTGACGACTCCCCCTACGGCATTTGAGCCGTAGAGTGCCGACGAGGCCCCCTTCACGATCTCTATGCGCCCGGCGTTCTCAAGACTCATGCGGCTGTAGTCGACGTTGTCCATGGTCTCGCCTGCCATGCGCTCGCCATCGACGAGGAAGAGCACGGCATTGCCGCCGAAGCCGCTCATGTTGAGCGACGTCTCCTGGCTCATGGCGAACCCGAACTCCAGCCCGGGAAGCTCCTGAATGAGCATGTCCTGGATGTTGGTGGCATCGGCAATCCGAAGGTCGTGGGGCGTGATGAGCCTTGTCACCACAGGGGCATCCTTCAGCGCCTTGGGGGTGTGCGAGGCCGTCACCACGACAGGCTCCAGCTCGACAGAGTCGCGGATGTTGTCCTGTGCCGACATACTGACAGCTGGCACAGCCAATGCCATGCCAGCCAGAATAGAGGTCTTGATGCGAACGTTCACCACCTTCTGCTTTCTACTTGCGATCGCCGCTAAAGGTGGTTGTCATGAGGAATGGCATGTTGCCATATTTCAAGGAGTAAGTGGCCACGACAGTCTTTTCGCTGAACATGAGGGCGACGTTGCTCACGACAAAGGCTTTCTCCTCGCCCTTGGCGTTCGTCATGGTTCCGCTGTAGGAGGCAAGCTTGCCCGTGATGGTGTTGCCGCTCTTGGCCAGGGGAATGTTCTTCACCGTGAACGAGGGGATGGTCATCATGCCCATGCCCCACTCGGGAACGGTCATGTCGACCGACGTGTCGGTTGCCTTGGCTATCACGTAGGTCTTGGTCTCGTTCGACGACTCGTCGTTATCGACCATGATCACTTCTTTACCCAAATAGGAAGCTGCCACCTGGACGGCAACGGGAGCCTCGGGTTCATCGTCGTCGCTGCTGCACGAGCTGGTGCCAAGCATGGTGGTCATGGCAGCTATCATTGCTATTGCCAAATACTTGATTTTCATACTTTTTCGCTTATTCAGTTTCATTAAAATTCTACTTTTTCAACTCCCGGGCCGAGTAGTCGTACTCCGACCCGTAGACGCTGTGGGGGATGCTGAAGATGAGCACCATGAACACGACTGCCGCGCCGACCACCCACTTGTTGTACTTCCACCTCAAGGTGGCCAGGGCAGCCAGGAAGAACAGGAACGAGAGCAGCGTCTTGTTGTCGGTCAGGTCGGTTCCGAAGGGGAATCCCGTCCACCAAGGACCAAAGGCGGCATGCTGGACGAGGGGCCCGAAGATGAAGCCTCCGACGAACATGAAGCCCACGGTGAGCTTCAGCCAGCGGCCGTAGTCCTTGCCCGTGACGACCAGCAGGAAGGTATAGACGGCCAGCAGCATGGCTCCGAACATGAGCAGGATGTGGGGAATCAGGATGCCTGCGGGCACGTCGTTGCGGAAACGTATCACAACGGGTTCGTCCTTCAGATAGTCCTTGCCGTCGATGGTGAGATAGTACTGCAGCTTGCCTGCTACGGGCTGAACGGGCAGGGCTGCCTGCCACACGCCATCCTTGAGGCTGAAATCGACGCTGGAGTATTCGTCGGCCGTCGGGAAACGGCGGTAGTGCAAACTCATGGGCACGGGGGCCGTCGGGTCGGACACAGACTCACGGGACAGGTCCCCGGGAATGGGAAGCTTCACGACGGCATCTTGCTGCACGCCACTGCGGGGGAGCTTCACCTGGAAACTCTCGCCACGCAGCTCGACGGAAAGCTTCTTAGGGTAAGTGGGGCCCGTGGTGCGCTGGTAGATGCTCAGCACCAGGGTGATGACGACGGCCAGGAACCAGTACAGGAACTTCTTCATCGGACAGGAGGTGTTAGGTGAACCTGGAACACGATGGTCTCTTCGCCACGAAGCACCTTCACGGGAATCGTATCGCCGGCCTTGAGCTCCGACAGGCGTTCCATGTACTCGTTGATATCGTTGACGGCCTTGCCATCAATCTCCTGAATGATGTCGCCGCTGCGGATGCCGGCATTATGGGCAGGCTTGCCAGCCACCACGATGTCGGCCCTCAGACCGGGAATGGTGCTGGCTCCCATGACATCGGGCATCAGACCAAGGGTGACCTTGAACTTGGCATGCTTCATGGTCTGGGTGCTGGGCACATTGATGTAGTCGGGTGCCTCGGGGAGGGCTGCCAGCCGGGCTATGAGCAGCTTCGAGAAGTCGAGCGTCTGCTGCATGCCGTCGTAATTCAGCGTGGAAGGCACATCGGCCGGCGTGTGATACTCCATGTGGCCGCCCGTGGTGAGGAAGAGCACGGGGATGTCGGCTGCCACGAACGAGGCCTGGTCGCTGGGGCCATAGCCGTCGGGAATGCAACTGGCGCGCAGGCCCGAGAGCTGAGCCGCGTCCTCGACCATCGCCTTGAAGCTGCTGCTGGTGCCCGTTCCCGACACGCTCATCGACTGGCCGCGCATACGGCCGACCATGTCGAGATTGACCATGGCCACGATGCCTTTCAGACTGTCGGGGAGATTGATGCGCCGGGCATCGGCGTGCTTCATCCAGTCGAGGAAGAACTTCGAGCCCACCAGGCCCTGCTCCTCGGCTCCGAAGAAGGCGATGATGATGCTGCGGGGCGAGCCCACCTGCTTGAAATGACGGGCCAGCTGGAGCACGACGGCATCGCCGCTGGCATTGTCGTCGGCACCGGGATGAACACCCAACGTGTCGGGACGGCGCGAGCCTGAGCCTTGGCCGCCCATGCCCAAGTGGTCGTAATGCGAACCTACGACGATGAACTCGTTTCGCAGCCGCTTGTCCTTGCCGGGAATCACGGCGATGATGTTGTGCGTGGTGCGCTTCTCGTCCTTCCCGTAGGTGAAGTCGTGATAGTAGGCCGCGTCCTTCTTGCCCTTGACCACAGGTTTGAGCTTCATGCTGCGCAGCTGGCCGACGATGAACTCTGAGGCGAGTGTGTCGCCATGGGTAGCCGGATAGCGGCCACCCAGCTCCTGCGAAGCCAGATACTCAACAGCCTGCCTCATGTCGTCCTGCCTCTGGGCTTGCGCCTGCAAACCAAAGGCAAAAGCGAAGGCCAAAAGCCATATTTTCTTGTTCATGAATCGTGCAATTTTCAAATTTGGGTGCAAAGGTACAACAATTATTTCATTCCGGCAATCCTAATTAATGATGATTTTTCGGCTTTTGCGGTCTAAGGTCAAAGGCTATTTGCGGTCAAAGCCCCCCTAAGTGTGTCCAGCGGTTCCCCCGCTGGGATGACAAGATAAGACTTTGACATGTCTCCCTTCAACGAGGATAGCGCCCTCCTGTTTCAGCTCATTCAGACACCGTTGCAACGAATATTTCTGGATACCGAAATGGTCAGCGAGCTCCTGTCGGGAGAAAGGCAGAAGAACATCTTTCGACTGTTGAAGCCTGATTTGCTCCTCGAGATAAAATATCACCTTTTCTCGTACACTCATGGAGAGCATGCGAACTTTCTTGGTCAGATGAGAAACAACATTTGAAAGTATCTTGATATAGTTCATCATCAGTCG
>CACYJV010000051.1 GCA_902774815.1 uncultured Prevotellaceae bacterium | reverse complement strand
TCCAAAGGTACAAAAAATCTTGGACATAACAAAGCCCTGGCTTGAGAAAGTCGGGGCTTTGCGATAAAAAAGAGGATGTGCCTATTTTGACACACCCTCATTTTATCATCTGCAGGATCAGCTTGGCGTCTTCGTCGCCATCGGCAGCATCCTTGCGCAGTTCTTGCATGATTTGCTTGCCGTCCTTCTCGTTCTTGACAGCCTTCACGAACCAGCTCTTTGCCTTTGCCTTGTCAGCCGTGGTGCCACGCTCTTTCAGATAGCACTTGCCCAGCGCCAACTGCGCATCGGCATTGTCCTGACGGGCTGCACGCGTGAAGAGGTCGAATGCCTTCTTGGCATCCTTCTCAACGCCCTCGCCGTTCTTGTAGCACTTGCCCAGCTGATATTGAGCCTTGGCATAGCCTTGAGCGGCAGACTTCGCATACCATGCCACAGCCACTTTGTCGTCTTCCTTCACGCCGTTTCCTTTGTCGTAGCAACGCCCAAGACGATACTGGGCCTTCTTATGGCCCTTTTCGGCGGCAGCCTTCAGTTTCGGTACGGCTTGCGTGTATTTCTTGGCGTCGTAAAGCGATTTTCCCTCTGTGTAGAGCTTGTCGGCACTCTGTGCGCTGGCCACGGTGCAGAGCATCAGTAGCAGTGTTGTGATGATTCCTCTCATTGTGCGTAGTTTGTTTTGGGTGATTATTGGTTGGCAAAGGTAATCTTTTTATTTGAATAGTCCAAATTTTTTTGTCTATTTCTCCTTTTGGGTAGCTCGTTCTTTCTTTTTATAGTTTGTATTCGCGTTATAACTTGTTAAAAACGAGTGGAAGATAGCTTGTAAACGAAAAAATCTTTGTAATTTTGCATCTCGAAAAAACTTGCGTCGTGTTTTCGGTTTCCCCAAAGGGGAATGGCATGGCTGGCCAGATTCGGCGAAGTAAAGGCGAAATTAGTAAAACATAATATTATTAGTTTAAGTATGAAAATCAGAAATTATTTGTTGGTTGCAGCAGCAGCTGCATTGCTGGCATCGTGCGGAGGCAAGCGCGGTGGGCAGCCAAATTTCGGAGATGACGAATATCCCGTTGTGACGGTCGGTACTTCGTCATCAGCCTCACAGACCACCTATCCCGCCACTATCAAAGGCGTGCAGGACGTAGAGATTCGTCCGAAGGTGGCCGGTTTCATCACGCGTGTGAATGTGAAGGAAGGTCAGACGGTGGGTGCCGGACAGGTGCTCTTCGTCATCGACAACGCCACTTACCAGGCTTCCGTGCGCCAGGCTCAGGCTGCCGTGAACACGGCAAAGGCCCAGATGAACACCGCCAAGCTGACTTTCGAGAACAACCAGAAACTGTTTGAGCAGAACATCATCGGCGACTACGAGCTCTCTACGGCCCGCAATTCCTACGAGACGGCCAAGGCATCGGTCGCTCAGGCCGAGGCAGCATTGGCTTCTGCCCGCGAGACGCTGAGCTTCTGCTACGTGAAGAGCCCGTCGAGCGGCATCATCGGAAGCCTGCCTTACAAGGTGGGCGCCATGGTGAGCGCATCGAGCACGCCCGCCCTGACCACCGTCTCCAACAACTCGTCGATGGAGGTGTACTTCTCGATGTCGGAGAAGGACATCCTCGATATGGCGAAGACCAGCGGCACCGCGCAGGCTGCCATCTCGGCCATGCCTACCGTGAAGCTGCAGCTTGCTGACGGTACCATCTACAACCATCCGGGCAAGGTGGCAAAGATGAGCGGCGTCATCGATGCTGCCACAGGTTCGGCCCAGCTCATCGCCGTGTTCCCCAACCCCGAGCGTCTGCTGAAGAGTGGCGGTAGCGGTGCCATCGTCGTGCCCCACGACAACGCGTCGGCCATCGTCGTGCCGCAGGCTTGCGTCTCGGAGGTGCAGGACAAGAAGTTCATGTACACCGTAACAAAAGATAATAAGGTGAAGTTCACCGAAATCAAGGTGGCTCCGCAGAACGACGGCAACAACTACGTCGTTGTGGAGGGTCTGAACGTGGGCGACCGCTACGTGACCAACGGCATCACCAAGCTCACCGACGGACAGGAAATCAAGCCCATCACGCCCCAGCGCTACCAAGAGAAGATTAAGGAGCAGGCCAAGGCCATGTCAGCCGGCGACATCGTGAATGCGATGAAGAAATAAGGGGAGAAGCCCCACCCCGGCCCTCCCCTAGGGGAGGGAGGAAGTCACTCTACAATCGTAAATTCGTAAATCGTAAATTCGTAAATACTAATGACATTTACAAACTTTATCAAACGCCCGGTGCTCTCGACGGTGATCTCCATCGTCATCGTCCTGCTGGGCTTCATAGGTCTGGCCACGCTGCCTATCGAGCAGTACCCAGACATCGCACCGCCTACGGTCGTGGTGTTCACCAGCTATCCTGGTGCTGACGCCGAGACGGTGAAGAACTCCGTGCTTGTGCCACTTGAGGAGAGCATCAATGGTGTGGAAGGCATGGACTACATCTCGTCATCTGCCTCGTCGGGTTCGGCTTCGCTGTCGATTCTTTTCCGTCAGGGCATGAACCCCGATATGTGTGCCGTGAACGTGCAGAACCGTGTGCAGCAGGCTCAGGCTCTTCTTCCGGCTGAGGTGACGCGTATCGGTGTAACCGTCATGAAACGTCAGACCTCACAGGTGATGATGTTCACCCTCACCAGTGACGGTCGCTATGACGATAAGTTCCTGACCAACTATTCAAACATCAACGTCATCCCGGCCATCAAGCGTATTCAGGGCGTCGGCGACGTGCAGAGCCCTGGTGTGAAGACCTACTCGATGCGCATCTGGCTGAAACCCGACGTGATGAAGCAGTACAACCTGATGCCGACCGACATCACCGGCGTGCTGGCTGAACAGAACATCGAAGCTGCACCAGGTACGTTTGGCGAACAGTCGAACGTGGCCTACGAGTATGCCATGCGCTATACGGGCCGTCTGAAGAGCGAAGAGGAATTTGGCAACATCATCATTTCGAGCGATGCCAACGGCAACACGCTGCGACTGAAGGATGTGGCCAAGATTGAACTCGGTGGTCTGCAGTACTCGGTGTCGATGAAGAACAACAACATTCCTTCGGTGATGGGTATGGTCCAGCAGATTGCTGGTTCTAATGCCAATGAAATTGCCAAGCAGGTGAAGAAAGAATTGGAAGAGCAGGCAAAGTTGTTCCCACCGGGCATGATCTATAAAATTAACTACGATGTCACGGAGTTCCTTTATGCTTCGATTGAGGAGGTGGTGTTCACGCTGCTCATGACGCTTATCCTGGTGTTCATCGTGGTGTATATCTTCCTGCAGGACTTCCGTTCGACGCTCATTCCGCTTATCGCAGTGCCTGTGTCGCTCATCGGTACCTTCTTCTTCCTGAAGGTATTTGGTTTCTCCATCAACCTGCTGACGCTGTCGGCACTGCTCTTGGCTATTGCTATTGTGGTGGACGATGCTATCGTGGTGGTCGAAGCCGTGCACGCCAAGCTCGACCAGGGCTACAAGAGCGCACTCACCGCATCCATTGATGCCATGAACGAAATCTCGGGTGCCATTATCTCCATCACGCTTGTGATGGCCTCGGTGTTCATCCCCGTGTCGTTCATCGGAGGTACCAGCGGTACGTTCTATCGTGAGTTCGGTGTGACGATGGCTGTGAGTATCTTTATTTCTGCGTTGAATGCGTTGACGCTTTCGCCAGCCCTCTGTGCCATCTTCCTGAAGCCGAAGGATGAAAACGGAAACGAGCGCAAGATGTCACGCATCGACCGTTTCCACACCTCCTTCAACACGGCTTACGACAAGGTGCTGGGTAAGTATAAGACGCGTATGGAAAGGTTCGTGCGCAAGCCGGTTGCCATTGCCATCGCCGTAATCATCGGTATCGCCGTGCTGGCTGGCACTATGATGACTACTAAGACAGGCCTTGTGCCCGATGAGGACACAGGTACGCTCTTCTGCACCATTTCCATGCCACCGGCCACATCTGTGGCACGAACCACGCAGGTCATCAATCAAGTTGACTCCATCCTGGCATCCGATCCGGCCATCCAGAGCCGTGAGCAGATTCAGGGTTATAACTTCATCGCCGGTGCAGGTTCCGACCAGGCCACGTTCGTCATCAAGTTGAAGCCGTTCGACGAGCGCCAGAAAGGCTTCTGGTGGAAGCTTTCCGGACTGTGGCAGGGCGACGGCGTCTATCGCTTCTTCCTGAATCCCTACGATGCTCAAGGCGTGCTGGCACAGATCTATCTGAAGACGGCACACATCAAGGATGCCAAGATTCTGGCTTTTGCTCCGCCTATGATTCCTGGCTTCTCAGCCAACTCGGGTGTTTCGCTCGTCATGCAGGACCGTACGGGTGGTGACCTGACGAGATTCTTCGGTGTCGTCCAGGACTATCTGGCCGAGCTCAACAAGCGCCCGGAGATACAGATGGCCATGACCTCTTACAACCCGAACTATCCTCAATACATGATTCATGTCGATGTGGCCAAGTGTAAGCAGAGCGGCATCTCGCCCTCTACCATCCTGACAACCCTGCAGGGTTACTATGGTGGTCTCTATGCATCGAACTTCAACGCTTACGGTAAGCTGTATCGCGTCATGGTGCAGGGTTCGCCCGAGACTCGCATGACGCCTGAGTCGCTCAACAGCGTCTATGTTCGTACGCCTCACGGCATGTCGCCCATTCAGGAGTTCTGCTCGTTGGAGCGTGTCTATGGTCCGTCGAACATCAACCGCTTCAACCTGTTTACCTCCATCAATGTCACGGCAACCGTGGCCGACGGCTATTCTACCGGTGAGGCCATCAAGGCTTGCCAGGATGTTGCTGCCGACTATCTGCCTGCTGGCTATACGTACGACTACTCTGGTCTGACGCGTTCGGAGGCTGCATCGAGCAACTCTACGGCTCTTATCTTCGTGCTCTGCTTCATCTTCATCTATCTGATTCTGTCGGCACAGTATGAGTCTTACATTCTGCCTCTGGCCGTTGTGCTCTCCGTACCCTTCGGTCTGGCTGGTGCCTTCCTGTTCACCCAGCTCTTCGGCCACTCCAACGATATCTACATGCAGATTTCGCTCATCATGCTTATTGGACTGTTGGCCAAGAACGCTATCCTTATAGTGCAGTTCGCACTTGAGCGTCGCCAGCTGGGTATGGCCGTTTCGTGGTCAGCTGTGTTGGGCGCTGCTGCCCGTCTGCGTCCTATCTTGATGACGTCGTTGGCCATGGTCATCGGTCTGCTGCCTATGATGTTCGCCAGTGGCGTAGGCAAGAATGGTAACCAGACGCTTGGTGCTGCTGCTGTGGGCGGTATGCTCATTGGTACACTCTGCCAGATTTTCGTGGTGCCCACGCTGTTTGTCATCTTCCAGTCGCTGCAGGAGAAGTTCCGCCCGATGAAGTTCGAGGACGAGACCGATGCCGAGGCTGCTGCAGAGTTGTCTCAGTATGCCCATGGTGTTGTTCCTAAGGATTATGTGGTACAAGAGTAAAACGCTAGGAATATGAAAAGAATCAATATAGCATTAGCAGGCCTTGCAGTTGTGACCATGTTCACGGGCTGCAAGAGCCTTTACGGAAAATATGAGCGTCCGGATGTCAACACGCAGGGACTCTATCGCGACCCTGTGTCGCTCACCGATACGCTGGCAGTCAGCGATACCACGTCGTTCGGCAATATGCCTTGGCGCTCGGTGTTCACGGATCCGCAACTACAGTCGCTCATTCAGACGGCACTCGACAACAACGTGAATATGCTGAATGCCGCTCTGAACGTGAAAATGGTCGAGGAGGCCCTGAAAGTGGCTCGCCTGGCATTCCTGCCTTCGGTGGCTTTCACTCCACAAGGAACGATTGCCAAGTTCGATGACAATCCCGTGACAAAATCCTATCAGTTGCCGTTGTCAGCATCATGGAATGTCGACCTTTTCGGTAATCTGCTCAATGCCAAGCGCTCTGCTCAGATGCAGTTGCTGGCTACGCAAGATTATCAGACCGTGGTAAAGACCAACCTCATCTCGGGTGTGGCCAATCTCTACTATACGCTGCTGATGCTCGACCGTCAGATTGAGATCGTTGGCGAGATGGAGGGTCTCACAAAGGAGACATGGGAGAAAATGCAGGTAATGAAGGACACGCGTATCGGCTATCGTTCCACGGCCGTGCAGAGTGCCGAAGCTGCCTACTATTCAGTGCAGGCTCAGCGCATCGACCTGCAGCGTCAGGTGCGCGAGGTGGAGAACTCGCTCTCGCTGTTGCTTGGTCAGCCCGCACAGACCGTCCAGCGTGGCACGTTCGAAGGGCAGTCGCTGCCTCAGGATCTTGCCACCGGCGTGGGCATACAACTGCTGAACAATCGTGCCGACGTACATGCTGCCGAGCTCACGCTGGCTCAGTGCTTCTATGATGTCAACCAGGCTCGTTCGCGTTTCTATCCGCAGATTACAATCACGGGTACCGGTGCATTCACCAATCAAAACGGACTCGTCAACCCAGGTAAGATGCTTTGGTCGGCGGTCGGTTCGCTGGTGCAGCCCATCTTCCAACACGGACAGATCGTAGCTGGACTGAAGGTGGCCAAGATGCAGTATGAACAGGCCTATAACACTTGGCAGAACACCATTCTGCAGGCAGGCAACGAGGTGTCGAACGCCCTCGTTCAGTATAACTCTGCAGCTGAGAAGGCTGAGTTCGATGCCAAGCGCGTAGAGGTGCTCAAGAAGAACGTCGAGGACACCCGTACAATGATGTCGCAATCGGCCAACACCTCTTATCTGGAAGTTATCACGGCGCAATCGAACCTGCTCAATGCCGAAATATCACAGGTCACCGACGACTTCAACAAGATGCAGGCTGTCGTCAACCTCTATCAGGCACTCGGTGGAGGCGCAAAGTAATTGACAATTGATAATTGAAAATAGTTATGGCAAGTGAAATAAGTCCCCGCGCTGAAGTATCGCCAAAGGCGAAAATCGGCGACAACTGTAAGATATTCCCCTTCGTCTATATCGAAGACGATGTGGTCATCGGCGATGGCTGTATCATCTTCCCCTTCGTGTCTGTGTTGAATGGTACACGCATGGGACGCAATAACAAAGTGCACCAAGGTGCCGTCATCGCAGCCCTGCCGCAAGACTTCAATTTCCAAGGTGAAAAGTCGGAGTGCGTCATCGGCGATAACAACGTGATTCGCGAGAACGTGGTGATCAACCGAGCCACTCATGCGGGATGTCAGACAGTCATTGGCGATGGCAACTTCCTGATGGAAGGCGCCCACGTCAGCCACGACACGAAAATCGGCGATAACTGCGTGCTGGGTTACGGTACGAAGATTGCTGGCGACTGCTTGATTGGAAATGGCGTCATTTTCTCATCTTCGGTCATTGAGAATGCTGGCACTCGCGTCGGTGAAGGCTCTATGATTCAGGCTGGAACGACCTTCTCGAAGGATGTGCCACCTTATATCGTGGCTGGTGGCAAGCCTATTGGCTATAACGGTCCCAATAACACCATGATGACGGCCTATGGTATCAGTGATAAGGTACAGAAACACATCGCCAATGCCTATCGTTTGGTGTTTAACGGTCAGGGTAGCCTTTTCGATGCAATTCTTCAAATCAAGGATCAGGTGCCCGATGGTCAGGAAATTCGGAACATCACGGATTTTCTGAAATCAACAAAGGCTGGCATCATGACGAAATTGTAATATGAACCGCCTCAATACAGCATTCATCACACTTCTCATCTTGCTCTTGTCGGTAATGCCGGCAAGGGCAAGACAGACTCTTGGCAGCAGTCAATCGCTCTCTTTCTGTGAGGATGGGGGGAGGCTGGCTCTTGTCTTGGGCGGAGGCGGTGCCAAAGGGGCTGCCCATGTGGGAGTGCTGAAGGTATTGGAGGAGGCAGGGGTAAGGCCTGACATTGTCGTTGGCACCAGCATTGGAGCCATCGTAGGCGGCCTCTATAGCATAGGTTATACCTCTTCGCAGCTCGATTCTCTTTTTAGCTCGCGCCAGTGGCTGCAGCTTTTCACTCGCGAGGCCATCCGCGGCAATGCTATCAAGGCTATGTTGGACAGCTTGGTGCAAACTTCTGCCCGGCAATCACAAACTTTGAATTCAATTTCTGCTGGACTTGATGGTCGGAAATGGCCCCTTTTTGCATGCGTGGCTTCCGATCTGCCCTCTTTCTCGGAGGTTGTCCTCACGGGCGACTCGTTGGCTCGCAACATGAGGGCAAGCATGGCCATACCGGCTCTGTTCAAAGCTGTGCGCTTCGATGACTATGTGCTTTACGATGGAGGCGTTTTCAACAATCTGCCTGTCGATGTGGCACGGCAGATGGGCGCCACACGTGTGATTGCCATCGACCTGACCGTGAATCATCCTGATGATGACGATGAAGAGTCGCCAAGCGAGCTGAAGCAAATTCTTGACGAACTCTTCAACCTTTCCGATGCTAAGGGTATTGTCGGTTGGCTGTTTAATCGTCCCGATTTCAAGAAGTATCGAAAGAACTGCAAAGATGCCGATGTCTACATCAACCCACCCCTTTACGACTATGATGCAGCCGACTTTTCACGTCAGGCTGTCATCAACATGATAGGCATCGGCGAAAAGGCCGCCCGACTACAGATTGAAACCTTACAAAACTGCAAGCCCTGACACAGGTGCTTGCAGTTTTTCTTTTTTGTTACATCTTTCCAAAATAATTATATAGTTCTATGGCATTCTTTCGTTTTTTTTTGTATATTTGCAGTCAAGAATGTCTAACTTGAAGAAACCCTTCTTTTTTATCATTTGTAGCAATATGAAGAAAACATTGATGAGGCCTGCTGTTGCGCTGGCCAAATGCTTGTTGCTATGCGGATGCATGTTCTTGTCGGCGTGTGTTGACGATTCCTATGACTTGTCAGATGTTGACTTGACAATGGGATTCGGCGCCGACAATCTATCGTTGCCGGGCAACAACTCAACAAAAGAAATTCAGCTCGATCAGGTGCTGAAGCTGGATGGCAACGAATATGTGCGAATAGCAGAAAATGGCGATTACTATCTTACAGCCGAAGGACAAGGTGGCGAGGCTCATCCAATGGTTGACCCCATCGTAATCGATGGCATTGAAGCTTCGGGTGGATTTGAAGCCACTTTCTCTGGTATTCCCTCGGCAGGATCAGGCACAATCACATTACCTGAGGAGCATTCAGTCAAGGGTACGTTGCTGAGCTATGAAACTCAGGGTAGCTTGCCTGATGAGGTGACGTCGCTCAGTGAACTCACGGTAGAGTCGGTCGTTGGTCTGTCGGTGACGTTTTCCGATGACTTGTCGGCCATTGTGCCTACCGTGGCTCGTGCCGTGCTGACTTTTCCCGATAACATCGTGCTGAGTGCTGTTGACAAGAAAAATGCAAGCATAGACGGGAATCGTATCATCGTCCAAAATGTGGCAACCAATAAACAACTTCTGCTGAATGTGACCGCTACGAGACTGACCAATATGAAGCAATCGTCCGCATTGCCTGCCAGCGATAGCTATGTAGTGTTTGGCAATGGGCAGGTTAACATGAAAGGTAAGCTCGATCTTGAGGTCTTCTTCAATCAGGTGAACCTGACGGCGCTTGCTGCCGGCGGATACTGTCGTGTGGACGGCGGGCTGAACGTGGGCAAAATTACCGTGAAAGAAGCTCGTGGACGTTTCAAGCCCGTCATTACGTTGTCGCTGGGCGATGTTGAGATTGGCAATGTGCCAAGCTTCCTTGCCGACGAAGGGGTGCGTATAGATCTTCATAACCCGCAGGTAAGACTCAGCTTGAAAAGCGACCTCGACATGAGAGGAGTGCTGAAAGGCAGCCTGACATCTTTCGATGATAAAGGGCAGCGCATCGGCCGTGTCAATGTTGAACCTTTCCGCATTGATGCCAATGGAATCACGAACGTGTGCTTCAGCCGTCAACCCACTAATGTCGAAGGCTATATGAACGTAGTAGTGCCCGATATCTCTGATCTTATCATTAAGATTCCTCATCGCATTGCTTTCGAGGTGGAGGCAGTGGGCGACGATACCGACGAAGCGCTTGTCCGCCTCGGATATAGCTACACTGTTGCGGCACCTGCCTATGCTTTCTATGCGCCATTGGCATTCGACGAAAAGGCTGTCATCGTCTATCGCGACACACTCGACGGGTGGAATGAAGACCTGAAGGACCTTTCTTTGACTGAGGATGCCTACATCTTGGCTACAGCCGAGGTCGATAACAGCGTGCCGGCTTATCTTACTTTCAGTGGCTATGGCATTGATGTCAACGGACAACGTATGGCTGACAGCCGTATAGCCGTTTCTGTTGACAAGGTGGTGGCACCGAGTGCCGACGGGAACCCTGTTACAACGCCAGTAGAGGTGCATATCTCGCAGCGCGATGCTTCTGCCTTCCGCAGTCTCGATGGCTTGTGTATTTGTGTCGAGGGGGCTCTGAAAGGCGATGAGTCGCTTGTAGGAAAGACGCTGAATGCCTATCATCAGACATTGAAGCTGAGGAATATTCAGCTGAAAGTAGTAGGAAAAGTAATTGTTGACTTAAACGATGAAGAGAAATGAACAGAATCCTTAGATTACTGACTGCCGCCACTCTATTTGCGGCGTCTTGCCAGGTGCAGGCACAAGATCTGAACACGGCATATTTCACCGATGAGTTTACATTCCGCCACGACCTGAATCCGGCTTTCGGCAATGAAATGAACTATGTTTCGGTGCCTATGTTGGGTAATTTCGGTGTCACGACGATGGGTAATGTTGGAGTGGGGGATATCCTATTCGACAATCCGATGCCCGGTGGCAAGAAGAAAACGACGTTTATGAATCCTTATATCTCTGACTCGGAGGCGCTTGCCGGTTATAGCAAAGGCAATAACCGCATCGCAGCTGATGCCAGGATAACAATTCTCTCAGCTGGATTCAAGGCTTTCGGCGGTTACAACACGGTCGAACTGAATTCCAGGGTTGATATGGGCGCCGTTGTTCCCTATGAGTTATTTGAGTTTGCTCGTAACGTTGGCAATCGGTCTTATACATTTAATGATATACGTGCGCGTGCGCGCGGATATGGAGAGCTTGCTTTTGGGCATTCACGGCAGCTGAACGAGAAGTGGCGCGTGGGTGGGAAGGTAAAGATTCTCATGGGACTCGGTCAGGCTGACGTGTCCATGACAAATACGAAGGCTGACCTTTCGGATGCCAATCAGTGGGTGGTGCAGACGCAGGCACAGGCAGATGTGTCGATGAAAGGATTCCTTTTTAAACAGAAAAGCAAAGAGTATAACAGGCGAAACGGCAGCTATGAGTATGTAGATGATATGGATGTTGATGGATTTGGCATCGGAGGCTTTGGTCTGGCCTTCGACTTCGGTGGCGTCTATCGGCTGAACGACGATATAACGCTGAGCGCTGCCCTTAACGACCTCGGATTCATTGCATGGTCAAAGAATGCACATGCTGAGAACATCGCGTCTTCGTTCGTCTTCAATGGCTTCCACGACATTGATGTCAGTGACCGCGATCATCCGCAGTCACTCGAGAGCCAGGCTGATGATTATGGTGATCAGCTGGCCGATTTTGCCCATCTGCATACTACTGGCGGCGATGGCGGCCGAACCACGGGACTTGCGGCTACACTGCGTGTAGGAGCCGAGTATGTATTGCCCACGTACCGGCCTCTTTCGTTCGGTCTCCTGAGCACGACTCGTCTGAATGGGCCTTATACTTGGACTGAGGCTCGTCTAAGTGCTAACTATCGTCCGCTCCCGTGGCTTGATGGAGGCGTCAGCTTTGCAGCAAATTCTTTCTCGGTCGACTTAGGCTGGGTAGTCAATGTCCATCCCAAAGGCTTCAATGTGTTCATCGGAATGGATCGTTTCATAGGAAAAATGACGAAAGAATGTATTCCGCTCAACTCAAAAGCATCCTTCTCAGCAGGCTTTAATGTGACTTTCTAAGTCAAAAACAATGGTCGAATTTGGTGTTTATTGTTAACAACACTTAAAATTCGGCCATTTTCTAAATTTTTCCTTGGATTTATTTGGTGGGTTCATGGAAAAGCAGTACTTTTGCATCCGCTTTCGGGAAGACACTTCCTGAGACGCGCAAGAAGAAGCGTTCTTTGAACAGATTACATAAAACAGTAGAAGTAGTACAAGAAGCGAGCGCGCATTATATGAATATATGGTGTGTCGCTTGGGTAGAAGATACGAACCGATTCAATTCCGCG
>CACYJV010000050.1 GCA_902774815.1 uncultured Prevotellaceae bacterium | reverse complement strand
AAATACACGAAGGGTTAATGTAGGCACAAATGTAGGCACAAGAATGGTGTAACCCTCTGAAAATCAAGGAAAGTCAAGAGTCCCTTACCGACTACCAAACAACAGCAATTCGGCGAGGAAACATCCTCGCCGTTTTTGTTTTATAAAAGATGTTTTTATAACTACTTATACCATTATTATACCATTGAATAGCCGTTCAAAAGGCACAGAACTGCATTTTTTCGTTAAAAAATTTGGTGAAAAGATGAAATTATCTTATCTTTGCAGCCGATAAATCTCAAAACAATAACAACAAACTTAAAAACCAGAACGCCTATCGAAACATCATTTACTTAAGAATCAAAAACTTAAAGAAATGAAGAATCTACATGATATGTCCGACGAACAGTTGGCATTATCGTATATTGATGGGAACAATAGGGCGTTCGATTTGTTGTTATCGCGCAATCAGTCGAAACTTTATGCATACATCTTGTTCGTGGTCCACGACCGCGATATGGCTGACGACGTGTTCCAGGAAACCTTCGTCAAAGTGATCTCCAAGCTGCACGAAGGCCGCTACACCGCAAGTGGCAAGTTCTCGGCCTGGCTCATGCGCATTGCCCATAACGTGATCATGGACTGGTATCGTGAACAACGTGCCGATCGCATTGTTGAGCCAACTGCCGATAACGATCTGTCGAACCTGAGTGGCGATGAGCTGTTCGAATCGAACATCGAGAGCCAGTTCGTCAACACGCAGGTGATGCAGGACGTCCGCCGCATCATGGAGATTCTACCTGCCCCGCAGCGCGAAGTGGTCTACATGCGCTTCTATCAGCAGATGTCGTTCAAGGAAATATCGGAAACGACCAACGTCAGCATCAACACGGCACTTGGCCGTATGCGCTATGCCCTCATGAACATGCGCCGTCTGGCCAAGCAACACAATGTGTCGCTGCAACTTATGTAAGGTTGCAGGACACATTTTCCTAAGAAAAAAATCCTTATAACTCTTTCAGCTCCTGAATGGCTTTCAGCGGATCGGGAGCCTTAAACACGTAGCTACCGCTGACAAGCACATCAACACCTGCAGCTACCAAACGTGGAGCCGTCTCTGCCTGCACGCCGCCATCGACTTCGATGAGCGCGTGACTGCCTGACTCGGCGATGAGCTTGCGCAGACGCTTTGTCTTGGCAATGGTATTCTCGATGAACTTCTGACCACCAAAACCGGGGTTGACGCTCATAAGTAGTACCATGTCGACATCGCCGATGATGTCTTCAAGCACGCTGACAGGTGTCGATGGATTCAGCGTGACACCAGCCTTCATGCCTGCCTGATGGATTTCCTCGATGGTTCTGTGCAGATGCATGCAGGCCTCGTAGTGAACATTCATCATCATGGCACCAAGACGGGCCGTTTGCTCGACGTAACGCTCAGGCTTCACGATCATGAGATGAACGTCGAGCGGCTTGCGGCAAATCTTTGCCACCGACTCGAGCACAGGAAAACCAAAAGAAATGTTGGGAACAAAAACACCGTCCATAACATCGCAGTGCAGCCAGTCGGCCTCACTGCGATTGATCATGTCTATCTCGTCGGCCAAATGGACGAAATCGGCGGCAAGCATAGAAGGGGATACTCGTACCATTGTTTTCTAAAATCTTCAGATGGACAACATTCGTTTTGTTAGTTCAGGCAGTATACTTCAGTCCGGCCATTTACCTTTATCGTACGGTAGTTGTAGGCAATCTGTCTGATCATGTTCAACACGTGCTCTGAAGGCTTCACTTCTTCTTGTGTAAAATACTGCATAGGCAAAAGAATTTGGGGTTACTACTGTCTATATAACGCAAATGCAAGGCATTTTATTTCATGAAGTTCATTATTTTTTTTGATTTTCGTTTTTTTAATCTTTCCCTTTCTTTTTTCTGCACATTTTCACGTAATTTTGCATCAAAGGACGATTGATTTTCGTCCGTTTGCTTCATCATATTTATCGACAAGCAGCTCAAAGAACTGAGAGAATACAATGATCATAAAAGTATGCGGCCTGCGCGAAGCCGAAAACATTCGCGCCATCAGCGAATTGGGAAACGTCAACATGCTGGGGTTCAACTTCTGCCCCGACAGTCCCCGCTTCATCCGGATGATCAGCTCACGGGCAGGAATCATTCCCGACTATAGCGAGGAACGCCTGCAGAAGGCCCGCGGCTTAGAGCCAGAGGTTGCAGCTGACTCGACGAAACGTCCTAAACGAGTAGGCGTATTTGTTGACGATATGCCTCAAAACATCGTAACACGTGTCTACAACTACGACCTCGACTACGTACAACTCAGTGGCAGCGAGAGTGCCGTGATGATTGACAATCTTCGACGTACGCTTGAACCCGACATTCGTCCAGGCATAGGCATCATCAAAGAAATCGCCATCAACAACCCCGACGACCTGAAGCAATGCAAAGAGTATGAAGGCCTGGTCGATATGTTTATTTTCAACATCCCATCTTTAGCTGAGGACGATGCCGCATGGCAAGGTGTCAAGGACTACGAAGGCCCTACCCCATTCCTGCTCAGCGGTTGCATTGCCCCGGGATGCCAGCAGGTGCTCAGGCGTTTCAACCATCCGCACTTTGCGGGCATCAACCTGGACGAACACTTCGAAACGGAGCCTGGCGTGAAAGACATTGAACGGCTGAAAGACTTCCTTTTTAGCTTTTTTAATGCTAAATATTAACGATTCTGTTCATTTTAGCTTATCTTTGCATTATAATCACAACACGTTATGGACGCAGAAACACAACACGACCAGACACCGTGGTATGCCATCAAGCTCTACTCAGCACGCCAAAAGGCTGCAAGCCAATGGTTTGAGGAAAAAGAGCTTGAATACTTCGTACCGATGCACTACGTCGATCTTGAACTGCAAGGTAGTGTGAAGCACATACTTCGGCCCGTGGTGTCGAATCTCATCTTTGTGAAGAAGGCGATGGAGGAGAAGGAATTCCGCCTGCTGCTTCGTGAATCGGAACTGAAGATGTCGCCCATCACGAAAAGCAAACTCAATAGGAAAATCTGCGAAATACCAGCACGCGAGATGTGGGAATTCAAGATGATGTGCAATCCTGAGATTGAACTGCGCAAGTATCTCTCTGAAAAGGAAGCCAAACTGAAGGAAGGAACACCCGTGATCGTCAAGTATGGCCCATTGAAGGGACTTAGCGGCAAGCTGGTCCGTTCGTCGAAGAAGTACTATCTGCTCAAGGAAGTTCCCGGCATCGCCGTGATGCTGAAGGTGTCGCGCTGGTGTTGCGTGCCTATGAAGACTGAAAACCAATAACCTATATCACACAACATGGTAAAAATTACGAAAGAGGCTGCTCTGGAGTATCACATGAGCGGCCGACCTGGAAAAATTGAAGTAAAGCCTACCAAGCCTTACCGTACACAAACCGACCTTTCGCTTGCCTATTCGCCAGGCGTTGCCTATCCATGTCTGGAAATTCAGAGTTCGCCCGAAGCTGCCTACAAATACACTGACAAAGGCAACCTAGTGGCCGTCATTTCCAACGGTACAGCCGTGCTCGGGCTTGGCGACATTGGTGCCATGAGCGGAAAGCCCGTCATGGAGGGTAAGGGACTGCTCTTCAAGATCTATGGTGGCATCGACGTCTTCGACATTGAGGTCGACGAGAAAGATCCTGAAAAGTTCTGCGAGGCCGTTGAACGCATTGCACCGACCTTCGGTGGCATCAATCTGGAGGATATCAAGGCTCCTGAATGCTTCTACATCGAGGAACGACTTAAGAAGACTCTCGACATCCCTGTGATGCACGACGACCAGCACGGTACTGCCATCATCTCGGCTGCCGGTCTGAAGAATGCTCTTGAGGTGGCTGGAAAGAATATTGAAGACGTGAAGATTGTGGTGAATGGTGCTGGTGCCGCTGCCATCTCGTGCACTAAACTCTATTGCGCACTGGGTGCACGCCGCGAAAACGTTGTGATGCTCGACTCAAAGGGCGTCATCACCAGCGACCGTGAGAAGCTGACTGAGCAGAAACGACTCTTCGCCACCGACCGCCGCGACATTCACACCCTGGAAGAAGCCATGCGCGGAGCCGACGTTTTCGTGGGCTTGTCAAAGGGAAACGTGGTGACGAAGGACATGATTCGTTCCATGGCTGAAAACCCCATCGTGTTTGCTTTGGCCAATCCCGTTCCAGAGATTTCCTATGAGGATGCCATGGACAGCCGTCCTGATGTGCTCATGGCAACAGGCCGCTCGGACTATCCCAACCAGATCAACAATGTCATTGGATTCCCCTACATCTTCCGTGGTGCACTCGACGTGCATGCTAGCGCCATCAATGAGGAGATGAAGATGGCTGCCGCACTTGCCATTGCCAATCTGGCCAAGGAGGCTGTGCCCGATGTGGTGAACGACATCTATAAGGTGAACAACCTGACCTTCGGTCGCGACTACTTCATCCCGAAACCTGTCGACCCACGCCTCATTACCGAAGTGAGTGCTGCCGTGGCCAAGGCTGCCATGGACAGCGGAGTTGCCCGACAGCCCATCACCGACTGGCATGAGTACAAGAACACGCTTTCGGTGATGCTCGGACAACAGACAAAGCTTACCCAAAAGCTATATGCATCGGCAGCAGCCCACCCGCAGCGAGTCGTGTTTGCCGAAGGTGCCCATCCCACTATGCTGCGTGCCGCCGTACAAGCAAAGGCTGAAGGACTGTGCTATCCCATCCTACTGGGCAACGACGAAATCATTGCGAAGCTGGCCAAGGAACTTGACCTTAGCCTTGATGGCATCGAGGTGATCAACCTGCGTCATCCGTCGCAATACGAACGCCGTCATCGCTATGCCGAGATTCTCACCCAGAAGCGTCAACGCGAAGGCTACACGCTGCAGGAGGCTGGCGACAAGATGTACGAGCGCAACTACTTCGGCATGATGATGGTGGAAACGGGCGAGGCTGATGCCTTCATCACAGGCCTTTACACACGTTACAGCAACACGTTGAAGGTTGTGAACGAGGTCATCGGTATCCGTCCTGAGTTCAAGACGCCTGCTACCATGCACATCATCAACTCGCCACGTGGCACGCTCTACATTGCTGACACACTGGTCAATCAGAACCCTGACACTGAAACATTGGTAGACATTGCCCGTCTGGCTGACGACACGGTGCGTTTCTTCAACGAGACACCGGTCATGGCCATGATCTCTCACTCGAACTTCGGCAGCGACCAGAGCAAGGGTGCAGAAAAGGTAAAGCTTGCCGTCAGACAGATGCAAAAGATGTATCCCAACTTGGCCATTGACGGTGAGATGCAGATTGGCTTCGCATTGGACAAGGAGTTGCGTGACGAGCAATACCCCTTCACCAAACTGAAAGGAAAAGACGTAAACACGCTCATTTTCCCGAACCTGACATCGGCCCGTTCCAGCTACAAGATGTTGCAATCGCTGAATGCCGACGTAGAAATCATCGGCCCCATCCAGATGGGCCTGAACAAGCCTATTCACTTCATCGACTTTGGCTCAACCGTGCGCGATGTGGTCAACATCACGGCCGTAGCCGTCATCGATGCTTTCGTGGACAAGGTGAAGAAGATGCAGGGATAAAGCACACCACGTGCCTATACAAAGCTAAAAAAAACATAAGAGGTCTTGCATTATCGGAGACCTCTTATGTTTTTCTTTTATATTCTAACATTGGCAGGAACAACGTTCACAAAGGCATGGGTGCTGCATACCGCATTAATTGGTTGGCTTCCTCCCGTAAATGTGCTAACCCCATACACCCCCTACCCTTTCCGTGCCTTGCGCGCCATGGCAAAGAGTTCCAACGGCAAATGGCAGTAGCCATCGGGATTCTTGTCGAGATAGTCCTGATGATACTCCTCGGCTACATAGAAACAACGCAGGGGCTCCACTTCGACGGCAATGGGCTCACTAAGCTGCGCCTGCTGTTCGGCAAATACCTTGCGGATAACGGGAAGTTGTTTTTCGTCTGTGTAATATACACCTGTCCGATAGCGCGTTCCTTCGTCGTGGCCCTGACGGTTAATGCTAGTAGGTTCGATAGCCTTGAAGTACATGTTGAGCAGAAACTCCAAGTCAACAACGGTGTCATCGTAAACAATACGCACGGTTTCGGCATGACCAGTCAGGTCGGTATAGACTTCCTTGTAGGTTGGAGCTACGGTATTGCCATTGGCAAAGCCTACTTCCGTCTCCACGACTCCGGCTATCTGCTTGAAGAAGTGCTCTGTTCCCCAGAAGCATCCTCCTGCCAAATACAATTCTCTGTTCATTGTTCAGTAGTTAAATCTATTGTTACACGCATGTGCCAACGAGGCCTGCATGCCTAAATCATGTTGATGTCCACGTAGCCGTGCATCACGGCATAGATGGTCAGGGCCGACACGCTCTTCATACCAAGTTTCTCAGTGATATTCTTCCGATGGGTAATAACCGTCGTCAGTCCAATGTTCAGTTGGTCGGCAATCTCCTTGTTGATAAAGCCCTGTGCAATCAACGCCAGCACCTCAATCTCTCGGTCGCTCAACACCTTTGCTTGCAGAGCCTGGGGCATTGGCGGCAAATTCTTACCACCTGCATGAGCATGTTGGCTGAGCATAAGCAACGACTTCACGAGTTGTGACTCTGGCACATTGATGCAAAGCGAGTGGAAGTCCTTCATTTGCGTGGATGGATCGGTCGACGTGGTGAGCACGATGGTCTTGCGGCGATGCTCCAAAAAGAACGTCCGGTTTTCCAATACCAAAGGCATCGCTACGAAAAAATGGTAGAAATGGTCTGGATTGTTGGCCTGCAACTCGGCAAAGGAGCCAAAGATTTCTATCGTCATGATGGGCATGACGTTCTGCAACAGCTGCTTTAACCCTATGGAAGCCAGCGTGTTCGAGTCGACGATGGCAATATGTGGACGTCCGTCGTTGGTTGTCATACGTATTTATTATAACTTCCGATTACTTCTTTCTGCCGGCAAAGTTACACATTTTTCTTCCAAAAACGAGAAGTTATGTCAATAAATTCTCCATCTCCCACCCTTTTGTAGAGGCGTTGGTTGGTCGTAGGTTTCGATAATGGGCCCAAATGGGCTATGTACGGACCTATCTTGATGTAGTCGAAATGCTGTCGGTCGACGCGCGGAGAGATGCGCAACCGACCACTATACCAGGCTACCTGGTACTGTGGATGACGCTCATGGATGTAACAAGCCAGCTTGTCAACTGTCTCCGGCTCAGCATCGCCGCCCATCAGGGCTATGCAAGTGATGTCGTTACCGAACTCGCTGACAAAAGAATCAATGGCCGCCTCGTCCAAAGGCTCGCCGATGTCCTCAGCCAAGTAGCTGCTGTGGCACCCGGGGCAATGGCAAGGACAGCGTGAGATATTCACGGAGAGCGTCGTCTCGTCAGGAATTTCCTGAAAGACGACGCCTGTATTCACGTATTTAAGCACGATTCGTTTCTCTTTATAAACTATCGGAATTTATTAATGTCCTCTTCGCCCTACAGAGAATTTCCTGAGCGAAGCGAAGAAAAGACTCTCAACTCTAAACTATCGACTATCAACTAAGCCCTTACGCTTCCACCAGTTTCTCCTTACCGGCATAGTAGCGGCGGCGCTCTTCCTCCTGACGAGGCATCGAGAAATTGCTGACGCGCTTCAAGTAACCGATGATGCGGGTCATGTAGTCAACGTTCTTCGAGTGGCACTTCGGGCACTCGTGCAGATAGCGCTTGTCGATGTGGCCGCAGTCGTTGCAGAGCGTGTTGGGGATGTTGAACGTGAAATAGTTGCAGCCTTCCTTGGCAGCCACGCACAACAACTGGCGATACTGCGTCTTCGAGAGGTGCTCCTCCAGGTTCATGTGCAGGGCTGAGCCACCTGTCAGGTGCTGGATGTAGGGTGCACCGTGCATCTTGAACTTGTCGATGATGTTCAGCGAATCGTCCTCAACAACGTAGAAATACGAGTTGTAGCAGTCACGCGGCACGAAATAGCCGTCCTCGCGGTCCCACTTGGCATGCTTCACACCGACGTTCTCGGCAGGAATCATCTCGCAGTTGAAGAGCACATCTTTTGAACGGTACTCCTTGTTCTTCTTCTCCACCAAGCCCAGAATCTCCTGAACGAAGGCCAGATACTTGGGATTGTCTGTGATCTCCAGTCCCATGAACTCAGCTGCCTCGACCATGCCGTTGATACCGATGGTCAGATACTGGCGACCGATGTTGATGTAGCCTGCGTCGAACAGCGGCAGCATGCCATGGCTCTGCAGTTCCTTCAGGTTCTCGTTGTAAGCCAGCTGCACCTTGTGGCACAGGTCGATGATGTGCGTCAGGAACTCGCGATAGTCCTGGCCATTGTTCACGGCATACTGAATGCAACGGTTCAGGTTCACCGTCAGCACGCTCTTGGAACCAGTCGATACGCCACCAGCACCCAGCGTGTAGCTGAAGCCATTGTCCTGAATCTCGTTTCTCAGGCGGCAGCAGCTCGAAAGCGAGTCGGCATTGTCGCTCATATAGGTGAAGAACGAGTGACCTTCAGAGTACATCTCGGCCGTGAAGTCGGCCCACTCCTTGTCCACGCAGTCGCCATCCTTCGTCAGCAGGGCCATCGTCTCCACGGGGAAGGTCAGCACGGTCTTTGTGCGCTCCTTGTTAAACCACTTCATGAAGCGCTTCTGCAACCACGACAGGCCATCCCAGTCAGGCTGAGAACCATCGGGGAAATAGAACTCACCGAACAGGCTCTCGAAGTAGGGACGATCGTAGTAGGCCACATTCCAGAACACAGCCTGATAGTTGCGTGCTCCGGTGGGTTGATTCAGCGAATAGACAATCTGCTCGAAGTAATCGGTAATCACCTTATCAATAGAACGCTGCTTCAACGACAAGTCAACAATACGGTCGGGATCCTTATAGTAGTCCTTGCCGTATTCCTTCTGGATGAAGTAGTTCATGTACATCAGGAACTCGGGCGTTGCACAGGCACCACTCAGCATGCTAGACACCATGAAGACCATGTTGACAAAACCACCGCAGAACGACTTCAGGTTGGTCGGTGCCGTCGAGTTGCCGCCGATAGAGGTTGTTCCGCCGATGAGCCAGGGGTACATCGTGATCGAGGCACAGTAATTGGCCAGCGAAGTCTCATCATTCTTATAGATAAAGTGGTGTGTCAGCATGTCGATATATTCATCCGCCATGGGCTTGCCGTACATCTTTTTGATGCGGTCGGTCAACAGGCGACGATTCAAACGAATGAAACTTGCCTTGGGCAATTCGCCAATCAAAGTTGCAATATTCTTATGCTCAACGTTTGCATTGGCGTCATACTTTGAACCTGTTGCTGCGTTAGCGGCATCACAATAGTCTGACAAAAATTTCAATTTCTCCAACGTCTCGCGATCCTCAGTGTGCTGTTGGCGGTAGAGCATGAACGACTTGGCCACCTGATAGTAACCCTCGCGCATCAGAGCCTCTTCAACCTGGTTCTGGATGTCTTCCACCTTAATGTCTTCCTGAAGTTGTAAGTGACTGAGTATCTTATAGATACTTCCCAAATCAACTGGGGCGTCAACACTTTCGAATGCCTTCACGATGGCATTCATAATCTTGTCCAAAGAGAAGCGGTCTTTCGTTCCGTCACGCTTCGTGATAGTAAAGTTTTTTATCTCCATTTGAGTTTAGGTTTTGGAAAACTTTTGGGCGAAAAAATTTCGAAAAGTTTCCCATTTTGGAAAATCTTCTCGCAGGTTCCCTCCCTTCAAGTTTTCTATTTTGGTTATTGTATTACGACTGCAAAGTTAACAAAAAAGATGATATTATATGCCACTAAGGCAAAGAAAATTTCCGTTTTTACAAATTTTAATAGTCGAAAAACATCCCTTGATTCACAGTTTTCAGTTAACCATAACACGCAAACTCATTGATAATTCATCACTTAGACTTCCACTGACTCAAAACACTAATAATCGTCCAATATGAATTGACCGTATAAACTAACCATTTGATCATCATTCATCTTCAACCTTGAACCAGATAACCGATGAAACATCAACCAATGAAAGCAAAGCTTTCTCGCTTAAAAACCTTTGCCTTGTTACCTGAAGAAAATTGCTTTATAAGCTAAAAAACAATACTTTATTATCTGAAGAGCATTGCTTTGCTGATTACAACCCATTGCTTTATCGGGTACAGAGCAATGCTTTTACGCCTCAAAAGCATTGCTCTATACCCCTATAAAGCATAGCTTCTTATCGTATAAAGCTATGGGGCATATGGTACAAACCTATCCTTTTCACGGATATTATTTTTCAATTTGACAGCGAAAAAGGTGTTTACAGACATAACTTAAAACTTTTCGCGGGGGTCGAGAGAATATAGATACCTCCCTCACTGATGTCGAATGTTGCATGGCCTTCATGGTCGGCATGTATAGTCTTTACTAATTTCCCCTCAGCATTATAGAGTTTTAGCATTGTTCCATCATTCACGCCACTAACACTGATGTGATGATCCACGGCATAAACCTTGATGGCCGAGTCGGCATCTTTGCTTTCAATGCCGTCAGCATTGCTCTCGAAGACTACCGCAACTTTCGCATCATCTGTGATCGCGGGTGTTTTGAACGAATTGTCTGGATTCAATTGCTGTGTGACATCCCTTCCATTATAGGTTACGGAATGTACTACATAGCCATCGTCAGGGGTAAAGTGAAGCGTCAATTTCTCACCCTGAAGGACTTCCTGCTCAATGCAGCCATAAGGAAGCATAAATGATACGCGGTAATAAACAGGTTTCTCTTCAATTGCAACTATGTCGCGAAACAGGCACCAAATAGGCGACGTAGCATATTTCTCTATAGAGGCTCGAGGCACATAGAGAAGGGCATTGTAATTGGAGAATGCATTCTTGTCAGCTACAACAGGAGGTTCCGGACTCTCCAACGTAATCGACCTAAGGTAATCGCAACCGCCGAATGCCTCGGCATCTATGCTCTGTAGGGTCCGAGGAAACGTTATGGAAGTCAACGGACAGCCGTTGAAGGCGCTGGCACCAATGACCTGTAGGCTTTGAGGAAGCGTGATGGAAAGCAGAGAGGAGCCGTAGAAGGCCTTTTGCCCGATAGAAAGCAATGATTCTGGCAACTTCATGCCATCTGTCAAACTTTGACAGTTCAGGAATGTTTCATCCGGCAGCTTCTCCAATGTAACGGGAAGCTCAACAGACTCAAGCGAAAAGCAGTCCTTGAAAAGGCCCGCACCTATAGTGGCATCAGGAGGTAGTACAAGTTTCTTTAGTCCAGAGCCTTCGAAGCAACTATTACCTATGATCGTCACATTCGCAGGAATCTCCAAACCTTCGAGGCTGGAACACTTCAAAAAAGATGAGTTTCCGATAGACTCCAACTGATCAGGTAGAGACACATATCTTAAGCCTTTACAACCAGAGAAAAGCCCGACCTCTACATGTTTCAATGAATTCGGAAGCGAAATGGAATCTATTTGTTGACGATTACTGAAAGCATATGCACCGATATGTCCTATCCCTTCTGGCAAATAAACCCTCTTAAGATCTTCAAACTCGTAAATACTATAAAAAGCGTAAGTTCCTATCCAGACAATTGTTTTTGGCAGATAAATTGTATCAGGAATATAGTTGTCTTGAAAGGCTCCTGTTCGAAGCCATCCAGCATGGAGTGCTGGCTTGGGGGCACTCTCACCCCATATCGAAATGACTGAATAGGCTTTGCCATCGGAATCGTATACAGTTTCTGGAATAAAGGCAGCACTGGAACCATCTTCGTACTTTATCAAATCGACGACTGTGCTATCTTCAAGCCCATTTTCAAGGTAACGGTTATCATTAAATAAACGAACCTCCACGCAGTTAGGATGGTCATCAAGAATCCTATAATAGAAGTGATTATAATAAAAACTATCACCTCCCAAAATGGTACTTAGTATAAGAAACCAAAATGCTGATAATAGAAATATTCTTTTCATATTCGGTGCAATAATTAAATATATCTAATACATATACTTTATAAGGATTCGCACGTCACTAATCTTTTGTAATATCGCCGCAAAGATACAAAAAACCATCAGGAAATACAAGAAAAACAGGGTGAAAAACAACATATCGCCTATTACTCATCATCCAACATCAATCACCCAACACCTATTACCTATAACCTGTTACCTAAACAAAAAAAGGCCTCACGCATCATCGCTGATCCGTGAGGCTCTCGTAAAGAAGGCGGCTACCTACTCTCCCACATTGCATTGCAGTACCAT
>CACYJV010000049.1 GCA_902774815.1 uncultured Prevotellaceae bacterium | reverse complement strand
CCATATTAAATATCTATAACCTAAACTAAACCTTAATGCAACAATGTGCAAAAATCTGCGTTAAAAAGTGTAAACGTGCAAAGAACTGGAAAATCGATTTTGCAGATGTTTGCATTTTCTTTTTTTGACGGCAGTCATATTTGCAGATTTTTGCCTATTTTGCGTCCCCCCACCGTCCCTCGGAGTCACTTTAGTTATCCTAAAACAAAGGTGTTTGTACTGATTATCAGCCACTTATATTTGCAGATTTTACATTCTGCGTCGGAAAGTAGATTCTGCGTGGGGAAATGAATATTCTGCGTCGGGAAATAAAACCGTGATAAAGAGACAACAAGAAGGATAACAGCATCCAATACTGAAACCATGGGAAGGCCTCATGCAATTCTGTTAATACTTGAAGTTTCGCATATGCTCAACTTCTTAGGTTATGAGGTTATAAGTTTATAAAGTAAAAAATTGTTTCTTCTGTCGACGTGATAGCTATTCTCACCTTAAAACCTGTAAGCGAAGCGACCTATTAATCTGAAAACCTAACGAAACTGAGCTTGCAAAAGTTGAGTAAATACCCATATCTGATTAATCTGTTCTGTAGGATTTTGCAAGTGTGCAGTGCTTAAAAACGCCCATTTTTAGGTATTGCACACTTTGTGTTTTCGCCGTACCTTTGCGGCTGGAAAAGGTTGCAAATTAAACCGAAGTATTATTCGTCATGACAACAAGAACAAATATGAAACCAAACTATGGAAACTGGGTGCCCAAGAGACTGTTGTATGTTCTCCTTATTGCGGTACTCGTCTTTATGGCCTTGCTGATTGTAGCCCTTGCAGATGGCTGGGAATGGCCTTGGATGGTACTTGTAGCCACCCTGCTAGTTGTTTCTGCCGGATTCCTCTGCTATATGACCGTTCTCTATCACGTCTTCTCGTTTAGTGGAGGCGGGCTGATGGGACGTGTACACGAATATGTGGCGAACCGTCTGTCATGGGATGGGCAAGGCAGACTGCTTGATGTGGGTTGTGGTGCTGGTGCTTTGACTATCCGTTGTGCCAAGAAGTTCCCTGAAGCATGTAGTATGGGAATTGACTACTGGGGCATCAAATGGGATTATAGCCAACGTATGTGCCAGCACAATGCCGAAGCTGAGGGGGTGACAGACCGCTGCACCTTTCAGCATGGCGATGCTAACGACCTGGACTTTGCCGATAATAGCTTTGATGCCGTGGTGAGCAATTTTGTTTACCATGAGATTAACGACGGTAAGAACCGTGAAGAACTACTACGTGAAACAATTCGCGTGCTGAAGCCCGGTGGTTCATTCGCACTACAGGATCTCTTCGGACAGAAATCTACCTATGGAGATTTCCAAGGGATTATAGAAAGATTACGGGCCAACACCGTATCGGAGATTCATTATGCCGACTCGGCGACGGAGATTCCTATTCCCAAGTGGTTGCGGGTCTCAGGTATGATGTCTGGAGTTGGTATTATATACGGAAAGAAATAGAATTTAATCATCAACATCTATGACAAATAGAATTGAAATTACCAAGAATTTAATGTAAAGGAGGATTAAACGATGGGATTTTTTAGGTCTTTTTTCAGTCAATGCGCACGCCCTGAAGGCTTCCTCGGACGGGTAATGTTGCGGTTTATGAACTTCGGACATGCCCCTTTGACCAATTGGGGACTGAGCCTTGTCGAGATACATGACGGCTGGACGATGCTGGACATCGGTTGTGGTGGAGGCGCCACTCTGAAACGATTGCTAAAGCGGAGTAAGGAAGCACTGGTATATGGCATTGACATTTCAGAAGAGAGTGTGGCAAAGGCTAAGAAAGTGAATGCAAAAGTTCTTGACAAACAGGTGTTCGTGACAGAAGGTTCAGCAGAGAAACTTCCATACGAGGATAATAAATTTGACCTCGTAACGGCAGTCGAGACGGTGTATTTTTGGCCAAATCTCCCAAACTGCCTGAAAGAAGTCAAGCGCGTGATGAAACCTGGCGCTCGTTTCGCCATTATGGTGGAAGTCCTCGAAAGTGATTCGGTATGGACAGACATGGTAGATGGCATGACTGCTTATTCGCCTGAGCAACTGAAAAAAATGCTTGACGATGCAGGTTTTGTCAAGACGGAACTTCACAGCAAGAAGCCATCCTATTCAACCATCATCGGAGTAAAAGAATAACTTCGCAACTAAGTTGCGCCATCATTGCCATACCTTTGTATCCGGAAAAGAAAAAAGAAGACTATGGCAGACAAGATTAAGAGTTCATACAAGTTTAGCAAGAGTTTCTATGATGATGCTATCACCCAAGGGAAATGGTGGAGTAAGTTGTATTTCAAGTTGCTCTGGGGTGGTGTCGATGACAACGAGATTGCGCGCAGGGTGCTGAGTTGGATTCCCGATGATTTCAATGGTAAGTTGCTCGACGTACCTATGGGTACTGCCGTATTTACGACAGAGAAATACAAACGGATGACACAAGCCGATATCACCTGTCTTGACTATAGCCTGGACTGCTGGAACAGGCAGGGTACAGATTCCGTGGGGCAGGCATCACAAATATCAAGACTATGCAGGGTGACGTGGGCGAACTCCCTTTTGAGGATAATTCATTCGACTTCGTACTCTGTAAGAATGGCCTACATGTTTTCCCAGATAAGGAGAGGGCATACGCTGAGATTCTTCGTACACTTAGACCTGGCGGTAAGCTGTTAGCATGCTTCTGTCTTGCTGGAGAACAGAAGGTGGCCGACTGGCTCGCTAAGACTGTGATGACCCGCATGGGCTGGTTCACGCCACCATTCGACTCGGCAATAGACGTGCGTCAGCGATTGGAGCCCTATTATTATAAAATACTCGACTTCCATGTGGAAGGAGCCATACTCTATTTCAGGGCACACAAGCAATAGAAAATTACAACAGAATTATTATAATAGTCAACTTTTGCCGTCCAAAAGAAAGAGAAACAGAAAGGCCTCGACTGTGTTCCGGAAGAGAATAGCCTTTACCTGAACCTGGACGGTGTGTTGGTTGAGTTCCCCTCCCAAGACGTAGTACTGAAGCATAGTCGAGAATTGCTGGGCGAGCAGGTATGGGCTCGCTTTGGCAAAGAGTTCCCTATCCGTTTCGATTTCCTTGATACCAGAGCAGTTGTAGTCATCTCGGTTGGTGTTCTCTACCTATTCGTTTTCTGGATGAGGTCGTTGCTGACGTTGCAACCGTAATCGATTTGTGTGAATGGCATACTGAAAGACCGAGCCTCAACGAAGCCTATGAGCCCAAAACCAATTATTTCTTCGGCTGCAGGCTTAGTCGGTAGCCACTGGGCGATTGGCCGAGGTGCTTCGTGCAGTAACGGCTGAAGTATGAGAGCGAAGTGAAATTCATGAGTTCGGCTATCTGGGTGAGCGACAAGCGTTCGTCATCCAGATAGTCTTTTAATATGGGGATGGTGTGGCGATCGATGTACATGGTAACACTATGCCCGGTCACACGTTTGATGGTGGCTGAGAGATACTTTGGTGACACGTTCAGTCGCTCGGCATAGTAGCTCACATCGCGTTCAGTGCGGCTGATGCCTGTAGCGAGCAATGCCATCAGTTGCTTCACGATATAAGCCGTTCTATCAGTATGCGAGTCTGTGGCTTCCTGCAGTGCATGAGCCTCGAAAATGTCGTACATCATCGTCAAGCAGAGACTACCCATCAGTTCACGGTAGAACTGCAGGTGGCTGTCTTCCATTCGGTCGCGCAGACGATGGAAGTCATCCGACAAGTGCTTAGCATGTTCATCTGTCAGTTTGATGACAGGGTCTTGATTCAATGAGATGCTGCCACCGATACTGTAGTTGTTCGACGGCAACAGGTTCTGCAGAAACTTATAGTCGGCAGCAAACCACTCAACCTGCAAATCGGCATGGGCAGCGAGGTTCTTCACTCTGTTGGGAGCAGGTATGACCACCAGGTCGTCCTTCGCAATATGGTAGCAATGCTCGTTGAACACAAAACTCCCCTCCCCTGCCAAGCAGAGCAGGTGCATACAAGTGTGGCTCAACTCACGGGCGTTCATTCCGTAGAAGTCGGTGGAATAATGAAATTCTGCCTTCATATAGTTGATGTTTTCGGCAAAGATACACATTATTTTGTATTAGAAAGAACGTTTTGTGCAAAAAGTGAAAATTGTGGCGCATTTTGTGAAACACAACTATTGAAAAATCACCGTAACTTTGCATCCGGTTAGGAACTGGTAGCGAAGATGCTCCCTCACAGCATAGGTCAAACGAGTTTGACTCTGCTCTCGCATAATCGCATCATTGCAGCGACGAACCAAGCGTAAATAGTTATTCGACAAATAGTAAACAACAGGTATGAACATCAAGAGTATCATCACAGCCGCTTTGGCATTGCTGGTATCAACGGCATGTAGCGGCACAAAGCAACAACAAACGGAAACATCAACATCAAACGAAAAAACAGTTATGGCAAAAGACGGCAAAGCATTGGTAGTATTCTTCTCGCATGCGGGAGACAACTACGCAGTAGGAAACATCGAGGTGGGCAACACGAAGATTGTAGCCGACTATATCACTGAGATAACTGGCGCAGAGCAATTTGAAATCGTCACCCACAAGTACGACGGCATGGCTTATACGCCACTCATCAATCTGGCGAAGGAAGAGACCAAGAACGGCGAACTGCCTGAGTATGAAGGCGACGTTGACTTGAGCGGCTACGACACTGTATTCATTGGCGGTCCTGTGTGGTGGGGAACCTATCCGCAGGTGATGTTTACCTTCTTCAAGAAGCACGCTGACGACCTGAAAGGAAAGACCGTCATCCCGTTTACCACCCATGAGGGCTCAGGCCTCGCCAACTGTGTAGAGGACGTGAAGGAAGCCTTCTCTGGTGCCAACGTCACTAAGGGTTTCAGCATTTACGGACACGAGGTTCGCACTGGACGTGCCAAGGTCGAGAAGTGGCTGAAAGGATTGGGTTATTAAACACAGAATATTAAACATTAAAAACGATAAAGACTATGCAGAACTTTGATTACATGACCCCTACTCGCCTGGTGTTTGGCGAGAATGCAATAGAAAAGCTTCCTGCTGTAATGGCAGCTATCGGCAAGCGTGTGTTGCTGACCTATGGTGGTGGCAGCATCAAGAAAATTGGTCTCTACGACCGTGTGAAGGAATTGCTGAAGGACTTCGAGATAACTGAACTCTCAGGCATTCAGCCCAACCCGAAGTACGACCCCAGCGTGCTCGATGGTGTACGTCACTGCAAGGAGAACAACATCGATGTGATTCTGGCTGTGGGTGGCGGCTCAGTGCTCGATTGCTCAAAAGCCATTGCTGCCGGAGCCAAGTACGATGGTGATCCTTGGGACCTGATTTCCTACAAGGTGAAGGCACAGGCAGCCCTGCCCATCGTCGACATTCTTACACTGGCCGCTACAGGCTCTGAATACGACTGCGGCGGTGTTATCTCTCGCACAGAGACCAACGACAAGATTGGTTACTTAGACCCACTGCTCTTCCCTGTATGCTCATTCCTCGACCCACGCTATACGTTTACCGTATCAAAGAAACAGACGGCAGCAGGTTGTGCCGACGCCATGAACCACATCATGGAGCAATACTTCTGCGAGGATTCTACGCTGCTCAACGACGGCTTCTGCGAAGCAGGCCTGAAGAGCCTGATGGTGAATGCCAAGGCTTGTTTGGAAAATCCTGAAGACTACCGCGCACGTGCTGAGATGATGTTTGCCTGTACCCTTGGCTGCAACGGCATCTATGCTCTTGGCAACAGTCCTTCGGGTTGGCCTTGCCATGGCATCGAGCATGCCCTGAGTGCCTATTACGACATCACCCACGGCGAAGGTCTGGCCATCATCACCCCGCGTTGGATGCGCCATATTCTCAGTGATAGGACCATTGACCGTTTCGTAAAATACGGCATCAACGTGTTCGGCATAGATGCTACGTTGCCTAAACAGGAAATTGCTGAAAAGGCCATCGAAGCCACCTACGCCTTCTTCGAGAGCATCAACATCCCGATGCACTTGCGCGAGGTAGGCATTGGCGAGGAGCGTATTGACGAGATGGCTCACCACATCGCTGTGAACGAGGGCTTGGAGAATGCCTACGTGCCTCTGACGGAACAGGACATCAAGGAAATTCTTGTAGCATCATTATAAAAAGCAAACGACATGGAGTATATCAAATTATACAACGGCGTTGAGATGCCGACCTTGGGCTATGGTGTTTTTCTGGTTAGCCCTGACGAGTGTGAACGTTGTGTTACGGATGCGTTGAGTGTGGGCTATCGGCTGATAGATACGGCACAGGCCTACCAAAACGAGGAGGGCGTGGGCAATGCCTGGCGCAAGAGTGGACTGAAGCGCGAAGAACTGTTTCTCGTGACGAAGGTATGGATTTCAAATGCTGGCGAGGAAAAGGCTGCCAAGAGTATCGACGAGAGCCTGCGCAGATTGCAGACGGAATACATCGACCTGCTCCTTATCCATCAGGCCTATGGCGACGTGTTTGGCACATGGCGGGCCATGGAAAAGGCTTACCGTGCTGGTAAGGTACGTGCCATCGGTGTTTCGAACTTCCAGGCAGGCCGTTTCTTCGACTTTGCTCACTATGTGGATCTGAAGCCGATGGTGAACCAGTTGCAATGCAACACGCTCATCCAGCAGACGGGCATCGAACCCATACATGCTGAGTTTGGAACGAAGATGATGGCCTGGGGACCACTTGGCGGACAGGGTGTCGAGGGTATCGTGAAGAGTGAAGAACTGTCGGCCATCGGCTCAAAGTATGGCAAGAGCGCAGCCCAAGTAGCCCTTCGCTGGCTCACACAGCGTGGCATCGTTGCCATTCCCAAGTCAAGTCACAAAGAGCGTATGGCCCAGAACTTCAACATCTTCGACTTCACCTTGACAGACGAAGAAATGGCTCAGTTAGCCACGATGAACCAGCACGACACAGGCACCATCAACTTCGGCGACCCACAGTTTGTCAAATACCTAATCGAGAACTACGGATAAGATGATGAAACAGGTGTCAGTATTAGTAGGAGCTGGTAGCATCGGACAGGCGATTATCCGCCGTGTGTCAGTAGGTAAGCATATCGTACTGGCTGACTACTCCATTGAGAATGCTCAACGAACTGCAAAGACGCTGGAGAATGCGGGCTTTGAGTGTTCAACCATCCAATGCGACCTCGGTTCGAAGGAAGATATTCTGAAATTGGTGGAGTTTGCCACCAGCAAAGGTGAAGTGACAAACGGAGTAAATGCAGCTGGTGTATCGCCTTCACAGGCTCCTGTAGAAGAGATTCTTCGTGTTGATCTCTATGGCACAAGCGTATTGTTGGAGGAATTCGGCAAGGTGATTGCAGAGGGTGGCTCAGGTGTGATTATCTCGTCACAAAGCGGTCATCGACTGCCTGCTTTGCCACAAGAGCAGAACGAAGCATTGGCCACGACTCCTGTTGAAAAACTGTTGGAATTGCCGTTTCTACAAGAAATCAAAGATACATTGAAAGCCTATCAGTATTCGAAGCGTTGCAATGTGCTCCGGGTGATGTTTGAGGCTACCCGATGGGGCCATCGTGGTGCTACTATTAACTCGATTTCACCTGGCATTATCATCACGCCATTGGCAAACGATGAATTGCATGGCCCGCGCAAGGAAGGCTACCTGAAGATGATTGAGGGAATGCCTGCCCGTCGTGCAGGAACACCCGACGAAGTAGGTGACCTCGCTGAGTTCCTGATGTCTTCTCGTGGGCGTTTCATCAGCGGTGCCGACTTTTTGATTGACGGTGGTTGTACGGCTTCCTATTGGTATGGCGATTTGCAATACCTCAAAGCGACACACTAAACAGCCACCCATTTCCGTTATCTTGAAAAACAAGAAGAAGTTATGGAAGAGACTTACGGTTGTAATCTGATTAACACGAAGCTTGACGGACGGGAAGTAACAGAGTTCGTAGGCAGATATCACGTACACATCCTTGTGCGGCAGGGACAGATGACGTTCTCCGACGGTAAGAACTCTTTCACATCAAGACAAGGTGACCTCGCCATCTGGCAGATGTCGAACACGATTCAGCGCGTTGAGTGCTCAGAAGATTTCGATGCCGATGTGTTGCTGTTGTCAGGACAGTTCCTCCAGCAGTTCAATCCTGAAATGGTGTGGGCATCTAAGGGTTTTGTGTTCATCCGCATCAATCCGTCTTTTCACCTCGATGATGAGTCGCAGAAAATAATGGATGATGATTTTGCACTGTTCCGTAATCGACTGTTGTTGGAAGATGCTGGTTTCAAGCGCGAAATATTAGGCCGAGTCTTGCAGATATTCATATACGATTTATGGTCGATTTGCCAACACGGACTATCGCAGATGGACACCACAGACAATTCGGCGCGGATATTTCTGCGCTTTCTGGCTTTGGCTCAGCAGAATGCCAAGACGGAGCGTGAGGTCAACTATTATTCAGACCTGCTTTGCATCACTCCGAAGTACCTGTCACAGGTGAGTCGAACCGTCACAGGACTGCCAGCATCGCAATGGATACAGTTTTATGCATCATTCGAATTGGTGTCACTATTGAATGACACAACGAAGACACTGACCGAGGTTTCTGATCTGATGCACTTCGAGAACATATCGTATTTCTCGCGTTACGTAAAGAAAACGCTGGGGAAATCACCCAGTCAATATCGTCAAAAATAGCATCTTCTGCAAAATGTGAAAGTTATGAGGCAATCCGGATAAAGACGGGTTGCCTTTTTCATTGTACCTTTGCAGTCGAAATGAATCGACTGCGAAGATGCTTACGCTCGGCATAGCTCAAACAAGCTTGGCTCTGCTCTCGCTTCATCGCATCATTGCTCCTAGTTAAGAACACAATTAATAATATAGGGATATGAATATTTTCGAGCAATTAAGATCAGGGGCTGACGTCAACATGGCAACGCCCGAGTATGCAGAGGCCATCAAGCACATGACCGACTGCGCCAGCATTTGTTTCAAGATCAACACGACGGCACCTCAGCCTGAACTGATTCGTCCACTGGAGGAACAGTTGTTTGACGGCAATCTCGACCAGACGAGCTATCTGATGCCTCCGCTGCAGATTGACTTCGCCTGCCAGATGAAGATTGGCAAGGGTGTGTTCGTGAATCATTCGCTGACGTGCATGGCAGCTGGAGGCATTACCATAGATGATGGTGTGATGATTGGCCCCAATGTGCGCATCGTTACCGACAACCACGACTTTGCGAACCGTATGGTACTGCGTTGCAAGCCTGTCCATATAGGACGTAACGCCTGGATTGGCGTGGGAGCGATTATCCTCCCTGGTGTGACCATTGGTGAGAATGCAGTAGTGGCTGCTGGTGCAGTAGTAACCAAGGATGTAGCACCTAATACCATCGTAGGGGGGAATCCGGCTAAGTTTATAAAAAGCCTCACCACAAGCCCCTCACCAAATGGCGAAGGAAGTAAACAGTAAAAAACAACCCATCAATTATAATTAGTCAATCATCATGATTTTCGACAGAAACGAACAGAAGGCAGTAGTGGCACTCCTGGGTGCCGGTAGTATGGGAACAGCCATTGTGCGCCGCATTGCAGCAGGCAAGAAGATCTTGCTGGGCGACATCAGCGAGAAGGCATTGGAGCGCGTGGGCGATGACTTCCGTCGCAGTGGCTATGATGTGGAAACGCTGCAGGTGAACGCCTTGCAGAAGGACAGCGTGGAGGCTTTTGCACGGAAAGCAGCAGAACTGGGCCCAGTGATGTACTTCATCGACACGGCAGGTGCTTCGCCCAACCAGGCCAAGCCAGAGCACATCGTCGACCTCGACATGGTGGGCACAGGCTATGCCGTTGATGCCTTTGGCGAAGTAATGGCCGAGGGTGGAGCAGGCCTCATCATTTCGAGTCAGGCAGCCTACATGTACCCCATTCCAAACGACATCGAACTGCAACTGGTGAACACCCCGACGGAAGGACTGAAGGACGTGAAGTTCATTCAGGAGGTGGCCATGCTGAACTCAGGTCTGGCCTATATGATAGCCAAGCGCATGAACCACCTGCAGGCTCAGCGGGCAGCAGCCACAAGCTGGCGCAAGCGTCGTGCTCGTATTAACACCATCTCGCCTGGCATCATCGTCACTCCTCTGGCTTATGACGAGTTCAATGCCAACGGCGAGGGCTATCAAGCCATGATCGATGCCTCAGCCGCCCAGCGTGTTGCCACCAGCGACGAGATTGCCGATACTGCAGCCTTCCTGCTTGGCGAGCATGCCCGGTTCATCACGGGTACCGATTTGCTCATCGACGGTGGTGTCATTGCCAGCATCCGCACAGGAATGTTCAAGTTGCAAGGATAGGCAGGGACGGCATGGAACGAGTGCCTATTACAACTGTTTAACGCAGTTGCTGACTGTAATTCCGAAGAATTGTTGTAACTTTGCAGGCAGAAAAAAGAACGACATCGCTACGATGGCAAGGCTGGGAACATGTGAAATCCACACTTCCCGAATTGAATTCAAAGCTGATCTACATTATCATTATATGAGACACTTAGTTACGACATTCGTATTTTTCGTTTTACTTTTATGCTCATGCGGCCACGACGCTTCAAAGCGCATGATAACTGCAGAGATGGCACTTGAAGGAGTGAACAACTATTGCCATAGCGAATATGACTGGAGCGTGGCAGAAGACAATCCCGACATCATGTCCGTAACAATGGGCGAAGAGACGGATTCAGCCTTTCAGGTGGTGTTCCGCAGCTATACAGGCGCATACGTCTACTTCTATGTCGATAAAGAGACTGGCACGACAAGAATGGTTGAGCATGTCCCTGCCATGAACATCGAGAACGAAGCTGGTACGATCAGCCTGCTCGACTACGTTGATAAAGGAAAGTAGGAAGCAGGCGTCACACTGTCACAGCGTCACATTGCCGTCAATCTGCCACTGAACCACAAAATGGAGGCTTTTTGGGGGGCTTAAAACTGCTCTAAAAGCAGCAAGAATGAGCCTTTCGAGCCAACGTGGTCACGTTTTCGGTGCATTTTTGTACGTTTTCTATGCCCCAAAAGTACCGATTTGGAGGCAAAAAAGCATTGCTATGGAGTCTCTAAGGCATTGTTCTACAGGTTCAACAACATTGCTTTGCTGGTCAGAGACCTTTGCTTTTGAAGTCAGGGAGCATTGCTCCTAAGCCTTTGGAGCATAGCTCTATACCCCTATAAAGCATTGCTCTTCTACATAGACAGCATAGCTCCGTAAGCATAGAAGCATAGTTCCATATTGAAGGGATGCGGCAAGCAGCAGCCCGCGGAGCAGCATCCCCTTTCAATAACAGGAAGAATGATGATGAAAGAACACTGCGTGGGAAAGCAAGACCGTCATTCCTCCCTGATGTCCTCAGGCCACCAGAATCGTTTCAACTCGTCGATAATCTCATCCCAGTCTTGCAGGGTGAAAGTGCCCTCCCCTATCATCATGATGGTCATCATGATGTCGTTATAAGTGCGATAGACCTTCGTGTCCCTGAATCCGTTGCGCAGATAGAAGGCATGGCGGCGACGACGCTGCTCTATGTTCTCGCATACTTGCGTAGGGCTCTCCATGTCCAGGACACAGGTCTGACCTTTATACTTTTCAATCAGTTGAGTCAGTATCTGCTGGCCATAGCCTCTGTCTCGCAGTTCCTCGCGCACGGCAAAATACCAGAACCAACTAAACGACTTACGCGGATAGACAATGGTGAAGCCGATGAGCTCATTGCCGTCAAAATAAGCCGTGAAGTCAAGCGACATCTCACCGATGAGCCGCATGAGGTCAGCCCAAGGAATCTGCTCATCCTCGGGGAAAGCCGCCTCATAGAGCTGCCTGAGCTGTTCATTGGCGTCGTCTTCACCACCTGTCACGAGCCGGCAATTCAAGCGGGCTTGATGGTTCTCGCTGTTCCATCGGTTAGCAGCAGTTGTGTGTTGGGCTTTCATCATTTCCTCTTGTATTTGGCTTTTACTATCTCGTATGAATTACGTGTCAATTCACGAAGAATGTCATCAGGTGCAGTGTTTGCATCAATGCCAATCCAGTACTTGGGTGATTCGTTGAACGGCCTACCGATGCAACTATGCTGTGCTTTCAGCTCATCAATTCGTTCAGGCTGGCATTTCAGCGTAATCACGCTGTAATTATCGCAGTCAAAGAACGAGAACATGTGGCCACAGACGTAGAACACCAACACGCCGCTGGCACCATGGAAAGCCGTGAAGGGCAGTTTCTCCTCCACGTCTTCGCCCAAGGACAGGCAAAACTCACGATAGTCCTCTATGTTCATTTCCTGTATAATGTCCAACCACTGTCACCATGATAAATCATCTGACGCGTCATGCCGCCGTCAATGCAGATGTTCTCGCCCGTAACAATTACTATTTTATCTTTGAAATCCATGTTTGTTTCAGTTCGTTAAATTGGAATTTATAAGTCTAAAATAGACTGTATCATTTGTTCATAGTCAGTTTTTATTAAAAAGACCTTTTCTCCTGCAGTCTTAAAACCATCGATGTACCTCCTATTGTCATCCTTCAGACTCACTATGGTGCAATTGCCGACATCTAGCCGAGCCTCGATATCAGAACGATGTTCTCTTATTTCATCGAAGTGAATGTCAATGAATTCATCTGAGAAGGCGAGACAAATAAAACGGATAGAACCCAAATAAAGTTCATCGAAGCTTCCCCTCCAATTGAAAGGGATATAGCCACCTTCTACTATGAGATTCTGACGATTCTCTATTGCAGTCTTTATC
>CACYJV010000048.1 GCA_902774815.1 uncultured Prevotellaceae bacterium | reverse complement strand
ATCTTTTGGAGAGTGCTCCACAGGTCGTTCACTGCTTTGCGTGAGCCTGTCACCTTGTAGGTGGTTGTTGCTTGATTTGCCATAATCTCGATGTTTTTTATTTCCCTACTGTAGATTTCTCTACTTTCGGGAGTGATTATAAATTATGTTGCTTCACAAGGTGTTGTGACCATCAGCACAAGGTTATGGCTCCAAATACAACCCGCATGGTGTGGAGATTTTGAGTCATACCATTGGATCACCTTGGGTAGATGAAGGAACAACAGTTACCTTTGCAACCTAATTTCATCGACTCACGAAAGCAGAAAAGGCAAACATTATTATGTTAGTCTATAATTTTGAAAACTGAATTTTCAGTTAAAATAGAAGGAGATTGAGAAGGAGAGTGAATGAAGAGGTTTATCTTCAGTTAAAAAGAAAAGGGATTTAGTGTAAAACAATTGATTGTTTCAATTAACTGAGTTTAGGTTTATGGTTTACTCATGTATATATACATGCACAACTAAACTTAAAGATTAAACCTTCAATCTTTTGATTCAGGTTTACCACACCTTATTATATATATAAGAACATCTAAACTTAAACCTAAACTAGAAAACCAATCATTTTTCTTTTAACTGAAGCAAGAATTGACAGATTTGGTGTTCATTATACCTTAAATTTAATTAAAAACAGACACATTCTGCAAGAAAAACGTGCAAAACGAGTGTAAAGTCAGAATAAATTGCTAACTTTGCAAACAAAGTTTGCAGAACGTGTTTTTGGAGGTTGTTTCTTCGGGGCATGTGAAGCGTTGACAGTTAAGGATTGTGAGACGTAATGTCGGTGTAAAAACGCGCAGAATGTGTCGGATTTAAGGTGCCAGTACTTTACACTAAACCTGTAAGTAGCTGATTATCAACATCCGTTAGCCGCCGCCCAGGCAGCCGTTGAGGAATAAAACGAACGTTTGAAGCAGATACACATTATTTATAATAGACAAGTAGGCGAAGTTCTCTTCGTCTACTTGTCTTTCGCAATTCAAGGAATGAAAAAACTTTTACTGATACTTTCGCTTTTCATGACGTTGAGCGCCAACGCACAGGTGGCATTGGTAGGACGAACACCGATGGGGTGGGGCTTTGACAGGGCTCGCCAATCTATTGTCAGGGAGTTCGGTGAGCCAACGCGTGTGCATCACGAGCGCCTAATCTACAGCAAGGGCTGCACGTTCCACGGCGTTAATTACGACAGGGCTGAATTCAAGTTCGACGATGGACTGTTCAACGAGGCCATCTTTCGCTGCTATGTCGCCGACAAGCAGTCAGCTCAGCAGCTCATGGATAGCGTTGCCGCCAAGATGAGCGGCACATTCAACCTCTCGAAGGATAAGGAAGACGCAGGACGCTGGTTCTATAAAGGTGGCAAGTCGCCGCTGAAGGTGGGCTATCTGTTCACCATCTACACCTATCCGCATCGTGGTTCCTACGTCACGGAGCTGCGTTATGGTCCTGTGAAGTTCAAGAAAGAAGACTAAGTATGAAGCGAACCATCATCGTCTGTCTCTGCCTTACAGCCTTGTTCACGGCTTCAGCCAAGGACATGCGTGAACTTTGGCTCAGCATGCCTGACAGCCTCATTGGCTATATGGACAAAAGTAAGCGCTTGGCTTTGCTCGACCACGTTGACATGAACACAACGGCAGAGCTGACCAACAAGCTCGAGGGTAAGACAAGCCTCGACACGCTCACTAGCAACTTCATGCAGGTGACGCTCAACAATGTTGTTGATTTGCGAATGACGCTACTGCCAAGCACCGGCGAAGGAGCCACCGATAGCATTCTCTGCGTGGTGCGCACCTACCGTAATGCAGAGCCCGAGAGTATTGTTGAACTCTACGACCAATCTTGGAAACGGCTACGGAAGATTGACTTCGATGCCGAAATGTTCTTCAACCGTCCTGACACCATAAGCCAGGAGCGCTACGAGCAGATTCGCTCGCTCGTTTCCGTCCTTTTCGTCAAGGCTGAGCTTCGCGAAGGTTCCGACGTGTTGGTGCTTACGCCCTCGTTGCCCTTCAACACAAGAGAGGAAAAAGAGAAAATTAAATCCATTATTTTGCAAACAAATGTAAAATGGAGTGGAAAAACGTTTAATAAATGTTAGAAAATTGATAAATATCAAGAGAAATAGTTGTTTAATTAGGAAAAATAACTAATTTTGCATTGTGTTTTTCATGGTATTAGATTATTAAGGTTAAGAAAAGATTGGTTGTCGTGAGACAATCAATTTTTTTTATGCATTCATCCCAAATCGATCCAATTCCCGCCCGTCCTATAGACCTTATGGCAGTCATCTTGGCAAGATCATAAAGCCCCTCACCTGAGCTATAAAGCAACCCCCTTTGGACTATAAAGCCACCTTCTCTGGACTATAAAGCCATCTCCTCTGGACTATAAAGCTACCTCCTCTGGACTATAAAGCCACCTTCTCTGGATCATAAAGTCACCTCCTTGGGGCAATAAAGTCTCCTTACCTAAGCCATGAAAACAGATGAACCTGGATAGTGATGCCAACTATGCTTGGTAGTGAAGCTTAACTTGTCTTTGGCTCTTGTCATGTTTATATTCATTTTAATTCGTCCATTAAAGTTAAAAATACTTTATGTATTTTGCCATTTGGCCAAAATTCAGTATCTTTGGAGGTTGAATTAAACATAAGTCAGAATTATGGTCAAGAAAACAATTATATTATCATTCTTTGCATTGCTATCGGCCTCGGCTATGCCCCAGAAGATTTCATTGGGGTCATGCATCATTAAGGAGGATGGAATACAAGGCGAATATAAAGGAGAAATGTTGAATGGGAAACCCCACGGCAAAGGCAATACAGTCTACATGAACGGTAATGTTTACGAGGGTGAGTACGTGAAAGGCAAGCGTCAGGGACAAGGTGTCTACTCGTTTGCCGATGGTGAGAAATACGACGGTCAGTGGGTACAGGGCCACCAGCATGGGCTTGGTACTTACTACTTTGCCACTAACAACAAGTATGTTGGCCTTTGGGATCGCGACTACCAGCAAGGACATGGCGTGATGTACTACTTTAATGGCGACAAGTACGACGGCAACTGGTATCAGGACAAGCGTCAGGGTAGGGGCCGATACACGTTCTCAGATGGATCCTATTACGACGGAGAATGGAAGGACGACAAGAAATGGGGCAGGGGTATCTTCCAATGGACGGACGGCAACAGCTACAATGGTGCTTGGGCCAACAACTATCGTCAGGGCAAGGGAGTCTACTCCTATGCCAATGGCGATGTTTACAACGGCGACTGGAAGGAGGATGCACAGCATGGACGTGGCATCTATGTGTTCCAGAACGGCGACAAGTACGAAGGTGACTACGTTGATGGAAACCGTACGGGTGAGGGTGTGTTCACCTATGCCAATGGTGACCGCTACACAGGCCACTTTAATAATGGTGATAAGAACGGACAAGGTACACTCGTCTGGGCCAACGGAGACACCTATGTGGGCCAGTGGCGCGATGACAAGCAGAATGGAAAGGGTGTGCTGAAGAAGAAGAATGGCGACATCTTTGATGGCAGTTTCCGCAATGGACTGCTCGATGGAGAAGTCATCATTCGCTTTGCCGACGGCAATAAGTTCCGTGGCATGTACAAGCATGGCAAGCGCAATGGCAAGGCCGTTGAGGAAACCAAGGACCGCAAGCGTTTCGAAGGCTCCTATCTGGACGACAGACGCGACGGAGAATTCGTAGAGAAGGATTCCAACGGCAAGATCACAGCAAAGGGACGCTACATCAACGGTCGCCGTGTTGTCGATTAAGCCATGCTTACCAATCGAAACCATATGAAGAAAAACCATCAAAAACAATAGCATTATGATTGTCGACAAAATTGAAAATCTTGAGAAGTATTATTCCCTGAACCCATTGTTCCGGGAGGTCGCAGAATTTCTTCGCGCAAACGACATGAATGCCCTGTCAACGGGCATCCATCATATCAAGGGCGACGATGTCTTCGTCAACATTCAAGAGGCGAAAGGCAAGACGCAGCAGGAAGCTGTCGTCGAGTACCACCACAAGATGATTGACATTCAGATTCCTTTCAATGGTCCCGAGACCTACGGCTACATTCCCACAGACGATCTTCCTGAAGCCGAATTCAACGAGGCCAAGGACGTGGCACTGTTGCCTGGTGTTGAGTCGCTGTGCTACGTCACGTGTCAGCCTGGCATGTTCGTCATGTTCTTCCCACAGGATGGTCACGCTCCCTTCATTACTGACGTGCCCCTTCTGCGTAAAGCCATTTTCAAAATCAAGGCATAGTTGAAATAATTAAAGCATCAGTTTTCGTGATTTACATAAGATTTTAGTAATCATACTATTATGGCAACAAATAAGAATACAAAAAAGGTTCAGGAGAAACCTCAGGTTAAGCATATCAACTTGGTGAAGAACGACCCCTATCTGGAGCCCTACGAAGCTGCTATTCAAGGGCGTCATGATCACGCTGTTTGGAAAATAAACCAGCTCACGCAGAACGGCAAGAAGAGCCTCACCGACTTCGCCTCTGGCCATTTTTACTATGGTCTGCACAAACTCAGCCGCGGATGGGTATTTCGCGAGTGGGCTCCTAATGCAACAGACATCTATCTTGTGGGTGACTTCAACAATTGGACTGAAGACGAGCGCTATCGCTGCAAGCGCATTGAGGGTACCGGCAACTGGGAGTTGAAATTGAAGGAGAAGGACTTGAAGCATGGTCAGCTCTACAAGATGAAGGTGCATTGGAACGGTGGTGAAGGCGAGCGCATTCCCGCTTGGTGTCGCCGCGTAGTGCAGGACGACCAGACGAAGATATTCTCGGCTCAAGTGTGGAATCCCGTTCAGCCCTACGTTTGGAAGAAGACGAACTTCAAACCTAAGAAGAGCCCGCTGCTCATCTACGAGTGCCACATCGGTATGGCTCAGGATGCAGAGAAGGTCGGCACCTACATCGAGTTTAAGGACAACGTGCTGCCGCGTGTGGCCAAGGCGGGCTACAACGCCATTCAGATCATGGCCATTCAGGAGCATCCCTACTATGGTTCCTTCGGCTACCACGTCTCATCGTTCTTCGCCCCGAGCAGCCGCTTCGGCACGCCCGAGGAACTGAAAGCCCTCATCGACGAAGCTCATCGCCTAGGCATTGCCGTGATCATGGATATCGTGCACAGCCATGCTGTAAAGAACGAGATTGAAGGCCTGGGTAATCTGGCTGGCGATCCCAACCAGTATTTCTATCCCGGCGATCGCCATGAGCATCCCGCCTGGGATTCGCTCTGCTTCGATTATGGCAAGGACGAGGTCGTCCACTTCCTGCTTTCCAACTGCCGCTACTGGCTGGGCGAGTTCCATTTCGATGGCTTCCGCTTCGATGGTGTGACGTCGATGCTCTACTATAGTCACGGACTTGGCGAGGCTTTTGGCGACTATGGCGACTATTTCAATGGTCACGAGGACGACAATGCCATTTGCTATCTCACGTTGGCCAACTGCCTGATTCACGAGGAGAATCCCAATGCCATCACCATTGCCGAGGAAGTCTCCGGCATGCCAGGCCTCGCAGCCAAGTTCGAGGATGGCGGCTTCGGTTTCGACTATCGCATGGCCATGAACATTCCTGACTATTGGATCAAGACCATCAAAGAGCTGAAGGACGAAGACTGGAAGCCCAGCAGCATCTTCTGGGAGGTGAAGAATCGCCGTTCTGACGAGAAGACCATCAGCTATTGCGAGAGCCATGACCAGGCACTTGTGGGCGACAAGACCATCATTTTCCGTCTCATCGATGCCGATATGTACTGGCACTTCAAGAAGGGCGACGAGAACGATGTTGCTAACCGCGGCATCGCCCTCCACAAGATGATTCGCCTCGTCACAGCATCCACTATCAATGGCGGCTACCTCAACTTCATGGGCAACGAGTTCGGACATCCTGAGTGGATCGACTTCCCGCGCGAGGGCAACGGCTGGAGCTACAAGTATGCACGTCGCCAATGGAACCTTGTCGACAACAAGGAACTCTGCTACCATTGGCTGGGCGACTTCGACCGCGAGATGCTGAAGGTCATCAAGAGCGAGCGCAACTTCAACCGCACCAAGATTCAGGAAATCTGGCACAACGATGGCGACCAGATTCTTGCCTTTATGCGTGGCGATCTCGTGTTTGTGTTCAACTTCTCGCCGACCAAGTCGTTTACCGACTACGGCTTCCTCGTGCCCACGGGCAGCTACGAAGTGGTGCTGAACACCGATGCTAAGGAGTTCGGTGGCAATGGGTTTGCTGACGACAGCATTACTCACTTTACCAACTTCGATCCGCTCTACGTGAAGGACCACAAGGAGTGGCTGAAGCTCTACATCCCCGCACGTTCGGCTGTAGTGCTGAAGAAGAACTGATTGTAGAATCCGTTAACGATTGCTGCTGATTTTGAACAAATCAAATCAACTGAATAGTGCACCGCTCATGCGCACGTTATGTGCGGTGCTTTTCATTACCTTCACATTCACCTACCTCTACTTCTATCAGGCAGATGTGATGATGGCCACGCAGCACCTGCTCTCCGGAGGGCAGACGCACTACGAGCGAACCATCGGCGCAGTTCTCATCACCGTGGCCCTGTACGTACTCCATTTGGGTGTGCTGGCCGTGACGAAACTGACGCATCGCGCCCATTCGCTGACCTTCTTCCCCTCGCTCCTGGCCTTGGCCATGCTGACAGGCATCCAAGTCAATAACGATGGAACCTTCAGCTTTGGCTATTGGAAGTGGGTGGCTGCCGGCTTGTTGCTGGTCTTTGCCGTTGTGGCGTTCTTATTTAACAAGATGAGCACCTTTGAGAAGCAGGTGAAGGCCCGCTACAAACCCTTGCGCCTGCTTTGGTCGAATGTGCTCGTGATGTGCCTGATGTTCCTGTTTGTAGGGCTTACAGCCAATCACGACGACGTGTTCCACTACCGCATGCGTGCCGAGAATTGCCTGCTGCATGCCGACTACGACGGTGCGTTGAAGGTAGGCAGCAAGTCATTGGTCTGCGATTCCAACCTGACCATGCTCCGCATCCATGCCTTGGCCAAGAAACGTCAGCTGGGCGAGCATCTCTTTGAATATCCGCTCTGCGGAGGCTCAGCCGTGATGATACCCGACGGCAAGTCCTTGCGGCCCGTGTTCTATCCCTCCTACAAGTTCATCAAGTATCCCCGTCCCGATTTCCAGCTGTGCCAACGTCTGCTCGACAAGGACCTCGACGGCTTTGTCCGCATCATGAAGGCCAACGAGGTGCACTTCGGACTGACAGAAGCTGCGACTGCCGATAGTACCACCCAGGTGGTCGCCCTGCCCAAGCACTATCGTGAGGCATTGGTGCTCTACACCCGCATGCGCAGTACGCCTTTGCTGACCTACCACCACGACGTGGCCGATGCCGACTACGAGGATTTCCAGAAGATCTATCGTGGCGAGAAGGATGCCCACGTGCGCTACTCAAAGCTGCGCGACCTCTATAGCAACACCTATTGGTTCTACTATTTCTATGGCAATAAAATAGTAAAAGCAAAATAGTTAAGTTTTGGAAGTTGAAGGTCTTTACTTCCCCCAAAGTAAACCTGACAAGATTTCCCAAAAGTAAACCAGACAAGAAATGAATCATCAAACCATAACAGAACTCTCGCAGGCCTACCGCACCTTCTTTGGCAAGGGCGACGCCTTGTACCAGTTGTTTTCACCCTATCGCATCTGCCCCCTGGGTGCCCATGTCGACCACCAGCATGGCCTCGTCACTGGCTTTGCCTTTAATAGTGGTATCGACTTCCTGTTCTCTGCCACTGAGACGGGCAAGGTCGAGATGTGCTCGCTCTCGTTCGAAGGCCTGATGACGTTCAACGTGCAGCGCCCTGTGGACGAGAAACAGAACAACTGGGGTGACTACCTGCGGGGTGCCGTGTGGGCCTTGCAAAAGGACTTTACGCTGAAGCAGGGTGTCCGAGGAGTGGTGAAGGGCTCCATGCCCATCGGAGGTCTGTCGTCGTCGGCAGCCTTGCTGTGCGGTTTTGTCATGGCCATCGACAAGGTGAACCACCTGGGTCTCGACAAGATGCAGGTCATTCGCTATGCTTCGTTGGCCGAACGCGAATACGTCGGCCTGACCAACGGCATTCTGGACCAAGCCTGTGTGGTGCTTTGTGAGTCCGACAAGCTGCTCTATCTCGATACCGAGACTTCAGCCTACGAGCTCATCCCCTTCGGCAATAATGCCGCCGATGCAGCTGAACCTGCGAAACTGCCTTTCAGGCTTGGCATCTTCTTCTCTGGCGTCACCCGTAAGCTCACGGGAACCGACTATAACCTGCGTGTGTCGGAATGTAAGACGGCAGCCTGGATCATGCAGGCCTACGACGACATCCACCTGAACGAGCTCCAGCAGACGCGCCTGCGCGATGTTCCCAAGGAACTCTTCGACAAGTATGGCGAGCGCATGCCTGAGCGTTTTGCCCGTCGTGCACGCCATTTCTATAGCGAGTGCGAGCGTGTCGAGGCAGGTGTCAAGGCTTGGCAGGAAGGCGACATCAAGCGCTTCGGCCAACTGGTGTTCGAGAGTTGCGAGAGTTCCATGAACAACTACGAGTGCGGTTCGCCTGAGCTGATTGCCATCTACAAGATTATGCGCCAGACACCAGGCATCTACGGAGGTCGCTTCAGCGGCGCAGGGTTCAAGGGAGCCTGCATCGCGCTCGTCGACCCAGCCTGCGAAGACTCCATCCGCGAACAGGTCACGAAGGCCTATCTGGCTCAGTATCCGCAGTATAAGGACAGCTTCCAGATATTCTTCTGCGATCCTGCCGATGGTGTCGACTTCATGTAGGCCCATGCAACGGAAACCAATTTTCACTAACGCACACGCAAGACGAGAATGAAGAATGTTGTGATAGCAGCCGGATATGCCACGCGCCTCTATCCGCTCACCGAGAACTTCCCGAAGCCTCTGCTGCAGATAGGCCGGCGAACCATTTTGGACCGTATGCTCGACGATCTCGACGGCATACCAGACATCGACGAGCACATCATCGTGACCAACCACAAGTTTGCCGACATCTTCGGTGATTGGGCCATGAAGCGTGTTGGTAGCGAGTGTCCTGAGGGTACTCCCGAGCGCAAGCCCATCCAAATCATCGACGATGGGACAACCACCAACGAGAACCGCCTGGGGGCCGTCCGCGACCTGCTGCTGGCCATCGAGCTTTGCCACATCGACGATGACGTGATGGTGCTCGCAGCCGACAACGTGCTGGACTTCTCGTTCCAGGGCTTTGTCGACTATTTCCGCCAGAAGCAGACCAGCATCATCATGTGCCACCACGAGCCTGAGCTCTACCGTCTGCAGCGGACTGGTGTCATAGCCGTCGACGACGACATGCGCGTGCTTTTGATGCAGGAGAAACCCCAGGAGCCCGTGAGCCATTGGGCTGTGCCTCCTTTCTACATCTACAAGCAGAGCGACCTTCCCCTGATTCGCGACTGCCTTGCCCATGGCTGCGGCTACGATGCGCCAGGCAATCTGGCTCACTATCTGGCCGAGACCACCGTGCTCCATGCCTGGCCCATGCCCGGCCATCGGTTCGACATAGGCTCCCTCGACAGCTATGAAGAGGCGAAGGAGATGTTCAAGGAGTAATGATTTGTTTATGAAGTAAAGGAAGTCCCTTATCTTCTATAATTTCTTTAACTTCCGAAACTAAAACATAATTCGAATGAAAATACTTGTAACAGGAGCCGCTGGCTTCATTGGTTCAAAGCTGATGTTCATGCTTGCCCGCCGTGGCGATGAGGTAGTGGGCATCGACAACATCAACGATTACTACGACCCACGGCTGAAGTATGGCCGCCTGCGCGAATGTGGCATCACGTGCGCAGCTACCGAGATGGAGTGGGGTGTGCCCTACCAGAGCATGTTGCTGCCCCGCTGCCGTTTCATCCGCATGGCCATTGACGACAAGGAGTCGCTCGACGCGCTGTTCCAGCGTGAGCGTTTCGACAAAGTGATGAACTTTGCAGCACAGGCCGGCGTGCGCTACAGCATCACCAATCCCTATGCCTACCTGCAGAGCAACCTCGTGGGCTTCCTCAACATCCTCGAGGCCTGCCGCAACTTTGGCGTGCGTCACCTCATCTACGCCTCGTCGAGTTCCGTCTATGGCATGAACGAGAAGGTGCCCTACAGCGAGGACGACAAGGTGGTGTCGCCAGTGAGCCTCTATGCCGCTTCGAAGAAGAGCAACGAGCTCATGGCCCATGCCTACAGCAAGCTGTATGGCTTCGCCACTTCGGGCCTGCGCTACTTTACCGTTTATGGTCCCTGGGGACGTCCCGACATGTCGCCCATGCTCTTTGCCCGTGCCATCAGCAAGGGCAAGCCCATCAAGGTGTTCAACCATGGCGACATGATTCGCGATTTCACCTATATCGACGATATCGTGGAAGGAACGATGGCGGTCATCGACCACCAGCCCGTTGCCGAGCAATGCGAGCATGGCGTGCCCTATAAGGTCTATAACATCGGCTGCAGCCATCCCGTGAAGCTCATGGACTTCATCTCAGAGATTGAGCAGGCATGCGGACGCGAGGCAGAGAAGGAGTTCCTGCCCATGCAGCCCGGCGATGTTTATCAGACCAATGCCGATACGACGAAACTGGAAACGGAATGTGGCTACAAGCCCCACTGGACGCTCCACGAGGGCATAGCGATGTTCATGGAATGGTATCAGTCGGAGAAGAATCCACTTCGATGAAGTTGCGCTGAATGAGTTCGGCCTGCAGACCGCTCACCATGCGCTCCAGCTGTTGGATGCGTGCCTGCGAGTCCGGCCCCTGACGATATTTTTTATAGTAGGCCAATGCTGAGGAAAGGTACTCTTCGGCATTGGCTTTGTCGTTTGTCAACAGGTAGCAGAAGCCCATGCGGTAGTAGGCATCGGGCTTCTCGTTTTCGTAACACACGCCGAGCATTTTCTCATATAGGGGAATGGCCTGCTCGTACTCCTCCAGTTGGAAGTGGCTCTCGGCATCGCAATAGTAATAGACCGAACGTTCGTGGGGGGCAAAAACCTCCATTTTCGGCATCACCGAGTCGAGCAGCTCCGTGGCCTTGCCATACTCCCATTCGTAGTAGTAGCACACGCCCATGTAGGCCAGGAAGCGCGGGTTCAGCTTGTAGCGTTTGCTCAGTTTCTCGAACAGCAGCAGCGCCTCGTGGTATTTGCGGCCCTGGAAGTAGTCGATGGCCATGCCCAGCTGGTCGCTGTCGCGTGTCTGTGCGCCAGCGTCGGTTGCCACAAAGGGCATCAGCAGCATGAAGAGCATGATCAGCGTTTGTTTCATGTTTTTTTATTTGAACCTTTGGCTGTTGGCTATTGGCCATTGGCTGTTAGCTGTTAGCTGTTGGCTGTTAGCTTTTGGCCATATTCATGGACTATTTAGATCGCCCTCCCTTTGGGAGGGAAGGGGTGGGCTTTATTCACAATAAAACTCTATCAGCCTCACGATGGCCTCGCGGCACACGGTGCAGAATTCGGGGTTCTCGTTGGTGCGCATACGGCAGTCGTATTCAGAACGGTAAACCCCTTTCAGGCTGTAGCCGGCACCTTCGTAAAGCCCGATGATGCCCGTCTTGCGCTCTGTCGTGGGCAGTGGCGTGGTGGCCTTCACCTTCTGCTGCCACTTCGACGCGAAATCGACCAGCGTGGTGATGTTGGGCTCCCAAGGCTCCACGTCGTGGGGATACATCGGGATGTCCTCCGTTTCGTAGGCATACTCATCGGCCAGACCGGCAAAGCTGTGGCCAAACTCGTGCACTACCACAGGGCGGAACTTCGGGTGATGGGCCATGGCCAGATTGTAGGAGTTCAGGATGCCACCTCCGCCATATTCCTCGGTGTTCACCAATATAATAATGTGTTCGTAGGGGATTCCAGCCAGCCAGTCGTGCACATCCTTCAGGTGCAGCGTGGTCAGGTAGCGGTCGGAGTAGAACGTGTCGAAGTGGGCATGCAGGGCGGTGTTCCTCCAGATGCCCCGGCGAGGCTCGCTGACGCCGCTGTCCTTCGAAGGAGCCTTCACGGCAACGATACGGAAACGGTCGCGCATCGAGCGGAAGGGCTCATGGGCAAACATGGCGTCGATGGCTGTCTGCACATCCTCCATGAACACTGGCATCTCGTCCTCCTGATAGCCTTCGGCCAGGAAGGCGATGCTGATGCAGCGTGTTGTGTCGGCAGGTTGCATTACTACCTCATAGGGAGTGCGCTGCTCATAGCCCACGTGGCGGATCAGGATGTCCGTGGGCACCACCTCGTGAGTAAGCGTCGTCATCACTTCGCGGCGGTTGTTGTAGAGTTCTATGGTGACCTCCACGGTGTCGCGTGGCATGGGCACAAGGAACACGTTCTCGAACGACTTCCTCGTCTGCATGGCCTCGGGGTAGGAGAGCCACTCCTGGAACAGCGTCGAGAAGGAGTTGCGGTAGATCAGTTCGCCCGTCCGTCGTGCCACCACCTTGATTTGTCCGTTGCCCTCCACGGGCACCTCGGCCAGCCGTTGGCGCTTGCCATACCATCCTGGCATCATGTTCAGCTGATCGACGGCGATGCGTTGTTCATGGGCATCACCAGCGAAGTTGTAGTCGATGCGTAGCGTCTGGTTGGTGAAATAGTCGTCGAATGCTTGTGCCGTTGCCCTTTGGGCACCTGTAAACATCATCATGCCGACGACAACGCTGGCGAATATCTTCGAAAAGTTGTTTTTTTTCATTTGTCTATGGGGTTAAGGAGTTGAAGGGGTGAAGGAGATAATGGGAGTAATGGGTGTTTGGATAGGCCTCTGTCCAATTGTCGGGCAGACACAGGAGTCTGCCCCTACACGTTGTGATTGTGGTTCCCCTCACTTTAGGGAAAGGTCGGGGTTAGGCCCTGGGGCAGGCTCTCCATCAGTTCTTTCACGTAGGGTCGTTCCCAGTCAGCCTCATGGAGTTTCTTGTCGCCATACAGCAGGATGTCCACATCGATGCTGATGATGCTCCTCGTGCGAAACGCCTTCCTGTTGCCGCACCTTCCCTCGATGTTCCTGATGGCCACCTGCAGTTGGTACAGCGTGTGGGTGGTGTTGAAGCACGCCAGGCAGTTCAGGAACTTCGGCGACACCATGCCGATGGGGTCCGTCCACAACTGGCGCGTGAACACAATGCCAGGGAAGTACTGCTCCAGCATCCGTTTGCATGCCGAGATGTTCTTTCTTTGTTCGTTGTTGCTGCCCAGAGCCAGCACAACGGCGGTCGTCTCTCTCTTCATCAATTGCAAAATTACTAATAATTCTTAAATAAAAAGATTTTTTTCCGTTTTTTTTCTATTTGTAGTAATTTTGTATGCCAAAACAGCGCAGGGGCTCTCCCATGAGAGGATTCAGCGCACCACACCAACGATATGAAAACATTCAAGACACTCCTCATCGCTGCCATCCTCGTGGGCTCAGCCAGTCTCTCGGCATCGGCCCAGTCGCCGTGGAACCAGCGCTACCAAGACTACATCAACCGCTATAAGGACGTTGCCATTCAGGAAATGCAGCGCTACGGCATACCCGCCAGCATCACCCTTGCACAAGGCCTGCTTGAGAGTGGGGCAGGGCAGAGCGAACTCTGCCGCAAGGGCAACAACCATTTCGGCATCAAGTGCCACGAGTGGTCGGGGCGCACCATCTATCACGACGACGATGAGTCGCAGGAGTGTTTCCGTGCCTATAATTCGGCTCTGGAGAGCTTCGAGGACCACAGCCGGTTCCTCGCCGAGAAACCACGCTACAAGCGGCTGTTCAGCCTTTCCAGGACCGACTACAAGGGCTGGGCACGCGGGCTTAAGGAGTGCGGCTATGCCACCAATCCGCAGTATGCCAACAGCCTCATCGGCATCATCGAGACCTACCAGCTGCACCAGTACGACCGCGCCGCAGGCCGTCACCACCACACAGGTGGCGTTGCCGGTTCCGTGGTCAACGAGCACCCCATCCACGCCTACAACAAGAACTTCTACCTCTATGCTCGCTCGGGCGACACCTTCAAGTCGCTGGCAGCCGAGACAGGCGTCTCAGCACGTCGGCTGGCCCGCTACAACGAGCTCGACCGCAAGCACCAGCTCAGCGAGGGCGAGGTGGTCTATCTGGAAAAGAAGCAGACGCGTGCCCTGAAAGACTTCAAGAATCGTCCACACGTGGTCCGTGCCGGCGACAGCATGCACTCCATAGCCCAGATGTATGGCATCCGCCTGAAGAGCCTCTACCAAAAGAATGGCCTTTCGCCCGACTATATGCCACGTGTCGGCGACAGACTGAGAGTGTACTAATCACATGAGTTTAGCGGGTGTTCGCTAAACGCAACTCTTACCCCCTGCAAACCATTGCAATTGTAGCCAAAGAGCATAGCCTTTCTGCTTGTGGGGCAAAGCCTTTACTGGACATAAACTCCACCTTTGTGCCAGTGGAGCTATGCTCTTGAAGTGTAATCTCATTGCTTTTATAGCATAATACCATCCTTCTTGCGCTATCATTTCACCACACCGTAGGGGCAGACTCCCGTGTCTGCCCGAACATCTGTGGGCTTTATTCCGAAAACACCCGAAACGCCGGAAAGCACGAAAATCTTCCTTGGTCGGCCTGCGGCCTCAAAATCAATAGAAAATCATTTCGAAAATCCACCACCGTCTGTTTGAATGATTTTGAATCAATTTTTGAATGATTTTGAGCGTAGCGACCTTTTCTTCTTAATAACGGAAAACACGAAAACAAACAAATAATCTGTGTAATCTGTGGGCCAAATAAAAGAGCAGCGACACCATTTTCTGTGCCACCGCTCTTTACATCCTTCGGGCAGGCCTGTTCCCTCGTTCTTCGGGCAGACACGGGAGTCTGCCCCTACACGTGGTCGTGCGGGCTTCTCCTTGTTAGCCTCGTGTGTCTTTATCTGTCGCTGCCCGTCAACCAGTTTCTTATACTCCGTTTCGTCGTGAACTCTGAAATCCCTGCAAATTTCTTCCAAAAAAAGTGACAGTTGGCCCTTGTTACAGCCACTATCGGCCACCAAATTTGCCATCATGCCGCACAATTCCTTCCAAGTGAGGTCAGGATACTGAAATTCTGCGCCGCTCATGTGCGCGCCAAGTATAGGGAAAAACATCGGAACTAGGGGGTCATACATGTCTTT
>CACYJV010000047.1 GCA_902774815.1 uncultured Prevotellaceae bacterium | reverse complement strand
CTACCGACTCCGCGCCCGTGCCACCGGAGAGTTCACCAAGAAGGAACTCGCACTCTCGGCAAAGGCAAAGGAGGACAACGAGTACAACGTGGACAAGGAGGAGGGGGAATAACCCACCCCTTCCCTCCCGAAGGGAGGGTGCTTTGAATAGCATTTCTCGGTGGTACGGAGGTACGGGGGTACGAAGGTACGAGATTACCCTTTCCTTCTCCGCTCAGCCCTTTGGGACACGACCACGCGTAGGGGCAGACCCCCGTGTCTGCCCGCACAATTCAAGGGAAAAAGCCCGCACAAGGCAAGGGGGAAAAGCCTACCCCCTAACCCCTTCCTAAAGGGAGGGGGAGCCACGACCACGCCCTTCGGGCATACACGGGGTCTGCCCCCTACGCAAGAGGTCACAAATCATCAAAAAACATAAAATCCAAAACAAAAACAATACTCATGTTAAACGAAACAAAAAACAACAAACCGAAAGGCTACGTCATCTATCCCGACCAGTGGAAGGCCCTGAAGGGACTCCCGCTTGCAAAGCTCGGGAGGGTGTTTCAGGCCGTCTATGAAAACCTGAACGGCATGGAAGGAGCAGAAAATGAGCTGAAGGGGTCAGTCCGCTTAGCTTATGACTTCCTCAAGGTGCAATTCGATGTGGACGTAGAGAAATACGATCAACTTTGCGAACTGAATCGGAGGAAGGCCAAGAGGCGTTGGGAGAAAAAAAAGCATGCTGATGATGCCGCGGCATTTTCGGCAATGCATAAAAAGGAAAATGAAAAAGAAAAAGAAAACACTAATCCTACAAGTAGTCTTAGTGTAGATAAAGAAAATAGCCTAGCGGCTATTAAAGAAATTAGCGACAAAAGCGCTAATTCCGATGCGGCAGCGGCTCGGCTTTCTAAAGTCGATGACGAGGGATGGCAGAGGAACTTTGTCTATGTCTTCAATAACCTTGTGAAAGACAGCAACATCCCACCGATCAACCGGCTCAGCAATTTGCGGCTTGAGAAGCTGCGAGTGCTGCTGAAAGACTTCACGACGAAGGATATTGCGACCGTATGCGGCAAGGCGGCAGCAAGCGACTTCCTGAACTACCGAGGCACGAAGCACAAGTTCCAGGCGACGTTCGACTGGCTCATGGAACCTGAGAATTTCCTGAAGGTGCTGGAGGGCACATATCGATGACCGACGCCAAAGCAGGTCAGAAGCCTGTGCCGACTGCAGAGCCAAAGCGGAGCAAGAGCGCGAGCAAGTCCTTTCCCGGCGAAGGCGGCAAGACGGGCGCAAGCGCAAAGCTGAGAAAAAGCAGGGGCGGCGTGCTGCCGAGGGTTCACCAGAAAAAGCCACGCATGAGGGGATTTCCCGAAATGTTTAGGGAAAACCACCCGACAGTTTAGGAATAATCCTTTTGAAACGCTTAGGAAAAGGCTTATCTTTGCAGCGAGAAAAGTCAACAAAACGTTTCACTCAAAAACAACATAGGAGGTAACATTATGAAGAAGATGATGATTCTGGCAGTGATGATGGTCATGACCATCTCGGCCTCGGCAATGAGCTACAGCAACGCAAAGCGCGAAGCACTGTTCCTCAGCGATAAAATGGCTTACGAGCTCGGTCTGAACGACGCACAGTATGCCGCAGTTTATGAAATCAACCTCGACTACCTGCTCGGTCTGGACAGCCGCAACGTCTACGGTTCGCGCTGGAGCCGCCGCAACGCCGACCTTCGCTACGTGCTCACGGCATGGCAGTACGACCGCTACATGCGCACCAGCCACTTCTATCGTCCGGCCGTATGGAGTGCAGGCACTTGGCGATTCAGCATCTACGACCGCTACAATCACTCGCTGTTCTACAAGGCTCGTCCGGCTGTCTACGTGAGCTATCGCGGTGGCTACGGTCGCAACTACAGCGGATTTGCCCACAGTGCCCGGGGCAACCACTTCGACAACGGCAACCACTTCGGTCACAGCAAGCACAACAAGCACGAAAAGATGAACCGTAGCAACAGGAATGGGCGCCACATCGCCAAGCACTAAATGAGCAGCACGTTCCATAGAATCTATCATATGCCTATTCCTAAAGTGAAATAGGACACCCGGGAGAGCCTCTGCGACAGAGCCTCTCCCGTTTCTCGTTGCTCGTAGGATTCTTGAAGTGCTGTCAGGACTCCCCCTTCGGGAAAAGTCGGGGTTGGCAGCCTACTCTCTCGTTACCAGATAGGCACCAAGCAACACCAAGACGGCAGCCACGGGCTTGTCCCACGTGAAGACATCCTGGCTGATGGCAATGGCCACAAGCGAGGCAACGACGGGTTGCAAGTTAGTGTAGATGCTCACGGTAGTGGCACGCAGGTATTGCATGGCATAGGGTATCATGAAATAGCCCAACACGGTGGCAAAGACGACGATGAAGGCCATGGCCAGTGCGCCCCACCACCAGTCGGCATTCAGCGTTGCGGCACTGATGAGAGGCGTCTTATCGACATCGCCCAAGGCGAATGGCACAACGGCAATGGCCGAGACGAGGAATATCCACTTCATCTGCGTCACAGCGGTGTACTTCTGCGAAACGCTTCGCGTGATGAGCAGATAGACCACCCACGTAAGCACACTCAGCAAGGCCAGCACGATGCCCAGCAGATCGTTGCGACCTGTGCCCGACTGCCAGCCGACAAACACCATCAGCGCAGCACCGGCAATGGCCAGCAGCACGCCCAGCGTCTTTGCTCCCGTTATATGCTCGCCCAGGAAGAGGGCAGCCATCAGCATTGTTGCGATAGGCGTCAGCGTGGCAATCAGCGAGAAGTAGACAGGCGTTGTATATTGCAATGACCAGGCAGTGAGCGTCTGCGAGATGACAAAGCCCAGCAGGCCGCCAGCCATGATGACGAGCAGGTCGCGCCGCTCCACGTGTTCCTTGGGCAGGAAGGCGGCTATGGCCCAGAAGATGAGCGTTGCGCCTACGCAGCGAAAGGCCATGTAGGTCATGGGCGTCACCCACGTATCGAGCAGGAATTTTGTCACGGGCACACCCAGACCGAAGATGATGTTGGCTGTCAAGATGGCCACATGTGCCTGATAGTTGTTGCGTGTTGTGTTCATTTTGTTCGCTTTCTTTATTGGTTACAGCCCACAAAGTTAGGCATTATTTGAGAAGAAAAAGAGTAAAAAGGGAAAAAAATGGAGGAAAAGCAACGAGTTTCTTTTGTTCTACAATCGATTATTCGTAACTTTGCCGCATGAACAGAAGCCTCACCATCACAGCATCGATGCTCGTGGCCGCATCGCCGGCGGCTGCCAAGGACAAGAAACCGACTGCAAACCAGCCCAACGTGATCATCGTCCTGGCTGACGACTTGGGCTATGGCGACCTGTCGTGCTACGGGGCACGCAACGTCAGCACACCGAATGTTGACCAATTGGCTGCGTCCGGACTGCGCTTCACGCAGGCTCATGCCGCAGCAGCCACCAGCACGCCATCGCGCTATGCGCTGCTCACGGGAATGTATGCCTGGCGACGCCCTGACACCGACGTCGCAGCAGGTAATGCCGGCATGATCATCAAACCGCAGCAGTTCACCTTGGCCGACCTTTTCCACCAGGCTGGCTATGCTACGGCTGCCATCGGCAAGTGGCATCTCGGCCTAGGCAGCGAGTCGGCACGCCAGGACTGGAACAAGCCGCTCGACGAACACCTTGCAGACCTGGGCTTCGACTATCACTACATCATGGCTGCCACGGCCGATCGCGTGCCATGTGTCTACATTGAAAATGGCCGAGTGGCCAACTACGATGCCTCGGCACCCATATCGGTGAGCTACAGCCATAACTTCGAAGGCGAGCCAACGGGCAAGACGCACCCTGAATTGCTGTTCAACCTGCGCCCCAGTCATGGGCATGATCAGGCCATCGTCAATGGCATAAGCCGCATCGGATTCATGAAAGGAGGTGGCAAGGCACTTTGGAAAGACGAGAACATTGCCGATTCCATCACGCAACATGCCATCAGCTTCGTGCGCCAGCACCGCGACGAGCCTTTCTTCCTCTACTTCTGCACAAACGATGTCCATGTGCCACGATTCCCACACGAGCGATTCCGTGGGCAGAACCCAATGGGATTGCGTGGCGATGCCATCGTGCAGTTCGATTGGTCAGTAGGACAACTCATGCAGGAACTCCGCCGGCTAGGCATCGAGGAGAATACACTTGTCATCCTCACAAGCGATAACGGACCTGTCGTTGACGATGGCTACGACGACCGTGCCGAGGAACTGCTGGGCGGCCACAGCCCTGCCGGTCCGTTTCGCGGGCACAAATACAGTTCGTTCGAGGGCGGAACGGCCGTACCGCTGGTAGTAGCGTGGCCTGGTCACGTGGCAAAAGGCACGCAGACGGATGCCCTGTTCTCGCTCGTCGACCTGATGGCCTCAATGGCTGCCATGACGGGCGTGGAACTCCCCGCAGATGCTGCACCCGACAGCCACGACCAACTGCAGGCATTGCTGGGCCAGCGCGACAAAGGTTGTAAGTACATCGTTGAGCAATCAACCTCGCGTGTGCTCTCCGTCAGGACGCCACGCTGGAAATTCATAGAGCCCAGCCAGGGACCGAAGATGATTCCCTGGGGAGCCAAGGTGGAAACGGGCAACCTGCCTGAACCACAGCTCTACGACATGCGCAACGACACCGGCGAGCGCCACAACGTGGCCCCGAAACACCCTCGTCGCGTGCGCAAGTTTCTGCGCCTGCTGCGCAAGACGCGCAAGTAGCAACACCGACCCTCTCCGTCAAGAAACTCATCGTCATCATGAACACCAGTTTTGCCTTTAGCCGACCGCTCTACGTCATGCTGAAACCCGCAGGGGCACGCTGCAACCTGCGCTGTCGCTACTGCTACTATCTGGAGAAGGACCACCTCTATGCCGGCAACGATGCCCACTTCATGAGCGAAAGGCTGCTGGAGAAGTTCATCGCGGACTACATGCAGGCACAGACCACACCCGAAGTGCTCTTCACTTGGCATGGCGGCGAAGCGCTCCTGCGCCCCATCGCCTTCTATGAGCGGGCCCTACAGCTGCAACGGCGCTATGCACGGGGCCGGCAGGTGGTGAACAGCATACAGACCAACGGCACATTGCTCACGCCCGAGTGGTGCGAGTTTCTGCGCGAGAATGGCTTCCTTGTGGGCATCTCCATCGACGGACCGCGCAACGTTCACGATGCCTATCGCCGCACATCGGCCGACGGGCCTTCGTTCGACCGCGTCATGCAAGGATTGCAACTGCTGAAGGAACATCACGTGGAGTGGAATGCACTCGCCGTGGTCAACAACCTGAACGTTGAAAAGCCCCGTGAGTTCTACAGGTTCTTCAAGGACATCGGTTGCCAATACCTTCAGTTTGCGCCTATCGTCGAACGTATTGTCAGCCGCGACGACGGGCTCACGTTGGCACCGGGCATGCAGGAAGGAGGGCGGCTTACCTCCCACTCCATCACGCCATCGCAATGGGGACGCTTCCTCTGCGAGTTGTTCGATGAATGGGTGGTGGCCGACGTGGGCAGCATCTTCGTACAAATATTCGATGCAACGCTTGCCAACTGGGTGGGCGTGACGCCTGGCATCTGTTCGCTGTCTGCCCACTGCGGTCATGCTGCCGTGATGGAACACAACGGCGACGTTTACTCATGCGACCACTTTGTCTTCCCAGAGTATCGCCTGGGAAATCTCAACGAAAAGACCATCACCGAAATGGTCTATTCCCCACAGCAGCAACGCTTTGCACAGATGAAGACCGCGATGCTGCCACGACAGTGCCGCGAGTGCCCGTTCCTGTTCGCTTGCCATGGCGAATGTCCCAAGAACCGGTTCATGCGCGACAAATATGGCAATGCCGGCCTTAACTATCTGTGTGAGGGCTACAGGCAGTTCTTCAGCCACGTCACTCCGCACATGAACTTCATGCGCCGCGAACTGCAGGCAGGACGACCTCCAGCCAACATCATGCAGGCACTGAACACCATCAATCGTAATTCCTGACCTGACATGCAAAAAGAACGCGACAAAGCCGACGCCTATCGAAAAGCGGCCTATGAGGGCGATGCCAAGTCCATGAACAACCTGGGCGTGTGCTATCATCGTGGACTTGGCGTGAAGGAGAACCATTCGACAGCCTTTGAATGGTACATGAAAGCCGCCCTCGCCGATGATGTCTATGGCTGTTACAACGTGGGCGAGTGCTACTACAACGGCGACGGCGTCGAACAAGATGCCGAGAAGGCTTTCTTCTGGTACCAGCGCGCTGCAAAGATGGGCGACCTGCAGTCGCAAGTAAACGTAGCCAATGCCTATTATCTTGGCAATGGTGTCGAATGTGACCACGAAAAGGCATACCTTTGGTATCGCGAAGCAGCCTTTCAGGGCCACATACAGTCGCAAAAAAACTGTGGAGCAGCCCATTGGAATGGCGATGGTGCCGAAAAAGACCTCGTTGAGTGTGCCTTTTGGTATGAGCTAGCAGCACAAGGGGGCGATGCGCAGGCACAGTTTGCCATTGGCTGGTTTCACATGACGGGAAATGGCGTCAAGCGCGACGAGCGCATCGGGCTGCGATGGATTCGCAAAGCCACCTTCCAAGGCTATCAGCCTGCCATCGACTACTGCAAGGAACATGGCTACAGCTGGTACTGACCGATAAACAAAAAAGAGAGGCCATCGGAAAGCCTCTCTTTTTGTGATCCGCTTGGGGCTCGCGCTCGGCTCTGAAAGAGACGCTTGCGTAGAGAAGCGGAGCAAGAACCCTTGGGTGAGAGACGCAAGCGGGGAAACAAAAAAAAGAGAGGCCACTGAAAGCCTCTCTTTTTGTGATCCGCTTGGGATTAACCCCAAAGAGGCGGATTTTTATTGTTACGTTTTGGAAGCCAGACATTTACGAACAATTTACCTTCTGACGTTCATGCCAACCTCTAATTACTTCATAATCGTTTAACGACTGCAAAAGTAGGTATTTTTTTTAGCATAACCAAAAATAAAACCGACTTTTTTAAGTATTTCTTTTGTTTTTTTGTACCTTTGCACCGAATATCTGCACAATGGTATTCCGTCCAGAACCTGATGGGTGACGACGTTAAAAGGGTTTCGAGTTGTTCTGGGAATGACAACCACGAGTAGTAAGGAGCGACGTTTCTCCAGTTTCCACGAATTATCAAGGGAGTGGCCTCGATGAGGTGGCGGCTCACTCCTGAACGGAAACAGGTTCCTGCAGGCCGACCGGGGACACAACTCGAAATCAAATGAAGAAGAAAATCTTTAATTTAATGATGCTGGCCCTGATGGGCTGCATGTGTGCCACCTTCACGGCTTGTGGCGGTGATGATGACGATGACATCCCCGGACAGGACGTGCCTGGCACAGTGACGTACTATGAACCATGCTTCGACTGGGGAAGCAACACAGACCACGTCAAAGCCTATATGTCGGGATGGGACTTGGTGGAAGGAAGTAATGACTACGCCCTGATGTATTCCAATGGCAGGAACACAACAACAGTCACCTACGCATTCCTTGGCCGCAATCATGGCTTGTCGATGGTTACCGTGACTTACATCACCAGCAATGCGAACTACATCATCTCGGAGATTCAGAAGCGGTACGGCATAACCCTGACAAAGGATGACGCGAGCAGTCAAAAGGGCGATACCGTATATTCCGGTAACGGCACGATTGGCGGGCGTACCATCGCTGTACTACTGCACAGTACTGGTGCCACCGTCACTGTGATTTACGGGATTCCTGATTGACACTGCTATGAGCAAGGAACTGTCATACTATAGACTCTACTTGAAGAAGTTCCTGACGGACACGGATGACCCACGGAAGGATTTTGATGATTTTGTCGATAGCCGGTCGGAACTGGCCGAACAGGAGTTTGAGGACGCACGGCGTGACGGTCTGACTGTCAACCAAGCACAGGAACGCGCCATAGCCGTATGATGGAGGGTGTGGAGTAAACACCAACCTCAGCGGGATTGATTCGCTGCTTGCCTTGAGCTGCTACCAGTTAGAGTATCGTGCGATTAAGTTCGTGTTATTTGACTCCGGCGGTGGCAGTTCTTTTTGTCATATTCAAAAGGAGCTACCCACTTGTCTTCATGGATGGCTCCCAGCTATCAGTAACAGCAATGAACTGAAACTGGTACAACAATCGTAATCTGTTCTTTTATCTGCCCTTTTAACGAAAAAGAAAGAACTGGAGAGAATTGGAATATGGGGATTGCAAAATTTATCTAAAATCTGGTGGCGTGGTAGTAAACATACTGTAAGATGCATCCAATGCAATTTTATCATTGTGGAGATTCTTCTGCCGTTTTCTTACTTCTTTTGTTCCATTGCTTGCGCGATATTTAATGAGTTGCTCATAACCTACAATATACAAAATGGAAAAGGCACAAGCATAAAAAGGTAGTATTAGCGACAACAGAAAGGTTATGATACAAATAGTATCCGTAAGTATGGCCCATCCAACAAAGCAGTAATTAACTATCGTGAGGATAAGGGAACTTATAATCGTTATGAATGAAGCACATGAAGTCCACTTGTAACATAAAACCTCATGTTTCTCTTCCCACTTAAAAAAAATAATCTTGTACGTCAATATGGCAGGAGTAATAATAGAAGACATAGAAAAGATTACCGTAAATTGTTCCCAGAAACCTCCCTCGCACCAATGAATGGTAGATATGTTGAACAAATCAACCAAACAAAACAAACTAATGTAAAGGAATAAGCTTCTAACCCCTTTGGCATTTTTTACTTTTTGCAAAGTCTTTATAATGGAACCCTTTTTCGCTTCCCAATCAGATTCTAATTTGCCAAAAGCGTTTTTTATTTCCTCTAATTTAGGAGCGTTAGACGTTCCTTTCGTTGTTTCGATAGGATCCATTAGCTGCAAAGATTCCACATCTGCAGACATGTCATTAGTGAAAGCGGTAAATTTGTTGTCTATCAGTTTCTTTTCATCAAAAATCAACTCATATACCTTTTGATGGAATCTGGTAAATATATAGGCAAAATTTACGGCGCTTATCAGTTGAATAAGCGTCGTATAATTAGTAAGATTATTAAGCATCATAGTATTCGTTAAGATTTACCTCAGAGTTTATTGAGGCAAATACCTTATCAAAACCTCTGTTCAACACTCCTGCAGTTTTTCCGTCACCAAAATTAGCAATAGCCTTTCTTTCAACGATATCGTTTTCTATTCTATACATTGTTTCATCACCAATACAGAAATGTACGACAGCACCATTTTTGTCGTGAAACGATTTCCCTTGACCGTCCTTAATCTGTATTCGTCCTTCCTTATATGCAGGATGATTGTATATCATACGATATAGACAACTCTGATCTTCTATATCCTCCGCCGTGGGGCGATTTGTTAACAGGATAAACAAGCGAGCATCTTTTTTATCCAGGAAAACCTTTAAGCTATCAATATATTCCTGTTTGTTAACAACTTCTTTATTGCATAATTTATTAGCTGCGATGCGTATCGTAGATTTTGCATTAAGAAAGATATTAGTAAATATAATAAGGGCATGCTCGTCCCCTTCGTTGTGGAACAAGTAGTTGACTCCCCTTACTGCATAGTCTTTTACAGCGTTACGGTATTGTTCCAAAGTACTCATAAATGTTAGTTTTAGTTACTATTGAATGTATTTCGCTTGCAAATATACAAACTTTTCTTCAAATATTGATACAAATTTATAATAAATTTTAAAGTATAACAAATATTTCACATAGTCTGCTTGGGTAGCAGGGCTTGTTACAACTTGCTTTTGAGCTGCTGCCGTTGTGGATTGTGCGATTAAGTTCGTGTTTTTCGACTCCGGCGGTGGCGGCTCTTTTTGTCATATTCAAAAGGAGCCACCCAATCGCTTTTATGGATGGCTCCCGGCTATCAGCAACAGTAATGGACTGAAACTGGAACAACAATCTTAATCTGTGCTTTTATTGCCTCACAGTTTGCGTTTGTGCAGAAGGATGCTGCTGCACTCTTGAAGTTTGCAGCAGACGAATATAGTCTTCACCTGCAGCTTCTATCCTGAAGATGAAACTATCCTTCGATTTAGGACAGATGGTAATCTTAAAATTGGCTCCAAGAGATCCCTTTGCGGCATCCAAGTCCTCGAGGCTCATTGCAGAGTTGGTGAAGCCCATAACCCAGTTGTTGGTATTGTCCTGCGACTCCTTCATACCAAGGTCTTTGTCAAGGTTAAAATTCTGACGCTCCAAGACCTCCAATACGGCAGCCTGAAACTTCAGTTTCTCACTACCCTTTAATTCAGAAAATTTCTTTGTTTCCATAATTCTTCGTTTTAAAATTTCTCGGAGCAAAAATACTATACCTTTTTTATATATAAGACCATGCAAAATTTTATTTCTTATATTAACATTTTCACGACTGCCAGGGTCGCGGAAAATTGGTTTTCGGAAGAAGAAATTCGGATGGGTAACTATACGGATAAAAAAATATAGCGACATTCATTTTTTTAAGGCAAATTTTTATGGATGTTTACGGGTGGGCTTTTACATGTTCCGCTGGCTCCACATGATGGCACTGCGTGCAGCCCTTTTACCAGTCGTTTTCACTCCCTCGGTGGTGCTAACCGCTTCGGGACTCAGACGCCGCCCAGAGCCCTGGCTTTTCTACGACTGGAGCAGTCGTGAAAACGTTAAAATACGAGATACTTTTTTGCAGCATCTCTCAACTCCCGAAAGTATTGTACCTTCGCCGGCAACTTCAGGCAGTTTCTCCGAAAATCCTACAACACAATATGGGATTTTAGATTCCACCCTTCGGGATGTCACTTAAAAATCCTGATTGTGCCCCTTGGCGGGGAGCACTGCAGCAAGCTGCATTTATTCATTAACTAATAAAAAGAAAAAAGAATGGGACAAAAAGCATCATTACACATGTCACCCTTGAAGGGAATGGACGCTGCCCAGGGTGGCGAGAATGAACGTCGTGACTGGAACAAAGAACGGTACGACAGAAAGGAAGACAGTCATGGAAATATTAACCATTACGATTGGTATCGGAGAAAGCTAAACTTTGAAGTTGTTCATGGGAAAATCAAGTCTATTACATCACAACGGATTCCTCTTCATGAACGCATCCAGAATCGTCTGGCCGAACTCGGTTTTAAAGGCTATAAAAATGGTGCCAGGAATGCACCGAATGTTATCATGGATTTTGTCATTGGTGGCAACAGGGAAAGAATGCGTGAAATGGCCTTCGGAAACCAAGTGGTGAACTTTGACAATTCTGACGAAAAGAACAGTGCAGTAGTCAGGCAAAAAGAGATAGAGAACTGGGCACTTGACACCTACCGTTGGGCGGCTAACAGGTATGGTGAAGAAAACATCATCGGATTCAATGTCCACCTTGATGAGACCACACCACATATCCACATGCAGGTGATACCTGTGGCAGAAATGAAAAAGCGAGGACGTGTGAAAGCCGGAAAAGAACGAGAAACAAAGATGACTGTTAGTTTCGCAGGAGTGGTCGGGGAGAACCCAAAAGAATATAGTGCCTACAAAACTCTAATGCATACAGATTATTTTCTTCAGGTAGGCCACAAGTACGGGCTCGAAAGAGGAACATTCTTCGATGACCTTACGCCGGAGGAACAGGCAGCGAGAAGACATCGGAACAAGGGCGAATATATTGCATATCTCAATGACCAAAAAGAACGCGAGGAAAATAGAACAGCTAACGAGAGGGTTAAGGAGGAAAATACGAAACTGGAAACCAGGAACATTGAACTCAGGGAGAGCAATAGCAAACTTGAAGAACAGTTAAGGGCGATGGAGAAGAAGATAAAATCATTCACTACAATGCTCAATAACCTGAAGGAACAGAAGGAGCATCTGGAGATTGATATCACGGCGCTCGAAATGCAACGTGACGAAGGTAACGAGGAAGCAGCTAAGCAACTGGCAGAGAAACAGAGGCAGCTTAACGAAATCAACGAGAAGATAGAAAAACGGAACAGACAGCTTTCGGATGTTAATGAAGACTACGATGAACTGCTGACAAGAGCCGTGTCTTTGGAAACTATCGCAGACAACTATTCCAAAGAGATTGCATTGAAAAAAAGCATACTTGAGAAAACGGACAAAACCAGTGAAATAGAGGGTGCCCAACGACATACGGCCAATGCAGAGGAAGTTCTTTATAGGCGGTGGCCAGAGGCACGTAGGGCCGTAAAAGCCATATTTGATATGACTAACCATCCCACTAATACTGACTTTACACCACAGCAGGCTCTGGATGTGGAACATGCCATCGTCACATCCGGAACCTCTCGCACTGATGCAGCCAATGACCTAATGCTGTTAACGAAGAAAGATTTCGACCGCAGTGGAACCTTTAGCGGTCGCATAGAGAAAACGGCCGAGGTAGTCCAGAGCATCGCCAATAATACCCATCGTCGACTGACTGCGCTCCTAAAGATTCAGCCCAAAGATGCCGGTGGCAGTCCAAGTTACATCACTGACCTCACCGATTGGGCTGGGAACCAGATAAAGTGGTAGTTTTACATAGATACTCGTTTACGTCCTTTGCCGGGGCGAATCGGCTCCTAATGTCAACGGCTGACGGTAGCGCTTCGAGCATTTGCCTTGTGGCTTTCTCTCCACCTTCGTCATTGTCCAGACAGAGATACACTTTGCCGCTAATCGAGCGAAGCACCTCGATGGCTGCAGGAGTGTTAACGATGCTGTTCAGGACGATGTAGTTGTGTCTCACCTCTCCACACAGGGTAGCGAAAGAAAGCATGTCGAAAAATCCCTCAAAAACGACCGTAGGCGCGTTTTCTTTTCCGAGGTGGGTAGATATACCTTTGGGGCTTGTTCCACCCTTGTAGTACTCGCTGCGAAGTTCGCAACCGCCTTTGTCATTGGGGTATGCCAGTGCATAGAGGAACTTTCCATCATCTCTCGGCTGGAAACTATAGCGTGCCTCCTGAAGGTACTGCCGTGCTATGTTGATGTTTATATGTCGTTTAGACAGGTAAGCATACAGACCTCGCGACTGGAGCGGAACCAGTGAGAATGAATGGAAAGCTGTTGTCTCTACTTCTTCTTTCTTTTCGTAGTCAAATACTATTGATGACATCGAAAAAGAAGAAGAATCGAGCTCTGCACACACACGACTAAAGTCTCTCGTGTTTAGGCAGGTCTGCACCAGTTCGATGATTCCTCCGGTGGCTCCTGTGGATAGATCCTTCCACACCTTACCGTTAGGCGTGACATTCAGTGAAGGATTCTTATCCTCTTTCCAAGGACAGCGGTAAACGTACCAACCTGCTCTGGTTTTCTTCAGCGGTTTGCCCAGATAGTCCAGACATGTAATTTGTTCCTTTATTTGTCGTATATTCATCTGTTAATACTATTTACTTTCCCCAATGATGATGTATGCTGTTTGCTGAACAAGTACAAGAATTTTTGTTACCTTTGTTGTTTTTGTTACATCATCTGATTATCAGGAAGTTAACTGGTGACACAAATGGTAACAGTAGGGTAACAATTTCTTTTATCTCATTATATAATGTTACCTTTGTTATCTGTTTGTTACCAAATATTGTTACCGTATACCACACTGATTAGCAGTAGGTTATATAGAAAGTAACAAAAGTAACAAATTACTTTCTGTTCGTTTATCACTGGGAATCTCTTTTTGCATTTATCAAAAATTATGAAGAAAAGAAAGCTCATTTGAAAAGGTGAAAATGCGACCGGTCACGTTGTTCCGGCTTACCACTTTGCCCTCATCATTGAAATAGTAGACTTTATGTTTTTTTAATTTTGACTCATAAAGACCCCAGCCACGGAAAATTTCCTTCAAACGAACCGAACTGATGTCGCGTTTTATTTTTTCGCTGACTATCTTTGTGTTCTTATCCTTCAAAACACTTACCAGTTCCGAAATGCTGTAACTTACGCTATGTCCCACTTCACTGATGATATGATTAAGATATTCCGTTAATTCAAGTTCATCTTGCTTCCGGCTGTTCTCCACAATCTTTCGCCAGGCCTCGGTTTCTGTCTCTTCATGAGAGAACCAGAGGCGATCTTTTCCTTCTGTGGTTAGCTGTCTTTTTGTAAGTGCATAAAGGAATGCAGGAATCTCATCTACGCATTCTCCAAGGAATCCATTGCCGGTATTGTCACTAATTATCGGCACCTTGCGTACCCAGTGGCGGGTATCCTCTTTGGTGATTATCGTCGGACGAAGTTCGTCATTGGAACACATGATCATCTTCAAGTAGGTACGCTGACTGGTAATGTCCCGTCCCTTTTGTTCCGTGGGAAGTTCCATGGCTGTAGAGTAACTCTTTATCTTCTCCAGTAGAGCAGTCTTTTCTATCAGCGCCTCTTCGACATAAACCAAGTTCTTCGTTGCCCACTCCGAGTTGAATTGATTGCCAATCGTATCAACGGTAATAGCCATCGCATTTTTACCATATATCTCTCTTAGAAAATTGCAGAAAGTTGATTTACCCGTGCCGTTTTCCTTGCTGACGAGCACCAGGATAGGTAACCGTCGTTTTGGGTATATATACATCACTTCCAAATAGTCTAACCCCAAATCATACTGCTCACCGAAAATATGGCGAAGCAGCTGCTCTATATGAGGCCATTCACCTTCCTTTGGCTTATACTTTAGCGGCATATACTTATTGTAGTATACATCCTTGGAGGGGCTTTCGATGAATCTCTGATATTTTACATGTTCAGGCTCGCAAACGCTATTAATACACTTTGGAGCGGCTTCTCGAATGGCCGTCCCAAGTTTACGCCCGAAGTCCTCGTCCATGTTGGCAGCAGGATACCGTTCGAGAACGGATTCGCCCCAGACGTTTGTACATTCCTTGTACCACGTTCCACCAATTCTCACATAATTACAGGCAATGGCTGCAGCCTGCTTCTTTATTCGTTCACGTTCTGCCGCTTCTTCACGTTTCTTGCGCTCTTCCTCTTTTTTGCGTTCATCGGCTATTTCTGCAGCCGATTTAACTTGATTCTGTACTGTATCGTTCATTTTTCCTATCGCTATTATGTTAAAAACGCAAATATTTAACTCAAAACTTGG
>CACYJV010000046.1 GCA_902774815.1 uncultured Prevotellaceae bacterium | reverse complement strand
AGATAACTGCCATAATTTTTGTGTTGGTTTTTAAGGGTTGAACTTTTATTACGATTGAAGCTTCAATTTTCTCGTTGTCTCTCTCGGTGGTGCGGGGGTCAGCCTCTTCGAGGCCGCAGGTCCGAGATTAGCCTTTCTGCTCACTGTAGGGGCAGACCCCCGTGTCTGCCCGTATTTTTCAGAGGTCGTGGCTCCCAGTTTACCTATTACCTGTTACCTATAACCTATTACCTAAATAGTCTGCGGCTTGGGGATGGCGGGCAGACACGGGAGTCTGCCCCTACGTGTGGCTGTCGTGGTTTCGGGCTGGGGCTCTGGGTTGGTGCTCTGGGTTGGTGCTCTTGCTCTGGCGAAAAGAGTATTCTCGCACCACCGTACCCCCGTACCTCGTACCCCCGAATTCCGCACCACCGATTCACGGCTGCAAAGTTACGACGCAATGACGACCATTCCAAATTTTCGGCCGATTTTGTTATGCGTTAAGTTTATTTAACGTTTCGCCGATACGTCCCCTCCAGCACCCGCAGGAAGTTCTCAGGCTCGATGAGCCAGTCGAACGTTGCCCTGGGCAATAGACGAGATGTGCCACCGCCATGGAAAGTCTTCCTTGAAGTCGCCAGGTCGTAGCCATTATTATAGCCTTTTTTTTAGGGTTTTGTTTTGTGTTTCGGAGTCTTTTCATTATCTTTGCACTTCGTAAGCTGAATATGAAAGTCTTAAACCAAAAATCAAATCATAAAGTGTTCCATGATTAACAAACAACTATTACACCCCGAGAGCATCGTCGTTATTGGCGGCTCAAACAATGTTCACAAGCCCGGTGGCGCCGTGGTGCGCAACCTGCTGAGCGGAGGCTACGAAGGCGTGCTACGCATCGTCAATCCAAAGGAAGACGAGGTGCAGGGCATCAAGGTTTTTCACGATGCGAAGGAGTTGCCCCCTACGGACCTTGCCATCTTGGTGGTTGCTGCGAAGTTCTGTCCGCAGTATGTTGACTATCTGGCTAGCGAAAAGGGCGTCCGTGCGTTCATCATCATCTCGGCCGGCTTTGGCGAGGAAACCCACGAGGGTGCTGTGCTGGAGCAGCAGATTTTGGACACGTGCGAGCGTTATGGTTGCGCGCTGATTGGTCCCAACTGCATTGGCCTGCTCAACCGTTGGCACCACTCGGTGTTCACGAAGCCCATCCCCTCGCTGAACCCGAAGGGCGTCGACTTTATCAGCGGTTCGGGTGCAACGGCCGTGTTCATTCTTGAGAGTGCCGTGACGAAGGGACTGCCTTTCAACTCGGTATGGTCGATTGGCAATGGTAAACAGATAGGAATAGAAACCGTACTTGAGTATATGGACCAGCACTTCGACCCTGAGCACGACTCACTGGTGAAGTTGCTCTACATCGAAAACATTGCCGACCCCGACAAACTGCTCTATCACGCCACTTCGCTCATCCGCAAGGGCTGTCGCATTGCTGCCATCAAGGCGGGCTCGTCGTCGGCAGGCAGTCGTGCCGCCAGCAGCCACACCGGAGCCATCGCCTCCAGCGACTCAGCCGTTGAGGCCTTGTTCCGCAAGGCTGGCATCGTGCGCTGTTTCTCGCGCGAGGAACTCACCACCGTGGGTTGCATCTTCACGCTGCCACGGTTCTCGGGCAAGAACGTTGCCATAGTGACTCATGCCGGTGGCCCTGGCGTGATGTTGACCGATGCCCTCTCAAAGGGAGGCATGAAGGTTCCGGCATTGGAAGGCCCTGTTGCCGAAGAGTTGAAGGCACAGCTCTTCCCCGGTTCAAGCGTTGCTAATCCCATCGATATATTGGCCACTGGTACCCCCGAGCATCTTGGGTTGGCCATTGACTATTGCGAGCATAAGTTCACCGACATTGATGCTATCATGGTCATTTTCGGCACGCCGGGACTGGTTCAGCTCTACGAGGCCTACGATGTGCTGCACAAGAAGATTCTGGAGTGCAAGAAACCCATCTTCCCCATCCTGCCCAGCGTGAACACAGCCGGGCCGGAGGTGCAGGAGTTCCTCTCGCGCGGACACGTGAACTTCTCGGACGAAGTGACGCTGGCCACGGCGCTGACACAGATCATGCGCACACCTGAACCTGCCAATCAGCAGATTGAAATCAATGGTGTCGACGTGCCTCGCATTCGCCGTATCATCGACGGAATCAGCGAGAACGGCTACATCAGTCCCGACCTTGTACACCAGTTGTTGCAGAGTGCCGGCATACCTACCGTTCCCGAGTTTGTCAGTGCCGACAAGGCCGAGGCTATCGCCTTTGCCGAGAAGTGCGGCTATCCCGTCGTCGCAAAGGTCGTGGGCCCCGTCCACAAAAGCGACGTTGGCGGCGTGACGCTGAACATCCGCTCGAAGGAGGTGCTCGCAGCTGAGTTTGACCGCATGATGCAGATTCCTGACGCTACGGCCGTGATGGTGCAGAAGATGATCAAGGGCACCGAGCTTTTCATCGGTGCGAAGTACGAGCCTCGCTTCGGGCATGTGGTGCTCTGTGGTCTGGGCGGTATCTTCGTCGAGGTGCTGAAGGACGTCTCGAGTGGCCTGGCTCCGCTGTCCTATGCCGAGGCCGACAGCATGATTCGTTCGCTGCGTGGCTACAAGATTCTGAAGGGAACGCGTGGCCAGCAAGGCATCAACAGGCAACGCTATGCTGAAATCATCGTGCGCCTCTCGACACTTCTGCGCTTTGCCACGGAAATCAAGGAAATGGACATCAATCCTCTGCTTGCCGACGAAGACAGCGTAACGGCTGTAGATGCACGCATCCTCGTGGAGAAGTGATTTTTTGGGCAAGAATTTAGATGATGACTACCGACCTCGGAGAGGTCGCAATTTCAGAAACCCCAGGTCTACTGACCTGGGGACAATCGCAGCCAGAAACATAAAAAACGACTTCGGAGATGTCGCACCAAATGAAACGAACTAATCGTATAGAGCTGCCAAGTCATGAAGATATTTACGTGCGACATCTTCGAAGTCGTCTTCCCCCACACGAGATTTTTATCCCCAGGTCAGTAGACCTGAATTTCTTGCTCCGACAAGCTACGCAAGCGTCCCATAGGGCCGAGCGCTGAAATTGCGACTTCTCCGAAGTCTTTCTGCCTACTATAGCTCAACCCTTATGTCATTGCCAAAATGAAAAGCCTCTCTCTGCTCGGATTACTCTCTGATAATCTTGTAGCGGGCAGACACTGGAGTCTGCCCCTACACAAGGCACTGCCCAGAGCTAAGATTTGTGTGGCCCTACAGGCCGTTCTTGTGGCATCTCCTATATCATTCCCATTTTTAGAGTTGGCAGTTAGCTCGTCCGTAAACTGTAAATAGGCATCTAAAAAACTTATTTGTTCCTACAATAAAACGCGGGGGCGTGCGTTATAATAAGGTAAATGCAACGGCGTCTGACGATACTGACAACGTTCCTGCTGCTGGTCCTGACAGGGCTGGTGGTAGGCTGTTCTACGCAGAAGAATACTGCGAAGAGCCGTTGGTGGCACTCGTTCAACGCCCGCTACAATACTTACTACAACGGCACCCTGGCCTATATTGATGCCTCGCTGGAGAAGGAGAATGGCAACAAGGACAACTTCACGGAGGTGATACCCCTCTACACCGTCTCGAACAAAGCCTCGAAGGAAATAGGAAAGGGCAACTACGAGAAGGCCATTGAGAAGTGCCAGAAGGCCATCAAGCTGCACAGCATCAAGAAAAAACCCGAGTGGACCAAGAAACGCCGCAAGACCGAGCGAGACTTGGAGTGGCTGGGGCGCAAGGAGTACAATCCCTTCCTCTGGAAGGCTTGGATGCTCATGGGACGCTCGCAGTTCTACAAGGGCGCCTTCGACGAGGCTGCCTCTACCTTCAACTACATGAGCCGCCTCTACCAGACGCAGCCCGCCATCTACGGCCGTGCACGTGCCTGGCTGGCAAAGAGCTACATCGAGCAAGGATGGATCTACGATGCCGAGGACGTGATTCGCAACATGCGCCGCGATAGCATCCACTGGCGGGCACAGAAGGAGTGGGACTATACCATGGCCGACTACTACGTTCATACGGGCGAATACGCTGAGGCTGTGCCCTACCTGCGAAAGGTCATCAAACACGAGATGCGCAAGCGGCAAAAGGCTCGCGAATACTATCTGCTCGGACAGCTCGAGTCAGAGCTCGGTCATAAGCAGGAGGCCTACAAAGCCTATAAGAAGGTCGTCGCACAGAATCCGCCCTACGAGATAGAATTCAACGCGCGTATCGCCATGACGGAAGTGATGGCTGCTTCGCAGGGCCGACAGATGATCAGCCGTCTGAAGCGTATGGCTGCCTCGGACAAGAACAAGGACTACCTGGACCAGGTCTACTATGCACTTGGAAACATCTATCTGGCTCAGCGCGATACAGCTCATGCCATCGGTGCCTATGAGAAAGGCAACGAAAAAGCTACCCGTTCGGGCATCGAAAAGGGCGTTCTGCTGCTGAAACTCGGTGACTTGTACTGGCAAAAGGAGAAGTTTGCCGACGCACAGCGCTGCTATGGCGAGGCCATCGGCTTGCTCGATAAGGAGCGCAAGGACTATGCCGAGCTGTCGCGTCGGTCGAAGATGCTCGACGAATTGGTTCCACACACCGAAGCCGTGCACCTGCAGGACTCGCTGCAAGAGCTGGCAAAGATGAGCGAGAAGGATCGCAATGCTGCCATTGACCGTGTCATCGAAGCGCTGAAGAAGAAGGAAAAGGAGGAACAGCGCAAGCAGGCCGAAGCCAATGCCCAGCAGACCTTGCAGCGTAACGGTGCCGTGGGCAATCGTAATAATACTCCCGTGAACACTGCTCAGCAGAACTCACAGCAGCAAGGCAAGTGGTACTTCTACAATCCGCTGGCCGTGCAGCAAGGTAAGCAGGCTTTCGAAAAGCAATGGGGTAAGCGTGAGAATGTCGATAACTGGCAACGCGCCAACCAAACCGTCGTAGCAGGAATGGGCGGAACCGGCGAAGAACTTTCGCAGGAGGCTTTGGACTCCATTGCCAAGCAGGAGGCCCTTCAGGACTCACTCGAACAGGTCAACGACAGCGCACAAAACGACCCGCACAAGCGTGAATACTATCTGGCACAGATACCATTTACCGAAGAGCAGGTGGCCGCAAGTAACCTGATCATTCAGGATGGACTCTACAATTCGGGCGTCATCTTCAAGGATAAACTCGACAATCTGCCGCTCAGCGAAAAGCAGTTCACACGACTCATGGCTGACTTCCCGGAGTTTGAACAGATGGCCGATGTCTACTATCACATGTTCCTGCTCCATTCGCGTCGCGACGAACACGATTTGGCAGCCAACTATGTGGCACGCCTGCAAAGCGAGTATCCGGAGAGTCCGTGGACGACGTTGCTCACAGATCCATACTTCAAGGAGAACGCCCAGTTTGGAGAACACGTGGAGGATTCGCTGTATGGCGCCACTTACGAGGCTTTCAAGGCCGATCGCTATGCCGAGGTGCGCAGCAACTCGCGACTGTCAGAGGAGCGATTCCCCATGGGACAGAACCGCGATAAGTTTGTTTTCATCAATGGTCTGTCGAAACTCAACGACGGCGATGGCGATGGTTGTCTTGCCGATATGGAGATGCTTGTGAAGGATTTCCCGCAGAGCAAGTTGGCCGAGATGGCTGGTATGATTGTCAACGGCGTGAAGCAAGGACGTCGCCTGCATGGCGGAAAGTTCGACCTGGGCGATGTTTGGAGCCGGCGCTCCGTAGTGCTGAGCGACAGCGACTCCATTGCTGCCCGCGAACTGTCGCCCGAGCGTAACGAGAAGTTCCTCTATGTCATAGCCTATCATCCTGATTCCATCGACGAGAACAAACTGCTCTTCGAGATGGCGCGTTACAACTTCACGAACTTCATGGTGCGCAATTTCGACATAGAGATTGTCGATACCGATGGTCCCACACACATGCGCGTCAGCGGTTTCCTGAGCTACGACGAAGCCCTGCAGTACGCCCGCTCGCTTCATCAGCAGGAACACATCATGGAACTGCTAGGGCTGAACAGGAACAATCCTGCTGACTCCGTGGCCAGTGCACGAGTCATCATCATCAGCGAACCCAACCTCGAACTGCTCGGACGGCAGTTCAGCTACGACGACTATGCCGAATTCTACGAGAAGAACTTCGTTCCGTTGGAGATAGACAAGCGTCCGTTGCTGAGCGAACCTGCTGAGATTGGCTACGAGCGTGAACCGGAACTCAACGTGCCTTCCAGCGAGGAAGAACCGTCTTCGGAAGAGGGCGAAGGCTATCGTGCCGATGAACCCGATAATGCGAACGTCGTTGACGAAGGAACGTTTGTTGAGCCCGAGAACGCTCAGCCCGAGAATACGAACGTCGTTGACGAAGGAACCATCGTCGAGCCCGAGAACGCTCAGCCCGAAAATACGAACGTCGTTGATGAGGGAACGTTTGTTGAGCCCGAGAACGCTCAGCCCGAGAATACGAACGTGGTTGACGAAGGAACGTTTGTGGAACCCGAGAACGCTCAGCCCGAGAATACGAACGTCGTTGATGAAGGTACCATCGTTGAGCCCGAGAACGCTCAGCCCGAGAATACTAACGTCGTTGATGAAGGTACCATCGTCGAGCCCGAGAACGCTCAGCCCGAAAATACTAACGTTGTTGATGAAGGAACCTTCGTGGTTGACGAAGGCAATGGCGGTACCGAAACGACCGAAGACGATGGAACGAATATTGTTGTCGACGATGATGCAGAAAACAACAATGCTGGCAACAACGACGATGTGTTCATCTTCGATGACGACGAGAATGGCAACACAAACACCGAAGACAGTGATGTCATCATTACTGACGACTCCGATGAAAAAGAAGATGCCACCGAGTTGGAAGATGAATACTTCGAACTCGATGGCTTCTAATGGTTAACCCTTCAAAAGGCTCGCTATACCTTGATTACAATTGGTAGGTGAACATGGTGAATGAGTAGGGAGCTAACTGGTACGTCTTCTTTCTCTCTGCCTTGATGGTTTCGGTCTTCGGAGCAATGGGTTGAGTTTCGTAGTTGTTTTCCTGTTCAGGCTGGCCGCTCAACGTTGTCTTCGTAGCCACTTTTTTCATTTCACGGAAACGCGAGAGGTTCACGTCAGCTGTAATAACCCTGCTGGTCGTGTTGCAAATCTTCACGAAGAGCTGGCGCGTCTTTACGTTCAGTACCACTGACTGGTCGATTCCGTCAGCGTTGTCCCTTACGTTAGGCTCTAGCTTTACGCAATCACCATAGTAGTACTGTCCGCTGCTCTGGCCGAACATCTGCTGGACATAGTAGCTGCAGGTGGGGTAGGCGCGCTCGTTATCGAAGTAAATGAGATCGGGATTCCAGTTGGTGGCACCCTTGCGCGCAAAGAGCGGTGCATAGCTGGTCATGCAGACAATGTCACCATTGCGCTCGACGTGCAGCAAGTAGAGTGCTTCGGCCAAGGCATCGATGAGTTTCTTGTCCTTTGCGGCATATTCGCCCAGATATACTTTCGTCTTCCTGTCACGCGGATATTTATCGTACTGCTTGCTGGTCAGGAAGTAGTGATTGGGCTCGTAGTAGTGTTCGTCGATGATGGGCATGCCCAGCTCTTCAGCCAGTTTCCAACCATTCTCCAAGTCGGGGTTGCCTGGGTGTGAGCCAGGACCTGCCGTGCCTACGATAACGATTTCGGGATGAGCCTCAGTCACCTTCTTGTAAATATAGCGGAAACGCTCAGCAAACTCTGGTGAGATGCGCTCCTCGTTGCCCAGACCAAGATATTTCAGTCCGAAGGGTTTCGGGTGGCCGGCATCGGCACGCATCTTTGCCCATTTCGATGTGGCAGGATCGCCATTGGCCCACTCAATGAGGTCAAGGGCATCCTGTACCCATTCGTCCATTTCCGACATGGGCACCACGTCCTGAGCCTGATTGCGCATGCCCCAACCACCATTGGTTCCCTGACAGCTCACGCCGCACGGCAGGATGGGTAGCGGTTGCATATTCAGGTCTTCGCAAAGCTGGAAATACTCATAGTAGCCCAAGCCCATTGACTGGTGGTAGCCCCACGTGTTTTTGAGCGGACGGCGCTGCTCGCGTGGTCCGATGGTTGTCTTCCAACGATAGGTGTTCCAGAAACCGTCGCCACCGCCATGCACCACGCAGCCACCGGGGAAGCGCATGAACTTCGGGTGCAGGTCAGCCAGTGCCTGAACCAGATCCTTGCGCAGGCCATGTCCCTTGTACGTGTCCTCAGGCATGAGCGACACTTGGTCGACGTCGATGCATCCGGTGTTCAGGACGAGCAGTTGCAGCACGGCATTCTGGCAGTCGGCCGAAGTCGTGAGCGTCGACTCGTACTTCTTCCATTCCTTGCTGTTCACGTCGGAAAGCGTTGCTTCAGCTAAGACTTTCGGGTCCTTGCCCCAGCCCTGTGGCTCAACAAGGGCAATGCGCACTTGCTTATCGGCTCCTTCAACGTTGCGCAGGAACACCGAGAAGTTCAGCTGCTGACCGGCTTTCACGGAAATGCCGTCGAAACCGTCGTTTTGCAGACCGACTCCCTTCCATCCACTGTAGTCGTAGTATTCCTTGACGCGCTCAATGTGCAGCCGCATGTAGGTAGGATTGTTCGGATGAAGGGGATTGTCCATGCGTGTCTCCATGAATCCAAGCGAATGGCCTGGCCGCAAGAAGCGCCAGGATGTGCCTGGTCCCCAGCCGTCGCGCTCAGTAGGGTTGTACTCGAACGAACCATTCTGCAGGAGTTCGGCAAAAAGACCGCCGTCGGCACTCGACGAGATGTCCTCGAAGAAGATGCCGATGAGCTCATCGCTGATGGCCTTGCCACCAGCTGGTGCTGTCATGGCTTTCTGTGCCATGACGGGCATTGAGGCTGTCAGCAGTGTGACAGCCATTGTCATGATTCTTTTCATTGTCGTTGATTATTGTAATTGATTATTATTTTGCTCTCTCTCAACTCTCACCCCTCAACTCTCACCCCTCTCTCATCATGATGAGTTCGTCGCGGAGCTGATCGGGCAGGTTGATTCCTCGCAGGATGAGGCTACGGCTCCACGCTGCTACCTCGTTGGGCTGCATGGTATGCAGGATGTAGGCAAACTGCTCTACCTCTTCGTCCGTATAGCTGTCGGCAGTGCGACCTTTGAAGGCATCCAACTCCTCGTCCTCGAAATATTCAATTGGTTGCGTGGCAGCCTCTATCATGCATGCCTGCTCGCATCTTGGGCTCTCTGGTGAGCACGATGTGCAGTCGCCCTCGCCAATGACAATGGGATCTTCGCTGCCGTCGGAGCGCCTGTTGTGCCCGAAGATGTAGGCGATGGCTCCCAATGCCGCCAGTGAGATCAATGCGATGATTGTTATTTCAGTCATTATCTACTTCTGCTATCAACTTTCAACTACTTCAAATCCTGCCTTCTGCAACTCTTCCCAGAAATGTGGGTAGGATTTCGTTACCACTTGCGGATTCCTGACAGCCAGCGATGGTCGGATCAGTGCCAAGGGAGCGAGTGACATGGCCATACGATGGTCGTCGTAGGTATCGATGGGCTCGTCAGACTTCTCGCATCGTTCGCCATCCCACACCAAATTGGTGCCATTCTCCACGCGTAGCACGATGCCGAGTTTGCGCAACTCTGTGATGAGGGCAGTAATGCGGTCGGTTTCCTTGATGGTCAGTGTCTGCAAGCCTCGGAAATGGAAAGGAATGCCTTTGGCTGCACATGTGGCAACGATGGTTTGTACCAGGTCGGGCGAATTCACGAAGTCGTAGTCGAGTCGCGGAACCTGACGGTTGTTTTTCCTGAGCACCACCACACTCTCCAGACTATTCTTGCCTCTCTTGAAAACCGTCTTGACGCCCAGCATCGAGAAGATGTAGCGTGCAGCTGCATCGCCCTGTCGTGAACCATCGTTCAGGCCAGGCAACACGATTTCGGCATCATCGTCGTCGGTCAAGGCAATCATTTCATACCAATAGCTGGCCGAACTCCAGTCGTTCTCAATCAAGTACGGCCTTGCCTCGTAGGGTTTTGGCCTCACCAAGACTGTATCGCCGCTTGTCCAATCGGCATCGGCACCGAACTCGCGCATCATCCAGAGTGTCAGGTCTATGTAAGGTCGCGACACGATGTTGCCTTTCAGTCTCAGTTCCAGTCCGTCCTTCAGCACGGGAGCTATCATGAGCATGGCTGAGATGTATTGCGAACTGATGTTGCCCTGCATCTCTATCATGTCGCCACTCAGCTCTTTTCCTCTGATGCGCAGGGGTGGAAATCCTTCTTCGCCCTCATAGCTGATGTCGGCTCCCAGTTGTCGAAGCGCGTTCACAAGCACACCGATGGGGCGATGCTTCATGCGCTCGGTACCTGTGATCACATATTCGCCTGGCGTCACGGCAAGATAGGCTGTCATGAAGCGCATGGCAGTACCGGCAGCACCGATGTCAATCAATTGGGGGTGGTCTTTCAAAGCCCTTACAATAACGGCTGTGTCGTCGCAGTCGGACAGATTCTGGGGAACGCTGAATGTTTCTTGCCCCTCAAGACTTGTCCCTTGTCCAGTGTCTCTTTTTCCTAACTGGCTGATGATGAGTGCGCGATTGGAAATGCTCTTCGATGCTGGCAGTAGCACGGTAGCTTTCAGCTGTCTGGGCGCTTTTATAGTATATATAACAGGTGTATCGCTCATGTCCTTGTTTATTTTTCAGCCCAAAGTTAATAAAAACTTTCAACTCTAAACTCGAAACTCTAAACTATTTTTGTACCTTTGCAGAACTTTAAGGTTTTTTATCAATAGCAACAACAAATTATCAACGTGCGCAACAATATTATCATACGAGGGGCGAGTGAGAACAACCTGAAAAACGTGTCGCTCAGCATCCCAAAACATCAGATTACGGTCTTCACGGGTGTCAGCGGATCGGGCAAGAGTTCACTTGTTCTCGACACCATCGCAGCCAAGTCGCGCCGCGAACTCAACGATACATTTCCCACTTTCGTCCAGCAATATCTGCCGAAGTATGGACGCCCTCACGTTGAAGCTATCGAGAATCTGCCCATTGCCATTGTGATCGACCAGAAGAAACCTGCGCAGAACTCTCGCTCGACGGTTGGTACTTACACTGACATTGCAGCCCTGATGCGTCTGTTGTTTTCACGTGTGGGCAAGCCATTTGTGGGCTATGCCGAATCGTTCTCGTTCAACCACCCGGAGGGCAGTTGCCCGCGCTGTTCTGGTCTGGGCGAGATCCGCGAGTTGGACATACACAAACTGGTTGATTTCGATAAGAGTCTTAACGATGAGGACACCATTCACTACATAGCCTTTGGCAAGGGTGGATGGCGATGGATACGCTATGCCCACAGCGGTCTTTTCGACCTTGACAAGAAGATTCGCGACTACACACCCGAAGAACTCGACCTCTTCCTGAACAGTCCGCAAATCCGCCTGAAAAACCCGCCTTCCAACTGGCCGAAGACAGCAAAGTACGAAGGCCTCATTCCGCGTATGTATCGTTCCATCATCAACAGCGAGGAAGGACTCCTTCATGCTGCCGTGCTGAATCCGATGTTGCGCATGGGCACCTGCCCCGACTGCGGAGGCACCCGTTTGAGTCCGCGCGTTCTCAAGTGCAAAATCGAGAGTGGACGCGGTACCCTCAACATCGCTGAGGCTTGTTCGCTGAGCATCACCCGACTCAATCAGTGGGTGAAAGCCATTGCCGACCCGTTGGCAGTCGACTTGAAGGCAGCTATCAGCGCACGGCTGACGGCACTCGAGGAGATCGGGCTTGGCTATCTCAGCTTGGACCGTGGGGTAGGTACGCTTTCTGGTGGCGAGGCGCAGCGATGCAAGATAGCCAAGTACATCAACTCGTCGCTTTCGGATGTGCTCTACATTCTCGACGAACCCAGCACAGGGCTGCATAATCATGACATACAGCTGATGAAACACTCTGTGCAGCGCCTGCGCGATGCTGGCAACACAGTGCTTCTTGTGGAACATCACAAGGAAATGATAGCTATGGCCGACCATGTCGTTGACTTAGGGCCTGGACCTGGGGCCGATGGTGGAAACATCATCTTCGAAGGCTCTTATGACGAGCTGCTGAAAAGTGGTACCGACACAGGCGTGATGCTGAGTCAGTCAGGCGATTTCAAGCAGGCACCTCGTACGCCTTTAGCGTTCAATCAACTGCGGCATGCCAACCTTCACAACCTGCAGGATGTCAGCATCGACCTTCCGTTGGGCGTTTTTGCCGTCGTGGCAGGTGTGGCAGGATCGGGTAAGAGTTCGCTGATGCAGAGCATGGAGAAAATCGCCACAGATCTTGTCTACATCTCCCAGAAGAGTATCGGCGTCAGCCTGCGTTCAACACCAGCAACCTACATGGACGTGGCACCTGATATACGCAAGTTATTCGCCCGCAAATATAAGCTTCGCGAGTCTTATTTCACCTTCAATGGGCAGGGCGGCTGTCCTGTCTGTGGCGGAAAGGGCGTTATCGTTTCAGAGATGGCCTTTATGGACAACATCGAGACTACCTGTGAGGCTTGTGGCGGTTTGCGTTATTCGAAGGAGGCGTTGCAGTATAAATTAGCCCCCCTCTCCTTTAAGGAGGGGCAGGAGGGAGGTAGCTCTCTTTCTATTGCCGAGGTCATGGATCTCAGCGTGCGTGCGGCTTGCCGTTTCTTTGCAGGAACCAGCATCGAAGAGAAACTACGCCCACTCATGGATGTAGGCTTAGGCTATCTGCACTTGAACCAAGCATTGTCGACATTGTCGGGCGGTGAACTGCAACGACTGAAGATAGCGTCACATCTGGGTGAGAAAGGACGGGTATTCGTTATTGACGAACCCACTGACGGACTTCATCCCAAAGATGTGAGGCGGTTGATTGATCTTTTTGAACGTATGGTTGATGAGGGAAATACGGTTTATGCCGTGGAGCACAATACCGACGTAATTAAAGCTGCCGACTATGTCATCGAACTTGGACCCGGAGCCGGTGAGCTGGGTGGCCGCATCCTCTTTGCTGGACCACCCACACAGATGCTGCAATGTCATGACTCCGTCACGGCGCCCTATCTGAAAAGCTGACCAATGGTTTCTGTCAAGATAGAATAGGCGGAATCAAGTTCGGGTAGATTGTTCAAAAAAACAGCACTCGTCATCCCGACGAATGCTGTCCGTTATTTATTAACCTGGAGTCTAGACTCTCAATGGCGGCAAAGTTACTACAATCTGCATGAAAAAGCCCTCGACAAAACTCAAAAAGAGATTGCCGGGGGCTTTAGTCTTTACTTTGGTAAAGGATGATGGACATAAGAAGGTCAATCATCGTCCAAAGGTAATGTCGTGGCGTATCATTGACATGGTCTTCGCACTGATGTTGAGAAACGATGCGATGGCATTCAAGGGCAGATGCTCCACGATGCCCGGACAGCGACGCAACAACAATTCGTAGCGTTCGCGTGGCGTGGTACGATGGAAGTCGAGATAGCGTTCGCGAGCCTGGCCAAGCAGATGTTCGCTGATGAGGCTGCGCAGTTCCAACGTTTCTGCCTCTTGACGGAACATCTGCATCATCTGTTTTCCACTGATTCTATAGACGCGACTGGGCATCATGGCTTCAATCGTGGTCTGCGAGCGACTTCCGCTGAGGCATGCAGGGTAGTCGCCAACGAATTCGCCCTTGAAGGAGAACCAATTGATGTGTTCTTTACCATCGCTGATTCCCTTCACGGTGTATTTGAAGCATCCCTCAGCGACGAATCCGAACCACCGTGTCTGTTCGCCCTCGCGTTCCATCTGTTCACCCTTTTGGTAGCTGACGCATGTTCCCTCCTGCTCACAGAAGGCTTGTAACGATGGGAGGTCGATGCTGTGTACGCCGAATTTTTGTTCCATATCTTATTTGTTTAATAGTTCGTTTCTGTCTGGGCATAATAAAGGCGCGGAACTGATTCTGCATCCATCTTAGAGGCATCGCCAAACGCCTTTTCCCAAATACAGTCTCAGCCCGCGCCGAAACGCGAGCATCAACTTTTATCATCTTGGGAAATATTTTGGCGAAATTTCTAAGATAAGAATCAAAAAGTCAACGCATCAATATGTCATGTCAAATGAGCTGCTTACGTATGCTTTGTGTGCAAAGGTACAAAAAAATCCCATATTATTGTCTGCCTCGCTGCAACTTTCTTCGTACTTCTTGCGTCAAAGAAGTAAAAACAAGGCATTTAAGAAATTTTAGCACCCGAACGTGTCACAAATCGACCGTTTTTGTGTCAAATGTACAGACGCCAACAAATAAACTTATCAACAAATAAAATTATGAAAAAATCTCTTATCGTTGCAGCCATGATGCTGCTCACGGCAGCCGCCCAGGCTCAGACCATCACCGCAAGTGACGTGATGGCAACTTATCAGAACGCAGTGAATAACACCGACGGCAAGTATTGCTACAATGCCGAAGTCGAACAGGGCATCGTCCGTACGCAATACGTCTACCTCAAAGTGAAAGAAGGTCGCGGGCGCCATGCCATTCAGACTCTTCGACCTCACCTGAAGTACCTGTACGATTATGACAACGAGGGACGACTCCTCACGCGGACCACTCAGCTCTGGAACGGCGACCTTGCTGATTGGCAGCCTACCTGCCAGCTCAGCTACACCTACTTACCTGGACAGAACATCGTGGAGTGTAGCTACTGGGACAGCCTCAGTCAGAGTTTCCTGCACCCTCAAAGCAAGGTGGTCTACGAGGTGTTGCCGAATGCTTCCATCGGATTCGTCAGCAACTACCATCGCGTAAAAGGCCAGGCTGACTATGTGCTGAGCGAAATGATGGCCGTGCCCAACCAGATGTTCTACGGTTCCGACCTCGTGAGTAAATAAGGGTAGGGGAGTCCCTTTGCCTCCCCAATCCCCCCATTTTCTAGCTCTCCACCTCTTTACTTCTCATATCCTTAACTCCCTATAGAAATTATCTCTCTCTTAAATAAAGTATTATTTGAATTGAAGTGGCAGGTATCTGTGAAGACTCCTGCCGCTTTTTTCTTGACATCCTCAGTTCATAAAATGACCTAAAATGTCATGAAATCAAAAAAAGATGAAAAAAACATCCGTTTTTCTTGCACGTATCATAAAAACTTTGTAACTTTGCACCCGCAAAACGAACCAATAAGGTCAGTTGCTAAGCAAAAAGGATCGGGATTTAGCGCAGTTGGTAGCGCACACGTCTGGGGGGCGCGAGGTCGCTGGTTCGAGTCCAGTAATCCCGACTGAAAGAAAATCCAAACCGCTGATTATCAGTAGTTTGGATTTCTTTTATGCTCTAAATTGGCGTGTTTTTGGCGTGCTAGTT
>CACYJV010000045.1 GCA_902774815.1 uncultured Prevotellaceae bacterium | reverse complement strand
ATTGCCTACAATCTACTGCCCAAAAAGCCGTCAATGAATATTGAAATCATTGACAAAAGCAAACTAATTGCATAACTCTTACGTCGAACTCACGTTAAAACATGGGATCCTCGAGCTGTAAAGCAAATTGTGTTTATGCCCCCATCCGATACGGATATCATGCAAGATTATCAAAATAACAACCTCGTACAAGTTAGAAATGGAAATATCGAGGATGTCATAAATGACGTTCCTTGTGATATTCTATATTTGGATCCTCCATATACCAAAAATTCTTATTCGGTACAATACCACATTCTGGAAACTTTAATTTTAAATGACAACCCAGAACTAAGGGGCATAACAGGAGCTCGCCCTTATGAAAATATCTCTAATGACTGGTCTAGGCCAAACAAAGTTGAGGTAGTTTTTGATAAGGTACTAGCAAAAACTCAAGCATCACATATCGTGTTTAGTTACAGTAGCGATGGGCTTATGACTAAGGACTATATTATGTTTGCTCTGAAAAGATATTGCTATGAGGATAGTGTAACTTGTGAAGAGATTGCTTACAAAAGATATAAAAATTTCAAGACTGAAGACAAGCAAGGGCATAGGGAATATCTTTTTTATGGCAGGAAAAAACCTATTGAACAAGTAAACTATTACTGTCCTCTCAACTATATGGGGGGTAAGTCTCCAATTATTGACTTTATTAAGCCTGAGTTGCAAGGCAGAAGTATTTTTGTCGACCTTATGGGGGGAGGATTTAATGTCGGTATTAACACGAATGGATTTGACAGAGTGGTTTATAATGATATAAATTTTGCAGTTGCCAACATCCTTCGCATGTTTAAGGAGGAAGATACTTCTATGTTGCTGACGTTTTTCGAAAAAACTATAAAAAAGTACGGCCTTGAAAAATGTGACAAAGAGGCTTATACAAAAATTAGAAAGGATTACAACAAAAAATATCGTGGCAAGGATAAAGCGTATTGGTATCTTTACGTCGTAATTTTATATGGTTTTCAGCAACAACTACGCTTTAACTCTTCATATGAATTTAACAATCCTGTTGGAGAGAGTGGGTATAGCGATTCTGTCAAAGAAAAGATTGTTTCCTTTAGTCGACGGTTAAAAGAAATTGATGTAGAATTTCACATCGGAGATTATCAAGAAATTGATAATTTGATTGATGCGAAAACACTGGTTTATGTAGACCCTCCTTATCTCATTACTTTAGGAAGCTATAATGATGGGAAAAGAGGTTTCAAGGGTTGGAATGCGCATGAAGAAGTACGTCTGTTGTCTTATTTAGACACTTTGCTCGCCAGAGGATGTAAGGTTGTTATCTCAAATTTACTTGAATACAAAGGACTTCATAATAAATATCTTCACGAATGGGCACAAACTCATAAGGCGGATATTTTCCAAACCAAATTCAGAGGTAGAAATGAGTCTCTTATAATCGTACAATAATATGAAACCAAGATTTACAATATGCAGACTTGGGGCACAGGCCAAAGTCGCAAGTGTGGACACAATTATAACCAATGCAGATTTATTGATAATTTGCAGAAGGCTGACAGACCAAACTGATTTTGAGGTAAAATGGGTTAATAAGCGGATTAGAGGCAAAATGTTCACTCTTGAAACGGATTCCCAGATTTTTTATATAACTTATACGCCTAAGGAAGTTGGGGGACGTAACTCTTATCTTCAAAGTGTACCTACGGCTTTCGGCTTATATCTGAAAGAATTTGTTTCAAGCAAAAAGCCCTGTCAGTTTTGTTTGTACTTCACTCCATTTAGAGGTGAGAATCAGACACGCTATCATCAATTGATGTATCGGCTTCTTATTTCAATGGGTGTCAATTTTATCAACGCAGATGAAGGCTTGCGTGGCTTGACTTTACGGGGATATTCGACTGTTCGTGAACTAATTAAGGATAGAGAGGCTAACAGATTAAGAAATTTAAGTAATCAGTCGTCATATATCACAGACGAAGGGACCTCTTATTATGTATATGGAAAAACTTTCGGTGCGAACCAAAAGGAGACAACCATGTTATGCTTAGCTCTTTGTAGAATATCGAACAAACCAATTCGCTTATTCCAAATCTCGGACAATGATAGTGAATATCTTAGCGATACAGACATAGAATCAATAAAAATCTTTGCGAAGAATTTTGGACGAGCAAAAATAGAAATATTGAATGACACTTATGACTTCACCAAAGGTGAAGAAGGACCATATGTTCCGACTCCTCCAGAGGAAAGTCTAAGAAGTCCTAGATTTATTTTTAACCTCCTGGAGAAAACTGGAGGGCACAAGCGCTGTGAGCTTTGCCATTGTGAGATTGAAAGCATAATTCAGGGCGCTCACATCTATCCTGTATATGCGATTAAGCAAAGACTTGATTTGCCATTTTCTGAAAGGCTGAGGATGGCAACAGACCAAAATAATGGTTTGTGGTTATGTGAGAATCATCATAAACTCTTTGACCGTGGTTTGATTAAGTTCGAAGAAGGTAAGCTACATGTACTTCCTAAGCTAACAGACTCAAATGTTGCATTTGTTGAGCGAATCTCCCCGTATAAGAGTATCCAAGGTGATTATTACACTCCAGCAATGGCTGACTACTTTGCAAAAAGAGATGAATTCTATCGTGCAGAAAAATTATATGAACAATTATGATTACAGTAAAGTTTCCCAAGCGTAACAGATTGTTACAAAAAGTATTCAATACAATACAGGTTCATGAGAATCATGACGATAGTCTTTTGACACATAAGGAAGATGTTCTTGATGTCATTCTTGCAAATTTGGGGTTTACTTCAAATGAAGAAATAGAAATCGAAGTAAGTCCAAAATACAATCAAGATGGCAGAGAGTCCAAAGAACAGAATGGGCAGTTTATAACAATAAAATATTTTAAGGGTGGGGAACCAGGAATTCATTATGTGTTTTTCTCTTACGAATTCCCACAGGAAACCAGAAATGGGTATATAATTGCAAAATTACCTATATCATATAGGACATTTTACAATGATAACCATAAAAATAAGTCGTTTAATATATTCCTACTGTGTGTTACACCAAATGAAGGCATGGACAAAAATGACGAGACAGTTTATCAAGATAGTGTAACAAGTTTCTCGCAGGTATCACATGCTGTTAATGATTATCAAACTTTTGCATATAAGATTTGCAGAACGCTCAACATAAACATAATAAATTACAATCAGCTTGATTGGTCACTTAATCGTGCCAACGAAGTGGATGCACAGACTCCATTTAGATCTGTGAAGAAAATGAAGGATTTTCGTAACAAGATGGTAAGATTGAACAACAAAAGTTCATATATCATTGAAAATGCAGAGGATACCATACTATACGGAAAGACATTCGGAAATAATGGCTTCGAAATCATTTTGATGGCTGCAGCTGCAAAGGCTATTACCAAAGGTAAGGTATATTTGTGGCAAATAAAGGACACAAATCGTCTTAAAACAGAAGATAGAGATGCAAAGCCAATAACAACAGAGAACTTAGAACTGCTTAGAAAAATTGGTATCGAATGCTTTGATGAATTACGCGATTATACACCAAACGAGGAAGCACTGAAGGATGGTGATGCACGAAGCCAAGCAGAATTCATGAAGAACCTCATGACAAAATATGGATCTGACGAAAAAAAATGTTATTTATGCAATTGCAATATTCAAAAAATGATAATCGCATCACATATTCATCGTGTATGTGACATTAATAAGGAGAATATTCCATTTGAGCAAAAACGAGCAAAGGCTATTTCTGGAGATAATGGCTTATGGTTATGTGCCAATCATGACAAACTATTCGAATATGGACTGATTTACTTTGATGAAAACGGTTTAATGCAAGTATCCAACATGAATGACTTGACTGATGAACAAAAGATATATGTTTCAAGTATTACGATGGCCAATAATTCAGACCATCATTCTGTCGTAATCGAAGAAAATTTGCTTACAGAAAAAATGAAGGAATACTTGTCTATTCATAGGCATAGAACTCATCCAGAATTAAATTAAACATGGAATATAGGAAGTATAATTTTGTACTTTATCAAGGCGACTGCAATGATATCATATCACAACTAGACGGAAGTGTGGATATGATTTTTGCAGACCCACCTTATTTCCTATCCACCGGAAAAGGAACTGTCAAAATAGGTCAAAGATATATTAATTTTGACAAAGGAGAATGGGATAGGGTGCGTAGCAAGGATGAAGTATATGACTTTAATTACAAATGGTTATCACTTTGTAGGGAAAAACTAAAGGATGATGGCACCATTTGGGTTTGTGGGACATATCATAACATATATGAAGTGGCTAACTGTCTGAAAGATTTAGGATTTAAGATACTTAACATGATAGTTTGGCAGAAATCTGACCCACCCAAAACTCTGACAGATCAAAGATTTAATTTTTCTGCTGAGTATATAGTATGGGCACGTAAATGTGAAAAGGTACAGCATTACTTCAATTACCAACTCATGGAGGCCATGAACAATGGAGTGCATATGCCTGACGTGTGGAAGTTGCCGGCTCCTGGGACATGGGAAAAGACTTGTGGAAAGCATCCTACCCAAAAACCTTTGAGATTACTCTATAGAATAATTCTTGCATCAACACGCCCAGGTGCGACAATACTTGACCCGTTTGCAGGAAGTTGTACGACAGGAATTGCCGCAAATCTTCTTGGTCGCAAATTCATCGGAATTGATCAAGATGGAAAATTCTTGGAACTTGGTAAGCGAAGAAGGGAAGAAATTGAGGATGTTGATATTGCAGCCAACATGCTTCAGCGCATGGCTGAAAATCCAGAGGACGTACAAGTTATTGTAAATCACGCAAGACCTGAACTACATAATTTGATGATTGAAAAAGGCATTTGTTATATGCGTGCAGGCGATACTAAAGGGTCTGTGCTCGTTACACCTGGCTTTGAGAGAATTCAATATGTGATGCTTCATTCTAATGGGAATGATGCAAAACTTTATAGACTAAAGCAAAAAGGTTGTTTCCAAATATGGACAAAAGAAACTCTTGAGGAAAAAGGGTTTCATCCAAAACATGCTTCCTATTATATGGTTTTCCATTTTGACAATACAAAAGATATTCCATTCAGCCATGACCCTAAGTTGCGAGAAGGCATTAATACATATCGTTCAAAGATTCGTCCTCTGAGTGACTTCATTGGATTGAAATAATGGTTATGCCTGCTCTTGGATAATAAGCTTTTCATTAACCTCTATGCTAACGAACCTATGTAACAATGTCATATTAATAATAGGTATTAACAGTAAAAAAAGCATTGCAATAAGAGAATTATATATAAAACAGTCTGGTAGCAACTCATAATATTCAAATTTGAAAAATTCAATAATACTTAAAACATGGGAGTACCTTTAGGACATAAAAATCACAGGAATAGCAGGAATTATACTGTTCTAGACATTCAAACAAAGTATTCAGGCAAGGAGAAATACAAAATTGTAAATAAAACCGCTGTTTTGTCACAAGATGGTAAGAGATTTATAATGCTTGCACCTGGTTCTTACGAAACCTATAAAGTGCCTAATGGTGTGGAATCAATAGAAAGAGGTGCTTTGAAGAAAGCGAAAGTTAAGGTTCTTTATCTACCAAAGTCATGCAAAGTTGTCTTACATGGTGCATCTTCAGAAGATTTTCATGTCAAATATGAAGTAATTAAAAGTGAATCTCCCATAATTGGGAAGAAATACACACTTGTTCCTAAAATGCTCATATTCAACGATAAACCTTTATGGAATGAACTGTCATCAACAATTGATAGAATGCGAATTCCAAAAGCAATCAAGATAATTATGAAGCAACCTGAAAGTGTTAAAATCATCGATTTCGTTACCAATTCATTTGATTCCTTTGGAGTACAATATACAAATGATGACAGATATCTTGATCATGCTCCAGAGGATTTGAAAAAGTATTCTATTCCTGAAGGTGTTGAAAAAATTACTGGATTAGGTTTTGACCTAATCGAAGATTTAACAATACCAAGTACATTAGAAGTTCTTCGCCAAATTCATCCTTATTATTCAGGCGTTTATTCGAAAGTAAAGAAACTACATTTTAAGGGATGCAAAACTATCTGCAATTGTGAATTCAATGAGAAATTAGAAGTCATTGAAGTTCCCAAAGGCAGTTTGGCGCACTATAGAGAACAATTCCCTGATTATCAAGATAAGATAATAGAAGTATAATAATCATCTTTTCAAGATTGACAACGCAATAGATAAACCCACTGATTCTTAGCAGTTAAGCGAAAGGTCAGTGGGTTTATTGTTCCCAATATGTTCCCATAAACCATGATGGGAACTTTTTTTACACCCTCCATTCCTTTCGAATATGGGGAAAAGGGGGCGAGAAGTGTTAAATGTTGTAAACTTCTGCGGACTTTAACACTCGATTTCGCGTTTTGAACGTATATTTCACTACTTTATGTTAACTTTGCAGCCAGAAAGAGTTCGCTGCGCTCACCGCAGATGCCGCAGATGGGGCAGATTGCGCAGACTTTCTAGGTAATAGGTGAGAGGAGAGTTCTTGCTCCGCTACGCTATGCAAGCGTCCCAAAGGGCCGAGCGGAGAGTTTAGAGTCAGTGTGATAGTTCTTGCTCCGCTCCGCTACGCAAGAATTGGCCATATAATTATTCATTAATTTATGGTATAGAACAGAAGAAAGATTTGTAAGTAGTGAATAGTAAGGAGTGAAGAGTTTATGTATTCACTCTTCACTCCTTGCACTTCCCTGTTATTTCAGTGAGGGCAGTTGGTCGCGCGTGATGACGCAGGCAGCCTGCATGGCATCGCGCCACCATCCGTCGGTCATCATCGAGTTGGTGCTTCCCTGACCGCCCTGATACCAGACCATGAAGTGACTCCAACGGGCACCCGTGTTCCAGCAGTCGGAGATGTTGGCAAACTCGTAGCGTTTGTTGTCGTAGTTGCCATAGCCACATTCGGCGAGTGCAATCATCTTCGTGGGATAGGTGGCCTGAATCTCAGTGAACTCCTGCAGGTTCTGCTCGGCGGTGTAGCCATAGAGGTCGCGACCAACGATGTCGACATACTCGTCGCCTGGATACCAGTTGGTGTCCTGGTTGTACTGCTCGCTATTGCCGTTGTAGTTCTGCGTGGTCCATATCCAGATGAGGTTGCGCACACCCTTCTCCTTGAAGTAGTTGAACATGGTTGTCCAGAGTTTCTTGTAGGTCTCGGCACCGTCGTAGCCCCACCAGAACCAAGACTTCGTCCAGCTGGCCTGCTGCTTATAGGTGGCGTTGCCTGCTGCCTCGTGGAAGGGGCGCCATGTGGCGGCGATGCCAGCCTCCTGCAGTTTCAGCAGGGTGGCCACGACCTTGTCCATCTGCTCGTAGAACCAGCGGTTCTCCCATGAGCCATTGGTGAAGACGTTCTGCACGCGGAAGGTGGTCTCGGAGGGTGTGCAGGTGACGTCGGTGGAACCTTCGGTCTTCGGTACGTTGAAGTGCCACATGAGTTGTACGATACCGCCCGCATCGCTCCACTCCTTCACGGGCGTGATGTTGGTGTAGTCAATCCAGTTGGCAGGCGAATAGCAAATGTGGATGAAGTCGTAGCATACGGCTGCGGGGTACTTCTTCGTAAGCTTGTAGACGTTCTCGGCGATTTTGTTGTTCCAGTTGACGTCGGCCATGACGCTTGAAATGATTTTCTGGCCGTACTGCTCGCGCATGTAGTCGTAGAGCTTTTGTGCGGCCTCGTTGCCACAGACGAGCGTTGTCTTGATGTCGGGATTCACGGGCTGGGCCTTGGCCTTGGTCTTGAAGTTCAACTTCAGTTCAGGAGCCGAAGCCGAAGCATCGCTGGTGGCCACGACGGAGCCTTTGGGCACGATGAGTGTGTAGTCGGTTCCCTCCTCGAGAGAGAGTGGAATCAGTATGCCCGTCACGTCGTTGGGATTGCGTGTGGCGGTGAGCTTCGTGCCGTTGAGCGTGATGTTGGCCGTTGCAGACGGCTTTACGGATACGCTATAGGCGAGTTGGAGCACGGAGGTGGACTTGGCGTCGACCTCGCTACCCTCGGCGATAGACTGTGAGCGCAGGGCAACGGTGACAGTGGGAGATGGTGTGGGATCAGGATCGGGCGAGTCGCTGCCGCAGGCACAAAGGGTGAAAAGAAGAAGCCCCACCCCGGCCCTCCCCAGGAGCCCCACCCCGACCCTCCCCTCAAGGGAGGGGGAAAGCCCCACCCCGACCCTCCCCTCAAGGGAGGGGGAGAGAAGGGTGGTGAGGTTTGCTTTTAGAGTCGAAAGAATGCTTTGGGTAATCATAATTATCAATTATCAATTATCAATTATCAATTATCAATTGTCCGCTCGAGCTTGCTCGCTTTCGTAGCGAAGCGGAGAAAGAATTATCAATTATCAATTGTCAATTATCAATTATCAATTGTCCGCTCGAGCTTGCTCGCTTTCGTAGCGAAGCGGAGAAAGAATTATCAATTATCAGTTGTCAATTATCAATTGTCAATTATCAGTTGTCAATTTCTGCTGTTCCTGCAGCAAGCGCTGCAGGCGTAGTGCTACAATGGATGAATAGCGCTCGCGCAAGTCCTCGGGTAAAGCCTGCATCACTTGTTGCAGGCGTTCGGCATAGGCGAGGAATGCCTTGCGCGAGTGGCCGATGTCGGTCTTGCGTTCGGCAGGTGCTTCGCTGATGAGGTGCAGGTAGGCTGCGTCGATACTGTCGAGAAGCTGAGCCCCACCCCGACCCTCCCCAGTAGGGAGGGAGGTGGCTTCGCGCTGTTGAGACGCGGAGAGGAGTTCGGTGAGGATGGAGCGGATGTCGAGCAGGCTTGGCTGGGTTTTCAGTTGGGTTTGCTGCTCCTGCAGTGCCCATTTGCTGTAAATCTGCTGTGCCTTCTCAGCGGCGCGATAGAGCTCTGGGTAGTGGCGCAGGACATGATCGACCGATGAGCTGACCAGTGTGTCGGCAGGATCGGCCACGATGGTGTCAACCTGGAAGTGGTCGGCATCGGCAATCAGTTCGGAGGCCGATTTCTGTTCAGTCTTCGTTTTGCTGCCACATGCAGCCAGCAACAGGGTTGATAGCATCAGAATGATACCTCTACGAATAGTCTTCATTTTTCTAAATTGAATGTAAGGAGCGCCACGATAGTCGCAAGCGCTCCTTACAATGATTATCCTATGGTTCCCTTATCAGGGGAGCACAACAATCTTTGTGATGGTCATGCCATCGCCCTGGATGATGAAGGCGGTGTCAGACCAGCCATCGGTGGTGGCACCCGTCACGCAATCCATCATCTTCTGGGTGAAGACGGTCTCTACTTGCGTCTTGTCGCCAGCCCAGTCGGTGAGATCGGCATCGGTGATGGGATTGCCCCAGTTGCAGTCGTTGAGCTGAATCTGTCCGGTAGTGCCAGCCTCTTTATAGAAAATGAGCTTTGAAACGCCTACCTTCAGATTGAGTTCCTGGAGACCAGTACGCATGATGCGTATCTTACCAGTATTCTCGCTCCACGAGATGTGGATGGGATAGGTGATGTTGGCACTCTGGTCTTCCCACTTTGCAAAAGGAGCGACATCGACCTCGTCGGTAGCTTCGAGGAACTTCACATACTGCAGCTGGATGCCATCGCCCCAGATGACCATGCCCAGACCACCATCGGCGAACATCTTCTCGCGCTCCTCAGCCGAGAGCTGGATGACGACGTCGGTTGCATCGGCAGCCGGATGGATGTTGCCATCGTCGCCATAGGGAAGCGAGATGTTGGAGAACGGAGTCGACCAGTCGCCCATACGCAGGTTGAATGCCGGGTTGTCGTTGGTCACGACGAAGTGGAAGGTCAGTTCGCCAGGGCCGTCGATGGCCTCCTGGAACTTCAGCCACTTGTCGCCGTCCCAGTTGAACACGCCCCAGTTGCTCCAACCGGAGAGGTTCTCCTTGCCCTGCCAGATGACTCCGAAGAGCTTGCGCATCTCGACGGCAGCTGTGACGGAGATATTGCTGTTCTGAACGAGTACGACATCGCCGTCGGCCATGCCCTCGGGCACGGTGAAGGTCAGCGTGTTGCCTGAGATGGTGTAGTCAGTGATGGCACCAATGCCCGGCAGCTGTACTTCCTTGACGCGGTCGAAGTTTTCACCCGTGACGACAACCTTGTCGCCTTCAACGAGGTCGCTGTTGGGCTCGACGCTTGTGATGCTCACCGTGGGAACGGTGAACTCAGGTGTGCTGATGGCAGCACCCGAGTAGAGCAGCAGCGTGATGGCGCCCGGCTTGGTCTCGGCGGGAACGGTGGTCGTGATGGTGCGATGGTCGTCGGAGACGGTGAACTCGGCAGAGATGCCACCCGGGAACATGACGGTTTCGACGATGTGGAGGTTGGTACCTGTGATACGGATCTGCTGACCGAAGTCGGTCTCGGCAGGTGTCACGGCAGTAGCCGTGGCCGAAACGATCTCAAGCGGTTCCTTCCACTCCAGCTCCCACTCGGCACCGTCGTTCATGGTGATGACACCCGACTCGGCAGCCAGAGGCACGCGCAAGCGGATTTCGCGACGCGAGATGTAAGTGAAGTCCTCGGCCAATACGGGAGCACCCGTCACACCACTGGTGAACACCACTTCGGCGATATTGTAGACATAGTCGCCCTTGATGGTAATCTCATCGCCGGCACTCAGACCTGTTGTGGGCGAGACAGAGGTGACCTCGATGGGCTCCTCGAAGGTAAGTTTCGAAACGGAAGTGACGGTGTCGTTGCCAGCCACGAGGCGAATCTGACCGGGCACTGACTCGTCGGGTACATTCACGTAGATGTTCTCGGCATCAGAAGAGTTGAAGCCTGAGCGCTCGACGATGGCATCGCCTGGGAAGATGACTTTCGTCACCTTGTTCATGTTCGTACCAGTGATGCGAATCTCATGGGTGCGCAGGATAGGCGACGGACCGAAGCCCACCAAATTGACGCCCGACTTACCGTAGGGGTTTGTGTCGAGGTTGTCCTCGCTACACCCTGTCAGCGATAGCCCGACGAGAGCTACCACCAACAATGTGAATATATTCTTAAAGTTTTTCATATCGCTACTATTCATTATTATTTATTAGGTACGACACGGATGTTATCAATCTTGATAAACGGCGTGCAGGCAACACCAGTGGGCAGGGCCGACTTGTCGTCGTAGCCACCACGGATGATGAAGATGTTGAAGCATCCGAAGTCGGCAGTGCTGGTGAAGAACTTGTCGATCTTGTTGCCATCGTAGTCCATGTTGAAGTCAGTGAGAGGAATGGTGACGGTTACCCACTTGCCATCGGTGTGGTAGAGTTTGTCCTCGGTGTCCTTCCAAGGCATGTAGAGAGCGCGGTTGAGCTTGCCCTGCTCGTGGAAGAAGGTGTTGTTGGCACCAGCAAGCGTGTTGCCATAGATGTCCTTGGCACCAGCGGCACCATTGGAAACCTGTGTGACGCTGCCGAAGTAGATCTGCATCGGGGCTGCCGACCAAGCAAAGTCAGCAGGAATGTTCATCTCGAACTTCAGGTTCAGGTTCTCGAAGTCGGAGAAGTCGGCCAGGTCGCTGATACGCGGGTGTGAGGGATAGCTCTCGGGATCGCCCCAGTCGCCAGCCCAATACTCGAACGAGAAGTCGCCGTCGTTCCAGCCACCGTCTTCGCCCATGGCAGCACCGCCGCCCATAACGAGGTAGTTGCCGGAGAGCGAGGTGTCGTCGGCGGTGATGGTACGTGCGTGCCAGCCGTTGTTGCCCAGCACGGTACCCGTCTTGCATGGCGTGTCGAAGTCGAAGAGCATGCCACGGTCGTCCATGTACTGGAAGGCTCCCTCGGTCTCGCCATAGATAGACTCTACGCTGACCTTGTCGTGCGGAGCACCCTCGGGCATGACGAACGTGATGCGGTTCTTCGTGATGCTCTTGATAGCGCTGCGTGGCAGGGTATAGTCGCCGATGTGGACAGTCAGAGGATAGTCCTCGTAGTCAAGGAAGTAGTCGCCGATGATGGTGACCTCTTCGCCCGGAGAAGCCCATTCGTTCGACATCGACGATACGATGGGAGCAGGGATGATCACGTGGAAGTCGTACTTCACGGTGTCCTTGCTCTGTGTGATGAAGCAAATCTTATCGGTCACCAGGTCGGGAATCTCGTTCGGCACGGTGACGATGAGGGTATGGTCGGTCATATAGCTCGTGTTGAGCACAGCGGGCTGGTCGTTGAAGAGCAGCTGGGTGACACTGCGCAGGTTCTCACCGACGACGCACACGGTGGAACGCATCGAGGCGGCAGTGATGATGGAGTCCTTTGCTTCTACGCTGACGGGGCGGATGAATTTGATGGTAGGCTTTCCGCTCTGGATCTCGTAGGCATCGGGCTCATCTTTGCACGACGTGACGGCCAGCGAGGCGCAGGCTGCCAGTGCAAGGCAAAGTCCTTTGAATATATTGTTTGTTTTCATAAGTCTATTTACGATTTACTTATTTACGATTTACGATTATTAGTAGCTGTAGGTGGCGCGTACATCTACGTGATCGGGCTCGACGTTGCTGCCGAGGTTCGGGTTCAGGGCCACGTCCTCAGTCGGATAAGGCAGTACGAAACTGTTGGCGGTCACGTTGGGAATAGGTGTTTCCTCGTCGTACTGAATGTCGGTGGGATCCCATGTCACGTAGCCAGACTCGAACCATACCTTGTAGACACTGCTGCAGTTCCAGATGGCATTGCGGCGCTGGGCTTTGAGCTCGTTGATGCATGAGTTCACGTCGTAGTAGGCACGGCGTACGAAGTCGTACCAGCGGTCGCCCTCGCCGGCAAGTTCCAGACGGCGCTCCTTCCAGATGTCGTCGAAGGTCAGCGTAGTCTTGGGCACGGCAGATGCAATGGCACGTCCGCGAACGGCGTTGAAGGCATCGAGGGCGGTGCGACTTGTGGTCTTGCCCTGCAGCACCTCAGCCTCAGCATGTACGAGATAGACGTCGGCCAAGCGCAGGATGTGGGTTGCCAGGTTGTAGGCCATACGACCAGCCGAAGCATTCATCTCGGCCTGGTGGTCGAAGTTGTCGCCATAGGCGTGCTTCACGTTCTGCACACCGCACGGGCCTTGGAACTCACCTGTGGCAGCGGGGTTGTACGACTTGTCGTAGTAGAACTTCAGGATGTCGAAGCCAGTCTTGCCGTTGCCAAGGTCCTTGTCGCGCCAGAAGTAGCTGTAGACGTCGCCGGCACCCATCATCGTAGCCTTGCGGCGCACGTCGGTGTCGATGCGCTTCGAGGGATTCTCCGTCACGTCGTAGCCGAATGCATCCTGCAGGTCGGCCGATGGGCCACCCCAACCGCCCCAGCAGTCGCCGTTCTCGTCGAATCCATCGGGCATCAGGTCACTCTGCAGGGTGTTCTGCGAGGTCCACTGTGCACCGTTGGTCCAGCGCCAAGCGATGAGGCTTTCGTCGCTGACGTTGTTCGAACCGCGGAAGATGTCCTCATAGTTTTCCATGAGTTTTCGGCCGGAGTTCTGGATGACGTCGAGCGAAGCAGCCGATGCGCGCTGCAGATAGTCGCTGTTGAGCGAACCGGTCACGCCGGCAGCCGTCAGCAGCACCTTGGCATAGAGACCCTCAGCGCAGTAGTAGTCGATGCGGCCGGTGGTGCTCTTCTCGCGTGGAAGCAGTTCCATGGCCTTCTCGAGCGTCATCAGGATGTACTCGTAGACATCGGCTTTCTGCACCTTATGCAGGTCGTTGTAGTCGCCGGCGGCAATATTCACAGAGTTGTCGTGCACGATGGGCACATCGCCGAACGTGCGTACGAGGTAGAAGTAGGCCATAGCCTTCCAGGCCAGGCACTCGCCCATGCACTGGTTCTTTACGCTCTCGGTGCAGGCAGCACCCTTAATGGAGTTGTAAACGGTGTTGGAATGGCCAATCTCAGCCCACAGCGAGTACGACATATTGACCAAGTCCTGATCGGTGCCGTTGAGCGAGAAGTTCATGTAGGGGCTCGCTCCCCAGTACATATTACCCGACATCACCTCACCAATCTTGATGAAGCCGCGCTGGAAGTCGTACCAAGGCGAGTTGTACAGGTAGTTGACGCCGCGCACGCAGGAAGCGTCGTCGGTGTAGTAGTTCTCTGTGTTGTAGCTGTCTTCTACAGGACGATCCAGAAAATCACCGCACGAGTTCATGCCCAAGGTGAGGAGCATGGCGGCTGCTACATATTTAATATTCTTGATATTCATAATTCTTGTCCTTTCTTTATTATGATCTTTCATCTTTATTCCTTATGTCAATTCCCGTTAGAAAGAAACGTTCAGTCCGAAGGTGAAAGAGGTGGGTGACGGATAGCGGCCGTTGTCGAGGTTGAACACATTGTTCGATGCCGTCGATGAACCGATTTCAGGATCGTAGCCATCGTAACCAGTAATGGTCAGGAGGTTCGTTGCATTGAAGGTCAGGCGCAGATTGGTGAGACCCCACTTCTTGATGAGCTTCTGATCGAAGTTGTAACCCAGCGTGAGGCTCTTCAGACGGATGTAGGAACCATCCTCAATGTAGCGCGAACTCCATGCGTCGTTGTCGTTCGGGTCGTTGATAGAGGCACGGGGCAGGTCGCTTACGCCAGTCGTCATGACGTTGGTGATGTCGCTGGTCCAGTAATCGACGTAGACGCCGTTGATGGGTTTCAGACGCGTGCGGGCATTGATGTCGGTGAGCTGGTTGCTCCAGGGCGAGTTCATGTGGCTGAGTTTCATCTTCATGTAGTTACCGATCTTGCTGCCGTAGTTACCATTGATGAAGATGGTCAGGTCGAAGTTCTTATAAGTAAAGGTGTTGTTCCAGCCGAAGGTGAACTTGGGGAACGGCGAGCCAAGAATGGTCTTATCTTGTTCGTTAATCACGCCGTCGCCATTGATGTCCTTGTATTTCAGGTCGCCCACGAACGTGGTGTTGCGGGGATTGTACTTGGTCGGGTCGGTGCTCCAGTGAGCCTTTCCGTCGGCATCGTACTCAATGGGGTTGTTCTGCTGCAGGGTGTAGACGGGCGAGTTCAGGATGTCGTCGAAGTCCTGATAGACGCCCACCACCTCATAGCCGTAGAAGTTGTAGAGGCTCTCGCCAGGCACCGAACGGGCCACGACGTCGGTCCACTGACCCATACCAAGCAGGGCGGTAGAACCAGCAAGGCTCTTCAGTTTGTTCTTGTTGAAGGAGAACTGCAGGTCGCTGTGCCACGAGAAGTTCTTCGTCTCGACGGGGATGGTGTTCAGGGCGATTTCGAAACCGGTGTTCTCGATGTCGCCATAGTTGCCCCAAGGAGCAGCCAGGGCCGACGAACCGTTGCCGCTGGTACCCATGATGGAGGGGAGGTTGAGCGGCATGAGCATGTCCTTCGACATCTTCTTATACCAGTCGAGCGTAAGTCCGATGCGGCCATCGATGAATCCGAGGTCCAGACCGACGTTCCACTGCTCCTGAGTCTCCCACTTGATGTCGAGGTTCTTCAGGTTAGCCGGGCGATAGCTCACGCCGAGGCCGGTGTCCATGACCGACATGGCTGAGCCCCATTTGAAGGGACCAATGTTGGCATTACCGGTCTGACCCCAACCCAGACGGATCTTACCGTTGGAGAGCCAGCCCTCGGTGTACTTCTTAATGAAAGCCTCGTTGGAGAAACGCCAAGCCAGAGCCAGCGAGTGGAAACCTGCCCAGCGCTTGTTGGGGCCGAAGTTCGACGAACCGTCGTAGCGATAGGTGTAAGTACCCAGGTAGCGGTCGTCATAATTATAGGTTTCGCGCGTGAAGAACGATGCCATGGAGCTCGAACCGAATCCTGCGCCGATCTTCGGGTCGCCGGTTCCCAGTGCGGGGTTGTGCACCTCGTCGTTTGGCAGGTCGGTATTGTTGGCCGAAACATAGTCGTACTTCGACTCCCATGCCTCTTGTCCGAGCATGGCGGTTACGTTGTGCTTGCCGAACTGGTTGCTATAGGTGATGTAGTTCTTCAGAGCCCAGAACGTACTTGAGTTCTTCTGCAATCGGCTTGAATTCTGAGCGCGGTTCCATGTGCCCAGGTTCACCTTCGGCTCGTAGGTCTCGGCCTTCGACCAGCTCAGGTCGTAGCCCAGCTCAGCATGCCAAGTGATGTGCTTGATGGGCGTGATGTCGGCGAAGACGCTACCCGTCAGCTTCTGGCGGTCGAGCAGAATGTCGTCTAACATGGCTAATGCAATGGGGTTAGGGCTGGTGTAGCCTTCCTTCGACACGTGCGAATAGTCACCATTGACGTCGTAGATCTGGATGTCCGGCGGCGTAACGAGCGAGTAGTTGATGATACCTTCGTCGGAGTCGGCCAGCTTCAGGTCGTCGGCGGTCTGTGTGTAAGAAACGTTCAATCCCAGCTTCAGCCATGACTTCAGGTCGGCATCGAGGTTCGTACGGACGCTGAAGCGGTTGAAGTTAGAACCGATAATGGTACCTTCCTGGTTCATGTAGTTACCCGAAACGTAGTAACGTACTTTGTCGGTACCGCCTTGCGCACTGATCTGATGCTGGTGCTGAAGGGCTGTTCGGAAGATGGCATCCTGCCAATTGGTACCCTTTCCGAGGATGGAAGGATCGCTATAGGTCTCGTCGGGCTTTGCAATTTCGCCTTGGTTGACCATGTCGTTGTAGTATTCGGCAAACTCTCGCAGGTTCATAATGTCCAGACGCTTCATCTGACGGTTGATGGAGAGCGAGCCGTCGTAGGTGAACTTGGCCTCGCCAGCCTTACCACGCTTCGTGGTGATGAGCACCACACCGTTAGCACCCTGCGCACCGTAGATGGCGGTGGCAGAGGCATCCTTCAGGATTTCCATCGATACGATGTCCGAAGGGTTCAGCGTTGACAGAGGAGAAATGGTCGAAACCGAACCGTTGCCCAGTGCGTCGCCCAGACCAAAGCTGGCACCTGAGGCGCCCATGCCCTGGAAGATCACGCCATCGACCACGTAGAGAGGCTCTGCGTTGGCGTTGATGGTGGCCTGACCACGCACACGTACTGACGAAGCCGAGCCAGGAGCACCAGAAGTCTGCACGGCGTTCACACCCGTTGCACGGCCCAGGAAAGCCTGGTCGATGTTTGTGATGTTAGTTCCCTTGATGGCTTTCTCGTCCATGGATGCCGAAGCACCGGCGAGGTCGCTCTTCTTCATCGTACCATAACCGACGACGACCACTTCCTGAAGGTTCTGGCGGTCTTCCTCGATGGTCACGTCGTAGCGCGAGGCACTGCCCACGACGAAAGTCTTCGTCACATAGCCCACATACGAGACTTCGACGGTCTCGCCGGGCTTTGCATTCAGCGTGAAGTTGCCGTCCATATCGGTAATGACGCCGTTCGACGAACCCTTCACTCGTACTGTAGCACCGATAACGGGGCCGAACTGGTCCGACACCGTACCGGTAATCTTCTTAGCTTGCTGCACGGCAGGCACGGGTGCTGGACTCTTGCCTGTAGCTGCAAACGCCTGCGGCGTGGCACCCAGCAACATGGCTGAGCACACAGCTGCAAGAATCGTTCTTTTACTGCAATTTAAGTTCATACATTTACTAGTTAGATTAATTATTTAGTTATCAGAATTTTCTGTTTTCCTCAACAGTTATCGGCTTATGTATCGCACATAATATAGCTTGACGGTGCAAAATTACGCAAAAAAGTGGAAAGTGAGTACGACTATTTTAACTTATTTCGACATTAGTTAACTTAAAATTTTTCCGTTTTTAACACTTCTGCTACGAGGATATGAGGTCAGGGGAGACTTCCGCACAGCCCACGGCAACACCCCGTAGGGGCAGACCCCCGTGTCTGCCCGTTGTTGCGGGCGCGTCTTGCTGGGGGGTTCGAGTGAGTCCTGCTTTGGGGGAGGTTTCGAGTGAGTCCTGCTAGGGGGCGGGTTCGGGCGAGTCCTGCTAGGGGGCGGGCAGACACGGGGGTCTGCCGTAGGGGGGTCGACTCTTCCTCTCCCGCTTTCTTCCTCTGCTGCGCTCTGGCGGCATCTCCTTTGTGCATCTCCTATGCCATTTCCTTGTTTTCCTTTGTGTTATCTCCTGTATTGTTCGCTTGTTTTATTTTGAAAAACGCGAAAGGCAGTTAGTTGCACTATTTTAATTATCTCGCTTTTTGCGGAGTGCCGTAATCAGTCAATGGTTGAAGTATGACGTGCAGAAAAGTGTTAGAAAGTGTTTGACTTTGCAAAATAAATACCAACGTGTTCCAAATATTATTTGTAAATTTGCATCGAAATTTCGCAATAAACACTAAAAACCATCAAAAAGTCATGAAGAATATGCATGGAAAAGCCCTGCGTCTGCTGATGCTGACGGCCCTGTTGATGCTGGCTGTCGGGCTTCGGGCTCAGATCAGAGGCAACAACATCGTAGTCACTGTTGAACCCAATCACAAGGATTGGAACTATCAGGTGGGCGAGACAGCCACGTTCACCGTTGAAGTGCGTCGTTCGGGCACGCTAGTCGATCATGTCAGCATCAGCTATGAGGCTGGTCCTGAGATGTATCCGACGGAGAAGCGCGAAGGCGTCGTGCTGAAGGATGGCACGATGCAGCACAAGGGCAAGATGCAGAAGCCTGGCTTCTATCGGCTGAAGGTGACGGCCCACGTTGCCGGTCGCGACTACACGGGCACCTGCACGGCAGCCTTCTCGCCCGAGCGTTTGCAGCCTACGACGGTGATGCCCGCCGACTTCGACTCATTCTGGTCGAAAGCCATCGAGGAGGCTCGCTGGACATCGCTGGAGCCCACGAAGCGGCTGCTGCCCGAGCGTTCGACAAAGGACGTGAACGTCTATGAGGTGAGTTTCCAGAATGTGCGTTGGGGCTCGCGTACCTATGGTATATTGGCCGTGCCCGTTGATGCCGACGGCATAAATGCCTCTGGTAAGAAATACCCTGCATTGCTGCGTGTTCCTGGGGCAGGCGTCCGGCCCTATCAAGGCGACCCTTGGACGGCTTCAAAGGGAGTCATCGTGCTGGAAATAGGTATTCACGGCATCCCCGTCACAATGGATCAGAGCATTTATGACCGACTTGCCGACGGTGCTTTGAACTGCTATTGGAACTACGGCATGGACGATCGCGACCAGAGTTACTACAAGCGCGTCGTGCTGGGTTGCGTCCGTGCCATCGACTATATTGAGGAATTCACCCCGTGGGATGGCCGGAACCTCGCCGTGACCGGTTCGAGCCAGGGCGGTTTCCTGTCGCTTGCAACGGCCGGACTGGACAAACGCGTGTCGTGTTACGGTGCCGTGCATGCCGCGTTGTGCGACCATACGGCTTCGCTGAAGGGCGTTGCTTGTGGTTGGCCACACTATTTCTACGGAAGCCTCTCCCCCAACCCCTCTCCAAAGGGCGAGGGGAGTAAGGATGGCAGCCTAAAGAGTAAGGTGGAGACGTCGAGGTATTACGACGGTGTGAACTTTGCACGTCGTATCACTTGCCCGGGTTGGTTCTCGTTCGGCTACAACGATGATGTTGTGCCGCCTACAACAGCCTATGCCACCTACAATATCGTAACGGCTCCGAAGGAATTGCACCCCTATCAGCAGACCGCTCATTTCTGGTATCAGGAGCAATGGGATGAGTGGCAGGCATGGATATTGAAACAATTGGGAATTGACAATTGATAATTGATAATTGATAATGGATAATTATGATTACCTTTTGAAGGGTTCTAAACCTCTCAACTCTCAACTCTAAACTTTAGAACTTTGAACTTTAAACTTATAAACTGACTCTCAACTCTCAACTTTCAACTTTCAACTTATAAACTGACTCTGAACTATGAACTATAAACTAATAATAGGTTTAGCCGCCCTTTTGCTGGCTTCCTGCAACACGGCAAAGACGAGTGAGCTGACACAGAGTGAACAACTGGCTGCGCGCATGGCTCAGTTGCAGCAGCGCGGCTACATGTACGGCCATCAGGACGATCCCTTCTACGGGCTCACCTGGTCGGGCATTGAGGATCCGCAGCGGCCTGAATTGGGGCGCAGCGATGTGCTCGAGGTGGTGGGCGACTATCCTGCCGTTATGGGCTTCGACCTCGGCGGCATCGAGATGGGCGACGCCAAGAATCTCGACAGTGTGCCTTTCCAGCGCATTCACGACGAACTTGTGGCCCATGTGGCACGGGGTGGCATCGTGACCTTGTCGTGGCATCCGCGCAATCCGCTCACTGGCGGCAACGCATGGGACGTCAACGACACAACAGTTGTGCGCAACATCCTGCCCAGTGGCAGCGTTCACGAGAAGTTCCAGACATGGATGCAGCGCGTGGGCGACTTCATTGAAACCCTGAAAGACAGCATCGGGCAGCCCTTACCCATCATCTTCCGCCCCTGGCACGAGAACAATGGCTCGTGGTTCTGGTGGGGACAGAAGCTCTGTTCGGACGATGAGTTCCACGGATTGTGGAACATGCTGCAGGACTACTTGTGCGATGAGCGCGGTTTCACGAACCTTCTCTGGAGCTATTCGCCCAATCTCGATGGCGGCTGGACCGAAGAGCGCTTCCTGCAGCGCTACCCTGGAAACGACCGCGTGACGCTCATCGGCGAGGATGCCTATCAGTGGGGCACCGAAGAGGACTTCGTGAAGCAAGCGAAGAGCGACCTCGACTTCCTCAGCGACTTTGCCAAGCGCAACGGAAAGCTATTGGCCATGACTGAGTGTGGCTATAAGAACATCCCCGATTCCACATGGTGGACGCGCGTGCTCATGCCCATTGTCGAGGCTTACCCAGTGAGTTACTTCCTCACTTGGCGCAACTACTCGAAGGAATACTTTGGCCCGTCGCCTGCCGAGCATAGCGCTGCTGACTTCAAACGACTCTATGAGGCCGAGAAGTCGCTATTCCTAAAAGACATCGCAGGGGAATAGAAGTCCAATGTGCCTTTGGCACGGTTCATTATCGTTCAATGCGCCTTTGGCGCGGTTCATTTTTATATTACTTTTCAACCTTTTAGCATAAATGACAGACTTCAATGAAAGATTAAAGGCGCTGCGCCAGCATCACGAGGAACTGCTCAGTCGCCCGAACGAGCCACTGCCCTGGGGCAATGGAATCTACGAGAAATATAAATACCCCATTCTGACTGCCGAACACACGCCGCTGGAGTGGCGCTATGACTTCTCCGAGCAGGATAACCCCTACCTGATGCAACGCATCATGATGAATGCTGTGCTCAACAGCGGCGCCATCAAGTTGGATGGGCGCTATCTGCTCGTCTGCCGCGTAGAGGGGGCCGACCGAAAGTCGTTCTTTGCCGTGGCCGAAAGTCCTAATGGCATCGACCAATGGCGCTTTTGGGAAGAGCCGGTGACCATGCCCGAGGCTCCCTCCGACTCCCATCAGGGTGGAGAGAATCCCGCAACGAACGTCTATGACATGCGACTGACGCAGCATGAGGATGGTTGGATCTATGGAGTGTTCTGCGCTGAGCGTCATGACGACGCCCAACCGGGTAACCTAAGCGCTGCTACTGCCACGGCAGGCATTGCCCGTACGAAGGATTTGAAGACGTGGCAGCGTCTGCCCGACCTCATCAGCCGTTCGCAGCAACGCAATGTGGTGTTGCATCCCGAGTTTGTTGATGGTCGTTATGCATTCTATACCCGTCCGCAGGATGGTTTTATCGACACCGGATCGGGTGGCGGTATCGGATGGGCATTGGTCGACGACATCACTCATGCAGAGGTTAAGGACGAGCAAATCATCAATGCCCGCCATTATCATACCATTATGGAAGTGAAGAACGGTGAGGGTCCGCATCCCTTGAAGACTCCTCAGGGATGGCTCCATCTGGCACATGGCGTCAGGGGAACGGCCGATGGCCTGCGCTATGTATTATATATGTATATGACAGCGCTCGATGACCCGACGCGTGTCATTGCCCAACCTGGTGGTTTCTTCCTGGTTCCCGAGGGACAGGAGTATGTCGGCGACGTGATGAACGTGGCGTTTGCTAATGGCTGGATCATGGATGACGATGGACGAGTGCTCATCTATTATGCTACAGCCGACACTCGCATGCACGTGGCTGTGTCATCGGTGGAACGTCTGGTCGACTACTGTCTGCACACCCCTGAGGATGGCCTCACAACGGCAGCCTCGGTCGAGACCATCAAGCGTCTTGTTGCCAAGAACAAGAACAATTGATAATTGACAATTGATAATTGACAATTGATAATTGATAATTGACAATTGATAATTGATAAATATGATTACCCTTTTGGATTGCAAAAATCGTAAATCGTAAATCGTAAATAGTAGTTCCGTAAATCGTAAATAGTAGTTCCGTAAATCGTAAATCGGACTCGAGCTTGCTCGCTCATTCCCGCGCTCGGCTTTGCCGCTTCGCTCGTCGAAGAACTACGTTCGCCTACCCGTAGCCTTTCGTAATGAAATGGAGAAAGAAATCCGTAAATCGTAAATCTGTAAATCGTAAATCCGTAAATCTGTAAATCGTAAATATCATCATGGTTCCATTAAGAGAAAAAATTGGATATGCCCTGGGCGATGCAGCTGCCGGTGGCATCACTTGGAAGGTCATGTCGATAGCCTTTCCGCTGTTCTTTACCAATGTGTTCGGACTGACAGTGGCCGATACAGCCACCCTGATGCTCGTGGCGCGCATGTTCGATGTCGTCACCGACCCGCTAATGGGTTCGTTGGCCGACCGTACGCAGTCGCGTTGGGGCACCTATCGTCCCTGGCTCATCCTCGGAGCCATTCCCTTGGGATTGGTATTCGCGTTGTTGCTCTATACGCCCGACTTCGGACCTGTGGGTAAACGCATCTATGCCTACTCGCTTTATCTGCTCATGATGGCAGTCTACACAGCCGTTAACGTGCCTTATGGCTCGCTGTTGGGCGTGATGACAGCCGACGATAACGAGAAAAACCAGTTCTCGTCGTTCCGTATGGTGGGCGCCTATGCCATGGGTTTCATCACGTTGCTGTCTTTCCCGTACGTCATTGAGCTCATTGGCGGTGAAAAACTTGCCGACGGAACCTACACCGTAGCCGCCAAACAGCATCAATATGCTGTCATCGGCGTCGTCTTTGGCATCCTTGCAGCCATCGGCACGCTGGCGTGCGGACTGCTCACGCGCGAGCGACTGAAGCCCGTGCGTGCCGAGAAGTTCTCGTTCAAGCCCTTTGCCGACCTGTTCAAGAACAAGCCATGGATCTATCTGACGCTCATAGGTATCTGCACAAACTTCTTCAACGGATTCCGTTATGCCGTGGCAGGCTATCTGTTGGAGTATTGTTTGCATGGCGATGTGACGGTGTCGGGACTGATCATCAACTACACCGTGTTCATGACCTTCGGCGAAGTGACGTGTATGATCTTCGGCGGTGTGTCGCCTAAGTTCACGCAGTGGGTAGGTTCCAAGCGCAATGCTTTTGCTTGGGCAGCCATCATTTGTGCCGTTTCGTCGGTAGTCTTCTTCTTCATTCCCATGGATCCGGCCTATATCTGGGTGATGGTGGCCATTGTCATCATCACTTCCATTGGTATCGGTCTGTTCTCGCCCCTGTTGTGGTCGATGTATGCTGATGTTGCCGACTACGCCACAGAGAAAAACGGCACCTCATCGACAGGTCTCATCTTCTCGTCCGGCACCATGTCGCAGAAGTTTGGTTCGGCTATCTCCGGCGCTCTCGTTGCCTTGTTCCTGGGTATGGCTGGCTTTGTTTCCGGAACCGATGCCGCTACGGGGCAGACCGTGGTGACCATCACCAACGAAGGAGCCGTCCGTGAGATGATTTGGTCGCTCTTCTCCTTGTTCCCTGCCGTCATTGCCCTTCTCATCGTGGTGTTGCTTCGTTTGTATCCTATTAAAAAGTAAAAACAGAACCTTGACTATGAACTCTCTAAAGTATATCTTCACGCTGGTGGCAGGCCTCTTTACGGCCATCAGCACGCTGGCTTGGAATGGCGACATCACCATTCAGACTCCTCACACGCAGATGTTGCTGCATGCATGGGAAGGTGGCGACCTTCGAATGGCCTATTACGGTGACCGAACGGCAACACTCCAGCAGCTACGTGATGCCGGCGATGACCTGAACTTCTCGGCCATGCCCGCATTTGGCACGGTTGATGCCATTGAGGCACCCGCCCTGCAGGTGCAACATGCCGATGGCGACCTCAACTTGGAGTTGAAGGTTGACAATGTCGACACTCGTGACGAGGGGAATGCCACTGTTACCGTCGTTACCATGACCGATAAACTGCAGCCCGTTACGGTTCGCGTGTTCTACAAAGCCTATAAGCGCGTCGATGTCATTGAGACGTGGACCGAAATCTCCCATCAGGAGAAGAAAGCCATTGTCCTAAAGCGTTACGATTCGGGTCACCTGACCTTCCGCCAGGGCAATGTCTGGCTGACGCACCTGCATGGAAACTGGGCGGCTGAGACTGAGTCCACGCAGGAAAGGCTCACCCCGGGCATGAAAATCATCCGCAATACCGACGGTGCCCGAAACTCCCACTTGGACGCACCCGAGCTGATGCTCTCCTTAGATGGTCAACCGCAGGAGAATACGGGCCGTACGATAGGTGCAGCTCTATGCTGGAGCGGCAACTTCGAACTGCGTATCAACACCAACAGCCACCATGTGCACCATCTCTACGCTGGTATCGACCCGCTTTCCAGTGAGTATGTACTCGAACCCAAGCAGGTTTTCGAGACGCCCCACCTTGCCTTGACCTACACAGACGAGGGCATGGGCGGTGTAAGCCGCACGTTCCACCGTTGGGCACGTACCGAAGGCATGTTGCATCGCGGCATGAAGACGGGCGACATCCTGCTGAACTCATGGGAAGGCATCTACTTCGACATCACTGAAGAGCGGATCGTGCAGATGATGGACGACATTGCCAAGTTCGGCGGCGAACTCTTTGTCATGGACGATGGATGGTTTGGCGACAAGTATCCACGCAACAACGACTCCTCATCGCTGGGTGACTGGGTGGTCGACCGCCGCAAATTGCCCAACGGAATTAAGGCTTTGACCGATGCAGCACGCCAACGTGGCATCAAGTTTGGCATCTGGATAGAGCCCGAGATGTCGAACACGAAGAGCGAACTCTTCGAGAAACACCCCGAATGGGTGCTCCAGACCAAGGGCCGCGAACTGAAACAAGGTCGTGGAGGCACACAGGTGGTGCTCGACATGGCCAATCCTGAGGTTCAGGACTTTGTCTTTCGGGTGGTCGATGACTTGATGACTCAGTACCCGGAGATAGCCTATATCAAGTGGGATGCCAACGCTTCCATCCAGAATTACGGTTCACTCTACCTGCCAAAGCAGAAGCAGTCGAACATCTACGTTGACTATCACCTGGGCCTGATCAAGACTTTGAAGCGCATCCGCGCGAAGTATCCCGACCTCGTCATTCAGGATTGCGCATCGGGTGGGGGACGTGCCAACTACGGATTGCTGCCCTATTTCGATGAGTTCTGGGTCTCCGACAACAACGACGCCCTGCAACGCGTCTACATTCAGTATGGCACCAGCTACTTCTTCCCCTCGAATGCCATGGCACAACACATCGGTGGCGTGCCCTATTGGAATACGGGCGGGCGCATCACACCCATTAAATTCCGTTGCGATGTGGCCATGAGCGGACGTCTGGGCATTGAGTTGCAACCCAAACACATGACCGATGAGGAGCGCGCACAGTGCACGCAGGCCTTTGCCGACTACAAGGAACTGCGTCCTATCGTTCAGACGGGCAACCTCTACCGCCTGCTTTCACCCTTCAGCCGCGACGGTCTGGCTTCACTGATGTATGTCGACGACGCTCAGTCGCATGCCGTTCTGTTCATCTATAAGGTCGATAACTACTGCGACCAACCCATTCCGCGCCTGCGAATGGCAGGTCTGGACCCTGATCGCACTTATACGCTGACCGAACGCAATGTGAAGACGGGCCAGCAGCCGTGCTCGCTCAATGGAAAGCAGTTCACGGGGCGTTTCCTGATGTCGGTAGGCATCGAGGTGCCTCTTCGCGATGACTATGCCAGCCGTGTGTTTGAACTGAAATAAACGACGAATCAATGACGATAACCGAACTGAAACAGGACGTGCAAAGGATGTTGGAGGACAACATCCTGCGCTTCTGGATGGACCGAATGGTTGACTGCGAGCGTGGAGGCTTCTATGGTCGCATCGACGGAGAAGGCCATCTGGTGGCTGAAGCAGAGAAGGGAGCAGTGCTCAATGCCCGAATCCTATGGGCTTTCAGTGCCGCCTATCGTGTGTTGCGCCGTCCTGAGTACCTCCAGGTGGCAACCCGTGCCAAGGACTATGTGCTTCAGCACTTCATCGACCGCGAGTATGGCGGTGCCTATTGGAGTCTTGATTGCGAAGGGCGTCCGTTGGACACGAAAAAGCAGACCTATGCCATCGGTTTCATGATTTATGGACTGAGCGAATTTGCGCGAGCCACTGCCGATGTGGATGCCTTGCAGACGGCCATCGACCTCTATCACAGCGTGGAAGAGCATGCTTTCGATGCCGATAACAATGGTTACATCGAAGCATGCACTCGCGAGTGGGGAACTATCGACGACATGCGATTGAGCGATCTCGATGCCAACTATCCGAAATCGCAGAACACCCACCTGCACATCATCGAGCCCTACACCAACCTTTATCGTGCTTTGCGCGAAATTGAGAATGGAATTGAGCGTGGGAAGTTGAACGTTGAAAACGCGGCGGCCTTCTCTGCGTGCTGCGAATCTGTCGCATCCATCGAGCAGTCGCTCCGTAATCTCCTCAATATCTTTACCGACCACATCCTCAACCCTGAGACTCACCACCTCGATCTCTTCTTCGAGAACGACTGGACGCGCGGTGCCGGCCATCTGGAAAGCTACGGTCACGACATCGAATGTTCATGGCTGATGCACGAGACGGCCCTCGTTCTGGGCGATGCAGCTGTGCTAAACAAGGTGGAACCCATTGTGCGTCTGGTGGCCGAGGCTTCCGAGAAAGGGCTGAATGAAGATGGTTCGATGACGCATGAGGCCAATCTCGATACTGGCTATGTCGACGACGACCGCCATTGGTGGGTGCAAGCCGAGACGGTAGTGGGCTTTCTCAACATCTATCAGTATTTCGACGACGAGTCAGCGCTGCGCAAGGCACTCCACTGTTATGACTTTATCACCCGCCATCTCGTTGACCGCGAGGGCGGAGAGTGGTTCTGGAGCGTCCGACCCGATGGAACTATCAACCGCCGCGACGACAAAGCCGGATTCTGGAAGTGTCCTTACCACAACTCGCGTATGTGCCTTGAAATCATTGAACGCAACCTCAGACTCCTATGAAGCAACCCGATAGCATCCCTAAGGCACCCGTTTCCGAAGCCGAAGCAGGCGTTTCTGCCCGGCAACCCATTGATTTTGACTTGCAGGAACAGCTGCGCCAGCGCTTCAACCCTGAAGGATCGATGCTGCGTAGGCAGCAGTTGCGCATGCTCGAGCTCCTGTTGGAGGTCGACCGCATATGCCGCAAGCACCACATCAGCTACTGGCTGTCGAGCGGTACGCTGATTGGTGCTGCCCGTCACGGTGGGTTCATCCCTTGGGACGACGACCTTGACATTGAAATGATGTTGCCTGACTATTGCCGGTTGATGGCCATTCTGCCTCAGGAGTTGCCGAACACGATGGCGCTGCAGATCCATCAGACCGATCCTTCCTACTTCTTCTGCTATGCAAAGGTGCGCGATCGTCGCTCCATCCTTAACGAAGGCAACAACTACGACCGTGTTTGGCGCGAGCAAGGCATCTATATAGACATATTCCCTATGGAGAAACAACGTCTGTGGGTGCATAAGTTGTCGGAGGCAACCATCGGCCATATGTACAAGGTTTGGCGCACCAGCACTGACGATCGTAAGGCTTTGCGCACCGTTCAGCGCATCTTCAACCTGAACGTTCGGTGGCTGCACCCCGTCTATCGCGGGCTGAACCGGTTGCTCGGGGGCCACATCATTACCAGCGGGCTGGGCATTCCCTACCATAACCCGCGCCTTGAGGCTGACATATTCCCGCTGTCGACGCTCAGTTTCGAAGGCTATGACCTGCCCGTACCACACAACTACGACCATCACCTGCGCCTCATCTATGGCGACTACATGCAGTTGCCCGACCTCAATAGAATCTCTTCCCACGTCTCAAGGCTTGAGTTTCTATGAGGGAGCATCGGGTGATATGAGGAGTTAAGGAAGTTAAAGAAATTCTTTCACGTCTTTAACTTCCTTAACTTAAATAAAGGCAACGATATAGCTGTTGACCTATAGGAGGTAGAACTTGAAAAAACGGAAAAGAACAGAAAACTTACCCAGCAATAGGATGCTATGGGACCTCGGAG
>CACYJV010000044.1 GCA_902774815.1 uncultured Prevotellaceae bacterium | reverse complement strand
TGAAACGTTGTCCTGGATGTGGTCGGCCAGCTTGTCCAGATCCCAGTAGCCCAGCGACTTGGCACGGGCGTACCACTTACCTCTTGTGAGCGACTTCTCACGATTGTCCTGATAGAGTGTGTAAAATGTTGGCATGGTTTGTTTCTCCTTTCATTAAACCAGATTCCACGTTGTCCGGTGCATCACTATTTTGGGCCCGTTCGCCACGGCCACCGGTTCTGCCATGACTTGCAAATCGCAGGGCTTTCATCCTCCTCATTGCTACCGCAAAGTTACAAAATAATCCGCACACTACCAAATATTTACGCAACTTTTTTCAAGTATTTCTTGAAGTAATATTACTCTCCGTGACATGAGAAAGTGGGCAAGTGGGCAAATGGACATTTAGCTATTTTGGGAACAAGGAAAGTGGACTTTTCTTAGTAAAAGTTTTTTAATTATAATATAATAATATATATATAATAATAAATATATGTCTTCTTCTGTCCGAAAAATCAACCTCAAAACATCTAAATGTCCACTTGCCCACTTTCCCACTTTCTCCATGTTTATTGATGAAGGAAATAGAAGGTGATGTTTTTTTTCTGCAAAATCAAGAGCTTGTTTCAGTTTTAATTTGTATCTTTGCAGAGTAAACCTCTAACTAATTCGTAAAACCAAACAATTTATATGATTATGAAACGAATATCTATCTTAGTTGCATTTATCGCCTGCACATTGTTTTTGTCTGCCCAGGACGTGACGAAGTTCCTCGGCATCCCTGTCGACGGCTTCAAACCCGAGATGAAGAGAGCCCTCATCGCCAAAGGTTTTACCTATGACAGCGCAAATGATTGCTTCGAAGGAGAATTCAATGGCAATGATGTTTATGTCTATATAGTGACAAATAACAACAAAGTCTGCAGAATTATGCTTGTTGATAAAAACGAAATTAGCGAAACAGATATTAAAATCCGTTTCAACAACTTGTGTTATCAATTTGAAAGAAATTTAAGATATGAACGAACTTCTTCTGAGAGCTATGTAATCCCTGAAGCAGAAGATATATCATATAATATAACTGTTGAGAATAAAAGATACCAAGCTTCTTATTGTCAAATACCCGATAGTACAAAGATTGACATAAGGATGATTAGAGAAGAGTTAGCACAATCATGGGGGCTATCTTCTGATGATCTAAATAATTTGCCGGAAGATAAGAAGAAGCTTTTTGATAGTTCTGTAGAAATTAAAAAAAATATAATGTATTTGCGGAATCAATTGAATAACCAAGTATGGTTTATGATTGACGAGCGTTACGGGCGATATAGAATACTTATGTACTACGATAATGGCTATAATCAAGCTGACGGCGAGGACTTGTAAAAGAATGAAACAACTAACCAGAAAAAGTATACCAGCGTTTATAAATCTATTAAATCAATAGTAGTATGAAGAATCTTGTATTATTAGTATTATGCGCATTTTGCTCGATAGCCAATGCACAAAAAATTGAATTCGACCATGTAAGCAAAGATGGTATTAGGACTATTATGGGTGAAACCGTTGTAGTAAGAAGCTTTACCGATAAGGTTGTCTTTAAGGTAGGCTTAAGTGCAAGCATTTTTGAAGAAAAGGTAATCTATTCCGTAATAGTAGAAGCAACGTCACTTACTCCCTATAAAATAGAAAAGGGTATGAAACTTCTTTTGAAAGACAAAAATAAGAACATAGTTTCATTGGAGGCAGATGGCGATTTTGATGCATCTGTAAGGGATGTTCATAACATCAGTGGAATGGTGTATTCTGATTATACGACATCAGCCCTTTATACAATTTCTGAAGAACAGATATCCCAACTTAGTGAAGGTGTTTTGAAAATTGGTCAAGAACATACTACGGGTAGATTTGACAAAGAATACAAAAAAGATAAGATAGGTGCTGTCTTAAAAAAGGAGTACACTTTAATTCAAGAGGCTATAAAGACAAAGCCAGGCAATGATTTCTAGATATAAAACTCGTTTGTACCAACGATTAATATATATGTGCAGGGGTCGTATATCGACGTGCACGACAACGAGAACGTATATCTTTCGGTGGACAAGGCAATGGTGAACATGGGACAGGACGCTCGGGATGGCGGGCTGCTGAAGGATGGCGGGCTGCAGCAGGACAGCCGGCAACTCAGCGACGGGCGGCTGGCGCACGCCATAGAGTGCAGCCAGGCGTTTTTCTGGGGCAACAGCTCCTATGCGGTGGTGTTCTGCGTGTGCCGCGACGACTACGGCATGCCGCCCAACAAGACGGCTTTCGAGCGACGTATGCAGCAGCTGCCCTTCACGAAGAAGCTGTCGCACAGCTGTACTACGGGCACGCTCACGAATGCCTTCAGCAACAACCGGGTGTATGATTTTCACATCGACAAATGGGAGTCGCTGCAAGCCTCGCCACGCGCCATCAAGTTGCGCGACGAACTGCGCCGAGTGCTTGCCTCGCAACTGTAGTTTTGTAATTTGTTTTGTAACCTTTGTAAAAGCCTTTGCAGGTGTCCAAAGCTTCTTTGGGCACCTTTTTTTTATGCTTACCTTTGCAATGAAAATCGGAAGAAACCGAGCGGGAGAAGGGCCCCTCCGACAGCAAAGGCAAAACGGATTTTCAAAATAATGACTAATTATGTACAACAAGATTCAGATTTTCAAACACGAGCAGTTCGGAGAAATCCGGACAATGATGAACGAGAAAGGGGAGCCCTTCTTCGTGGGTAAGGATGTGGCAAAGGTGCTAGGGTACAGCAATAGTCGAAAGGCACTGCAAGACCATGTGGAACAAGAGGATCGAGAAGATGGGGTAACGATTCGTGACTCCATCGGTCGAAGACAAAAAGCAACATTCATCAACGAGTCGGGCCTCTACTCGCTCATCCTGCAGTCGAAGCTGCCGCAGGCACGAGCCTTCAAGCGGTGGGTGACCTCGGAGGTGCTGCCGCAGATCAGGAAGACGGGCGGCTACATCCCGACGAAGGACAGCGAAGGAGCCGAGCTGTCGGCTGCTGAGATTCTGCAGCGGGCCCACGCCATCGTCGGACGCACGCTGACGCTCCTGAATGCCCCTGCCGACAACTGCCTCACGGCAACGCAGGTGGAACACGTCCACGAGTGGTGCGACGAGCGCCGTGCCATTGCCCAGTTCAACGACGAGGACCAGGCCGACTGGCTGCTCATCAAGCGTGTGCCCTACTACGGGCTGAACATCTCGGCACCCTACGTGGACATGCGCCACTGGGAGGAACGCGAGCAGACGGGCACCTACCAGATTGACGACACCGACCGCAGACTTTGCGACCTGGTGCTCGACATTCAGTACCGCACACAGCTCCATTGGTTCTACGACCTGCACCGCATGTACTACGACAACCAGCTGCGCGAGGCTGCCCAGCAGCGACGCCGCTCGAACAAATACAAAGAGTGCTTCCGCTTGCTGCCCGAGGAGTTCACCTTAGAGAAGTTCATCCAGGTGTTCGGCTATGCCAATAGCAATTCTGGACAAAAGCCACTCGAGCGCTTGATTGCAGACAAAGCCCTCAAGCGAACGAAACGGGGAGCCTACAAAAAACTTGTTGCAGAACTGTAATGCAGAAAGTGGGCAAGTGGGCAAGTGGACATTTAGATGATTTTAGCAAAAAACGAAGGCAGGCCTCCACATGACGGGGACCTGCCTTTTGATTGATTCGATTTTTCGGGCAGACACGGGAGTCTGCCCCTACAGAGTGGGGGATGGCCGTTTCCTCAGGAGTGGGTGAGGGCCGTGAGGAGGTCGGCAACGACGTAGCTGCTGCCACCGACGAAGATGAAGTCGGAGGGCGAGGCATCGGCAAGGGCGGCGTGGTAGGCCGTGGCGACGTCGTCGAAGGCTTGGCCGTGCAAGCCATGGTCGGCGGCCAGAAGGGCTACCTGTGCGGCAGGGATGGCACGGTGGGTGCTGGCCTGCGTGAAGTAGTAGGTGGCCGTGGCGGGCAACATCGTGAGCACCTGGCCGATGTCCTTGTCGTCGACCATGCCGAAGACGATGCGCAGCGTGTGGCAGGGCTGCGCTTTGATTTGCGGAGCAAGATACACCCATGCGGCTGGGTTGTGGCCGGTGTCGCAGACGACGAGTGGGGCGGTCTGCAGGGTCTGCCAGCGTCCCATGAGTCCCGTGTTGGTGCTGACGTGCTGCAGGGCGTGCTCCAGGCGTTGGCGGTCCATGTCGGCTGGCAGGAGACCTTGTCGGCTGAGCTCGCGGGCGGCACAAAGAATGGTGTGCAGGTTTCGCTCCTGATAGTAGCCCTTCAGCTCGAAATCGGGTAGGGGGGCTACGTCCTCGTCCTCGGCAAAGACGATGGGCGCACTACATTCGCGGGCCTTCTGCAGGAACACGGGACGTGTCTCGGGCGTGGTCTCGCCAACGACGACGGGCACATGGGGCTTGATGATGCCAGCCTTCTCGCCGGCTATCAGCCCGAGCGTGTTGCCCAGGAACTGCGTGTGGTCGAAGGCAATGTTGGTGATGACGCTCAGCACGGGCGTAACGATGTTCGTGGAGTCGAGGCGTCCGCCCAGGCCCACTTCAATCACGGCCACATCGACCTGCTCGTCGGCAAAGAAGCGGAAGGCCATGCCCGTGGTCAGCTCGAAAAACGAGGGCGAGAGCTGTGCCTGCTTGTTCCACTCGATGAACTCCTCGACGTAACGAACCACATACTCCTCGGAAATGCACTTGCCATTGACACGCATCCGCTCGCGGAAGTCGACGAGGTGGGGCGACGTGTAGAGTCCCACGCGCAGGCCTGCTTCCTGCAGGATGCTTGCCAGCGAATGAGACACGGAACCTTTGCCGTTGGTGCCTGCCACATGGATGATCTTGTAGTGCCGATGAGGTTGTCCGTCGTGCTGGTCGATGGCCATGGTGGTCTGCAGCCCTGGCTTGTAGGCTGATGCGCCGACACGCTCGAAGGCGGGTGTGGCGTGGTAGAGATAGTCGATGACTTCCGGGTAGTTCATGGATTGATGGTGGTGATGAGTTTGTTGGGTTTCGCTTCGATGGGCATGAAGCCCTCGGTCAGCATGCTTTGTTCGGCCAGCAACGTCTCCAGCTGTGCAAAGAACGAGGTGAAGTGGAGCTGTTCGAGTCGTTCAGCCATGAGGGCTTCGTCGTAGTCGGCATGGATCATGGTGTACGACAGGTGGTCGAGCGAGGCTTGTGTGACGCCGCCACGTTGGTGCAGATAGCCTATGTAGAGCGCTTCCTGCAGGATGTCGGCCATGTCTTTTTCGATATCGTCCATTTGCTGGATACGCTTGCCGATGTCGGTGCGGATGGCTTCGTCGTGCAGGCGGATGGCCTGCTCGTAGTTGTCCATCATCTCCGTGGCATACTCTTGGGCCGTGATGGCCGTCGTGCTGACAGGGTTGCTGACGAGCCTTAGCCGCTCTGACTGAACGTGGTCCTGAAGGTGGTCGCGCTCAATCTTGCTGCTGGCAACGAGGGCGGTGTCCGGGAAGGCACGCCACTTGCATCCCCGCCAAGGCAGGAACGCACCCAGGGGTGTGACGACATAGGGTATGTGCAGGGAATCGGCATGGGCCGTGAGCTTCTGGGTGGCGTCGGCATCCCAGCCGATGATGTGGATGATGTCGGGGTGTTGCTGGCGCAGCTGTTTGGCCGTCGTGCATCGTTCGGCTATGAGAATCGCCCTGCGGTCCAGCTCTTGCCTGAGCATGCTCAGCAGCTCGCAGGCGATGGTTGCTTCCTGCGAGTGGGCTGCGTTCATGGCTGGTGAAAGATGGAGGAGGATTCTCATGAGAGTGGGGGTTTATAGGTGGAAGTTAAAGAAGTTATGGGAAGCTAAGGAAGTTAGAGATGAGAAGTTAAAGAAGTTATGGGAAGTAAAGGAAGTTAAAGGACATTAGTCCCGCCACTTGATATTTCTCTCCGAAGTTACAAGAGACAAGAGTATTGTCCTTTGACTTCTTTAACTTCCTTGACTTCTTTAACTTCATCATAAACATTAAACTTTGTGCGACGTGAAGTCCGACTTATTGGCGCGCCAGTAGCGCAGTCGGTGGTAGCACTTGTGCCAGAGCCAGGAGAGCTCGTAGGGATAGACGCGCCAGGCGGCGATGTCCTCGTCGTAGGCCACGATGACCTTCCGTGCTATCCACGTGCGCAAGATGATGGTCGCCACGAGTGCCGCGATGGCCACGCCAAGCAATACCCAACGCTGGGTGAGTGCGGCAAAGGCGATGATGGCCAGGCAAGCCACGAAGGTGAGATGGATGCCCACCTCGTTCAGGAACGGCAGGAAGCGATGGCTCAGGTTGCGCTTCAGGTGCTTGCGCGTGTGCATATAGTAGATGTTGTGCGTCAGCCATGTATGGCGCGAGGGTGCATCGTCGATGATCCAGGCATCGCGCTCGGTTGCCACGGCAGTCAGCCGGCGGCGGGCATACTTGTTGACCATGAACTCGTATTCGCCACGCGTGTCCTGAAGATTGCCACGGAAACCGTCGCCCTGGATGAACTCGCTCTTGCGGAAGGCGATGTTGCTGCCGACGGAGCGATAGGCGGTCCTGCTGATGGCCTCGCTCATGGTGTGGCATCCCTGCATCAGACGGTCGAAACGATAGTAGGCCGGTGCCTCGTCGTCGTAGTTGGCATAGCCGATGACCAGGTTGCAGGCCGATTCGCCGGCTTCCGTCGGACAATGGGAGGCGATGGCACTGAGCCAGTTGTCGCCGCTTGGCGAGCAATGGGCATCGGTCAGCACGATCCACTCGTTGTGGGCCGCCTTCACACCCAGCGTGATGGCCAGCTTCTTGCGGCTCATGTAGCGCGAGGAGTCGGGGATGTAGGTGGCGTAGAGACGCGGGTGCGAGGCATAGGCATTCAGCACATCCTCGGAGTCGCTGTCGCCCTTTTCGGCCACTACCACGACCTCGAAGTCGGCATCGTAGCGCTGGTCGAGGAACAGCGGCAAGTGGCGAGCCAGCATCGTAGCCTGCTTCTGCTGAACCGTGATGAGAATGGTCATGGCGGGAAGAGGCCGGGGGCATGCTGCCGTTTCGTCGGCCTCGACGGCTGCCGAGGGTTCTTCCTCGATGTTCTCAGAGGGTTCTTCAGATACTTCTTCCGGGCCTTCGGCGTTTTCCAACGGTTCTTCTGGTTCAGCCGAGTCCTCCGGTTCATACGTTGTGGGGAGCGGGGCTTTCCAGAATGGGCTCAGAAAGGGTGTTGCTACAGCCAACAGAATGATGGCTGCCATGAGGATGAGTGTTATCGTGTCGAATATCATTTTCTTATTTCTACTTTTTGGGCGTTTGCTCTACAGTTCCTCTGCGACGTAGCCCTTGGGCAATCGGCGGCAGTTGTACTGGCTGGCCATGATCTCTCCATAGGCACCGGCTGAACGCACCGCTAGGAGGTCGCCACGGCGACAGCCGTTCAGGTCGAAGGCCTTCACGAAGACGTCGCTCGACTCGCAGATGGGGCCCACCACGTCGTAGGTTTCCTCGGGAAGGTCGCTCGTGATGTTCTCGATGCGGTGGAAAGCGTTGTACAGAGCCGGACGGATGAGGTCGGTCATGCCGGCATCGACGATGGCAAACTGCTTGGCTGCTCCCTGCTTCACGTAGAGCACGCGCGTGATGAGTGCGCCGCATTGTGCCACGATGGCACGTCCCAGTTCGAAGTGGAGCTGCTGCCCTGGGCGAAGCTTCAACTTGCGGGCATAGGTGTTGAAGTAGTCGTGGAAGTCGGCCATCGGGATGTGGTTCGGGTGGTCGTAGCTGATGCCGAGACCACCTCCGACGTTGATATGGCGAACGGCGATGTGCTGTCGCTCCAATTGAACTTGAAGGTCGTTGATGCGGTTGCACAAAGCCTCGAAGTCGCTCATGTCAAGTATCTGTGAGCCAATGTGAAAGTGCAATCCCTCGAAGCTGATGTTCTCCATCTGCAGGGCCACGTCGATGACCTGCTGCATATCGCGCAGGGCGATGCCGAACTTGTTTTCGGCCAGACCCGTCGTGATGTTGGCATGCGTGTGGGCACCCACGTTGGGATTGATGCGGAAGCAGACGCGGGCCTTCTTGCCCTTCTTGCCTGCCAGCTCGTTGATGACCTCCAGCTCGGGGATGCTCTCGACGTTGAAGCAGAAGATGTTGGCATCGAGCGCAAGGTTGATTTCCCAGTCGCTCTTGCCCACACCTGCATAGACAATCTTCGAGGCGGGGAAGCCAGCTGCCAAAGCCGCCTTGATCTCGCCGCCACTCACGCAGTCGGCGCCCAAACCGGCCTGGCTGATGATGCCCAGCACCTTTGGATTGGCGTTGGCCTTCACGGCGTAGTGCACGTGGTAGCCTTCGCGCCGGCGACACTCGTCGTTGATGGTGGACAAGGTCTTCCTCAGAAGAGCCGTGTCGTAGTAGTAGAACGGAGTTTCGAGCTTCTCGAACTGTTCTACCGGAAATGTTCCTTTGATCATTGCTGTGCTCCTTGCTGTCAGTTTTTATTACTTGTCGTCCGATGCAGCAAAGAGTTTGTCGCTGAGGCTCTGCAGAGCCCGCTTCTTGTCGCTACCCTTGATGAGGAAGGAGATGTTGTAGTTGGAGCCACCATAGGAAATCATGCGCACGGGGATGTTCTGCATGGCTTCCAGCACGAGGGTTTCGAAGCCCAGGTTGCTCCAGTCGAGGTCGCCCACGACGCAGATGATGGTCATGTCGGAATCGACGGTCACGGTGCCGTACTTCTTCAGTTCGTTGACGATATCGGTCAGATGGGCCTGGTTGTCGATGCTCATGGAAACGCCAACTTCGGAAGTGGCAATCATGTCGATAGGCGTCTGGTAGGACTCGAAGATCTCGAACACCTTGCGCAGGAAGCCCGTAGCCAGCAACATGCGGCTCGACTTGATCTTGATGGCCGTGATATTGTCCTTAGCGGCAACGGCCTTGATCTTGCCTCTCATGATGACGTTATCGATGATGGTACCGTCGGCGTTGGGGTCGAGGGTGTTCTTCAGTCTGACGGGGATGCTGGCATACTTGGCAGGCTGTACGCAGGTGGGGTGCAGGATCTTGGCACCGAAATAAGCCAGCTCGGCAGCCTCCTCGAAGTTCAGCTGTCGTACGGCTTCGGTCTTCTCGACCACTCTTGGGTCGTTGTTGTGCATGCCGTCGATGTCGGTCCAAATCTGGATTTCCTCGGCAGGCAGGGCGGCACCTATCAGCGATGCCGTGTAGTCGCTTCCGCCACGCTGCAGGTTATCGACCTCGCCATAGGCATTGCGGCAGATGAAGCCCTGCGTGATGTAGATCTGGTAGCCCTCGTTGTTCATCATGGCAAGTGCCAGCTTCTCCTTGATGTACTGTGGGTCGGGCTCGCCGTTCTTATCGGTACGCATGAAGTCGAGAGCCGACAGCAGGACGGCCTTCACACCCCGCTCCTGCAGGTAGTTGACCATCATGTTCGTCGACATGATTTCGCCCTGAGCCACGATGCTCTTCTCCTCGAACGAAGTGAAGATGTCCTTCGTGAAGGAGCGTAGATAATCGAATTCCTGAGCCAGGAAGTCGCGCGTCTTCTGCTTGTATTCGTCGGTGGAGTAGAGCTCCTCGACGTGCAGCATGTATTTCTTCTCGAGTGTGTTGATGATTTCATTGGCACCCTCGGGGTTCTTCTTGTAGAGGTAGTCGGAGACATCCACCAGCGTGTTGGTGGTACCGCTCATGGCTGAGAGTACTACAAATGTCGGCTCACCACTCTCGGTGACGAGCTGAGCTACGTTCTTGATTCTTTCAGGCGATCCTACAGAGGTGCCGCCAAACTTCATTACTTTCATCTTTGCGTAAGTCTTAATGGGTTTCTATGATTTTGTGTGATTATATTCCTGGGTGATTTCCTTGATATGGCTTTCCTCGCACTGGTAGACGATGCCGGGGAACTTGTCGAGCATGGGAATGTTATGGGTGGACATGACGACGGCGGTTCCCGTGAGCGAGATCTCCTTCAGCAGGGACACGATGTTAGTGGCTGTCTCGGGGTCGAGGTTGCCCGTGGGCTCGTCGGCAACAATCATCTTAGGTGTGTTCAGCAGGGCGCGGGCAATGGCGATGCGCTGCTGTTCGCCGCCAGAGAGCTCCGAAGGCATCTTCTTGCGCTTGTCGGCCATACCCACTGCTTCGAGCACTTCGTCGATGCGCTTGCTCATGGCTTCCTTGTCCCGCCAACCGGTAGCCTTCAGGACAAAATAGAGGTTACGCTCGACGTTGCGGTCGTGAAGCAGCTGGAAGTCCTGGAAGATGATGCCCATCTCGCGTCGGAGTGCAGGGATTTCCTTCCTGCGGAGTGTAATCAGGTCGCGCCCCAGCACTTCGGCCTTCTCGGCATCGTCTTCCTCGATGTCGAGTTCGCAATACAAGGTCTTCAGGAGCGAGCTCTTGCCTGATCCCACCTTGCCGATGATATAGATGAATTCACCTTCGTCGACGTGGAAATCTACGTCTTCGAGTACCACGGAGTCGGCTTGGTACACCTTTACTTTTTTATAGTCTACTAACTTATCCATCTGCGTTCTGTTGATGTTCGTTCACGTTTAATCTGCAAAATTACGAAAAAACTTTGAACCAACGCAATTCGTTACACCTTATTTTAATAGAAAAGGTGCATTTTCGTTGAAAACAAGAAAAAAATAACTCCGAGGTGTTTACTTTGTCCGCAAGATGATGCTGGTGGCTCCGATAGTGAAAAGGGTGCCGTCGCTGATGACGCGCCGTTCACGATCGCCCAAGATTTGGTTGTCGACAAAGGTGCCTGTGTAGCTGGGACCGTCGCGAAGGACATACTTCAATTCTCCGTTTTTGTCGCGGCTAACGTTGATGATGCAATGGGTGATGTCGATGCTGGGGTCGACGGTTTCGATGGGGCAGTTCACGCGGCTGTCCTTCTGATAGCGGCCAATGATGTTGTCGCCCATGCGAAGGGGGATGACCTGCTTGAAGTGGAAAACGTTTTCGATGACTACGATGGAGCCACAGCCGTGTTCGTTGGCCTGTTCGTCGGGGTTTTTGTCTTCACGCTGCGTGTTGCGCAGCTTAGATACGCCCATGCGGATGCCAAACTGCTTGCCGCAATTCTCACATTGGAAGACGAGCGACTGCCCGGCTTCGTATTTCGTCTCATCGAAGATGGTGAAGTGGTCGCACTTAGGACAACGTACGCGTTTCATGATTCAGCTTGGTTTTTCATTTTCATGACCCACCCGTCGGCGAAGTCACGATTGCTGTTGCGCAAGGGGCGCAGGGCTTCGTAGGCCTTCTCCTCGGTGGCATAAGTGCCATAGACCACACGTGTGGTCTTGCCCGTCTTGACGATACGTGCTGAAGCATGGCCGTCGGCATGGAGCTTATCAACAAAGTTCGTGGCATTCTTCATGCTTACCTGGCTGGCAAGGACGATGGTGAACACCTTCTCGGGCTTCTGTTCGGTCTGGACGGGTGCTGCTGGCTGCTCTTTGGCTTCGACGGCTGCTGGCTGCTGTTGCGACGGCTTCGCTTCGGCCTGAACCTTTGCGACGGCCTCCTTCTTATCGGGTGTCGTGATGTTCTTCGGCATCATCTGGCGGATGACCTCAGTATTGATTTTTCCGCCGGCGTTGTTCTCGCTCACGTTCACCTGATGGGGGAACAGCAGAATGGCAATCACGGCGACGCAGGCAGCGGCGATGTTGCGCAACGTGCTGACCTTGATGCTGATGGTCTTTTCGGCCTGCTCTTCGGCCTCTTCTTGCACGTCTTCAGCCTCGGTGTCTTCAGTGTCGGCTTTCGGCTGATCCATGGCCACAACCTGAGCTGTGGGCTGCTGTTCTTCCTTCTGCACCAGCACCCGCTTCTTGAAAGGTTCCATCTCGAACGAAGACAATCCGTAGAGCTGGGGAGTCAGGATGCCTGCCTCGCAGGGTTCAAACTCATAGTGCCCGTCGTCGTTCAGGTAGATGCGCCCGATGTCGTTCATCTCGTAGGTTCCCTGTTCGGTCATGATTTGCTTCAGCTCCTCCACTTCGTCGGCAATGCGCCTGAGTGCTTCGGGGTAGCTGATGTCGTAGGCCTCGATGTAGGACTGTGCCAGCAGCGAGTCGTTCACCTTCAGCTGTGGGTTGAATCCGAGCGTACGCAGAGGGGGCAAGAACAATTGCTCGTCCTCTACATAGCGTGCCTCCACATGGTGAGCCATGAACCCACCAAACTCAGGAACAATGACACAATCATTGTTCAGGAGGAGTATTTCTATGTGTCGCTCTAATTCTATCACGCGTGCAAAGGTACAAAGAAAACTTCAAAGTGCAAAGTTCTTTTTCTACTTTTTTTTGAATGTCTTGTGTCGTGCAGCGTTCGAACTTCAAAGTTTTGTTAAATGCGGAAATTTTCATCTTTCGCCTTTCGTCTTTCAACTTTTCTTTGTACCTTTGCAAAAATTTGTTTGCTATGAATTATATAAAGACCCCCATAGAAGGCGTTTTCATCATCGAGCCTCGCGTGTTCAACGATGCCAGAGGCTATTTCTTCGAAGCTTGGAAGCAGGAGGAATTCAACCAGAACATTCCCGGTGTACAGTTCGTGCAGGACAACGAGTCGAAGTCGTCGTTCGGCGTACTCCGAGGCTTGCACTACCAGCGTGGCGAATTCTCGCAGGCCAAGCTGGTCAGAGTCATCAAGGGCCGAGTGCTCGATGTGGCCGTTGACCTTCGCCGCAACTCGCCGACCTTCGGCAAGCACGTGATGTGCGAGCTCAGCGAGGACAACAAGCGCCAGTTCTTCATTCCCCGTGGCTTTGCCCACGGCTTCCTCGTCATGAGCGATGAGGCCATCTTCACTTATAAGGTTGACAACATCTATGCCCCACAGGCCGAAGCCAGTATCCGTTGGGACGACCCCCAGCTGGGTATCGAGTGGCCCCTGGAGTCCAGCCAGTTGCTGCTCAGCGACAAGGACCAGCGTGCCCTGCCTTTTAGTGAAGCCGAGTATTTTTAACCAATAACGTTTAGACATTTCAAGTGATATGAATATTGCAATAGTAGGAACAGGATATGTGGGACTCGTTTCTGGCGCATGCTTTGCCGATACGGGTGCCATGGTGACATGTGTCGATGTGGATGCTGCCAAGATAGAGCGACTTCAAAAGGGCGACATCCCCATCTATGAGCCCGGTCTGGAGGACCTCGTGCTGAAGAACGTGCGTGCCGGCCGACTGAAGTTCACCACATCGCTGGCCGAAGTGCTCAACGACCAGCAGATTGTCTTTTCGGCTGTAGGAACACCGCCTGACGAAGACGGTTCGGCCGACTTGACATACGTGTTGCAGGTGGCTGAGACCATTGGCCGCAACCTAAATAAATATATGGTGGTGGTGACCAAGAGTACGGTCCCCGTAGGCACTGCTCAGAAGGTGCACGACACCATCCAACGCGAACTCGACAAGCGTGGCGTTGACGTGAAGTTCGATGTTGCCAGCAATCCTGAGTTTCTCAAGGAGGGTAACGCCATCAAGGACTTCATGAGTCCCGACCGAGTAGTCGTCGGCGTGGAGAGCGAGCGAGCCCGCAAGTTGCTTTCACGTCTTTATAAGCCCTTCATGATGAACAACTTCCGCGTGATCTTCATGGATGTACCCAGTGCCGAAATGACGAAGTATGCCGCCAACTCCATGCTGGCAACCCGCATCTCCTTCATGAACGACATCGCCAACCTTTGCGAACTGGTAGGTGCCGACGTGAACATGGTGCGCCAGGGCATCGGTAGCGATACGCGCATCGGGCGCAAGTTCCTCTATCCAGGCTGCGGCTATGGCGGCTCGTGCTTCCCCAAGGACGTGAAGGCACTCATCAAGACGGCCGACCAAAATGGCTACTCCATGGAGGTGCTGAAGGCCGTTGAGCGTGTCAATGCCCATCAGAAGACCATTCTCTTCGAAAAGCTCCAACAGGCTTTCGGTGGTGAGTCGCTCAGCGGAAAGACTATTTCCCTGTGGGGGCTCTCGTTCAAGCCTGAAACCGACGATATGCGCGAGTCCACGGCACTTGTCATGATTGACCTTCTGCTGAAGGCAGGCTGTCAGGTGAGGGCCTACGACCCAGTTGCCATGGACGAATGTCGCCGCCGCCTGGGCGATGCCATTCACTATTGTCGTGACATGTACGACTGCGTGCTGAATGCCGATGCCTTGCTGCTGCTCACCGAGTGGAAGGAGTTCCGGCTGCCCAGTTGGGAGGTGGTGGGGAAGGCTATGAACCGCCGCCTCGTCATCGATGGACGCAACATCTTCGACCATGCTGAACTCGAAGAAGCCGATTTCGAGTACCATTGCATTGGTAAAAAATAGTTCACATACAAGACGATCACCCCAATAAAAAAGACTTTCATGATGTTTCTCGAAAATGCTTTTCGCCGGTTTGGCTTGCTGACCTCCATCAGCTGTGCTTTCGCGTTGTTCGCCCTGCTTGTGGTGGGGTGCAAACAGCAGAAGGCACCCGACAGCAGTCAGCAGCGACAAGAAGACTTGAAGGCTAAACAGATGCTGCAAGGCATCTGGGTGAATCCCGACGAGGCGAATGTGGCATTCCGCGCTAAAGGCGATACCATTTACTATCCCGACTCCATGAGCGTGCCAGTTGCCTTCCAGGTGTTTGGCGACACGCTGGTGCTGCATGGTGCGCAGGACGTGCGCTATGCCATTGTCCGCCAGGCACCTCACCTCTTCGAGTTCCGCAATCTCAATGGCGATATCGTCAAGCTGATGAAGAGCGACGAGCCTGAGGACATGTTGGAATTTGAAAACACATCGCCCCGGCCCATTAACCAGAATCGCCTCATTCGTCGCGACACGGTCCTGATGGTCCAGTCACAACGTTACCATTGTTATGTGCAGGTGAATCCAACTACCTATAAGGTCATCAAGACGACCTACAACGATGAGGGCGTATCGGTGGACAACATCTACTTCGACAACATCATCAACCTGGCTGTGTTCCGTGGTGCACAGCGACTCTTCTCGAGCGACTTCCACAAGACTGACTTCAGCAAGCATGTGCCTGCCGATGTGCTCAAGGAGTGCATCCTCAGCGACATGACCTTCAATCGGGTAGGCGAGGACGGCATCCATTATGATGCTGAGATATGCATCCCCGATTCGCCCAGTAGCTATGTGGTCGATGTGCTCGTGGCCTTCGACGGAAAGGTTTCTTTCCATACCAATAAATAGTTGCTTCTTTTTTAATGTCAATAGCCTATGAAGACGAACATCAGACGAACGAAAGCCGCCAGTAGCCTGACAGTTGCCATCGTTGCACTCATCCTTGGTTGGGTGAGCCTTGCTGGTTGCAGGAATCAATCAGCCCAGCCTGTTGGCGAGGCAGCACAGGACAGCGTTGAAACAGCTGAGTTGCCGACCTATTTCACGGCCATCGACGACTATCTTGTCGCTGAGTTGGGAAGCCAGTACGCGAAGGGCGAGTATTGTGTTCCCCTGCACATGATCGTTGGTGTCGATGAGAGCAACCCCGACGACATCTTGGTCTGGGGCGACTTCTGGGTGTTCAACTATGATCAGGTGGGTGACACGCTGAAAACCGTCTCAGGCGGCAGTCACCCTGGACTGATGCACGTTCGGCAGGTGGAGAATGCTTTCGAGGTGACAGCTTTCGACCAGGTTGAGGACGGCTCTCAGTTCTTGCCCACTGCCAAGCGCATCTTCGCTGATAAGTTCGATGCCTTCAGCACTATTCATAGTGACGATCAGCAGCGTGAGCAGCTTCGGAATGAGGTGCTCTCTGATTATGTGAAGAAGCATCACCTTCAGGTCAGCATGTATCAAGACTATGGTTGGCCGGCCAAATCTCTGCTAAAATAAAGGGCTTAACGGCTCGTTGGCACATCGTAAAGCTTAGGGTTATGAGTGCATTTTCAGATTATTTCCTTATCAATCAGGCCACTAATGAGGGCCAGATGGCGTTCCGGGAGATTCATTCGTGCCCGGAACTGATTGATTGTATCCACCGTGTAGGATTCCTACCGCTGCTCGAGAGCGGCATCCGTGGCTATAGTGCCGAGGCACTGATGGCCGAGGAGTGTCGTTTCGTTCAGTTTCCTGATGGCTCGTGGGAGTGGCCCCTGTGGCAATGGAAAGGTTCCGTTGTGCGCGAGGGCGGTTGCGTCTATGGCAAATTCTTCGCAGGCAAGGCAGGCTTCATCAGCCTTGAGTGGTGGCCCGACTTCTGCAACTGGCGACGCAGCAAGAACCCTTTGCCTGCAGAGGGAACCATTGAGGACGCCATCCTCACGACACTTCGCGAACATGGCAGCATGATTACTCGCGAGCTACGGGCAGCCTGCGACTTCACTGGCAAGAACATGCGCTCAAAATTCGACGGCTATGTGGGGCGTCTGCAGATGGCATGTCGCATCGTGACCGAAGATTTCGTCTATCCCACCGACAAACACGGACGTGAATATGGATTTGGATGGTCGCTGCTGACAACACCCGAGCAGTTGCTTGGTCGCGACAGTTTCCATTGTGAACGCTCGCCAGAAGAATCCTACCAGCGGATGGAAGACCATCTGAAGCGACTGCTGCCCTATGCATCAGATAAGCAAGTCAGCAAAATCCTGAAATGAGACGGGTGGCTGCTGACCTGCTTTTTTATAGTAAATTTCTACGAATTGTCTTTTCTTTCAAATATTTTTCCTTATGATGATTGACCAGATTATTGATTACAACAAGCAGTTTGTGGCAGACAAAGGCTACGAGAAGTATCTGACAGACAAGTACCCCGACAAGCGTCTGGCGGTGCTTTCGTGCATGGACACCCGTTTGACTGAACTTCTTCCTGCAGCTTTGGGACTGAAGAACGGCGATGCCAAGATCATCAAGAATGCCGGTGGCCTGGTCATCTCGCCATTCGATTCAGCCATGCGCAGCCTGATAGTCGCCATCTACGAGCTTGGTGTTCAGGAAATCATGGTGGTGGCCCATTCCAATTGCGGTGCCTGCCACATGAGTTTCGACCACTTCCATCACGAAATGATAGCCCGTGGTGTGGCATCAGAAACGCTCGACGTCATTCGCAAGTGCGGCATCGACCTGGACCATTGGCTGGAGGGGTTCAAAGATACACCCGAATCAGTACGCAAGACCGTCGAGACCATCAAGACGCATCCCCTGGTGCCGAAGGATGTGGTGGTTCGTGGCTTCATCATCGATTCCGAAACTGGCAAGTTGGACGAAATCTGATGGCGTGCGATGGCTAGTTCAACAGACTTCGTTCAGTATATCGCCGACCAATGTAGTGGTGCAGGTGAAATCGTGACCAAAAAGATGTTTGGCGATTATGGCATCTATTGCGATGGTAAGATCTTTGGTCTTATCTGCGACGATTGTTTCTATTTGAAACCCACTGAAGCCGTTCGGACATTACTGCGGATTGTAGATATGCGGCCGCCCTACGAAGGTGCTAAGGAATATTTCTATATTGCTGACGTGGACGACCGTGACTATGTATCAACCCTTGTCCGCGAAACGTGCAAGGCTCTGCCTGCACCAAAACGTTCAAAATGACCATATTAGAAGCTATTCAGGCCCGGCATAGCGTGAGGGCCTACAAGGATCAGCCTTTGGCAGAAGATGTCGTCAAAGTGCTTGAAGACGAGATTGTGAGGCTGAACCGCGAAGGGCAGCTCCACATCCAGTTGATTACGAACGAGCCAAAGGCATTTCAAGGCACTTTGGCCAAGTACGGGAAGTTCCGTAATGCCAATAACTACCTCGTCATGGCAGGCAAAAAAGCCGATGACCTGGACGAGCGAATAGGCTACTATGGCGAGCATTTGGTGCTCTTGGCACAGACTCTTGGACTGAACACCTGTTGGGTAGGACTCAGCTACTCGAAGGTGCCAGGGACGTATGTACTCAGCGAGGATGAGAAGATTGCCTGCTATATTGCCATCGGCTATGGCGAGACGCAGGGCGTCAGCCATAAGATCAAGACCATTGAACAAGTGAGCAATGCCAGCGACAGCACTCCGCCATGGTTCAAGAAGGGAGTAGAAGCTGCCTTGCTTGCTCCGACAGCTGTGAACCAGCAGAAGTTCTTTTTCCACTACGTTTCAAAAGCGTCACATAGTGCCGAGCGTTCGTTCGAGTATGTCGGCGAGAAGGATGGCCGTCATCAGGTACATGCCAAGAAAGGTTTCTCCTTGGTTGGCTATACCCAGATGGATTTGGGCATCGTCAAGTATCACTTTGAGGTTGGCGCCGGCAAGGAGAACTTTGAGTGGATATAGAAAAAGGCCTTAGAAGGTTTTGAGCCCCTTGATAAGGGGCGGCATTAAAGCAGGGATATAAAAGATGAATTGGATTATATTGATTGTTGCAGGACTTTGTGAAGTAGGCTTCACATATAGTCTTGGTCGGGCGAAGGGCGTAACTGGTATGGAGTGGTGGACATGGATTTCCTTATTTGCTCTGCTCTATGTACTCAGTGCCGTGTTCCTTGCTAAAGCCACACAGACGATTCCTTTAGGTACGCCCTATCCTGTGTGGACAGGAATAGGTGCCGTAGGTGCCGTTCTTGTTGGAATATTCATATTCCGTGAGCCGGCCACCTTCTGGAGATTATTCTTCTTGACAACCCTCATCGGGTCAATCATAGGATTAAAAGCATTATCGTAATATGGAACAGTTTAGAGGCATGAGGCGCAAACGCCAACAGCTTTCAGAAGAGGAGAGCATCAGCATATTACGGAAATCCACGGCAGGGACTTTGGCTTTGCTGGGAGATGGCGGCTACCCTTATGCCGTCCCCATCAGTTATGTCTATGCCGATGGCAGGTTGTATTTCCATAGTGCGATGAGCGGGCATAAGATTGATGCTATCAGGAATTGCGACAAGGCATCCTTTTGTGTTATTGCGAAAGACGATGTGCAACCAGAAAAGTACACCACTTTCTTTCGAAGTGTAATAGCCTTTGGCAGAATCCATATCGTTGAGGATGATGCAGAAAAGTTGGAAACAGCACGCCTGTTCGGGAACAGATACAATCCTAACCATGAGGAAGCCTTGCAGAAGGAACTGGAGCAAGGTCTTTCGCGAATGCTGATGATTCGCTTCGACATTGAGCATCTCACGGGTAAGGAAGCAATAGAGCTGATGAAACAGCGAGAGCAAAGTCAAACTCATGCGAACACAGACGAGTCGAACCAGAAGAGTTAAACATGGATAAGAAGATACTGTTCCTTCATGGCTTCTTTGCCAGTGGCCAGTGTGTGCCAGCATTGGCCTTGCGCGAGGCTTTTGATGGGCGGGCAGAGGTGCTGACGCCTGACTTGCCGATGCACCCGAAGGAGGCGGTCAGCTTTATCCGTGGACTGATAGAACGGGAGAAGCCTGACCTGCTGATTGGCAACAGCTGTGGTTCGTTCTATGCGCAGATGATAGCCTCCGTGGCAGGTATTCCTGCCTTACTGGGCAATCCATACTTCCAGATGACGGAGTTCTTGAAACAGCGCATCGGCAAACATCAGTATAAGTCGCCACGAAAGGATGGCAGGCAGGACTTCACCATCGACGAAGCCTTGATTGGTGAGTTTGCCGACATGGAGGCCATTCAGTTCAACTCTTGTAATCCCCGTTCCAAAGACCGCATCTGGGGTTTGTTTGGCGAACGTGACACGCTGGCACACTTTGAACCGCTCTTCTTGGAGCATTATGCCCGTTCGTTTCACTTCCCAGGAGGTCACACCCCAACAGCTGATGAAGTCCACACTTGGTATGTGCCGTTGGCCGAGAGAATGCTCACCGAGTTCGTGGAATAAAGCGGCCGCAGTTTTGCAGGGTTCGCGGTGAATGGCAGAGAATAACAGACAGATAAATCGGAAGTTATGGAAATCAATAATAGACCCAACCCCAATGAGGCTTTTCCGAATCCGAAGATTCCAAGCCTCTGCTTCATCAAGAACGTGGTGAAGAACCCCCGTATCATCATCGGCGACTATACCTACTACGATGATGTGGATGGTGCTGACCAGTTCGAGAAGCATGTCACTCATTTCTACGATTTCATAGGCGACCGACTGATTATTGGCAAATTCTGCGCTATTGCCAAGGGTGTGGAGTTTGTCATGAATGGAGCCAATCATAGGATGGACGGTGTGACAACCTATCCGTTTTAT
>CACYJV010000043.1 GCA_902774815.1 uncultured Prevotellaceae bacterium | reverse complement strand
TCCAGGACCTCCAGAACGACGGCAACCGCGTGAACCTTCCGGTCACGAGCGACTCGTACCAGACTTACGCGTCCGACTTCACGACGCAGGCCACGACCCGGCAGGTGCGCGTTACGTTCCTGCTGGAGCGTGCCGCCTGGGGAGCGAGCGTTAGCGCGTTCAAGATAGACGACGTGAAGCTGACTGGCGTGTCCCGCACCCATGCCCCTCTCGTCGGCTTCGACAACAACAGCGGCGACATTGCCTATTTCAACTTCGACGCTACGGGTGCCTATGCCCCTGCGTTTGCCTCGCTGACGTCCTCCGTCGATACGCTAGTGATCGATGGTACTGGCGCTACTAATATGTTCAGTGTGAACTCCGAGAACTTGACGGGCGACATTTCGCTAATGGCTACACATGGTTTTGCTGTCAGTCCGACTACTATCAAGGCCGGTAAGAAGAACGTAACAGTGACTGTGACGAACTTGGCTACGCTGAAGAGACAGACAGGACGAGTCATTATGCGTGCCGGCGATATGCGAACTTATGTCAATCTAGTAGGAATAGGAACCGCATTGCCTGTGAAAGACCTTTCACAGAATCCTGTCTATGCAGGAGGCGATGACGAATATGTGGAATTCCAAGACTTTGAGCCCTCTGCTGACGGCTATTCGCTGGAAATAAAGGCCAAGGTTGATGCTTCCGGTCGCTATATCAATCCGTTTGCAATCACTGAACAAGGTGTCGGTTTCAAGGGCTATGTGAACTCAAACAGTATGGGACTTTACAACGGAAAGGGTGTGTTTGTCAGTGAAAAGGGCATCTCTAACCCTGCTAACGGTGGCACTTTCTACAATACCGATGGCTTGCAGCATACCTATCGCTATTCCGTAACATCCGACAAACGCGTGTTCGTCTATCGCGATGGTTTGCCTCTCGACACGATGCGTATCGCCGACCTGGCCCTCCAGCCGGAGTGGGCCGTGGCAACGGGTCCTGTGGCTCGTAACTTGATTAAGAATGGTGACTTCGAAGGCGAATACAACTATAACTCATCGCGCAGCATTACCGACCGTATCGAAGGTTGGGATGTCTATCCCTACGACCAATACAACAGCTATCAAGACATTTCACGCGAAGAACGTTCGAACGAAGTTGACCAGAACAACCACGTTCTTGAGATCCATCGCTACATGTGGGAAGGCGGCTGGGCAGCTGCAGAGATTTCACAGATTGTCGATGTGGCCCCGAATGAGGTGTACTCGTTCTCCTGTCTTGCCAAGGGCGGTATCCGTTCGAATGGCGATCAGCTTGGTTCCATCCGTATTCAGGACTTGCAGAACGATGCAAATCGCGTGACAATGACGGTGAATAGCGATTCCTACAAGACCTATGCTGCCGACTTCGAGTCGCAGGCCAACACGCAACAGGTACGTGTCACGTTCATGTTGGAGCGTGCCGCTTGGGGAGCCAGCGTCAGTGCATTCAAGATAGATGATGTAAAGATGAAGGGATTCAGTCGTCTTTCAGACCAGAAAGTTGGTTTTGAGAATTTGGATGCCGATGTTGAATACTTCAACTATGATGCTTCAGGCGCTTATGCACCTCAGTTGCCAGGTTTAGATGTCGCAGAGATCACAGATGCCATACAGACAGCGACCGACCAAGTGGGCAACATCCGTGTACGTACTCGTGACGGACAGATGCAGGTGCTTGGTGTAGAGGCACACTCCCGTGTCTTGGTCTATGCCGCTGATGGCAGACAGGTCATAGCACTGCCCGATGTGGCAGGCGACACAGGCTTTGCCCTGCCTGGCAAAGGTGTCTACATCGTTGCCGTCATCAAAGATGGCCGTAAACAGGTGCTGAAGGCAAAGTATTAGTTAACAGTAGACTTGAAAACGTTTCTATGATTCGTAGATTAAGCGCCCTGATGATATTCCTACTGATGTCTGTGGCAACGGTGTTTGCCGCAGGCATCAGTCCAGGAAGTTCGTGGTCAAGTGTAAATGCTCATGGTGGCTGTGTCGTTTACCATGACGGCTATTACTATTGGTTTGGTGAATGTCGCTCGACGAACAAGAGCAATGGCATCAGTTGCTATCGTTCGAAGGATCTCTATACGTGGACAGAGCAGTGTAAGGCAGTTACTCCGACCGGAACGATGACCGATGAGAACGCTGATATAGCAAGTGGAAGGACGTTGGAGCGCCCGAAGGTGTTCTACAACGCCACCACTGGCAAGTGGGTGATGTGGATTCATTGGGAGAATGGCTCCGACTACGGACAAGCAAAGGTAGCAGTCTGCCAGGCCGACCATGTGGCCGGTCCCTACAAACTCGTCGATGTGTTCCGTCCCAACAATCACGATTCACGTGACCAGACCGTGTTCGTCGATGACGATGGCATTGCTTACCACGTGTATTCGACGGGTATGAACACCAATACGAACTGTTCGCCGTTGGAGGAAGACTATCTGCATCCACAGGAATCGGTGAACACGCAACTGAAAGGGCGCCGTTACGAAGCCGCATCGCTGTTCAAGGTCGGCGAGACCTATTACGGTTTGTTCTCTGGTTGTACGGGATGGAATCCCAATCCTGGCCGCTATATGTGGACACAGGACCTGATGGGCGACTGGGAAGCGCCAGCAGACTTCAAGGCCAGCGATGGTTCGACCGGTATCAACTTCTGCACCGACAACGGCAAGGACAATACCTACCAAAGCCAGAGCAATTATGTGTTCAAGGTTCCTGGTCGGGAAAAAGCCTTCGTGTATATGGGTGACCGTTGGAATTCCAGTAACATTCAGAGTTCAAAGCACGTATGGCTGCCCCTGAGTGTACGAAGTGGCTATCCGGCAGTACGCTGGTACGATGAGTGGGACTTGTCGGTGTTTGACGACATGTATCGCTATAAGCGAGTGAAGGAAATCGTCGATGGCGACGAATACTACCTGTTGGAGAGATATTCCGACCGTATCGTGTCGCGACCGAAGACGTCGCTGACGCTTGAGAACGACGGTGAGACGAACCTTTGCCTGACGTTCCACACGACAGAGATTCCCTACACCTACAAGATAGAAATGAAGGGTGCCGGCACCTATATGGAATCCGTCTATGGCACGTTGCGTTGGCAGGCTGAATCAGACAGTGAAGGTCAACTGTGGCGCATGGTGCTTCAGGAAGACGGTTACTATAGGATTGAGAATGCCAGCGATGGCGTTTGCCTGTCGGTGTCAGGCAATTCGACGATTGCAGGTACAGCCCTGTTCCTGACGGAGAAGAGCACGACCATCCACCAGCATTTCGGAGTCTACTATGATTCAAAAGAGCATCCCGACTACGTAGAGGCCGATATGTTCAGCAAGGCTTACCGAGCCGAAAACAAGGAGAAGATGCAAGAACAAGAAGCTTGGTTGGCCGGCATCGATCAAATTGAAAGTGGAGAATTGAGAATTGAAAATTCCGCCGTCTATGATTTGGTCGGGCGAAAGGTGAGTGATGGAGGGGCTGCGACGGTGTCGCAGCATAGCACAAAGCACCAGGTGCTGATTGTAAATGGCAGAAAGGTGTTACGATAACGATGACGATGACGAAGACGATGACGAAGGCAAATAACGATAACGATGACGAAAACAAATAATAGCAAAAGACAGGCCAGCAGTGGAAAGGCAAACCGCTTTGCTGGAAGAATGGTGGCAGTTGCTACTTGGCTACCGCTGTGTTGCTTTGTGGCAGCAGGTCTGTGGCTATTATTGTGCGAACGCTATCACTTCTTGCTCGAAACGGCTGCGCTTACTCCCTTCCTGACAACCCATGTGTTCACGATTGACATGCTGTCGCAGATTGGTGGTGGACTCTTTTGGGTGAGTTCGCTGTTGCAAAGTTGCATGGCATGGCCTTGGTTGGGAAGTATGCTGCTATTGGCAGCGCTGGTGGCGTTGGCTTTTGCGGTGAAAAAAGTATTCCGCATCAGTGATGCTTGGGCAGGCATCGCCTGGATTCCTTCATGGATGTTGCTGCTCAACTACTTGCAGTTAGGTTATATCGTATATGTATTGAAATGTGCCGCTGTGGCCTTCACGCTGCCAGTGGGATTGCTCTTGGCAGTTCTGCTGGTGGGATTGTGGCGAATGGCGTGGGAGAAGGCTGCGACACAGTCGCAGCATACGAAAACAAGGCTGAGTGCTGGAGGCTGGGTGTTGGGTGTTGGATGCTGGGTGTTGATGGTCTGCGTGGGCTATTGGCTTGCCGGTTTCTATGTGTTGTTCGCCTGCTTGTTGTTCGTCGTGTGCTGCCTTGCTAAGATATGGCGCGAAAGGCACGCTTTTAACGGCGGAAAGCACTGGTTTGGACTACTTATCCCAGTGCTTTCGTTGGTGCTTTCGGCCGTTGTGCCGCCATTGCTCTATAGAACCGGGTGGTTCTTTCTGCGTGCCGACCAACTCTACTGGGTGGGTTTGCCCGACTATCGATGGGGTTCAACGGAACAACCGCTATTCCTTCCAATGCTGATTGCTATGGCAGTGCTGGTGTTTGTGGCATGTTTTTCAGGTAGAAAGCCAAAGGAAAGTACCGCTATTGGCGGCTATCTAAGGGTGGCAGTATCGCTGTTGCTCTTCTTCGGAGCCTGCATTGCGACGTGGACGCACACCTATCGTGACAGCAATTTCGCAGCCATTCTGGAAATGAAGCATGCTTCGGAGGAAGGCCGCTGGGAGGATGTGCTCGCAACGGCACGCCAAAACGACGCAGAACCCACACGTGCCCAGGTGTGCCTGACTCGACTTGCACTTTACAAGCTTGGTCGTATGGGCGACGAACTGTTCCACTATCCCGAAGGATCAGCCGGCTATCATGCCCGTCGGCCCTATCATTACTTGCAGGCTACGGTTGGCCGGTTGCTCTATTATTACTACGGTAAGATCAATTTCGCCTACCGTTGGTGTATGGAAGACATGGTGGAATACGGCATGCGCCCCGACTATCTTCGACTGATGCATCGTATTGCCGTGTTGAACGGTGAAGATGCACTTGCCAAAAAGTATGCCGACGCGTTGAATCACACGCTGTTCTGGAAGACAGGGGAGGAGACGGTTGCGACATTGTCGCAGCATACGGAACAGAAGGAACTGCAAGAGCCTACGGAACTGCAGGCACCAAAGGAGTTGATGAACTATGGCGACGTGCTCGATGGCGATGCAGGACTCATAGAATTCTATCTGCTGAACTCGTTTGCGCTGACCGATGGCGGCTCAAGGGAGATGGTTGAGGTGTCGATGATGCACAATCTCATTACAAAGAACCTGCAGGCGTTCTGGCCTCGCTTCTTCAAACTGTTGCCAACGTGGCAGGGGAAGATTCCAACGCACTACCAAGAGGCCGCCTTGATGATAGCCCAGTTGCAGGGACATCCGGAATTGTTGCGCGATGTACCCATTGATGCTGCTATTCAAGCCCGCTTCGAACGTCTGGTGCAGGCTTCTGCCCAGCATGGCGACGACCAAGAGTACAACCGAACGGTGCTCAAACCGGAGTTTGGCGATACCTACTGGTACTACTATTTCTTCGTTGAAGGCTTAAAGACAACGTGACAAAACGACAAAACGATGATGATGCCCTATATATATAATAAGGTGAAGCTGACGGCATGCAGGCTTTTGCTGCTTTTGCTGACGATGGCGTTGACGTGCTGTGGCGCGTCGGTGCCTGAGGATGCTAAATCGGTGGCCCGCAAGGCACACGTTTTGCCCGACAACGACGGAGCCACCCTGCCTCCAAACATCGCACCGCTGAACGTAGAGGTGTTGGAGCCGGGCGATGCCTACGTGGTCAGATATTACACAAAGGACGGTACTGAGATAGTAAGTGGCAGCAATCCTTCAGACATATCTTTGGCCGACTGGCGTGAGTTGCTGAGCGTTGCCCGTGGCGATACGCTTTACACCGATATCTACGTGAAAAACGATGGCCATTGGAGTCGTTTCCAGACGCTGAAGAACCCCGTTGCCACCGACAGCATAGATGCTTACGTCACCTATCGACTCATCCAGCCCTCATACGTTGACTACGAGGACATGACTATCCGTCAGCGTGACGTCTCAAATTTCGATGAACGCATCGTCTTTCACAACATGATGCTCAGTGAGGACGAGAAAGGACAGTGCATCAACTGCCATGTTCCGCAGAATCAGAATCGGACGGGGCACTCGTTGTTCCACGTTCGCCAGTTGAAAGGCGGCACGGTGCTCATCGATAACCATATGGCCACGAAGGTCAACCTGAAGACCGACAGCACGCTATCGGCAGGCGTCTATCCGGCATGGCATCCTTTGAACGACCAACTCATTGCCTTCTCCGTGAACGAGACGGGACAGGTTTTCCACACACGTGACGTACAGAAGATTGAAGTCATCGACTTCGGCAGCAATTTGATCCTGTATGATGCCGCAAAGAACCAAGTTTACGACATCGATTGCCGTGCCGATGAGTTCGAAACGTTCCCCACGTGGAGTCCTGATGGGCAGTGGCTCTACTACGTTTCTGCCCATTATGAGCAACAATCGGATAACATCGATGCCGAACTCAACAGTGCCTACCCGCTATTGAAGTACAACATCTATCGCCGGTCGTTCGATGCCAGGACAAAGAAGTTCGGTGAGCGTGAACTCGTGTTCGATGCTGCCGCCATCGGTAAGAGTGCCTCCACCCCACGAGTGTCGCCTGATGGCAAATGGCTGTTGTTTGCATTGGCCGATTTTGGGCAGTTCCATATCTGGCACAGCTCGTCTCGACTCTATGCGATGCCCACAGGAATAGGAACCGAAGGAAAGGAACCATTGATCGATGTGCATCCTGCCCTCGATACCGATTGGGGAGCCGCCTCTTATCATTCCTTCTCGTCGAATGGACGATGGGTGGTGTTCTCATCGCGCCGCGACGATGGCAATTACACGCGTCTCTACATCGCCTACTTCGATCGTAACGGCCAGATGCATAAGCCTTTCCTGTTGCCACAGCGTTCTCCCCGCTACTATGGACAGCTCTTCCGCAGCTACAATGTGCCAGAATTCCTTGTCCAACCCGTGGCTCCCTCGCTCAACGACCTCACACGTGTCGTCGATCAGACTGCCCTTCAGGCTGAATATGCCGGCTCTTCACTGCAGGTACCTGAGGCCCGCCACGGCGTCAGTCGCCAGCTGGACGACACAAAGCAGAGCGTTGTCTCGTCGGTTGCCTATTAGTATCATGACGGAATATAGAAATCAAAACATAAATACATAGCTATATGAAGCAGACACAATCCTTTCACAGCTGGTTACTCAGTAACTTCGCTTTGTTGTTGCTTTCGTTGTGGGCAGTGCCCGCCCTGACAACGGCTCAGAACATCACACCTCAGCGCGGTGACAAGATCACCACCGAGGACGGTGTTTTTGTGGTTTCGGGCGACAACATGATTACGAATCCATCGTTCGACGACGGGTTCACCGATTGGACAGCCGGTGATGGCAGTGCCCTCTCAGAGGAAAACTTCGAGATCGTTGCCAGTGGCGGTGCCGATGGCGGTGCCTATCTGCACGGTCTGGGCAGCGCTGGAAGTGGTTCCAATAAGTCGTTGAAACGCGGTTGGGAGCTTACTCCTGGCAAAACCTACGTGTTCTCCGTCTGGGCCAACCGTCCTTCGTCGGGTATGGGCAACAATCTTCAGTACAGCCGTATCTATACGGGAACGTCGGCCACCACTACCCGTACTGAAATCACAACCCTCAACTATACGGGCGATACCTGGGTGCAGACGCTCATCGTGCTTACGGCCACCGATGCAGAGCCTTTCCTCATTGCAAACTTCGGTTGGATCAACCAATCCAGCTTCGATTGCTTCTTCCTAGGTGAAGTTGAGCGGAGCAGCGAACTTGTGACCGATCGTCTGGAGGCTGCCATCAGCGAGGCAGAGCAACTGTTGGCCACCACTGAGGAGGGAACTGCCAAAGGCCAGTACACAGCTGCCGTGCGTGCAGCACTCAGTCAGGCCATCAGCGAGGCACGTTCTGTGCTCCAATCGGCCACTACTCAGGACCAGATCAACAGTGCTATCATCGCCCTTCAGGCAGCTATCAGCACCTATAAGAACAGCGTCAACCCACCTTTCGAGTTGGGTAAGCAGTACAACATTGTCCATTCGTCGGGCTTCTACCTCACGACAGGTGGCGGAACCGTGAAGATTGCCAATGCCGATGTTGAAGACATGACTCAGGTGTTCACCTTTGTGGTGGCTCCAGAGGATGCCGAGACCAGCGGTTATAACCTTGTCGATGCCGTAGGAAACTACGTTTACCGCAGCGGTTCGTGGGACACCAAGTCCAGTTCATCGACTGACCTGACGTTACCGAATGCCATTTTCCGCATAGAAGACCACGACACCTACGTCCAACTGCGCAACATGGGCAGCGGATCAGTGCTTGGTACTGATAATAGCACCGCCGGTTCTACCGTTTACAGTAATAAGAACGGCACAGACCAGCGCTACCGCTGGACGCTGAAGGAATATGTGCCTGCCGACCAGCGCGATGCCCAGTACAACTTCGAAGAACTGTTGGCCAAAGCCAAGAGTATACGCGATGGTGTGTCGTCGTCGAGCTTTGGTGTTAACATCTTTATGAACTCGCGTGCTGCCTTTGATGCTTTTGTGGACGCCATTGCCACTGCAGAAGCGATGGTTCCCGACTACGAAGGCGCCCTGAAGTACCTGCAGGAGGCCATTGATACCTACAATGCCAACAAGCAAAACAAGCCCGATCCGCAGAAACCCTATGTGGTAACCCAGCGCGCTGGTGGCAACAACCTGGCCTGGCGCGAGTCCACAACCCCCATTGTGGCCACTCCCGATGCTTCGACGAGCCAGCAGTTCTACCTCGAACCCATTGGCACTGATGGTGCCTATGCCTTCCGAAATGCCCAGCAGACAGCCTATCTGGCTAAGCAATCGTCGAGCAATTGGAACACGGTGTGGCTGGAAACCAGCGAAGATGCCGAGGCCCAGTGGACGGTGACGGCCCTTTCCGATGGAGTCTATGCCATTCAGAACGTAGCTGGCAAGGGCTATCTGGGTAGCGATGCCACCGTTGACGGTTCGCTTCTTTATTGCGACAAGTCATCGACGGCCACCAATTCGGCATGGTTCATTGAGGAATACTCACCCACTGCAGCATTGGAAAAGGTCATCGCCAAGGCCCGTGAACTGGCCGAAAACACCCCAGTTGGCTCAGCTTACTATGAGGTACCGCAGCAGGCTATGAATGAGCTACTTGCCGCTATTGCCGCTGCTGAGGCAGCTTTGCCCACCATAAGTACCTTCGAGGAGGGTGCTGCCGCTGCCGCAACCCTGCAACAAGCCATCGACAAATTCCTGGCATCGTTCAATCCCATGGAGGAATTCGACCTTGGTCAGACCTATATAGTCATCCATTCCAGCGGCAATCTGCTCACGGCCACGGAGTCGGGCAATGCCAGCATCACCGCACGTGGCGAAGATGAGTCGGCAACCGAGAGCCAAATCGTAACTCTCGAGGCCGTTACAGGCGAGTATGCCGGCAGTTTCACCTATCGTTTGCGCTCCGTTGCCCAGGAAACTTACTTCGCCCGCACTGGCGACTACAACACACAGTGGAAGGCTTCGGCCGATTCGGCATCGGTAGTTCAGGTCGTTCAGCTCGACGGAAAGTACCTTGGCTTGCGCTTTGCCATCAGCAATACGTTCGCAGGTACCGATGCCACCAGCAGCGGAGCCTTGATCTATAGCGACAAGGCAGGTCAGGGCAATCAGCTTGCCTATTGGACACTGGAACCCTATGTGACCGTTGTGCTCGACAGAGAGGCCTTTAATGCCGCCTATCAGAAGGCTGTGGAGGCTGCCGATGCCATGGTGATAGGCTACAACGTGGGCGAATATTTCGCTGAAGACGTGGCCGAGTTCCGCAGTGTCATCCGTCAGATGCGCAGTCGTGCCAACCGTGCCAAGACGCAGGATGAACTCGATGCCATTACGGCTGAGTTGCTGGCCCAGATCGATGTCTATGTGGCACGTGCCCATACCGAACAGATTATGAATCGCACCGAACTGAATGCAGCTATCACCACCGCAGAGAAAGCATTGGCATCGGCAGTGGCTGGCGATGCCGACGGGCAATATCCCGCCGAGGCCATCACGGCCTATCAGCAGGCATTGGATGCCGCCAAGGCAGTGCGCGACAACAACATGGCTACACAAGACGAGATTGATGCGGCCACTGAGGCCCTGCAAAAGGCTGCTGCCGACTTCGCCGCCGCCCGTGTTCATGTGGACATGGCTACGCTGAAGCAGACCATTCTCGATGCCAAGCAGATGCTGTCGAATGCACAGGCCGACCGAGGCGATGGCCCTGGCAAGTATCCGGAGAGTGCTTTCACGGCTTTGCAGGCCGCTATTGACAAGGCACAGCAGATGGTTAACGAGAACAAAGTGAACCAACAGACCGTTGATGCCGAGGTAAGTGCACTGGAGGAAGCCATCATTGCCTTCTCCAACTCGCGCACACCAAATGACTATGCTGCCCTGCAGTGGCTCATTGACCGTGCCCACCAGCTGCTGGCCATGTGCGATGCAGGCGACTACATCTACATTCAGGAAGACTACGACGACCTTGTGGCATCGCTCGCTGAGGCTGAGCCGTTGCTCTCTTCGACCGATCAGGATGCCATCGACCGTGCCGTGAAGATACTGCGCCGCGACATTGCCCTGCTCGAGCAGAATATGGTTGTGGGCATCGGTGGTCCTTCGTTCGGAGGCATTGCCATAGGAACACGCGACGGACGCATCGTTGTTGAAAACCTGCCCGCTGGCGCTACGGTGAGCATTTTCTCGCTGGCTGGACGTCAGGTTGCTACTGATGCAACGGCCATGTTGCCGCGCGGTGTCTATGTGGTGCGTATCAATGTTGGAAAGATCATCACCCGAAAGGTAACCGTCAAATAACTCAACACAATAATTAAGCTATTCATTGCGGCCTCACTCGTTGTCTATGGCACGAGTGGGGCTGCTTTTTCTTTATCCTTGACACTCTATTGAGGCTTTTCCCCATCATGGAAAAGAAAAAGCGGTAAGCATTTGTCCGTATCATCTTTTTTCTTTATCTTTGCCATTGCTAACGAATCGATACCGAATTCACAAGAAAAAGAAATGCCATGGACATACGCAAGCTATTCTGTATGGTCAAGAACGACCGATTGGTGGTGCTGTCACTATTGTTGGTAGGAGTCATCGCAGTGGCTCTTTTCAAGGGAGTGGACTCGAAGCCGCCATCGTCGGACGACCAGCAGAGGGCAGCTGACTCCTCCAGCACTCGCAATGGTGCCGATCGCCGCTCGGCTTATGCCGTCGGACAAGGGCAAAGAGACGGAGACAAAAGCGCCGAACCCTACTATGACGCGTCTGAGAAGCAGGTTGAGCGTTTCACCTTTGATCCCAACACGGCCGATTCCACCCAGTTGCTGAGGCTTGGGCTGAGCCCTTGGCAGGTGCGCAGCCTGTATCGCTATCGGGCACGAGGCGGAGTGTTCCAGCGACCAACAGACTTTGCACGCCTATATGGCCTCACTCAGAAGCAGTATCGCGAGCTGTTGCCTTACATACGCATTGCTGCCGACTACCGGCCTGCCTCCGAACTGGTGGGCGACCGTCGCTCTGAAGGTCGTGATGGTGGTAGTCGCGAGTACGCTTCGAATGGTAATGAAACGCCGTCGCAAATGTCCACGCCTTACCCACATAAGCTTTCGGCAGGCGAACACGTCGTTCTCAATCAGGCCGACACCACGGAACTGAAGCGCGTGCCAGGCATTGGCAGCTACTATGCCCGTCGTATCGTCAGCTATGGTCAGCGCCTTGGCGGCTATGTGTCGGTTGAACAGTTGCTCGAGATTGACGGATTCCCTGAAGATGCGCTTCCTTTCTTCCAGGTGAACACCGACAACGTCAAGAAGATGAACCTCAATACGCTCTCGTTCTCAAAGATTCGCCAGCATCCGTACGTTAATTTCTATCAGGCACGTGCCATCAATGATCACCGCCGACTGACGGGACCGCTCAAAAGTCTTGATGATTTGCGACATCTGCCCGATTTTCCGCCCGATGCCATCGAACGCCTTCGCCCCTACGTCACGTTCTGACAAGGCTTCAAAATGATAAAGTGATACAGTAAAAAGGTACAAAACATCCATACAACATAGCTATGCCGAACCGTCTGCTTCCCCTGTTGGCCTTCGCAGCCACACCCATAGTCTCGACATCTGCTCAGTCTCCCTCCCCAGTCGGGAAGGGAAAGGGTGGCAATCTGCCCCCCAACATCATCTATATCATGAGCGATGACCACGCCTTTCAGGCCGTTTCGGCCTACGGACATCCCATCGGACGCCTGGCACCGACGCCCAATATTGACCGTATTGCTCGCGAAGGCGTGCGCTTCGACGAGTCGTTTGTCGAGAATTCGCTGTCGTCGCCCAGTCGTGCTTGCCTCATCACGGGCCTCTATAGCCATCAGAACGGACAGCAAATGCTGCTTGAGGGCATTGATTCCACGCGCACTTTCTTCTCGGAACTACTGCAACAGGCAGGCTATGAGACCTGTATGATTGGCAAGTGGCACCTCCTGTGCGAGCCAAAGGGGTTCGATCGCTTCCACGTTCTCTATGATCAAGGATCCTATTGGAACCCAGAATTCAAGAGCGAAACGTCGGGTGGGAAGTACGTTCGTGAAGAGGGCTATGCCACAGACCTCATCACCGACCATGCCATAGAATTCCTTGACCACCGCGATACGGCAAAGCCGTTCTGCATGCTTGTGCACCATAAGGCTCCTCACCGTAGCTGGTTCCCCGACGTGAAGTATCTTGGCATGTTCGATGAGGTGGAGTTTCCTATGCCAGAGACCATGTGGGACGACTACGCCACGCGTGGTTCGGCTGCCCATACGCAGAAGATGTCCATCGACAAGGACATGGAACTGGCACTCGACTTGAAGGTTGACTCCGTGGGACGGCCCGTTGACCGCTTCGGACAGACCATTGCCGAGTATGGAAGGCTGAATGCCGACGAGCGAAAAGCATACGAACGCTACTTCGGAGCGCGCTACAATCGCTTCCAACGCGACAGCCTTACGGGCCGTGCCTTGGTGGAATGGAAGTACCAGACCTATCTGCGCGACTACCTGTCGGTCATCCATAGCATCGACGAAAACGTGGGTCGGCTGCTGCGTTACCTTGATGAGCATGGCCTGGCCGATAACACTATCGTCGTCTATGCATCCGATCAGGGGTTCTATCTGGGTGAACACGGGTGGTTCGACAAGCGGTTCATGTACGAGGAAAGCCTCCGAACGCCACTCGTCATGCGCTATCCGCGTGAGATAAAGGCTGGCACTGTCAGCCATGCCATGGTGCAGAACATCGACTATGCACCCACTTTCCTTGACTATGCCGGCGTGAAGCAACCCAAAGAGATGACGGGCATCTCACTCCGACGTGTGCTTCGCTCCTCCTCAAAGGGTGCAAACGGGAAGTCAGTAGGGCGTAAATCCCTTTACTATCATTACTACGACTACCCTGCATGGCATCTGGCACGCAAGCAGGAGGGCGTCCGTACCGATCGTTATAAGCTCATTCACTTCTACGGAAAGGGTGGTGAACGGGCCTTGCAGGAGAACAAATACCAGCAAATTCAGGGCACTCGCGAGAATGGAAGCTATCGTTGGATGCGGAATTCGGGCTACATTACCAACGATCCCGACATTGATTACTTCGAGCTTTACGATCTTCAGGCCGATCCACATGAGCTCAACAACATCTATGGGCAGCCAGGCACTGAGCGTATCACGCGTCATCTGATGAAGGAACTCAATCGCTATCGGAAGAAATTGCAGGTGACAGAGCCTTAATTCGTGGCGTTTTTCTTCAGCCAAAGCATTGCCCTGCTGCTACTGGGGCATTACTTTGTTCACGCTAAGGCAATGCTTTGTGGTTTACAGAGCATTGCCTTTGAAGTTGTAACTCATTGCTTTGTTGCTTGCAAAGCTATGCTTTTGCGGTGCTAAAGCATAGCTTTATACCCCTGTAAAGCATTGCTCTGTATCGTATAAAGCATTGCCTCGTAGCACATAGACCTATGCTTTGTTTGGTCGGGATGAGTCGGTCATTGATTCTGAACCCTACCTGCTGTTATAACAAAAAGGAATCCAGTTGAACTGAATTCCTTTTTGTTGAGATGTCGGGATTGCTGGAATATTACCAAGGTTTGTGTCTAAGTAGAAATTCCTCTTTTTCATCATTTGGAAAAACTTGCATTCCAAAAGCGCCTCCGCCATACATAAATACTACTTTTTCATTATAGGGGATACACTGCCCATCATTCATATAATAATCTTTCTCATCTTGATTCATGAGTCTGTTATAAACAATGAAAGAATACATCCCCATTCCTACACGCCTAAAATTTATAATGGTTTCATCCTTAAGATGTGATTTGCTCATTTCAAAACCTATACAATCAATACTATTAAGTTGAGAGTGTATGCTATCATATTCATCACGTGTCAGGCCCACTACTCTCATTAGCGAATCTTTTTTCACCTCTGCGTCATCCCAGTGACATGACATCAGTGAGTCTCCTTTTGAAGCAACATGGAAAATAGAAGCCTTTCCGTGTTCAAATTCCAAATGTATTGATGTGCTGTCATCCAATGACCTATCAACGTATTCTAACAGTTCTTCCATGTACTTTGCATTTTTTTCGTAATGTTCTGCCATCAAGGTAGCACTGCATCGTTGTGTTGGAAGTCTGAATGACAGATATGTAAAAAAGAATAATAGATTAAATATCCCCCACGCAAATAATCCTTTCTGCCATCGGTTTGAAAGTCTATATGATTTTATTGTAAAATAGATGGATGCTATAATAGCAGGAATAGATAGAAAAAACAAGAAGATTGTAATAATGAACGCGACAAAGTCATCAATCCAAAATAGGATTATTAGGATTGTGACAATTAGCATCGGTAAAAATTTCAAAATATTACGCATAGTTTGATTTGTTTTTATGACCTGTCCTTTTGCAATAAATACTTCAACTCATTATAAGATATTCCATTTGTTTTCAAGCAGTTGCAAGAAAGAAAAAAGCGGCAAGTGAAAAGTCTCACTTGTCGCCTTTGGTCGGGATGAGGCGACTCGAACGCCCGACCCCTACGTCCCGAACGTAGTGCGCTACCAACTGCGCTACATCCCGAAAACCTCCGTGTGGCAGGGACGAGGGAACATCCTCTGCAAGAGGTGATTTTCAAAATCGACTGCAAAGGTACACAGAATTTTTCAATTACGTGCAACTTTTCCAAAGTTTTTTGTTTTGGAAGCCTAAAATGCCCAATAGGAGTGACAGAGAGGTGGTTTACTTCCGCCCTGTGTGCTTGTTGGTGTGCACAAATCTTCTCGTCGCTCCGAAACTATCAGCCTCTTCACAGGTGGAAACGATGCCTACGGCTTGCAGTTGATGTAGTGTTCTTTTGAACAAAGGGCTACAAAAGTTCAGCCAACTGATAGAGACGGTTGCCGTTGCTGCCCTTGATCAGGATGTAATAGCCTTCAGGTCGGCTCTCGGCAATGGCGGCTTTCACCTCCTCAACGTCGTGGAACTTGCGGTAATGGCATTTGATGTCCTTGAATTCGTCGCCCACCAGCCACACTTGGTCAAAGCGACAGCGCTTCAAAACCTTGATGATGTGGCCGTGTTCCTCGCGACTTGACTCGCCCAACTCGCGCATCTCGCCGATGATAGCCATCTTCGGGCTTACTTGCATCAGGCTGAAATTGTCGAGAGCGGCCTCCATAGACGTTGGATTGGCATTGTATGCATCCACGATAAGGTGGTTATAGGGTGTCTCCTTGAGCTGCGAACGGTTGTTGGTCGGCTCATAGTTTTCCAGTGCATGGCAGATTTGGCTGGGCGATACGGCAAATTGCAGGCCTATGGTGATGGCTGCCAGCACGTTGTCGAGGTTGTAGCTGCCGATGAGATGGGTGCTAACCTCGTACCAATGCTGCTCTTCGTTGCGCTCTTCCAGGTCGAGTCCGTTCTCGCACCAGCGCAGACGCAGGTAGGGATCGCAGGCGATGAGCTGTCCAATCACGCATCCTTCGGCATTGGCAGGGTTCTGACTGTAGGGCGCAACCCATGCATTGTCGGGCAGGATGGACACGAGATGCTCGTTGTCGGCATTGATAAAGATGACGCTTTCCTGTCGAGTGGCCAAGTAATCGTACAGCTCGCCCTTCGTCTTGATGACGCCTTTCAGTGAACCGAAGCCCTGTAGATGGGCCTTGCCCACGTTGGTGATGAGTCCACAGGTAGGTTCGGCAGTCTCAACCAATGTCTTGATGTCGCCTGGATGGCTGGCTCCCATCTCGACAACGGCAATTTCGTGGTCCTTGTTCAGTCGTAACAACGTCTTGGGAACACCCACATCGTTGTTGAAATTGCCCTCGGTGGCCAGCACATTGTACTTCTCCGACAGCACGGAACGGATGAGTTCCTTCGTCGTTGTCTTGCCGTTGGTGCCCGTGATGCCGATGACGGGAATCTGGAACTGACGGCGATGCTCGCGTGCAAGCATCTTCAGCACTTGCAACGAGTCGGCAACAAGCAGCAATCGGCCTTCCATGACCAGCTGTGGGTTGTTGATGGCCACTTGTTCGTCATCGACTATTGCCAGCGAACAGCCTTTTTCAAGTGCCTGAACGGCAAACTTATTGCCGTCGAAGTTGTCACCTTTCAGGGCAAAGAATATGCTTCCCTCGGGGCAATCGCGGCTGTCGGTGGTGATAATGGGGTGTTGCTGATAGAATGAGTATAGTTCCTTGATGTCCATAATTAGCGTATTTTTGTGCAAAGATAGGAAATAAATATGAATTATGGGTGAAGATTTCTGAATAATTTTCGCAACTTTGGCCTTGCCGAAGTTACTTCCGTTCGGGAATGAAAGCAAAAACTTTGATTTTTGTTTTGCATTTCGCTCACTTATTCGTAACTTTGCACGAAGAATGGAATACTGCATCAATGTGAGGGGTGGCCTGATGAACTTGGCAGAGCCATGGGTTATGGGCATCCTGAACTGCACGCCCGACTCGTTTTTTGCCGGAAGCCGCAAGCAAACGGAACGAGAGATAGCTGAGCGTGCACAGCAAATCGTGGCCGAAGGCGGTCGCATCATTGATGTAGGTGCCTTCTCTACCAGGCCTGGAGCACAGGAAGTGAGCCTCGAAGAGGAGTGCAACAGGCTGCGCAATGCACTGACCATCGTGCGCCAAGAGGTGCCGGAAGCCATCGTAAGTGTTGACACCTATCGCCCGCTGGTGGCCCGACGCTGTGTGGAAGAGTGGGGGGCAGACATGGTGAACGACGTGTCGGAAGGCGGACAGACGGGCATTGTGAACACGCCCATCAACGAGGATGGCTCGATGTTCGAGACCGTTGCCCGCTTGAAAGTGCCTTATATCCTGATGTCGGTGAAGCCTACGGTGGAGGCCATGCTGAAGGCTTGGGCCGAAGAAGTGCTGCAACTGCGTGCCATGGGTGCTAAAGACATCATCTTGGATCCTGGTTTTGGCTTCGGAAAAAGCAAGGATGAGAACTTCGACGTGCTGTCGCAACTGGACAAACTCACTGTGATGGACTTGCCATTGCTCGTTGGCGTCTCGCGCAAAAGTATGATTTGGCGGACGCTCGACGGTACTCCTGATACGGCACTCAACGGAACGACGGTGCTAAACACCATAGCTCTGCAGAAAGGTGCCAGCATTCTGCGTGTGCACGATGTCCGTGAAGCCGTTGAAACCGTGAAACTGTTCAATAAAGTAAATAAGATAAATAGCTAACCATCCGTGTCATCCGTTAGATTCGTGTCATCCGTCATTCTTTCTCCACTGCGTTATGAAAGTGTTCCTGCGGACCGAGCGGCAAAATAGTCAATCCGCGAATTGTAAATCGCCAATTCACCAATCGTAAATCGCAAATCCGTAAATCGTAAATAAAGAACATGCCCTTTGATTTTGAAATAAAAGATATTGTCGACATCCTGTTAGTGGCGCTGATGCTCTACTATATCTACCGGCTTATGAAAGAGAGTCGGTCGCTAAACATATTCATTGGCATCATGGTGTTTGTGCTTATCTGGCTGTTTGTCAGTCAGGTGCTGGAGATGAGGCTGATGGGTTCGATTCTCGACAAGTTGGTTAGCGTGGGTGTTATCGCCATTATCGTGTTGTTCCAGGAAGAAATTCGCAAGTTCCTCTATACGCTTGGTGCACACCAAAGGTTCCGTTCGTTCTTCCACTACTTTAAGAATAAGGACAAGGAAGGTGAGGAAGACAAAGAAACTATCATGCCTATCGTGATGGCATGCATGAACATGGCGCGTCAAAAGGTGGGCGCCCTGATTGTGGTGGAACGCAGTGTGGCTCTCGACGACATCGTTGAGACGGGCGATCGCATTGACGCAAGCATCAATCAGCGGCTCATTGAGAACATCTTTTTTAAGAATTCGCCCCTGCACGATGGTGCTATGGTGATTTCGAAGAAGCGCATTAAGGCAGCTGGTTGTATCCTGCCCGTGAGCCATAACCTCGACATCCCTAAGGAGTTGGGCTTGCGCCACCGTGCGGGACTGGGCATTTCACAGGCCAGCGATGCCATCGCCATCATCGTGAGCGAGGAGACCGGCCGCATTTCAGTGGCTAACAAGGGTGAGTTCCGCCTGCGCTTGTCGGCTGAAGAACTCGAGGCAGTGCTGGCAAAGGAGATGTAGGGATGCCTCCATCCGCTGCATTTACACGCCGAAAGACCAGAAGAATGACTTTTATTACTAATTTTTAATTATACTACAATGGATCTATTACAACAAATCGTGGCACGTGCAAAAGCCAACAAGCAGCGCATTGTGCTTCCCGAGGCCGAAGAGGAGCGCACACTGCGCGCCGCCGACCGTGTTTTGGCCGACGAACTGGCCAACATCATTCTCATTGGCAATCCTGAGGCAATCAAAGCCGATGCCGAAAAGTATGGATTGACCAACATTGACAAAGCTACTATCATCGATCCGCTAAACAATCCGCGCAGCGAAGAGTATGCCGAACTGCTGGCAGAGCTTCGCAAGAAGAAGGGAATGACCATCGAACAGGCTCGCGAACTGGTGAAGAACCCCCTCTATCTGGGTTGCATGATCATTAAGACCGAAGGTGCCGACGGCCAGATCTCAGGTGCTCTCTCGACAACTGGCGACACGCTGCGTCCAGCCCTGCAGATTATCAAGTGTGCCCCTGGCATTACCTGTGTCAGTGGTGCCATGTTGCTCATCACAAAGCAGCCCCAGTATGGCGAGAACGGTGTCGTTGTTGTTGGCGATGTGGCCGTTACGCCTATGCCCGATGCCAACCAACTGGCTCAGATTGCAGTCTGCACGGCACAGACAGCCAAGTCGGTGGCAGGCTTTGAGGATCCCCGCGTTGCCATGTTGAGCTTCTCGACGAAGGGCAGTGCCCAGCACGAGGTGGTCGACAAGGTGGTTGAAGCCACTCAACTGGCTCGTGAGATGGCTCCCGAGCTGAAGATCGACGGTGAGTTGCAGGCCGATGCAGCCCTCGTTCCCTCCGTTGGTGCCAAGAAAGCTCCCGGTAGCGACATTGCAGGCAATGCAAACGTGCTCGTATTCCCGAACCTTGAAGTGGGTAACATAGGCTATAAGCTCGTGCAACGCCTTGGCGATGCCATCGCCATCGGCCCGATTCTGCAGGGTATTGCACGTCCTGTGAACGACCTTTCGCGTGGTTGCTCTGTCGACGATATCTACTATATGGTGGCTATCACGGCTTGCCAGGCCATGGATGCCAAATAAATAGTGATTAGAATAGTACATATTATAATTGAAACAAATTAGAACATCTATTGATTTATGAAGATATTAGTTCTTAATTGTGGTTCATCATCCATTAAGTATAAGCTCTACAACATGGACGACGAGTCCGTTTTGGCACAGGGTGGTGTCGAACGCATCGGTTTGGACAATGCTTTCTTGAAGCTGACGTTGCCCAATGGCGAGAAGAAGATCCTCATGCACGACATGCCCGACCATAAAGAGGGCGTGAACTTCGTGTTCCAAACCCTGCTTAGCGAAGAGTATGGTGCCATCAAGAGTCTCGATGAGATCGATGCTGTTGGCCATCGTATAGTGCAAGGCGGCGACCTCTTCGAGAAGAGTTGCCTCGTTAACGAAGGCGTTGAGGCAGGTATCGAGAGCCTTTGCGACCTGGCCCCCGTTCACAATGCCGGCCATTTGAAGGGTATCCGTGCCGTTGATCACCTGATGCCGGACGTTCCGCAGGTGACAGTGTTCGACAATGCCTTCCACAGCACAATGCCTGCGCATGCCTATCTCTATGCTGTGCCCTACGAACTGTACGAGAAGTACCACGTACGTCGCTACGGTTTCCACGGAACCAGCCATCGTTACGTGTCGCATCGCGTAGCAGAATTGATGGGAAAGGACATCAAGGACCTGAAAATCATTACCTGTCACATCGGCAATGGCGCCTCTGTGGCTGCCATCAAGGACGGCAAAGTCATCGACACCTCTATGGGTCTGACCCCGTTGGCAGGTGTTATGATGGGTTCACGCTCTGGCGATATCGATGCTTCGGCAGTGACCTACATCATGGATAAGCTGCACCTGCAGCCTCAGGAGATGGCCGACTTCCTGAACAAGAAGTCGGGTGTGCTGGGCATCACAGGCATTTCGAGCGACATGCGCGACATTGAAGAAGCTGCGAAGAATGGTAACGAGCGTGCTCAGCTTGCCCTGCGCATGTACAACTATCGTATTAAGAAGTACATCGGCTCCTATGCAGCTGCCATGGGTGGCGTTGACGTCATCGTTTGGACGGCTGGCGTTGGCGAAAACCAGGTTTCTACACGTATGGAGGCATGCTCCGGACTGGAGTTCCTCGGCGTGAAGATGGATGCAGAGGCCAACAACTGCCGTGGCGAAGAGAAGCTAATCTCGGCCAAGGACTCCAAAGTGCAGGTGTGGGTTGTTCCCACCGACGAGGAGATCGTCATCGCCCGCGACACAATGGAATTGGTGAAGAATTCATGTGGAAGTGTTTCGGATAATCGCAAATGGTTGTAAATCAGCATATAGCAGGGAGTACCCATAATTGAAAGGTACAAAAAAGTGTAATTGCAATCTGGGGGTGTTCGGCATGATTGGAACGCAAAATT
>CACYJV010000042.1 GCA_902774815.1 uncultured Prevotellaceae bacterium | reverse complement strand
AAGCACATCTTCAAAGAGTGCAGTGAAGAGCATGCCACGCTCTTCCATGCTCAGCATTTCAATTGCCTGCCATTGGTCGCCATAGAGGACGAATGACATGCCGGTTTTAGTTGTCTTCATTGAATGATCTTGTCCCATTCTTCTATTAAAAAAAATTAATGATTAAAATTTAATATTAGATGAGTAAGCGTCACTTGTAAAGACTTTATCTCTTTTGCTTTGTAAGAATACTCCTTACTCAAAAGTACTGCAAAGATAGAACAAATATTAAAAATGGGGAAAAATTAAAACGACAATAAATCTTAAAAAACGTTTACTTTTTATAAACTACTTACCTAACCCATTGAAAATAAACGGATTACAGAAATAGCAAAATTTCCGAATTTGTCAAATTATTGGAATTACTTTTTTAACACTAAGAATGATTGGAAAGTTGAGATGCAGCATACCAGCTTCCCTATATGGCTGGAGTGAACAAGTAAAAAAGATTCTTTTTCCATTTCAGATTTTCACATCAAGACTCCGCACATAGGGATCAAGACTCCGCACATAGGGAACAAATTACAAAAAAGAAGGGCAAAAAATAGCATCTTGTCGCGATTATTTACCATTTGTTACCAACCACAACCCTATAGCACTATCAGCTTGTAACACTGAAAAAAGTGCCATTTCATCGGGAAATGATATATGTTAATTGTTTCATTTATTTTGTACTTTGTTTCAAAAGCGTGTTTCACTGAAAAAAAGTGTTGCAAAACCTTGCTTGTTATTAAAAAAAACACTACTTTTGGACTCGTTATTTATTAACACGAGCTAAAAAAAATAGCTTCCGTTATTCATTAACCGAAATCACAAATTCAAATAATATTACCAAAACCCAAATGACAAAAAAACTGAAAGTGATGATTAATCTTGTCATGAGCAAGAAATTGTCAAAGACATCGGTCCTCGCTTTGCTTATGATGGTGTTTGCAGCACCGTCGTTTGCACAGGGACTGGTCAAGGGTGTCGTCATTGACAGTAGCGGCGAGCCGATAATCGGTGCGACAGTTGTTCAGAAGGACAACCGTAAGAATGCAACCATTACGGACATCGACGGTAACTTCTCTTTAAACATGCCGGATGGCAAGGGAACCATTGTGGTCTCTTACATCGGCATGAAGGAGAAAGAGATCAGAATCACGTCTGGCAGAGATTTCCGCGTGACTCTGGAAGATGACGATACCAGCCTTGAGGAAGTGGTTGTCGTAGGTTATGGCCAGCAGAAGAAAGCTTCTGTGGTTGGTGCTATCACCCAGACAACAGGTGAAGTTCTGGAACGTGCCGCTGGTATCGGCAGCGTGGGTGCAGCCCTGACGGGTAACCTGCCTGGTATCGCCACGATTGCCTCTACCGGCCAGCCTGGTGAAGAGGACCCACGTATCTACATTCGTGGTGCAGCAGCTTGGAACGTCGATGCCCAGCCACTGATCCTCGTCGATGGTGTGAAACGTGAGATCAAGTCTGTTGATATCACGTCAGTGGCCACCATCTCCGTGTTGAAAGACGCATCTGCAACGGCCGTCTATGGTGTGGAAGGTGCTAACGGCGTTATCCTTATCACGACAAAGCGTGGTGTGGAAGGCAAGGCCCGCATCGACGTCGGCTTCAATGCTACGCTGAAAGCCGTGTCGAAACTGCCGCGTAAGTACGACTCGTACGATGGCTATATGCTTCGCAACCAGGCCATCGAGCACGAGCTGGCCATCGGCGGTGCTGACTCCTGGGCATACTATCGCCCGCAGACGTTCATCAACAACTTCCGCAATCAGGACCATACCGTGAAGCCGAACTATACTGCCGATGGCATCTACCTCGGTGATTACAGTCAGGCTGAGCGTTATCCAAATGTTGACTGGCAGGATGAGATGTTCAAGTCGACTGCCTTGTCGTATAATACAAACCTGAACCTGTCGGGTGGTACGAAGTTCGTTAAATACTTCGTTTCGTTCGACTTCCAGAACGAGGGCGATATGACGCGCATCTGGGACAACCACCAGGGTTATGAAGGCGGTTATGCCTACAATCGTTTGAACGTGCGCTCGAACCTGGACTTCCAGATCACGAAGACAACGCAGTTCAAGGTGAACCTCGCAGGTTCGAATGCCCAGCAGAAGACTCCGCGCTATTATTATGGTAATAATGGTGAGTTCTTCCAGCAGCAGAATTGGGCCGGTGCCTACGGTATGGCTCCGAACCTCTTCCCCGTGCAGTTCTCTGACGGTTCATGGGGTTACTCAAAGATGGTGTCGAACATTGCAAACTCACCTGCCAATGTGGCCACATCGGGCTACGAGCTGAGTACCATCACCCGTGTCTTCACTGACTTCGCGCTGGAGCAGAACCTCGACTTCATCACGAAGGGCCTGATTGCCCGTGGTACCATCTCTTGGGACAACCAGTTCAATGAGGGTAGCCGCGGTATTTCCGACTTGCATACCACAAAGAAAGCCTACATCCTGCCCGAGGATGGACAGATGATCTGGGCTGATGAGATTAACGCCACGACAGGCTTCGACTTCTATGAGAGCCGCGACTGGACTACCGAAGCCGGTAACGTCAGCTATACCAGCCGTGCAACTGAAATGTCGTTGCAGCTGTTCTGGGGACGCCAGTTCGGCGATCACAACGTGACGTTGATGGGTAACTGGAAGCGCCGTAACAATGCCGGTAACGCCGACCTCGAGAATCGTCGCGAGGACTGGGTGTTCCGTACCACTTACGATTACAAGAGCAAATACTTTGCTGAGTTCAACGGTGCCTACAACGGTTCGCAGAAGTTCTCGCCCGACAACCGCTTCGCCTTCTTCTGCTCGGGTGCTCTCGGCTGGATGGTTTCAGAAGAAAAGTTCATGAAACCGCTGAAGGATAAGGGCATCATCGACATGTTCAAGATTCGTGGTTCCTATGGTGAAATCGGTGACGACAGTGCTGGTGATCGCTGGGCTTACCTGACGAACTGGTCGGTTGTCGGCCCGTTCAACATGAGTCTCGACGGTTCGGCAAGTCCGTTCACGGGCTATAAGGAATCGAGCATTGCCAACCCCGACTTGCGTTGGGCAACGGTGTCGAAGAAGAACATCGGTTTCGACTATGCATTCCTTCATGGCACCTTCGCAGGTAGCTTCGACTGGTTCCGCGACGACCGCTACGACATCTTCATCTTCGGTGGCGACCGTTCAGTACCTTCCTACTATGGTGCCGCCAAGACTCCTGACATCAACAAGGGTAAGATCAAGAACCACGGTTTTGAGTTTGAACTTCGATTCAATAAGGTGCTGGCTAATGGCATGCGTTTCTGGGCTAATGCCAACTATACCTACGCCCACAACGTAATCAAACTGAAGGACGACCCCGCACTGTTCCCCGCCTACCGTAAGGCACAGGGCTATCCTCATGGCCAATACCATTCATTCATTGACAACGGCTTCGTCAGAAGCTACGACGAACTGTACAGTACGCCTGAGCGTGATGCCAACGACCAGTACGTGCTCATCGGCGACCACTACATCGTTGACTTCAACGGTGATGGTAAGGTTGACGAGACCAACGACCAGGCTCCTTACGGCTACACTGGAAGCCCAGAGCACACCTACAATGCCACCATCGGCTGGGAGTGGAAAGGCTTCAGCATGTTTGCACAGCTCTACGGTGTGACGGGCGTGACGCGCGACGTAGGCCTGGCATCCTTCAACAACAAGCTGCTTACGGTTTACGACAATGGTACTTGGTGGAATCCCGCAACCGGATCGGGCGAGGTCGTAGTACCCCGCTTCACCTCGCAGGTTTCCTACAACGACGGTACGCAGTATCTCTACGACGGTTCGTATTTCCGCCTGAAGAATGTGGAAGTTGCTTACACATGGACAAAGGGCTGGATCAAGAAGCTGGGCTTCACGAGCCTGAAGATTTACCTCAATGGTAACAACCTCTTCCTGATCACGAAGATGCCCGATGACCGTGAGAGTAACTACGGATGGAGCGGCGGTGGCGGTGCCTACCCCACTGTCAGACGCTATAACATTGGATTCAAGCTTTACATTTAATAGCGACACACATATTTATATATATTATGAAATATTTCAGTAACATCAAATCCCTACTGTACGGGTGCCTGCTTTTGCTGGCCTGCGGTGCCTCTTTCGTTTCCTGCACCGACTGGCTCGACAAGGACCCGGAGTCAATCGTGGCTGAGGATGAGGCATTCAAGAACTACCGCAACTTCCAGGGATATATAGAGGAAATCTACAACCTGATTCCCGATAAGGAAAAGGTGAACTATTGTACGGCATGGAACTTCGGCGACGACGCTGTTCACAACCCCGAAGGCTATGCCCACATGGACCATCAGGTGGACCTTGGCAACTATCGCAACTGGCTGAATAACAACCAGTGCTGGCTCATGGGTAACAACTACAATGGCCGCGACCAGTCGCTCTGGAGAAACTCGTGGTACTGCATCCGCAAGTGCAACCTGGGTATCCAGAACATCAAGTCGCTCGTAGGAACCGACGAGGAACGCGACCTGCTTCTCGGACAGATGTATTTCTTCCGCGCATGGTGGCATTTCGAGGTGATGTGCTACTTCGGCGGCATGCCCTACATCGACGAGGCTTTCGAGGCCACGCAGATTCCCGAACTTCCCCGTTTGAGCTTCCAGGAGTGTGCCGACCGCTGCGCCGAAGACTTTGAGCGTGCCTACGACCTTCTGCCCCTCGACTGGGACGAGACGCTGGCCGGTATGCAGACCTCGGGTAGCAACGACCTGCGTGTTGACAAGTTCACCGCACTATGCTACCTTGGCAAGTGCTATCTCTGGGCTGGCTCACCGCTGATGAAGGAGATGGAGAAGGCCAAGAACGGCGGTGCTCCCCAGCTCTTGGGTGCCAGCTCAAACGGCAAGACCTACGACTACGACGCGAAGTACTGCGCGAAGGCCGCTGAGGCACTCGGTAAGGCTCTCGATATGGTGAACAAGGGTCAGGTGAAGTACAAGCTCGCTGAGTTCAAGTACTCGAGCATCTACGACCACGAGCGTGATGAAAACAGCGATCCCGACAATTTCTACTCCGACGTTTTCTATACCGTGAAGCAGAGTTGGAAGATGCCGGGTGCCAAAGAGGCCATCATGCGTGGTGCCTATCCAGGAACAAACAGTGCCAACTGGAACTGCGCAAAACTGTTTGGCCCGAAGGTGGCTGGTCTGGTCGACCATGACAACATTATTCATCATCCAACGGCAAACCTCATCGACCAATACGGTATGGCTAACGGACAGCCCATCTATCTGGTGCGGAATGGCGAATATGTGCTGAACCCGCTCTCTGGTTGGGATCCTGAGCACCCATACAAAGATCGCGACCCACGATTCTACCACGACATCGTGTTCGACGGCTTCCACTATGTGCTCAGCACCGATGCCTTGAACGAAAGTCAGAAGAAACTTGAATACTGCGACCTCTACACAGGCGGTGCCGTGCGCGACATCGACCACGGAAGCAGCACAGGCTATTATATTCAGAAACTGGTGCCCCACCAGTGCAACCAGGGCGACAGATGGTATGAATGGGACTATGCTTTCCAGTGCTACCTGCCCTACATGCGCCTGGCCGATGTATACCTGATGTATGCCGAGGCAAGAGCTGCCATTGCAACTGGTGTAAGCCAACTGACCGAAAGACCTTCCTACTGTATGTCTCTTTCTGCTGTTGACGCTATCAACGCGCTTCGCGATCGCGTGAATTCCAGCGATTATCCCATGGAGCATGTGCAGCCTAATCTCCGTGACACCAGGGAGCACTTCATCGACGAGGTGCGCCGCGAGCGTGCCGTCGAGTTGGCCTTCGAAGGCTTCCGTTGGTGCGACCTGCAGCGCTGGCTCCTCCTCACAGAGCCTCCCTACACGGTGAAGTACTCTCATGAGTTCGAGCGTCTGGAAACAGATGCTTGGTTTAAGGACCACGATCCGAAGGACGCAAGGGTCGGTAACTTCTCGAAGAAGGAGCTGATTACCCGTCGCTTTGATTCAAAGCACTACTGGTTCCCGCTTCCCGACAAGGATATTTATCTCTACGAAGGATTCCCACAGAATCCGGGATGGTAAGGTTCAATTAACGATTAACAATTGAAAATTGACATATTTATGGACAAGATAAAAACAAACATATTCCTCTTTGCCATGTTGGCGGCAGCACCACTTTCGGCTGGTGCTCAGGTTGCTGACAATGCCGACTCTACCGTGGTAGAGAAGAAAGTACATGTTGCCTTCCGCGACAAGGACCCCGACCATCTTCTTGGAGGTATTTCCTATGTTGACATGGAAGAGCTGCAGAAGAAGGACTACACGATGGGCAGTCTGGAAGACCTGTACGGGCTTGTTGGCGGATGGAACGGCAACAACCTCTGGGGCATGGACAACCAACGTCTTGACAACAACGACAACAGCAACCTGCCAATTGTCATCATCGACGGCGTGAAACGTCCTTCCAACAACGTGCTACCTTCTGAAATTGAGCAAGTGACCTTCCTCAAGGGTGCACAGGCCGTGGTTCTCTATGGTGCCAAGGGTGCCAAAGGTGCCATCCTGATTACCACCAAGCGCGGAAAGGTCGACGGCCTGCAGATCAATGCAAATGCCAACACCGGCTTCCATGTCGCCAAGGCATTCCCTGAGTATCTTGGATCGGCTGAATACATGACGCTCTACAACGAAGCGCGTGCAAACGACGGACTCGCTCCAAAATATACCCAGCAGGACATCTACAACCACGCTTCGGGCCTGAATCCATATCGCTATCCCAATGTAAACTACTATTCTGACGAGTATCTCCGCAAGGTTTACAATCGTTCTGAAGGTACGTTGGAGATTCAGGGTGGCGGTGCACGTGCCCACTTCTACACGAACATCAACTACTATCGCTTCGAAGACCTGCTGAACTTCGGCCCGGCAAAGAAAAACTTCACCGAACGCTTTAGCGTACGTGGTAATGTGGACCTGGTCGTAAACAAGCTCGTGACTGGTTTTGCCAACGTGAGCGCCACGTTCTACAATGCCAATCAGAACAAGGGTAACTTCTGGAGTGATGCAGCTTCGATGCGTCCGAACTTCCCCGAGAACGCAGCACCGCTGATTCCCCTCGACATGGTCGACCCGAATGCCAGCAAGGCACTCTCTATTCTTGGCAAGTCGCTGAACCTGCTCGACGGAAAGTATTTCCCTGGCGGCACAAAGGCTACCCAGACAAATGCTATTGCCGACTGCTACTTCGGTGGTAAGACAAGGGCCGTCAGCCGTCAGTTCCAGTTCGATGCTGGTATCAACTACGACATGAACAAGTTCTTGAAGGGTTTGATGTTCAGGACATTGTTCTCTATTGACTATGCAGCAAACTACGACCTCGAATATGACAACAAGTATGCCGTATTCATCCCTACTTGGAGTAACTACAACGCACAAGATGCTATCGTTGCACTTGCCCAGCAGAACGATGAAATCGTGACGGGACACATGAAAATGTCGAATTCGAAATACCGCCAGACGATTAGCTGGAACGGCCATTTCGACTACGACAACACGTTTGGTGGCAAACACCACGTGACGGGTATGCTGCTCGCCAATATGTATACGACAACTGCCAGCGGCACATACCACCGCTATGCAAATGCCAACATTGGTCTTCAGGCTGGTTACGACTACATGGGCCGCTACTTCGCCGATGCATCGTTTGCCGGTGTTCATTCCGCACGTCTTCCCAAAGGACGTCGTCAGGCTATCTCGCCTTCGTTTACCCTCGGTTGGAACATCGCCAAGGAGAACTTCATGAAGGGCAGCTTCGTCGACGACCTGATGCTCAGTGCTTCCTACAGCAACCTGAACGAAGATATTGACATCTATTTGCTAAAGGATGGCGGTGAAGAATATTTCTATAACTACGTAGCTTTGTGGGCAACTACCGGTAGTGGTTTCTCGTGGAACGAAGGTTCGACGACTGACCGTACCTTCTCCCAGAATGGTGCCAACCCGGCACTCGACTTCATTCACAGAAAGGAATTCTCGGTCAGCCTGCGTGGTTCGTTCTTCAATAAGCTGATCTCCACCGACCTGACGTTCTTCAATACCGATATGACTGGTTTCATCCCCCAGCAACCGTCTAATCTCCCCTCGCACTTGCAGGGAGGTCTGCAGGGAAGTTCGTTCAAGTCGGCACTCAACAACAACGTCCAGAACCGTAAGGGTCTCGACTTCAGCGTAACGGCTCAGAAGCAGTTTGGCAAGGTGTATGCACAACTCGGCGTGGTAGGAACCTATTTCACAACCAAGTGGAAGACATTCGACGAGACTCCTGATCCCAAGGCTCCTCTGAGATACACTGAAGGTCAGGCTCTCGATGCTCTCTGGGGCTATAAATGCCTGGGCTTCTATACTGCTGACGACTTTGATATTTCGACTACTGCTGAAGGCAAGACCAAGTACACGCTGAAACCTGGAGTGCCCAACTCGAATCTCGGCGGTAACATCCAGCCTGGCGACCTGAAGTATGAGGACGTTAATGGCGACGGTGTCATCACGAATCTTGACCAGGTCGTTCTGGGCAAGTCAGGCCAGGTGAATGCCTTGGGCAATGCAACGGGTTATGGAAACATCGGTACTCCTTGGTTCCTGGGCCTGAACTTCACATTGAAGTATAAGAACTGGACGCTCTTTATGGTTGGCAATGGCCAGTTCGGCGGTAAGGCCATGAGGAACGGCGGTTACTACTATATGAGCGGCGACGCCAAGTACTCAGTAAACGTACGTGGCCGCTGGACGCCTGAGACTGCCGCAGTGGCTACTCATCCCCGTCTGACCTCACTGAGCTCGGCACACAATGGCGCTGCTTCTACATTCTGGATCTACAGCACCGACCGTTTCAACCTCCGCAAGGTTCAGCTTACCTATGATTTCCCGAAGGACATGTTCTACGGAAAGTGGGTAAAGGCTCTCTCTCTTTATTTGAACGCAAACGACCTCCTCACGATTTCAAAGAATCGTAAACTGATGGAGACAAGCGTTGGCTATGCACCTCAGACTCGTTTCTATAATCTCGGTGTCAAGGTTACGCTTTAAAATTGAAAATTGACAATTGAAAATTGATAATTATGAAACGTAATATTATTAAATATGGTCTGTATCTGGTAACCGCCCTTCCCCTCATGGGAATAGGATCGGGGCTCCTCTGCTCATGCGATGACATGTTCGAACCGGCAGATGAGAACAAGCGACAGGCTGAAGATATGACCGAGGAGTCCAAGTATGCGCATGGCCTGCTCATCTATGCCTACGACCGCCTTCCCTACTTGACTTCCTCGCAGACTGATGTCGCCACAGACGACGCTGTGACCAACCTTACCAGCAGCGCCTATCTGAATATGGCAACAGGTACATGGGCTTCGGACAACAATCCCGTGTCTCAGTGGGACAATTGTAAGGATGGCATCCAGTATGTCAATCTCTTCTTTACAATCGTTGAGAGGGTAAAGTGGGCACCAAGTGCCGTTTCTAAGGACAAGATGTTCGTTGACCGCCTGAAAGGCGAGGCTTATGGACTGCGTGCTCTCTTCTATTACTACCTGTTGATGGCACATGGCGGCTATGCCGACGATGGCGTACTCTATGGTGTGCCCTTGCTCCTGACTCCCGAAGACGGTAGTTCTGACTACAACCAGCCACGCGCCACCTTCGCCGATTGTGTGAAGCAATGCTATGCCGATTGCGACAGTGCTATGGCATATCTGCCAATTGACTATGTCGACATCGAAAACGTCGATGAAATCCCTGCACTGTATAGGGCTCTTGGCGCCAATGTTTCCAATTACAACCTTGTGTTCGGAAACAAGTCGAGAAACCTCTTGTCTGGTAAGGTTGCCGAGGCTATCAAAGCACAGGTTGCACTGCTTGCTGCAAGTCCTGCCTTCCGCGAACAAAGCGGTGTGTCTTCAGCTGAGGCTGCAACGCTTTGCGCCAACGTGCTCAAGCGCATTGGTGGATTGGAAGGTTTCGACCCGGTTGGCAACAAAGACTGGTTTAAGTCTTCCTATAAGTCAATTATCGAAGGTAATACAGAGATCCCAGAGATGCTCTGGCGCGGAGACCGTCAGAAGAATGCCACTCAGGAACGCGAGAACTACCCGCCAACACTCTTTGGAAGCGGCCGCGTGAACCCCTCGCAGAATCTCGTAGATGCCTTCCCCATGCGTAGCGGTCTTCCCATCACCGCCCCGAATTCCGGCTACAACCCGCAGGATCCCTATGCAAACCGTGACCTGCGCTTGGCTGATATGGTCATCTATAATGGCCAGACCTTCAGAAAATCGGAAATCATCACAGGTACCTATCCTGCCGTACATGGTGACCAGACAGAGACTGATGACAACATCAACAGCATCAGCACTTCTACGCGTACGGGCTACTACCTGAAGAAACTCCTTCGCGATGACGTCAGCCCGCTGTCGAGTTCGCTCATTGAGCAACAGCACATCTATCCTCGCATCCGCTACACGGAAATTTTCCTTGCCTATGCTGAAGCCGCCAACGATGCTTGGGGACCGAAGTCCGATCCGACAGGTGTTGGATTCACTGCTTACGACGTCATCAAGGCCATCCGCGAGCGTGCCGGACTTGGCACCAACGAGATGGGTCTTCCCTTGCCAGAAGGCGATGCATATCTGGAAGAATGCGCAGCCGACAAGGCCAAGATGACAAACCTCATCCGCAACGAGCGCCGTATTGAGCTTTGCTTCGAGAACAAGCGTTTCTGGGACCTCCGTCGTTGGATGATGCCCCTTAACGAGACCGTTAAGGGTATGAAGATCGACCGCAACAATGAAACCGGTGTACTTACGTATAACGTTATCGAGGTTGAGGAACGTAAATACGACAGTTCCTATCAGTGGTACGGACCAATCCCCAAGAGTGAAGTGCTCAAATGGAGCAATCTCAAGCAAAACAAGGGTTGGAACTAAGAATTGAAAATTGACAATTGATAATAGATAATTGCAATGATGAAACTTAAGAAATATATCTACGGGGTAGCTTTTGGAGCGCTTGCTCTCACTTGTGCGTCTTGCTACAACGCTGACCATGAGTTCCCTGATTATGAAGGAGGCACAACTGCTTACTTCGCCTACCAGTTCCCGGTACGTACACTCGTACTTGGCAACGACATCTACGACAACACACTCGACAACGAGCACAAGTGCCAGATCTGGTCGACCATGGGCGGTGCCTATGGCGGACGCGACGCATTTGTTGATATTGTCGTCGATGAGTCGCTTTGCGACAACCTCTTCTTCACCGACGATGGTGGTAACCCGGCAGCGCCCGTACTTCCCATGCCCAGCGCATACTATAAGCTTGCGTCCAACGTGATTCCTTACAGAGGTGATCCCCGCGGTTATGTGGAAGTGCAGTTCACGGATGCTTTCTTCAGCGATCCCAAATCAGCTGAGAACACCTATGTCATACCTCTTCGTATGACTGGTGTAAAAGGCATCGACCACATCCTGACTGGTATGCCACGCGAAGGCCTCAACCCGTCGCGCACCAATACCGAGGACTGGGAAATCCTTGCCAAGGACTACGTGCTCTACTGCGTGAAGTACATGAATCCGTGGCAGGCCAAATACATCCGCCGCGGTGTTGACAACATCACCGAAAATGATGTAACTACCACCAACGTCCGCAAGGATTTCTCCATGTATAACTCCGACACCGAGCATTACACAGAAAATCCCGTCAACCAGAACGACGAAGTGTGTGGCATCAACACGAAGAACATGACTCAGGCCATTTTCCCAGTATCTGTCTATATTGGCAAGGATGCCGATGGTTCTACCCGTCCTTCTCAGAAATGCAACCTCGTGCTCACGTTCAATGGCAACAAGTGCACGATCACTGGCGACGATGAAGACATTCCATCCGAAGGCTCTGGTGAATTCATCGTAAAGGGAACTGAGCGTCCTGAATACAAGGACTACCAGTGGGGAAACAACGATGGAAAGCCTGTTCAGCGCGACATCCTGCGCCTGGCTTACAACGTAACCTTCAAGAAAGGCAGAGTCATTGGTAAGAAGTATGACACGAAACTTGGAAGAGATGTTGACTGGGTCCTTGAGAACGACGTGAATATCTCAACTGCCGACACACTTGTCGTTCAGACTCGTGAGTCCAACCAGAAAGTATTCTTCTCACCCAAATATGTTAAACAATAATAGGAGGCTAAGGATATGAAACGATTATTAAGAAACATCACTTTTATGTTGGCAGCAGGAGCACTCGCAGTTTCCTGTGCCGACTATAACGTGACCGACGACTTCAGAGCCGAGCCTGACCCGACTTTCGTTGAGCCGTATAAGGACTTGGCCCCTATCAATAGCTATATCGACCGTGCCAAGTATCCCAACATGAAGCTCGGCGCAACGCTGAAGGTGTCTGATTTCAACAAGCAGGAACTGGCTCACGCTGCAGCTGTCACCAACTTCGACGACCTGGCATTCGGAACCTCTCTCATGTCTGGTTCTATCATCAACGCGAGGGGTGTCATGAACTTCCTCGACATGAAGGATTTGCTCGACCACATCGATGAAATCGGCGGCGAGGTATTTGGAAGTCCTATCGTGGCAAACGCCAACCAGGCTGACGACTGGCTCAACATGCTCACTGCTCCTATTGAAGTTCAGGTTGACTTTGTCGAAGGAAAGACCGTCGACTATAACCAAATGGCTGTAGGTCCGTTCCCCGGAACTATTGATAAGGGTAATGCTGAAATCGTCAAGTACGACGGCCAGAACGTACTCCAGATTGCCAGTGGTACAAAAGCTGGTCATGTCCGCATCATTGAAGGCTTCGAAGTCGATCCTCTCGCTACTTATACCACGACTTTCTGGGCAAAGGTCGAAAAGGACGCATCCTTTACGATTACATTCTCGGGTAACAAGGTCGATGGTAGTGGTACTGACGGTAAGTGGAACATAAAGCCTGGCAAATGGACCAAGGTCGTTGTCGAGGCAAAGAGTGCTGAAGGCGTAACTGAAGGCTACCTGAGAATTGAGAACGGACGTAATGCCGCTATCTACATCCAAAAGGTAGAGGTTGGATACTATCCCGACAACCATCGTCCGCAAACGACTCAGGAACGCGCCGACACCATCAACTATGCTCTCGATGCTTGGTGCGATGGTCTGATGAAGATCAACGAAGGACGTATCACGTCATTCGACCTCATCGACGAAGCACTCGACTCGAAGGCTGAACTTGAGAACGGCATGCTCGACCTCAAGCACTCAACCGAAAAGATCTTCTGGCAGGATATCCTTGGCAGCGAGAACTATGCACCTGTTGTGTCACGTGTGGCAAAAGCCAACTTCGAAGAGCATGGCGGTGATGCTTCTCAGTTGAAGTTCTTCATCAGCGAAACAGGCCTCGAAAACCAAAAGAGATTTGAAAGCCTTAAGTACTGGATTGGCATTTGGGACAAGAACGGTGCCAAGATCGACGGCATCAATGCGAAACTGAACCTCGTCTACAGCGAGAATCCTGCAACTCAGGCTGCTACCGAAGCTTCGCTGAACACACTTCTCGAGAATCTTGCTTCTACAGGCAAGCTCATCCGCCTTTCCAACTTCGACATCAAGTATCAGGATGAAACAGGAGCGAGCGTTACTACACAGAATATCACCGAGGCTCAGCGACAGAAGCTTGCCGACTTCTATGCCCATGTCATCAAGAGTTACATGAACAAGATACCTCATGAGAAGCAGGCTGGCATCTGCAAGGGCAACCTGGTTGACACCAGTGACCCTGTAGGCCTCTGGTCTGTTGACAAAAATAGCAAAGACTGGGTGCGCACAGCTACTTATAAGGCTTTCTGCGATGCTCTCAGTGGCAAATAACCCTCACTACTCCACTCCCCTCACCTCCCCCAAGAGGTGAAGGGGGGTGAGACTTTACTCTAAAACCCTATTTATTCATTTATTATTAACTAATTATTACAATTATGAAGAAACTGTTTACATTGATTGCTCTCCTGGCATTCGTCATGGGAGCTAATGCGAAAGAGATTGTCGATGCTGAAGTCGACTTCTCAAAGTACACAGAAATCTCTCAGGTTCCTTTCGCAAGTTGGCGTGGTAGCGAGTCGGCATTTGCCCGCCTGTCCATCCAGGATGGTTGCCTCCACTTCCACAGCGAGGAAGCTACCGATCCTTCTTGGGACTGCCAGTTCTTCCCCATCGGCGGTGTTGATGCTGAGGTAGGCGTTATCTATACGCTTCACTTCAAGATCAAAGGTTCCGTGGCACAGAACGTCTCAATGCTGGGCTTCGGACAGACTCCTTATGGACAGTTTGCCATCACTACCGACTGGGTAGAGGGCACCGTTGATTACGAAGCTGCAAGCAGCGACGGTAACATCCTGATGCAGTGCGGTGACTATGTAGGTGATTGGGATATCGCTTACCTGAAGATCACTCACGAGGGTAAGGAAGAGAAACCAGTAGAGTGGATCGAGCAACTCGAGAACGGTGATGCTGAGAAACCCTGGGCTGATCCTAATGTCAGATTCAACGATCAGGAAAACAACTACAAGATTTGTGCTTGGTCGAAGGAGAAAGGCCGCAACATGAATGAAAACGATGGTTGGGATCCCTTCCCCGCTGACATCGAGGAGGTTGACGGCTCTCACGTCTTCGTCGTTCACGGTCAGGTGGCCGACACCGAGGGCGATGCAGCAGCTTGGGACAACCAGTTCTGGATTGAGTCACCGAAGATGCTGAAGGTTGGCTCGCAGTTCAAGCTGCACTTCCGCTACAAGGCTTCTGAGGCTGCTACTACCAACACCCAATTCCACCACCAGAATCCTTCTGACTATGTACACTGGCAGGCTATTGGCGACATCAACTTCACTACCGAATGGCAGGAGTACGACGGCGTTGTGACCGTTCCCGATGCAGCTACCGATGCTTGGTCTATCGCATTCAACCTGAACCCGAAGAACAAGAATGCCGTCACCTTCTACTTCGACGACCTCTCGCTGTCGCTCATGAAGCTCGAAGAGGGCTACTTCGTGGCAGCTTCCAACACTTCCACAGGTCTGGAATACGACTTCGACAACGCTACTGAATTCACACTCGACGACGACCTGCTGATTGCAACCGTTGGTACAAAGGGTAAGCAGGACACTTGGGTCAACGAGGTGATGATTTCAACCGTTCGTGGTAACGACCGTGCTTATAAGAGCGCTACCCTGAAGCCCGCTGGCACCGTTGTGAACGATCCCGACACATGGCTCGACTACACCGAGGGTTCAAATGCTAAGATCAAGCTCCCCGCAGCAGGTGTATGGACCATCGCTATCGACACCCAAGCTAAGCAGATGAACTTTGTGAAGGAAGAAGGTGAAGAGGATCGCCAACCTCTGGACATCAAGCCGAATCCAGCAGTAGTTGTCGTACACGGACAGGAGCGCGACGACCTCGCTGACACTGATACTGAAATCCGCGAGGAGGAAGGTGGTTCTGGCCAGCCTTGGGACAACCAGTTCTTCATTGTTGCTAATCGCACACTTTCAGCTGGTGAAGAGACCGTCCTCGAGTTCGACTATGTATCCACCGTTGAGGCTAAGACCACAACTCAGTGCCACGGCGAGCCGGGTGCTTACATTCACTGGGGAGCTATCGGCGATGTGAACTTCACTACCGAGGAGCAGCACTTCGCACAGACATTCACCGTTCCTGCCGAGGCTGACGGCATGAAGTCCATCGCCTTCAACATGGCTGAAATCAAGGGTGCTTGCGACTACACTATCAAGAACGTTGTCTGGAAGCTTTCCAACAACTATGAGACCCTTATCAACGAGACTGGCGTAGATAACTTCTACGTGAAGGAAGGTGCCGGCACCAATCCTCACGTGTTCGACGATCCCGCAGGCATCAACAATGCTGTGATTAAGAACAATGTTTCTACTGCCACCTACAACCTCGCTGGTCAGCGTGTTTCTAACAGCTACAAGGGCATCGTTGTCAAGGACGGCAAGAAGTTCATCGTTAAGTAATCACTGCCAGTCTACTGACTGACAAAGAAGTACTTTAAGTAAATGGGAGGATCCGGTCTTTCACAAGTCCGGGTCCTTCTTTAAATAAATAGCCGTTTTCATTTGTGTTTATCTCGTTTTTTTATTACCTTTGCAGCATATAATCAATAAATAGCGGTAATGAGAAAGATCTTTACTTTTATTTTAGCACTGGTTGCTGCTACGACAGTCTATTCAAAAGCCAGGGTCACTATTACAGTGACAAACAATCGTCTGCAGACGATTACTGGCTTCGGCGCTGCCAGCTGTTTCGGCGCAATGGAACCTTACGGCAATGACACCCAGCCTGTAAGATTGCTGTATGGCGACGAATCGGCCATCGGACTGAACATCATGCGTATGGAGATATCGCCTAACTTTGAAGGCGATGTGAAGGTTCCCGAATGGGGCAATTGGGACTCTCCCTACGACTGGAATGGCTCCCTGCCCTCAGCCAAGATCGTCAAACAGCGCGGTGGTATTGTCTTCGGTACACCTTGGTCGCCCCCAGGCGAGTATAAAACCAACGGTACTGCACAGGGAGGCAAGTCCGACAGCCAAGGAAATCAGGAGGGCAGGCTGCGTACCGACTGCTATGACAAGTTCTTCCCTTGGCTGAACACGTTCCTGAAGTGGATGCATAGCAAAGGCGTCGACGTCGATGCTGTATCCGTACAGAACGAGCCCGACTGGTGGGTGGACTATTCTGGCTGTCTCTATACCCCCGACGAGCAGCTCAACCTTGTGAAAAACTATGCCCACATGCTGGACCGCGAGACTTACAAGGGTGTGCGCCTGATCAGCGCCGAGCCTTTAGGCTTCGATCCGAACTATTCGAACAAGCTGCTCAACGACCCTGTGGCTCGCAATCAGGTCGACATCATCGCTGGTCACATCTATGGTCATCCACCACTTGTGAATCTAAAGAATGCAGCCAAGTTGGCCAAGCAATATGGCAAGGAAGTATGGATGACGGAGCACTCCGTTTCTGATAACATCGGTGAACGTTTGCCCAACTGGCAGGAGCAACTGGAGTTTGCAGAGGAAGTCAACGAATGCATCCAGGCTGGTTGCACAGGCTACATCTACTGGTACATGCGCGCTCATTGGGCATTCGTAAGTACAGGTGAGTCCAAGTATGGCGAAAAGAACCGTGTGAAGAACCGTCTGCTGCCACGTGCCTACGTGCTGTCGCACTTCGCCAAGAATGTAACAGGCTCTACCCTGTTGGAGTCAACGTGCAGCTTTGACCTTGTAACGAATGCCGCCATTGAGACCTCAGCCTTTATCAAAGGCGACTCGCTCATCATTATGGCTATCAATACACTGGAATCTGACCGCGACTTCATCATTAAGCTGCCTGTCAGCGTCGAAAGTGGTGAACTGCTGCTGTCTGTCGGCAATGAAACTGAAGAACTCTGCCAAAAATCTTCCATCGAGATAGCTGAGCCAACGCAAAGACTGACCGTCGATCTTCCTGCACAGTGTCTGGCCACTTACATCTTCAAGATTCAGAACGAAGAGACTGCCATCAAGGAACTGAAACAAAACGACGCTGCAGTAACCAAAACCTATTACGACCTGCAGGGACGTCGACTGCTGAAGCCCCGCGGCCTCTGCATTGAGCATAGCTCCGACGGCACTTCCAGAAAGGTATACATTCAATAATGGCTGTAAATTCCATCATCAGCAAGTGTAAACCCCATGTCACACCTGTGGTATGGCTAATGGCGCTGGTAGTCGCAGCAGGATTCCTGCTGGGCTACGAGCGCCATGTGCTTTGGAAAATCCAGGAACAAAACCTGTTTCTCGACACTCCCCTGTTCTTTCGGCAACAAATGGTGGTGCCCGGTGGTCTGCTTACCTATGTTGGCAGTTTCCTGACACAGCTTTTGTACCGCCCAGTGCTGGGTGTGGCCATAATCTGCGCACTTTGGTGGTTGCTCATGTGGTTGATGCGGCGCACTTTCCGCGTTGCTGAACCATGGTCGTTGCTACTGCTCGTGCCAGTAGCGTTACTGTTGGCAGCGAACGTCGATATGGGTTACTGGATCTACCCCATCAAACTGAAGGGCTGGTACTTTGACGCCACGCTGGGCGTAACGGCTGTTGTTGCATTGCTTTGGGCCTATCGCTCACTTTCAAGCCTTAGACTGTGGCGGCGGGTGTTGCTCGTGGTGACGGTTGTCGCGGGTTATCCGCTGATAGGTTCCTATGCCCTGGCAGCAGTGATACTGATGGCGCTATGGAGCTGGCGACTGGACAAGAACCGTTGGCAGGCATTGACTGATAGCCTGTTGGCTGCCATTGTGGTAGCAGCAGTACCTCTGTTGTACTACCAGTTTGTGTATTACCAGACGAACAAGGTAAACCTCTGGTGGACGGGATTGCCAACCTTCAAGATACTTGAAGTAAACTCCGAATACTACCTTCCCTATGTGCTTTTGGCTGTCTGCCTGGTCGTTTTGGTCATTGGCAAATGGCAGAAAAATGACACGCCCCAAAAAGAAGAAACAAAACGAAGGGAAGATGCCAAAAACAAGAAAGGCACCAAGGGCAACAAGAACACCAGAAGCATTCATTTCAAGAGCTTGTGGAAAGCAATTGTCGTCGTGATCGTGTTGATCGCAGCAGTTTACTATGTACAGACAGTTTGGGTGAAGGACGAGAATTTCCACCGCGAGATGGCCATGTCGCACTATGTTGAGCAGACACGCTGGGAAGATGTTCTAGCTGAAGCAGCCAAGCAACAAGATACGCCAACGCGTGCAATCGTGCTGATGCGTAACTTGGCGCTGTCGCGACTGGGACGTCAGAGCACGGAGATGTATTGCTACCGCAACGGTTCGAAACCGTATGCAGTGGCATTTGCCATCCCAACGTCCATGCTGATTGGCGACATGATATACTACCAATATGGCATGATGAACGATTGCCACCACATGTGCCTTGAAGGTGGTGTGGAGTATGGCTGGCGCGTCGAACACCTGAAGTATATGGCGCGGTGCGCGTTGATGAGTGGCGAAAAGAACGTCATGCTGAAGTACACCGAACTGCTGAAGCACACGCTCTATCACGGTGAGTGGGCTCAGTGGCTCGAATCGCTGCAACAAAAGCCTGAACTGAAGCGTAAAGATCGTGAGACTGGTCCCGTCATGAACATGATGCGATATCCGGACATGGTTGGTTCTGACCATGGATATACCGAGAATTACGTGATGACTCACCTGGCTCAAATGGACAGCGACGACCCAAGCTTCCAGGAACAGTGTCTGCTGGCGACACTATGGAACAAGAACAGCCGCCAGTTTTGGCGTCGATTCGCCACATACCTGGACCTTCACAAGGGTGAAGCCATTCCTCGCTACTATCAGGAGGCCGCCTGTCTCTATTCAGTCATTCAGGCACCAGCCCCGTTCGAGGCACCTGTCGACGAAGGCATCAAGAAGAATTTGCAGGCGTTCATGGAACAGTTGCAGCGATACGACGGCATGAGTCTGGAAAGTGTGCGTAAGACGCTCTACCCGATGTATGGCGACACGTATTTCTTTGAATTCTTCCTGATGGACGATTTGTCCTTTATGTAAAAGGGTGTCCGTTTAAGGGGTAAAAAGGAGTCCTATAAGAGCTAAAAAGCAATCCTTTAACAGAGTAAAAGGGTACAGTTAAAAATGGAAATGGAACGAAACAGATGTGACATCACAAAGACTTCGGTAAGATGGTTATTGCCATTTTGCTTTCTTACCGTTTTACTCTTCTCAGCTTGTGGTCCGCAGCTGCCCGAGAGCTTTACGACAGCAGGCAAGCAACCTGACATATACCCCGACTACAAGGGGGTTACAGTACCCGTGAACATGGCACCACTCACGTTCGAGATGGCACAGGAGGCCGAAGAAATGGTGGCGAGGTTTACTGTCGATGGCGAAGAGTTGCTGTGCGGAGGCAATAAGGTACAGCCAAGCCATGACGACTGGCAAGGACTCGTTGCGCAGGCCGCAGGCAAGAGCATCGATGTTGATGTATATGCCCGCCGCGACGGACAGTGGACGAAGTATAAGCCATTCAAAATCTTCGTTTCCAAAGACAGCATAGATCCCTATCTGAGCTATCGCCTCATTTCTCCATCGTATGTGAGTTACGAGGAACTGACCATCAGCCAACGCTGTCTGGAGAACTACGATGAGAGCGTCATCTACGACAACATCCTGTGCAGCGAGGAGGGTGCTGGCAAGGGACAGTGCATCAACTGCCACAACTATCAGCAGTACAACCCTGCGCGTATGCAGTTCCACGCCCGCCAGAACCTGGGAGGAACGTTGATCGCTTGTGACGGACAGCTTCAAAAAATCAACATGAGGAACGACTCCATCTTGTCGGCTGGTGTCTATCCTGCCTGGCATCCATGGCTGAAACTCATTGTCTATTCCACGAACAAGACCAGCCAAGTGTTCCAGGTGACAGACCCCAACAAGATTGAGGTGTTCGATTCGGAAAGTGACTTGATAGCCTACGATGTGGAGCGAAACGAAGTGACGAACCTAGAGAACGACACGACGGAACTTGAGGTGTTCCCCTGCTGGGCTCCAGATGGCAAGACACTCTATTACTGCAGTGCCCATTTCGAATATGCCGACACCATAGCACACACAAAGGAAATCATCCGTCGACGCCAAGAAGTGAAGTACAACATCTACCGGAAGTCGTTCGACCCGGAGACGATGACGTTTGGCGAGCGCGAGTTGGTGTTCGATGCTGCAGCTCTAGACATGAGTGCCACCCTTCCGCGTGTTTCGCCTGACGGCCGTTGGCTGGTATTCACCATGGGCAAGTACGGTGTGTTCCACATCTGGCACCACGATTCCGATCTATGGGTCCTCGACCTGCAGACTGGCACGCCCCGTTCGCTGGACGAAATCAACTCAAAGGACACCGAAAGCTACCACTCGTGGTCTTCAAACGGCCGTTGGTTGGTCTTCAGCAGCCGTCGTTACGACGGGGAGTACACCCGTCCGTTCTTTGCTCATGTCGACAAGGATGGCCATTGGTCGAAGCCTTTTGAACTGCCATGCGGCGATCCAGACTATCACCGTCAGTTCCTGAAGTGCTACAACGTGCCTGAATTCATGAAAGGTGCCGTGACGATTAAACCTCGCGAGTTTGCGAAAGTCTTAAAAGAAGACGCGGTGCCTGTCAAATACGTTGGGAAATTAAAGAAGTAACGAGGGGCCTCTCCCCTGCCCTCCTCCATAAGAAGGGAAACACAACGCTCAGCCCAACGAAAGATTTGCATAGCGCCGCAGCGCACGAACTTGGAACGAAGAACTTGTAAACTTGGAAGTAAAAACCTGAAACTTAAAAATATGATAGTGATGAAACGTTCTTTTCAGAGATTACTCTCAGTAGTGGCAATATTCCTTGCATGCACAAGCATGGCTTATGCACAGCTGCCCAACGAGCATTTCGGCAAGCCATCGAACCTGGAATGGGACTACATCGGCTGGGGCGATGCCATCAATGCCGATGCCATCATCCTTTGCAAGACGATGAAGGCGACATATCAGCTTTCCGATCAGGTGTTCAGCAACACCCAGTCGTCTGACATCAACTACGATAACCTATCTGATTTTGGTAAAAACGAGATTGACGACAGCAACATTTTGGTCAAATACGAGTTCCGTCTCCGCACAAAGATACTGAAGCCCGATGGTGCAAAGCATGCCAACATCGACATTACCTATTTCAATGCCGACAACGACAAAGTGTTCAATCACGACGAAGTGTCAGACCTGAAAATCAGGGTTTTCTCAAAGACCGACAAGGGAAAGGTAGGGAAACGAAATGTCAGCCCCGAATCGTTTGTCGAAGAGCGCATCAACGGCAGCTATGCGGTCATACACGTGGTTGTGCCTGGCGTAGAGGCTGGAAATATCATTGAATACCAGTACAACATCACGAGCAACCGTCCGACGTTTATCTACGATTGGGTTTTCCAGGAGAGCATTCCGACGGTTCGTTCAAAATGCGACATCGAGATTCCTGCTTTCCTGCAGTTCAAGATGAATGTCCCCATCAACAAACTCATCAAGTCGGGCGTGGAAGTCGGCCACTTGGCTTACGACATCAATAGACCTGACATGAAGAAAGGCAAGACCTGTGTCACCAACCATTATAAAATTGTTGGCGACTACATTCTTCCCAAAGGGCAGGCACTCACGCACAACCAAAACAATGCAGGGGACAAAAACGCCGCTGCAGAGGAAATCGGCGTCTTAACCAGCCAGATTGTCTCTCCCAAGGTTACCCCTCCTGCCGAAATGCCTGAGGGTTGTACACACCTGAGAGTCAAATGAACGCGACGATGAAGAAGTCTGTTGTTTTGCTTTTGTGCCTGACGACCTCAATTGCCATGTTGGGGCAAGACATACAAGGCTTCGTCAGCAGACAACTGGAAACCTATCCCCAAGCGCGCCTGCTCGACATTTACAAGTCATGCTTTCAGGACTATATGGGAGCCGAACATCTTGTTTCGGACAGGCAGATTGTGAAAGCATATCTCGACGAGGAGCTGGCAACGACCACGCTCGACGACCTCATGCCTTGGTATTACGAGCCATGCGGAACCGACAGCTGCTACTACCGCGTCAGCATCAGGACGATCAAGGAGGGTTTCATCACGGAGGACATGCTTCTCGACGCTTTCATCCGTAGCGCCAATGGCGTGAAGCGTCCGTCGGTAGAGTCATGGCGTGAACGGTGGAACACGATGATGGATGCGATTGAACAGATGAAGCTTTGCCTACCCCACTTTCAGGAGGACAAAGCTTTCATTGACAGCGTTCTTTCGATGGGTAAATATGCCATCAGCCATTCTGCCGACTATCGCACAGCGTATCGGCCTCACTACAGAATCGTGGAACGGGGTATCTTTGAACGCGAGATAAAACCCTTGATTGACGAAAAGCATTAAGATGACTGGTGCTAATGACAGCCTTTATGCGCTACACGTTGCCTAAATAAACATTTTTAACCCCCTCTTCAAGTGCAATTTCACGGGCTTTCTTCAGTATGCGAAGGGGCGTTGGGTCCGTGTCTTGCATCTTGAAGCGAGGGAAGAAACGACTGAAGTGAAGTGGGTTGTCGGCAAGACCATTTTCAACCATCCAACGGCACATCTCACGAATCATTTCCGCATCGTCGTTCACTCCTGGAATGACGAGATTTGTCAGTTCTAACCATACGCCGGCATCACGCATAGCCAGTATCGTGTCGAGTACGGGTTGCAGATGCCCGCCACTGATGCGCTGGTAAATGCTATCGCTAAATGATTTCAGATCGATGTTGGCTGCATCGAGATATGGCAGGAGGTCTTTCAATGGTTCCTGACATACATAACCCGCCGAGACAAGTATATTCCATAGACCCTTTTCGTGAGCCAACCGAGCCGTATCAGCCACATATTCCAGATACGTGAGCGGTTCCGTGTAGGTGTATGCTATGCCCGGGCAACGATGCTTCAGACAGAGTTCTACCAACTGCGAAGGCGCAAGCTCATAGTAACCGACATCGGATGGCGATACTTGAGAGATGTCGTGGTTCTGGCAGTTCAGACAGCGGAAATTGCATCCCGTACAGGCAACTGACAGACATTTAGTGCCTGGGTGGAAGTGATACAAAGGCTTCTTCTCTACTGGATCGATGGCCAGCGAACAAGGCTTGCCATACACCTCGCTGACAAGCATACCATCCTGATTGCGTCGGCTGTGGCAAATGCCTGTCCTGCCGTTCGCAATACGGCAATGATGCGGACAGAGTTTGCACTCCACCCGACCATCTTCCATTCGCTCGTAATACCTACACTCCATCAAAATACGATTGCTTCATAGACATACAGTTCAGCATCCTTCCAGCCGTCCCAGCCGATGCCAGCCTTGTCCTGGGCACAATGACTCACGAATTCCTCCTTCGTCCAGTTCACTTCGTCGGCAACCTGCGGCAGATAGGTTCCACTACGATAACCCTTACGGATATAGATACCGTGACGATGCAGCTCAAATTCATCCAGGCTCTGTATGCGACGCATAGGGGTAAGCACCGAGATTTCGATGTCCAAGTCATTCAGTTCCTCTTTACGAACAGGCATGAATCGAGGGTCTTCAAAGGCTGCTGCCCTCGCCATTTTCGCCACAATCTGATGCAAAGGCACATCCTCGCCAAAGTGTCCGATACAGCCTCGCAGATGGCCATGCTTATGCAGCGACACAAATGCACCGCATTTAGAGTTGAGAGTGGGGTAATCAGAATTGAAAGCAGGCAGCGCCATTCGCTTACCTGCCAGCGAATCCCGTATACTCGCCAATGCTATCTCCTTCAATACCTGCTTCTCTTCATCGGACAAGGCAAACTCTTTCTCGGCTCCACGAATGATTGCGAAAGCATGATAACCCACAACACGTCTACTATCGTGATTGTCAACGTCTCCAGAGTTTTGATACAACAGATGCTTCACTTGATAATTGCTGTCCAACATCAGCATCAGAGTGGCTATAGCCAACTCGCCACAGGCGCTCGTTGCCAAGTTCTTGATGCCGCTTCGTGCATTCTCTTCCAGGACTGCGATGAACTGCTCAACATCTCCGCTCTCAACGGCCTTACCCGTCCGTGCGTCCACCTCACAGGCATCCTGATAAGCAGGATAATGCGAAAAGTCGCTGCTGACAATGAACAGGTTTTCATCCGTGAAATAGGGTTTCAGCACCTCAGCGATTCGCTTTAGCTTTCGGAAGTCGTTTGTCGAGATGATGATGGGAACAATAGGCGGAACCTCGTCCAACCGACGCTGAAGGAAGGGCAGCTGCACCTCCAGGCAATGCTCCCTGTCGTGTGCCTTGGGCTGATAGGAAAAGACGCTGTCCTCCTCTGTCAGCTTCTGCGCCAACTCGCTGTCCACCTTCACCATTCCCAATGGCGTGGCATAGTAGTCTGCCTCCGTGTTTACCGATGCCCCATCCAGCCATTCGTGGTGGCTTGGACCAAGCAGGAAAATGCGCTTGTAGGCTTTGTCAACAGGGATTGACATATAAGCCGATGCTGCCACATTTCCCGAGAAATAATACCCAGCATGAGGCACAATGATGGCCGCCAAACTATCGTACGCCTGCTTTCCGTTGTGCAGTGCCAGGAAGCTGTCCACCTCCTCGCTTAGTTCCACGGCATTTCCCGTATAGAAACGGTTGGCCTGAGTCGCAGGCCTGACTATCGGAGCCTCTTTCCTTCCGTCACATGTATTCATCATCATGATTGTCGCTATGATTGTTATTAGTATCTTCATACAAAATTACCAATTAGGTGGCAGAACGATATTCTCAACGTCGTGGGCTGCAGCGAACAGAGGTGCTATTTCTTCATCTCTGAATCCTGCGATGCCACAACCAATACGAGTCACAAGGAAAGTAAGCTCTACATGTTGTTTGGCAAATTCGATGAACTCGTCCACGTAGGGGCGGATGGTCTCTACCCCACCCTGCATCGTAGGTATGGCGTAACTTTGTCCTTGCAGTCCTACGCCTTGTCCCATGACGGCTCCAAACTTTCGATAGGCGACGTAAGCGGCCCCTCCGCCGTGCATACCCCTAAGATTGCTACCGAATACGAATATCTCGCCTGGCTGCAACTCGGTGATAAATTCTGGTGTTGTTCTCTTCTTTTCCATCATATTTTGTTTATTACGGAGTCCATTTGCAACATTATGCTGTCTACTATCTTTCCTATTCAGCGGCTTCGCTTCCCAGTCTGCAGGTAGAGTGCGGAGCGGGAGTAGTCAACGATGGCATGATGTCTGTCCAGGAAGTCAGTGCCAAGCACTCCATCAACCTGTTTGGAGTGGTTTTTCCTGAACTCGGCGTTTATAAAGGAGATGTCCATCAGGTAAAGGCTATCGTCACGGACGTTGGAGTTTTTGATTCCAATGTCAGCTGATGTCCTGACCAAAGGACTGGCGGCGTTGATGCCAGCAGCATAGTCCTTGGCAGCGAAGGCTTCGAGCTGATATTTGTCTTTCTTCGAGATGTCTATCAGCGTTGCGCCACCTCCTGTATCGACAAGAAATACGCAAGCCTTTCCGTTCACCCGTAGCGTAGCTGTGACGTGTCCCGTCTTAGTTTTGAAAAGGGGCTGGACGCTGTAGCCGTTCGCCAGCATGACGCTATCGTACAAGTCTGCTGTCGCAACACGCTCGCTTTTTCGACTTTTATCGGCACAGCCCAACATGAGGGCCGAAAGGAATACTATCAGCCCCATCGATTCAACCAGATGCTTTCCTCGCAACAGCCCTGCTTTTGATTGAAAATGCTTCGTCATCTGATGATCATTGACCATGAAACTTAAACTACTCAGAATACCACTTGAACGTTTTTTTGAACAATAGGCCTACAAAGATACTCATTTTCCATCAGAAAAAAGACAAAAAACAGAGCAACTTCATGTTTTTTTGTTACCGCTAACTCCAAATAACAACGGCGGCCAGACTGATAGTTATTATTAGCGAAATAATGCCGACGATACCGCGGCATTTTCGGCAATGCTTAAAAAGGAAAATGAAAATGAAAAAGAAAAGGAAAATGAAAAGGAAAGCACTAACCCTAACGTGAGTTCGACGTAAGAGTTATGCAATTAGTTTGCTTTTGTCAATGATTTCAATATTCATTGACGGCTTTTTGGGCAGTAGATTGTAGGCAATGA
>CACYJV010000041.1 GCA_902774815.1 uncultured Prevotellaceae bacterium | reverse complement strand
CCTTCTTGTCTTTCATTTCGTTTTCCATTTCCTTTTGTTTTTAGTTTGCTTTTTGATATTGTTTATTAAAGTTAGTGTATAGAGCCACTATGCTTCTTTCCGCCTGCAAAGTTAATGGAAAGTAGTGAAATATACGTTCAAAATGCGAAACCGAGTGTTAAAGTCCGAAAAAGTTTACAACATTTAACACTTTTCGCCCCTTTTTCCCCCTTTTCCAGCCGCCTTTAGCCCCCGCCGGAGCAAAAATTGCATCATAACGTGCACAAAAAAGGCGCACCCTGCATCGTGCAGAGTGCGCCTGAAGTTCTAAGCACTGTACAACCTTCGCTGCAACTCGAAGTAGTGTGCCCTTATATCGGCAACCGACATTTGCAGCCTTTCCTTTGCATCGCTCATTGAATTAAACCTGATGGTGATGAAGGTCTTCAAGTTGTCAGCCCCCAGTTCCTTGAAGCCGTTGCTGACATAGTATTGCAAAATCAGGTTGTCGAACTCCCGCTGCTCCTTATTCAGCGAATCTACATACTGCTTCTTCACAAGTTCCACTCGCTTGGCTCTCTCTACGGGTGTCGAGTTATAGGCAATGTACTCCAACACGTCGAGCAAGTCGCATTTCTGCATTTTCAGCATGTTCTTCAAGAGAATCAGTTTGTCCTCTGCAAATCCTGCTTCGTCCAGCGTTCGCAGCAGCTGCTCGCGGGTATCCGGGTTCGACCATTTCTTTCTCAGGTCGTCAGCACCGGAAAAGAATTCTGGAATCCTGCCAAAGAGTTTCTTCACATATTCGTCAAGCGTGATGAACTCATCACCGAAGAATATCTTCTGCTGCCAAGTGGTTTCGAGTGCCAGTTTTCTGCCCGTCGACAGCTTGACTTCTATCAGGTTTGTCTTTGGCTTGTCGCATGTGCAAGGCAGGTTTCCGCAGTCGGGACACGGCAGGGGCTCACTCGCCATGTCGGGGGTGCCATCGGGCAACGCATAAGGTTTCTTCTTCATGCACGTACAAGGCCAGTTGCCACAATCGGGGCAGTAGGTATCGCCATCCCAGTCAGGGTCTTTGAACATATCGCTTGCGCCTACGAAGTCGTAGATGGTGAAATAATACTTCTTGTCGAACAAGCGTGTGCCACGACCGATAATCTGTTTGAATTCAACGATGTTACGGATGGGGCGCATCAATACGATGTTGCGCACATTGCGGGCATCTACGCCAGTGCTCAGTTTATAGGAGGTAGTCAGAATGGTGGGCAGCAACTTCTCGTTGTCTTGGAAGGCTCTCAGCGTTGCTTCGCCCACTTCGCCATCGTCGGCCGTCACGCGTTCACAATAGTTGCTGGCAGGGCGCTGTTTGTGCTTGTTCACCATGTCGCGAACAATCATGGCATGCTTCTGCGTGGCACAGAAGATGATGGTCTTCTCGTCGGGGTCAATCTTCTTAAGGAACTCTTCCACGCGGTGCTCGTCGCGCTCCTTAATCTGAATCCTGCCATTATAGAAATCAGACTCCGAGTAGACCTTTTCGGGGTCAATCTCACCGCTCTTCACGATGTCGCCTTCCTGATACTGATAGTCGTCGATGTTGCTCGTTGAAATGTCGACACGGAACGGAACCAGGAAGCCGTCCTCGATGCCTTGTTTCAGCGAGTAGGTATAAACGGGATTTCCGAAGTATGCGTAGGTGTTGGCATTATCCTTTCTTCTTGGCGTGGCTGTCATACCCAGCTGATAGGCACTGTCGAAGTATTCCATCAGCTTTCGCCACTCACTTTCGTCGTTGGCACCGCCACGATGGCACTCGTCGATGATGATAAAGTCGAAGAAGTCGCGTTCGTACTGCATGTAGTAGGGCTGATCGGTTGCGCCTTCTGGCAACTTGACGCCTTGCTCCTCTGCCTTTTGTGCGTTGGGCGAGGTCATCATCGTTTGGAAGATGGTGAAGTATAGATTTCGGGCTGTGGGCACCTTGTAGTTGTTCTTCTTCAGTTCCTTTGGCGTGATGCGACACATCGCATCTTCGGGGAACTGGTCGAAGTCGTTGATGGCCTGATTCGCAAGAATGTTCCTGTCGGCAATAAACAGAATTCTTGGCGCACGCTCTACGCCCTTCGTCGTCCACTTCGTCTGTGTCAGTTTCCAACAAATCTGGAAAGCTGTGTAGGTCTTACCCGTGCCTGTTGCCATGGTCAGCAAAATGCGATTCCGCTGCTTAGCCACAGCCTCCAGCACGTTCTTGATAGCTATTTCCTGATAGTAGCGAGGCTGGCGGCCGCCGCTGCGATTCAAAGCGCAGAGATTGAACTTATCGCGCCAAGGATTCTCCTCGGGGAAGGTCATCTGCCACAAGTCCTGTGGCGATGGGAAATGGTCGATATCATGTTCCTTGCTGGGGATGATATATTCTCCCTTGCCGTTCCTGACGCCCATGTCGATGAACCAAATCTCGTCGCCATTGCTGCTATAGGTGTAGCGAATGTTCAGGGCATCGGCATAGAGCTTGGCTTGGTCCACGCCTTCTGCCACATCCTTTTCGTCGCTCTTGGCCTCTATCACGGCAAGCTTCTGCCCCTTGTATTCCAGTATGTAGTCGGCCTTCTTGGGGTTCTTGTGGCCTGTGGTCGTGATACGGCCAGGCGCAATGTAAGCGCTCTGCTCCACCAGAATCTTACTTCCTGGAACAATGCCCCAGCCAGCATCCCTCAGCTTTGGGTCTATCTTGTTAAACCTTGTCTGCGCTTCGTTCATATCGTTTATTCAAATACTTGTCGTAATATTGCTTGTTTCAAGGCGTCGCATTCCTGAGAAATCTTGTTGTAGTTCTCTTTTAAATCTGAAACCTTTGAGGAGAGATTGTCGAGGTGAGTGGCAATGACTTCCTGCTCTTTAATTTCGGGGAAACAAATTGAGAGTTGCTCCCATTTACCTTTGTTGATAATTGGGAGAGTTGCTTGAGAACTTGTACCCTCTTTTATTACTCTATGTTGGAAAGAAGGCGATCTCATAGCATAATAAACAAACTTATAATTTAAGTCATTTTTGGGCGTTAATACATTTATCTGCTGATTGCAAGAGACTTTCTTTGTGCTGAATCCCACTTTACCTATTGTGGCACCAATACAAACCATAAGGATAGAGTTTGATGCAAATACTCTTCCTTTTGAGGCACCTTGCTCACTCAATTTTATCTCGCAGTTATAATCAATCCTACCATTACCATCATAGTCTATTTCCGAAGGCCTAATGAACTCTATATAATCGCCATAATTTGATTTGTCAGATTTTGATGGCGTAGTTCCAGTTTGAGTCTGTCCCAAATCCTTTAGAGCTTTCTCTTCCCACCCCTCTTTAGGTTCAAGCATTTCTTTGAGGGATGCTTGGAAGAGGGCTTTGGCTTCATTGAGTACTTTTTCTGCATTAGCCTTCATCGCATCTATCTTCGCAAAAGCAGAGTCAAGATAATCAACGATGGATTGCTGCTCGGTGATAGGGGGAATTTTTAACTTTAAACTTTTTAAATTAGTAGTATTAAAACTTGCTTGATTTACAGATTGATGAGAAATAGAAACAATCTGGTTTCTAAAGTATGCCGTATAAAACTGATATATAAGGAAAGAGCTTAGAACATCTTTTGTTGGCACGAGTCTGAGCAAATTCATTCCATGAATAATTGTTTCTTCTTCTATTTTCGAATATTGAACAGCTCTTCCCAGATATTTCATGCTGTTAATGTGTGACATTAAAATATCCCCATCATTAAGGATATAGGATGAATATGGTGAAGCATCAAATATATCTGCATAACCCATTCTTTCCCTATTGAATTTGTCATTCGACAAGGTTTCTATGCGAGTAATAGGTATGCCTTTAGCTCCTTTTACTTGCTTAATATTTGCTCCATTATTTATAGAAATAAAGCAATCTCCTAACTTCTTATACTCCCATCCCTTTTTCATTTTCCAATCTCCTTTAACAGAAAGTCTTGTAACGTCTTTTTATCTGGCAGCGAAAGCATATAGGTGGAAACGAACAGGTTGTTATCCATACCAGCGAGAGCATATTCCACCATCTTTTCTCCTTTACGAGTACATAGAAGAATTCCCACAGGGGGGTTGTCTCCTTTGTTCATTTCGTTCTCTCTGAAATACGAAACGTATGCATTGAGTTGGCTAAGGTCTGCATGGCGGAACTCATCATCTTTCAACTCAATGATTACATTACAATGCAGTACACGATTGTAGAACACCAAGTCGGCAAAGTAGTATTCGTCGTCGATAATCATTCTTTTCTGCCGTGCTTCAAAACAGAATCCCTTTCCCATTTCAAGCAGGAATTCTTGCAGATGCGATATCAAGGCATTCTCCAAATCGTTTTCTGTAAAGGCTTCAGGGCGCAAGCCTAAAAACTCAAACGAGAATGGGTCTCTGATGCTTAGAACTGGTGATGTGTTTGTTTCCGTCCTTTCTATCAGAAGTTCTGGTCGCTTGCTCACTCCTGCACGGAAGAAAAGGTTTGTAGATATTTGTCTGCGCAACTCTTTTACACTCCAGCAGCAGCGGATACATTCCGTTTCGTAGAAGAAACGTGCTAAAGGATCATCGACGAATAAAAGCTCAACAATGTGAGAAAACGAGAGTTTTGATATGAGTTCAAAAGCTGGCGTGCCGAATTTGTCCGATGTCGTCGGACTTTTTTCCAAAGATTGGTCCGATGCTGTCGGACAAATTGCTGAATTGTGCGACTGCGTTGCACTAACCTGTCCTGTCAAATAGTCTTTTATTTGTGGATAGGTTGAGTAAAAACGGCGGCAATTCTTAAGCAATGTTTCATTAATGCCTTTCTTGTCCACTCTCTCCGCCAGACGTTTCAGCAGGCGCTCGCCATAATTGGCGCGGTCGTTGCCGTGCTGTTCGTACTCCACGATATAGAAACCTATCACATAGTTTCTTATCGTAGCAAAGCGGTTTATTGCCCTTACTGTTGCAGAATAGGCCGAATCATGCAATTGTTGCACCAGTTCAGACAAGTGGTCGAATGAGAAAACCGCCTCTTCTGCCCAATTCTCAGGTAAGTTATATATAATGGATTCTTCTTTCATTTCACCATCTCCATGATTTCGTTGATAAGAGTCTGATTCTCCTGCCCAAGGGCAAGGATGGTTTCTGCAATCTCGCTGGGTGTTCGCTCATCAACTTCCTCTACCTTGTTGGGGTTCTTCACGCTGAGGTCGCAACTGTCGTCGAGGGTGCTTATATCAAGCGTCCACGAGTGTTCGCTCTCGGCCTGCGTCTTCTGCAAAGTGAGGAACTCCTCCATATCAGCCTCGGTCAGGGGCTGCGTCTTGGTGAAGTGCTTATCCACCTGATAGTACCATATCTTCTCGGTTGGCTCACCCTTGGTGAAGAACAAGACAACCGTCTTCACGCCAGCACCTGTGAACACGCCTGATGGCAGGTCGAGGATGGTGTGAAGGTTGCAATTCTCCAACAGCATTTTGCGGATGGCACTGGCATCGCCGTTGCTCAGGAAGGTGTTCTTGATGACGATGCCTGCACGACCGCCAGCCTTCAGCATCTTAATGAAGTGTTGCATGAACATATAGGCGGTTTCCGATGTGCGAATCTCAAAGTTCTGCAACACCTCGCCACGCTCGTTGCCACCAAAGGGCGGATTGGCAAGGATGACATTCTTGCGGTCGCTCTCCTGAATCTGACTGAGGTTCATTGCCAGCGTGTTGCCATGTGTGATGTTGGGGGCAGAAACGCCGTGGAATATCATGTTCATCGTGGCGATGATATAGGGCAGACCTTTCTTCTCCTTGCCGTAGAAGGTGTCTTTCTGCAAAGTTTCGTGGTCCTTCACGCTCTTAATCTTGTCCTTCATGTAGAGGAAAGCCTCGCAGAGGAAGCCAGCCGAACCACAGGCAGGGTCGTAAACGGTTTCTCCAATCTTTGGATCAACCACCTTGATGATGCTACGAATCAGGGGACGAGGCGTGTAATACTCACCGCCATTGCGCCCGGCGTTGCCCATGCGCTGGATGTTGCTCTCGTAGAGAACGGTCATTTCGTGCTTATCCTCGGCACTCTGGAAGTGGAGTTCATCAATCATGTTGATAATCTCTCGCATGTTGAAGCCGGAGCGAATCTTGTTGTGCAGCTCGCCGAAGATTTCACCTATCTTATATTCAAGGCTATCCGTCTGGGTAGCGGTGTTCTGGAAGTCTTTGAGGTAGGGGAACAGCTTCTGGTCGACAAACTCAACAAGGTCGTCGCCACTCATGGCGTTCACGGTGTCCAAAACCATCTTGCCCGTCTGCGGGTCGCGCTTCTTGGGCGTTGCCCACTGGCTCCAGCGATAGAAGCCCGAAACGAGTCGCTTGTAGGTCTTGCCTTCAAGCTCGGCTTCGTCCTCACGCTCAGTCTCAAGGTCGTCAAGATATTTCAGGAACAGCATCCATGATTTCTGCTCCAGATAGTCCAATTCGCTTCCGCAACCCTGCTCCTTCCAAAGTATTTGGTCAATTGCTTTGAACGTGTTCTCGTATTTCATGATTAAATGTCCGTGTTAATACCTATAATATTTGCCACAAAAGTACAAAAAATAAACCGACCGACCAAAAAGTTTGTCGGGCAAAATGGATGCGAGTAAAAATATAGGACTGAATCTGCTTCGCAATGCTACTAAAAAAATTCTGCGCGAAGCGGAATTTTTTAATTGATAATTAATAATTGATAATTGACAATTCTTTCTCCGCTTCGATACGAAAGCGAGCAAGCTCGAGCGGATAATTAAATCTGTGAAATTCGTGAAATTCGTGTTCAAAAAGGGGGTGGTTTATAAGCGATTTTAAGGCGGGCTTTAGCCGTCGGGAAATAACATTCGTTAAGAGTTTGGGGCAAATTAAGGAAATTAGCAACACTTTTTAACGTCTTAATTAACTCCTTATTTGCTTAATTTGGCCTAAATAACGAATTAAGCGGCTTATGGATGGCCTTTAAGGCTTAAAGAAAACGGTCTTCATGGTTTAGCTGGTGGAATGATGGCGAATGGCTGACGCGTCGGCGTGCTGGCGTTGGGGCATAAAAAAGTGCCGCTACTCTCAACGAGCAGCGACACAAGCCTATGTTTAACTAAAAATCCTTTTTCGAAACAAATGGTAGTCTCACGACCTCCATTGTTACCTGTTAAACAATCTGTTTAAATTTTACCTTAAACCTAATAACTAAAAACCTAAATCTATTACTACTAACCTAAACAATCTATTAACCTTTTGACGATGCAAAGGTACGACTTTTTTCAGCTTCGTGCAATACTTTTTGTGTGATTTCGATAAAAAATAGCCTCTTTCTTGACATAAATCAAGTGTTGTGCACGTGCACACGTTACTATTTCCTATAAATCAAGGCCACGGCATAGGCTGAGATGCCTTCCTCGCGGCCCGTGAAGCCAAGGTGTTCGGTGGTGGTGGCTTTGATGGAGATGCTGGATGCGGGAATGCCGGCCACCTCGGCCATGCACTGCTGCATGGCTGGGATGTGTGGATTGAGCTTCGGGCGTTCGGCGCAGACTGTTGCATCGATGTTTCCCACCTCGTAACCTTCCTGGCGTAGCAGCTGGACGGTCTTCAGCAGGATGATCTTGCTATCCATGTTGAGGGTTTCGGCCGATGTGTCGGGGAAATGGTAGCCGATGTCGCGCAGGTTGGCGGCACCCAGCAGCGCGTCGCAGATGGCATGGATGAGCACGTCGGCATCGCTATGGCCGAGGAGACCTAATGTGTGGTCGATCTTGATGCCTCCAAGCCACAGGTCGCGTCCTTCCACCAGGCGATGAACGTCGAAGCCGAAGCCGACGGACCCACCCCCTTCCCCTCCCCAAGGGAGGGGCGATTGATTAGCCTTGCTGTCTTGCGTTTTATGGCAGGCCTCACTGTCTTGCGTTTTATGGCTGGCGTTATTACCTCCTTTTATTGGTGATTCGGAAAGGGTTTCGAGGGTTGAGGTGATGTCTTCGAGGACATCGTCGACACCAGCGAACACCTCGTCGTTGGTGAAGCGCAGCACAACGAAACCCTGTTGGTTCAGCCATTGCGTGCGTTCGGCATCGAGTTCGAGTTGTTCGCCTTCCAGATGGTAGCCGCCATCGATCTCGATGATGAGGCGTGCGTTTAGGCATACAAAGTCGGGTATATATCCGGCGATGGGATGCTGTTGACGGAAATGCACTCCGAGCTGGTTGTTTTTCAGGTAATGCCACAACAGGCGTTCAGCCTCCGTTGGGTTGTTTCGCATCTTACGCGCCTTATCGAGCAGCAACTGGTAAGTCGCCGCATCCGTAGTCTCAAATCTATATCTCATAAAGGTTAGGCTATTCAATCCCCCCTCCCTTGGGGAGGGGAAGGGGGTGGGTTTATCTCTTAAACAAATCCTTGATGCCGTCCATATCGAACGAAAGGGTGAAGCGAAGGGTCTGGTCAAGGGGGTTGCTCTTTGCTGTTGCCACGACGTAACCGGCATCGAGCGAGAACACGCTCATGCGGAAGCCCGCACCAAACGTGAAGTACTTGCGGTTACCCTTGTTCTCGGCTTCGTGATGATAACCGGCACGAAGCGTGAACTTGTCGTGGTAGATGTACTCGGCACCGACGCTCCACTGAATCTCCTGCAACTCCTCCTTGAAACCGTTGGGGGCATCGCCGAAGCTCTTGAACATACCGCTGATGGAAGAGATGTCGTAGTAGTCCTTTCGAACACGCTCCTGATAGGCTTCAGTCGATTCGCCGTCGTTCTGCTTTGGATAGGTGGGCACGAGCAGCTTGTTGGCATCGGCGGCAATGGTGAAGCGATTGTACTCGTCGACGGGTACCATGAGCGAAGCACCCAGACGCAGGTTGGTAGGGATGAACTCCGAATTCTCGTCGCCACCGAAGGTAATCTTTGAACCGATGTTCGAGACGTTCATACCTAAGCCCAGCTGACATTCGCGATCGCCCAGGTTCAGGTAGTCCTGATAGTAAAGGGCCACGTCGGCAGCGAAAGCCGTACCAGGTGAGGTGTCGTCAGTGTAGTCGTAGGTCAGGTCGGAGTAGATGAAGCGCAGTCCGGCTGCCCACGAGAACTTCTCGCTGAGCATCATGGAGTAGGCCACGTCGACCGACATCTCGTAGGGATTGATGGTCATGTTTGATCCGGCATCGTCGCCATAGCCCATCATCACTTCGCCCAATGAGAAGTAGCGAAGCGATCCCGAAATGGCCGAGTAGTCGCCAATACGGTAGTAACCGGCCAGATAGGCCAGGTCCATGTCGCTCACGAGTTGGCGGAGCCAAGGGGTGTAGTTGAGCGATACGCCTGCACGCGAGATGTTGAACGGATACTTGGCAGGATTCCAGTATTGCGACACCACGTCGGCCTCGGTAGCTGCACCCACGTCGCCCATACCGGCAGCACGTGCGTCGGGGGCGATGGTCTGCGATGTGACCGATGCGTTGACGGGGTTGAACATGTCCTTCTTGTCTTGTGCCTGAGCCAACGTGGCAAAGAGGCTGAGAAGCAGTGCGACAAAGGTCAGTCTTCGTATGATAGTGTTCTGAATCATCTTCCTTGTATTGAAATTGGTGCTATATGATAACGTCGTTTTTCTGTTTTTATTGTATGACCACCAGTTTTTGGGCTTTCGAGGCCTGTGCGCTGCCGTCGGTAGCTATGCGTACGCGATAGAGATAGACTCCCGTTTGCAGCCTTTGACCGCCATCGACAGTGAGATTCCAGTCAAGCGTATAGGCATTTGACGTGGAAACTCCGCTCTCGTTGTGCTGCCAGAGAAGTCGGCCACTGGGGTCGAAGACGTCCAGCTCGACATCCATGGTGCTGCCTGTCCGGTCGTGATTGATGATGAACGTGGTGCTTTCGCGTGCCGGGTTTTGCGTACAGCTGACGCTGAAGAGGCTGGGTCGCAGTCCGCGAACGACGTTGAAGGTCAGTTCGGCCGTCGACGAATTGTTCAGGATGTCCCATGCACGGAAAACCAATTTGTGCTGACCGGGTTCCAATTCAGGTATATTATAATAGGTGGAACCTGTGGTATAGCTGCCGAAGTCGAATTCGAAGTTCTCGTTGAGCACATAGGTGCGTTCCATGCGTCCGTCGATGATCAGCTCCAGATCGTGGCCGATGCCGTTGCCCGACGTGTTGATGCCGTTTTGGTCGGTCACCTCAGCCACGAAGTAGGGAGTCGTATTGACGTTGCCGCCGTTGGTGAACGATGGCGAGTTGAGATAGCAGTAAATGGAGGGTCCGATGGAGTCGTTGACCAATGCGGCGGTGCCACCGATGAGGAAGCGGTCGCTTTCGCCGTTGGCGCGCATCGTGTGGTCGTCGTTGACTGCATAAGCCGTGATAAGGCCGGTCTCATTGGCGTAGTTGATGTCCTTCGGAACGGCACAGGTGAATGTGAAGCGCCCGTTTCGTACACTGTCGGAACCGGCGAAAAGCGTCTTCGTGCGGTCCTTATAGACGAATGGCTCCTCGGTCTCGGTCTTGTCGTTCATCTTGCAGACGATGGTCTCCAGATTGTCGCGTACGGTTACGGAAATGATGCCGTTGAAACTTGGCGCGTTCTCAATATGTCCTGCTATGCGTGCCACCGAACCGGCCTTCAGCGTGGGCAGCTGCTGCGTGTTAGCCTTGGTTGCGACGCCGTTGATGGAATCGATGACGATGTGGTAAGTCGGTCGTTTCAGTGCCAATGCGGGGTCGCCCAGCAGTTGGAACTGCAGCAGGTTGACGCCGCGGTCCAACTCCTTCGTGATGACTTCGTTCTTGGCCAAACGGACTGCATCGCCCAGTGTGTAGGGCTTGTCGCCGTTGAAGGCCAGTACATGGTGGATGAAACTGGAGTTGATGTACCTGTTTTGTGTCGTGAAGACGGTGCGTGTTGTTCCAAAGAAGGCTACGGCGCCACCTTTTGAATTGGTCACTGCTGCCTCGCCGATGGTGTTCACTGAACCGTCGAAAGGTGCAATGTCGCAAGAGGCCGTCACCCAAAGGGGCAAATTCTTGTTGGTGAAACCTTCGAAGTCGTTCAGTCGCAGCACGTTCTCGTGCGACACCTGGTCGGCACGTCCGTGACCTGCATAGTCCATGATGAGTGCTCCCTGCGCCTGGAGTTGCTTGATGGCCTTCTGGGCTTCAGGATAGCTGTAGCCGTTGGATGCCGTCTGGCGCGTATAGGCATCCCACATGATTTTCTTGATGAGGAATCCAGGATAGGTGGCGCTGATGGAGTCGGCCAACGCGTTGATATCGCGCATGTGAATGTTGTTATTGCCATCGTCGCCCATGAACACGACGGTGTTCTGCCAAGCACCGGCATTCTCGTCGGTAGAGTAGGCGATGACCTTATCGACCATGGTTTTGGCATCCAGTTCGCTCGCCACGGGGAAACGGCCCACGCCGATGTCCGACAAACCGCGTGCGCGCTCGTTGGGATAGCTGCCCGATGTCAAAGCCTCGTTGTCGTCGAGCATAGCGAAGAATTCCTCGCTGATGTAGCTATAGGTTTCACTGAACGAGTTTTCGCTCTCATAGCAGAGAAGGTAGTCGTCGGGCGAAGTGTAACGCCATTCGCTGCTGAGCATTCGGTTGTCGGAGGCACAATCGCCAAAGAGCAACAGGTAGCGAGGCAGTTTTTCGGCACTCTCGGCGCGGTCGTAGAGCATTTTCATATAGCGCTTATAGGCCGTCGCATCGGGCGTACCGCTGGAGAACTCGTTGTAGATTTCGTCGGCTGGAACGATGCGCACGCTCAGCCCATCGTACGATTCGTGGAAGGTTGCCAATCTTTCGGCCTGAGTGCGCAGCTTTTGCGAGGTAGGAATGATGATGGTCATGTCAACGGCCTCATGGCTATGCAGGTCTTGATTGGTGATGTTATAGACGTAGTCGGGCGTGGCGAAGGTGCCGTTCTGCAGGTCGGGGGCCTCCGTCGGTTCGGAAAGGGTCAGCGAGATGAAGTCAAGCCGCACAGGACCGCCCGTGTTCGTGGTGATGGTCACCTCGTTTTGTTCCTTCAGGTCGTCGGCACTGAGGTTGAAGACGCCATTGGAGGCACGTCCCTTCTCGTAGGTGATGAGTGTCATGGTGATGTTGCCAAGCGTCCTGCCATTGAAAGCCACAGATGCAGAACTGTTGATGCCAGACGAAAGCGTCACTGAGAGCTTGGCCGAAGTCGCGCCTTTGGGTGCTCGGATGGTGTAAGTCTTGGAGGCACCGGCGTTGATGGGCGAGTTTTCGTAGAGGTTGCGGCCATGCTGAATCCAGACATAGTTGTCGATTTCGTGCAGGACGTGATAGTTCTCGGAACGTGGATAGTAGGCGGCCAGGAAGTCTTCGGCACTAAGGGTGGCCGTCGTGCTGTCGTTTTCGGTCAGGAAGTAGCACCCGTAGTCGGCATAAGGATTGCGGATGCGCGTCGTTGCATTGTTCGACGACCAGCTGACAGGACCGAGGGCATAGAACAGATGCTTGCCACCAACGATGCATTGCGGCACTTCGTGCAGGTCGTCGGTCGAGGCGAGGTATTCTCGCGTGAGCGTCTCAGGCTGCAAGTTGCCGCCATAGCCATAGATTTTCACCTTGTTGATGTCGGTCAGGCCGGCTTTCCGAATCAGTTCCTCCGTAATCTGATAGATGCCCGATTCGGGAACACTGATTTTCGCCCATCGGCCAGAAGAAAGAACGGAGTGGGAGGCATAGAATCCAGCACGAGAACCCACCCCCTCCCCTCCCCAAGGGAGGGGGGCTTGATTAGCCTTTGAGTTGGAATTAACAGTATTTTGATTAGCCTTGGAGTTGGAATCGCTATTAACCAGGGTATTCTGGCTACCCTCCCTTCGGGAGGGGATGGGGGTGGGTTCCTCCCTTCGGGAGGGGATGGGGGTGGGTTCTTCCCTTCGGGAGGGGATGGGGGTGGGCTTTTCCCCCTCTACTTTCAGCATGAAGCTGACCAGTTTCTGATAGCGCCCATTGCGCTGCACCAGTGGCACAAACCCCAGGCTGAGGCTGCCCTGACGGCGGCTGACGCCAATGGTCTGCTCCACTTCAGGCAGTTCGGGCAGAGGCTGTCCGCACAGCTTCTTGTAGCGGGCAATATCGGTGCTGGTCATGTCGACGAACTCGGGGTAGAGAATCTCGGCCCGGTAGACGGAGTCGGCATAGGCGGGCCCCAGTTCCATCGTGTAGTTGAAACGTGGCAGCATCGAGTCAATGGCAACCTCGTCAGCACTGAGATTGAAGAACTGTTGTGCACGGACAGCCTGAGGCGTCAGCCAGCACAACAGCATCAGGACAACGGCTACCATTGTGGCCATTGCCTGCGAGTTTCTTCTATGGTTTGTTCTTCTCGTCATGTATTGATGAGGCAGCTTATGTTGTCAATTGTCGATGATAAAGGTGCCCAATCCATTGGCTAATCACCTGACATAGAAATCCAGGAGCTTGCGATTTTCCAGATAGCCCTCCAGATGGTCGCCGATGTGCACGGGACCTACACCTGCCGGCGTGCCTGTGTAGAGCATGTCGCCCGTCTTCAGCGTGAAGAAACGGCTGATGTAGCTGATCAGTTCATCCACCTTGTAGAGCATATCGCCCGTGAATCCCGTCTGTACAGTGTTGCCATTGATGTCGAGATGGAAATGAAATCCATCGTCGGGCCATTGCCACGCGGGCACAGATTCGTCGTCCTTGGGTTCCAGTTCCACCCATTCGCCAAGGGCGGCACTGCCGTCGAAGGCCTTTGAGATTTCCCATGGATGGCCATTGTCCTTCAGCCGGCGCTGCAGATCGCGAGCCGTGAAATCGATTCCTACGGTCACGGCGTCGTAATAACGATGGGCAAAACGTTCGCTGACGTTTTTGCCCAACCGGCAGATGCGCACCACCACCTCAACCTCGTGGTCCACGCGTCCAAGGTGTTCGGGCAGGAAGAATGGTTTCCCGTTCTTCAGCAGTGCCGATTCAGGTTTCATGAAAACCACAGGCTCTGCTGTTTTATATAACGCACCATCCATCTCTTTATTGTGCAGGATGTAATTCTTTCCAATAGCAAATATTTTCATAGGGCACTATGATTGAGAGATAATTCGCTGCCACGAAGCGTAGAGCGAACTATCTGCAAAAGTAAAGAAAAAAGTCGGAACTGACAAATTTTCAATGCAAAAGTTACTTTTGCTTTTTTTCTTCCACGGAGATTGCGTTTCCCAATAGTTGATAAAGGTGGGAAAGGCCCATGGGCATGTCAGCATTGGAAGCACGAAGACGAATGGTAAAGAAACTGTGCAAGCTGTCCTCGCGCCTGATTTCAGCCTCTTCGTTGGCAATTTTTACCTTCAGTGTGCTTTGGCTGCATTGGGTGACTTGTGCCTGATAGTTGAATTCCAGCTCGTTGATTTGCAGCGAGGGCAGCGGTACAAGACTGAGCAGCGGTATGCGTGTGGTCTGTATGGTTCCGCTCTGATAGAAGGAGAAGGTGACGGTGGCGGGCGTTAAATCGCCTTCCGAGGTTTTTCTCATGAGATTCTGGCGCAGATAGTCGTAGGCGTCGCCTGCGAGTTGTATCTGCGCGTCATTGCATGCCAACAGAGGAGCGGTGATGGCATGCTTTAGTGCTATTTCCTGAATGTCATTTTGTTTCTGTTGACCCATCAGATTTAGCGTCGTTGACCTCGGTCATTTGCGTGGTAAGGATATCCATGAGCTTGGCCAGACCTGCCGGCATGTCGGTCGTGGTGGCGCGCAGGTTGATGTCGATGGCTTCGCGTGCGGTGAGCGTGTTCTTTTGTTCGGTGTTGCGTTGGTCCTTGATGCGCCTGCCGGTAGGTGAATTGTAGCGTACGGTCGTTTTGTTATTGTCGCAAGCTGTGACAGTGGCCTGATAGTGCAGGTCGACGTGCCCGATCAGCAAGTAGGGAACGGGCACAACACTGAGCAGTGGCAAGGTGAGTTTGCTGGTGATGCCTTCGCGGACGAAGTAGAACGTCAGGGGAACAGGCTCGTAGTCGGCCAGATTTTTACTGTCCTTACGGAATCCTAATGACATCAGATAGTCGTAGGCAACCATGGATGCTTCATGCTGGGCGTCGACGCAAGCGATAAGCGGTCCGGCAATGATGTTCTCGAACGTCAGGTCCTCGAGAGGACTGTTGGCGGCATCTGCGAGTTTGTTTTTATTGTTCTCGGCCATGGGCGTAGGAGTTAGTTGATGTTGATTGTGGTGTTGGTGATGATGGGCTTTAGGGCTTCCCGATTGGTTTGACAATCACGCCGTTGGTGCTGGCAAGTTGCAGCAGGCGAGCCATGCCAGACGACATATCGATGTTGGCGGCACGGATGTTGACACTGATGTTGTTAGTCATGTCATAGTCGCCAGAACGTGTGCGGCGAATGGACTGCCTTGACGGCATAAGCACAACTTCGTAGCTCTTTTTGTTGCTGTTGATGGCCACGTTGAAGTTGATTTCCACATCATCGATCTGCATGAACTGCATAGGCACTACCGTTAGCAAGGGCAGGCGGATGGTATGAGGAACGCCATCGATGTCGCAAACGAAACTGATCATCAGAGCCTTCTGATGTTGCTCGCCGGCGACAAAAGCCTTTTCCTCGATATTCTCGAGCATGCTCATGAGGGCTTCTTGCTGTGCTGATGCGCAGTTGCTGACTGCCTGCTGGATGAGCGATGCCAGAGGTAGAGGCTGCAGGTCAACTCCTTCTGGTCTTTGTCCGTCGGTTTGCAAGATTCTTTTCTGTTGATCCATTCTTCTTGTTCTTCAAAGCTTCAGCGAGTTTTGTATTTGTCTCGATAACGCGACCCTTTATTGGACGTGTGTTTGTACTTCCACTCGTCTCTGTTGACGGACGTGTCACAGTGTTACTTGTTGACGGACGTGTCACAGTGTTACTTGTTGACGGACGTGTCACCGTGCTACTTGTTGACGGGCGTGTCACCGTGTTAGTTGTTGGACGCGTCACCGTGCTACTTGTTGACGGACGTGTCACAGTTTCACTTGTCGTTGGGCGCGTCACCGTGTTAGTTGTTGGACGCGTCACCGTGCTACTTGTTGACGGACGTGTCACAGTTTCACTTGTCGTTGGGCGTGTCACCGTGTTAGTTGTTGGACGCGTCACAGTGGACTCTGACGTTGAAGGTCTGGAATTGGTGGATGTGCCAGATGTCGACGTAGAACCGGTACTGGTAGTGCCCGTTGACGTTGAAGGTCTGGAATTGGTCGATGTGCCAGAATTGGAATTGTTGAGCTTCTTCTCGTTCGCGATGACGTTGTCGACAAAAGCTGTGAATGCACCATCGATACCAGTTTTACCAAAAGTGTACCATCCGTTGGTACGGTTCTTGTACTTGTTGAGCGCAGTGTTCAACCTGCTCTTTCCAGTCGTGTCCTGGCTGTTGTAGGGGTACATCTTCAACGCCGTCTCCAGTGCATAAATGAGCTGAGCACGGAGCACGTTGTCAGAACTATGCTGCCTTTTGGCCAGCTGGTTGATGTTCTGCCGGATGGAGAGCGATGGGTCGAACTCGCAGTTGCGATGTTCGGCCATCGACTTCGTGGTACGGATGATGAAGGGCAGTTTGGCATCAGGTCTGTTGGCGCCGCGAAGAATTCTCGTGGCGTCGCTCTTGCCAAGTATGGTCTTCATCATGACGCGCAGCATCTTCACTTTGGTGATATCGCCATTGTCGACAGCCTCTTGATACTTTCGTATCAAATTGTCACGCTCAGCCTGAGAAGGTTTGCGTGGGGGCGTGGGCGAAGGTTCGGGCGTGGGCTTCGGCTGGGGTGTAGGCGAAGGCGTGGGCTTCGGTTGGGGTGTCGGCGTCGGTGAAGGCACAGGCTTCGGTTGAGGTGTGGGTGTTGGCGTGGGTGTAGGAGTCGGCCTTGGTGCGGGTTTCGGTGCATTCCCTTGTCCGCCCAGTTTGCATTCAGCCAGAATGCGCGAAACCTTCAGGTCCACAAGAAGAGTTCCTAACGCCATGTCACGTATTTTCTTCTCAGCCGCTTTTAAGTTCTTTTCGGCTTCTGCCTTTCGCTCAGCATCTTCACGATCTTTCTCCCGTTGTTCGGCTTCGCGGCGTTCCTTTTCCTCTTTTTCCTTCTTCAATCGTTCCTCTTCCTCGCGTTGGCGGATGAGTTCGTCGGTTTCAACGATTTCGGTCTGGATGAGCTGATTGTTGAAAATGTCGAGAATACGTGCCAATCCTGACGGCATATCGGCTGTGGTGGCATGGATGTCGACTTCGATGAGGTTTTCAAAGTCGGCAGTCATGTCTTCGTTTTCGTCGATGTTCCTTCGCGGAGCCGTGTAGTGAGCCTCGAGCTTGCTTTCCTGGCTGGCCGTGATGTTGGCGGTGAAGGAAAGATCGACATGCTCGATGCTGATATAGGGCACAGGAATGATAGTTAGCAAAGGCACTATCATGATTTTCGGAGCGCCGTCGATCACGAAGGTGAACGAAACGGTGGCCGGGTCAAAAGCCCCGTCCTCCACATCCGACTTGTTGAAAGCTGTTTGCTTGATGTAGTCAAATGTAGTCTTCGTGGCATCGCCCTGTGCTAAGATACAAGCCTTCAGTGGTCCGCCAATGATGTTGCCAAAGGGTATGGATTGGATGGTGCTTAAGACCTGCTCGTTGCTATCTTTTGGCATGATGTGGGTGTTTTACGGTTTGAACGTGCTGGCTTTCTGTAGATTCTTCTGCGCGTCATCTACATTTTTGAGAATCTCCATAGCGCGTTTCGACTCCTGCCGGTTGATGGTGAGTTCCAGGCGGCAGTGTGGGCAGCGCAGGCCTCTGGCCGAAAGCAGTTCGGAGATGGTTGTAGGGATAAAGTGTCCACATTTCGGACAGTTCAGTCCGGGTTGTCTCTGGTTATTGTTGATCATGATGACTTCTTGATGATTACTTGTCTGAAGTTAAGTTTTGATGATTCGTTTTCTGTCAGGCCTGATTAGTCGGATCTGATGATTTGGAAACTTCTATCGGTCTCCTGCAACAGTCCACGCATGCCGTTGGGTAGCACGCTGGGCTCTAGCTTGATGTGCACCTTCAGGTTGATGTTCTGCTCGGTGTCGGTGGTCGTCGGGCCAGCTGTGGGTGCTCCGGCAACGGGTGCCGAACTTGCAGTTGACGTCGATGAAGGCCTGGTAAATCTGACGACTATCCGGTTGGAAAGTTTCCTGATGGTCCTGGCATCTACAGTTCTGCGTCTGATACCCCCTCTGGCACTTGCCGTACTGGAGCTGGTACTATCCGTGCCAGAACTGGTACTTGCCGTAGTGGAACTGGCACCTATATCTCTGCGTTTGACACCCCTTCTGGCAACTTCCTTTGAGACTCTTACTCGGTCTGGTGGTCTGCTTGAGCTGCTTGAGGTATTGCTACTGGGTCTGGTAAGCACGTGCGTGGTGGTAGTTTCTTCTTTTTCCTCTTCAGTTTTTTCCTTTACTTCTTCGGTCGATTCACGAATGGACATCTGTGCCTCGAAATCGAAGGTGGCTTCTTGGACATGTAGCACAGGCAAGGGAAGCAACGACAGCTTCGGTATGCTCACGAGCTGGCGGGTGCCATCGCTGTCAACCATCTCGAAGTGCACCATCTGCAGTTGTTCGCCTTTGTCAGTCTTCTCAAAAGCATAGCGGGTGAAGGCTTCGAGGTAGTCATCGGTCACGGCCTGGTCGGCGTCGATGACGGCCTGAATCATGCCTGCAATCATGTCGGTAAGCGACATTTGCATTTCCTGCATGGCACCCTTGGCCTCTGATTGGTTTTCAGCGCCTTCCTGTATGGCTGTCACAGGGGGTCTTATTGACTTGTTCTCATCGTTGTTGTCTGGCCTCATAATAGAACAGAATTACTTGTTGATGGACTTCTCAGCTTCAGCTATCTGCTTGGGCGAGATTTTCAGCGTGATGGTCTGCAGGCTGCCTTTGTCAATGGCGGCAAGTCGGCTCGAGTCGGCGATGACATCCATCGACTGTACATCGGCGGATGCGGGGTCGTCGCGCAAGCCTTCGCCGCCAACGATGGCAAAGTGGAGTGTGATTTCCATCTCACCCACAGAAACCGCGGGCACGGGGAATGACTTCAGCACGGGTGAGCTGGCGTATTCCTCGGCCAACGATTCTGCGATGAGGTTGGCCTCGTGTTGTGCCATCAGGATGTCCTGAAGCACCGAGGACACGATGTCTTGTAGTTTTGCCATGTTGACAAGTGAAGATTATGAGACGAACACCACTTGCTGGAAGATACCTCCCTTGACGACGTAGGTGCCCTTTTCGCTGAAGATGAAATGGACATCGTCGCCGCTTGGAAGGATGATCGGCGTAGCACCATTCTTTTCGAGCGATACGCATTTCACCTCCTCGCGCTTGTAGTTGCCATTGCCGTCGCGATAGCTTGCCGTGAGCAAGGCGTGACCATTGGTCAGCGTCAGTTCCCTGGCAGAAATCGTCAGCTCACCATCCTTACTGATGATCTCGGTCGATTTGTCGAGCACATCCATAATTTTGGTGATACCCGCAGGCGGAGCTTGGTTCTTCGCTGTGATGGTGATGTCAATGGTCGTTTCTACACTGTAGCGCGAGTCGCGCATGGCACTGGAATCACGCTTCGACGAGTAGGACGCTTGCATGTCCTTGCTGTCGCTCGACGGTGCCTTCGGCATCTTGGCCAAGGCACTGGTTGCGGCGGCCTTAGCAGCATCGGTAGCTGCACTGGGCACAGTACCCGACTTGGAGGAATCGCTGCCGGTGACCGTAGCAGAGGCGGTCGGCGACTTGCCGTCGGTGCTTGCCGGCTTGTTTTCGGTTGAACCTGCAGGCTTCTTCTCGTCGGTCTTGCCACCAGCTCCCTGCTTGCCGCTGCCTCCGGGGGCAGCACTGGCAGCAGGGAGGTCGCAGCCTACGGCTACGGCAACGCCCGAGGCAGCATCGATCTTCGCAGTGAACTTATACGTCATCTGGTCAATGCCAAGAGACGGATAGGGTACAAGCGTCAGTAGCGGAATGCGCATCGTCGACTGCTTGCCTTCCTTGAAGAAGTTCAGCGTGACATAGGTAATCTGCCCATTTCCGTTCTTGTCGGTCTTGATGCCCTCGCTTTTGATGTAGTTCAGCGCCTCTTTGGCCATCTCGCGCTGTGCCTTGACGGCTGCGCGAAGTGGGTTGCCGATGAGCTTGTCGAACGAGATGCCGGCCAATGCGTCGAAGGCTTGATTGGCAAAGGCTGTGTCGACGGTGATGTTTTTCAACTCTTCCATCTCCTCAGCCGTCGTCTTCTTGGGCGCGGTCTGCGCTGAAGCCAGCGCACTTTCTATCTTATCGGCCGACAGAGTGTCCTTCGGGTCTTTATTCTGCTCGCCGTTCTTATTATTCGAAGCATCGTTCGAATTGTTCGACGCAGAAGAATCCTGTCCCGAAATGGCACCTTTAACCGCATCAGTGATGGCGCTGATAGTCCCTTGCGAATCATTATTGCCTAGGACATCCGAAACCGCTGAATTCAGTGCGGAGTTAACGGTGCTTGATGCATCATTGATCACATCCTTCAACGACTTATTGGATGCCTGACCATTGCTGTCTGTATTCTGAGGTGCCACCTGATCGTCTTTCGGGTTCTTACCCTCATTTTCAGGTGTAGGGTTCATAGGCGTATCATTTTTATTATGTTACAAATACAAGCGACTGCGTATCGCCAGCCTTCATGAGGTAGAAGCCAGCCTTCTTGAACACGCAGAGTGCACCGATGTCGTCGGGTGTCACTTCGCAGTCAGGGCTCTTGTTGGCTTGCGTCTTGCCATCAATTCTCTCGAAGACCTCGATCTTTTGCGATTCATAGTAGCCATCAGGATTCTTGTAGGTGACATACGTGGAACCAAGACCTTCGACAAGTCGTACGTTCTGCTCGGACACGCTCATTTCGCCCTTGCGGTCGACGGTCTCGATGCTTTGGTTGAGTATCTCCAGCACCTTCGCCATACCAGCAGGCATGTCGTCTTGTCCAGCCTTCACGTTAACGTCCATCGTGTACTCGACGCTGTACTTCGAGTCACGTGTGGCCGTGGAGTCCTTCTTACTCGAGATGCTGGCGCTCATCTCCATTTTGCTATGAGCAATACCGAGATTGACTCCTCCCTCGACCTTTATTGAAGCACCTACCTCCAGCGACGAATGGGTGGTCTTCGATGTGGAAGCCGAAGCAGAAATGCTGGCTTTGAAGGAGATGTCGATATCCTTAATGGCAAGATAGGGTATAGGGACAATGGTAAGCAGAGGAACGCTGAGCGTCGTCGAGCGGCCGTTCTGCCGGAACTCGAAGCTCACGTAGATAGCTTGCTTTCCACCATCCTTCGTATCAGTCAGTCCAACCTCCTTGATGAATTCCCATGATGTCTTAGCCGCTTTCGCCTGAGCTTCAATACAGGCAGAGAGTGGCGCTCCGATAATGGAACCGAAGGGGATAGACTGCAGGGCATTAGTTGCCACTAATGAGGGGGTTGTGTCAAGGGATGCCATAATATATCATTGTTTAGAGTTTCTTGTTTGGAAGTTACTTAAAACAATCCTATAGTCTTGGCATCATCCTTTACCACCACTCCCGGTATTGTTTGTTGCAGCTGCTGCCTGTTGGATTTCGTAAACGCTGACGCTTACGGTAGAGTCGCCTGCCTTGATTGTATAAGGGCTTGACTTTGGTGCTAAATCGAACGTTACTGTTCCTGCAGACTTGTCGACGGAACCAGCTTTATTGTCGCAGGTGATACCCTCTGTTGTAAACAAACCCTGCGGGGTCTTGTACTGAGCGACAACCTTACCTGTCTTACCCTTCTCAACGTATATTTCGGTTTCACTGACAGTCAGTTCGCCGTTCGGGTCGACAAGGTCCATGGCGCTGCCCAGCATCTCGAGCACCTTTGCCATACCTGCCGGCATGGAGTCCTGCGAAGCATGAACAGCCACGTCGATGGTCGATTCAATGCTGAACGAAGAGTCGCGAGTGCTCTTTGAGTCGCGCTTCGAAGAGATGGAAGTCTTCATATTGGTGGTCTTGCCACTCCACCATTTCTTTTGGCTCGTGTTCTTTTCATAGGAACTTTCCGTGCTCAATTCGTTCGTGTACGACGACGACTCGACGCCCGTGATGGTGGCCTTGAAGTTGATGTCGATGGTGTTGATGCAGATGTAGGGAATGGGGACAATGGTCAGTAGTGGCACGCTCATGATAGCCTTGCGACCAGCCTGCACGAAGGTGAAGTGTACATAGACGGCTTCTTTGCTATCGTTTCCGTCTTTGTCTTGGATGTTGTTCAGACCCACTTCTTCAATAAAACGTAAGGTGGTTTGTGCTGCGTCAGCCTGAGCACGTACACATGCGTTTAGTGGACCGCCAATCAAGTTGTCGAAGGGTAGTCCTTGCATGGCTTGAATGGATTTTTCAGTTACGCCCATAGTTGTAAGTTTTTTTAGTTTGCGGCCCTTGTAAGTTGTGTTCAGGAGGCGTAGAGACAGGACCGTTTAACTCTCACGGTCTCCTGTGTTTAGGTTTCAAAGAACTGTTTTCATAGAAGTCAAAACTTCCAAAAAGAATCTATCAGTTTTGCAAATTTAGTGTTTTTTTAAGAATAAAACAAGAAAAAAACGCTCTTTTTTTTCGATTTGACTAAAAAATGTTTCAAAAATAAAAAAAACGTCAGCCTCTCTTCACAGAGAGAACTGACGCCAACAAATAAAATTATGAAAAAATAATTATCCTAATGTTGTTCACACAACCAAACCAATCATTACTCAGCAACGAGCGTGAAGCGCTTGAAGTCAACAATCTTCAGCTCCTTGTCCTGCTGAGCAAGCCACTGATTGACAGTAGCCTTGTCGCCGTCGCCGAACTGGAATTCCTGGTCAACGAGACAGTTCTCTTTCAGGAACTTCTGTACACGGCCCTTGGCAATACCCTCGATCATAGGCATCTTCAGCTGAGCCTCGCCTTCGGCCTTAGCCTCGGCAATGATCTTGCGAGCCTCGTCGGCCTGCTCCTTGGTGAGCCAGCCCTTCGACATGTTCGACTCGATGTGGTCTTCGCTGTCAACGAGGTTCGGGTTGATGCCAGCCTTCTTCAGCTTCATGTCGACAAACTTCTGGACCTGCTCGAGCTTCGTCTTCTCGACAGCAGTCTTATACTCCTCGTCGAGCACTGCCTGAGGCACGCTTGCTGCATCGAGTGCGACGGGCTTCATGGCAGCCACCTGCATGGCAAGCTTGTGGCCAGCCTCGGCGTTCAGCTTGTTGAGCTGCACCATGGTGCACAGGGTGTGCTTACCCATGTGGTCGTAGCCTTCGATGTTCTCGCCTGTGAGAGTCAGGTAGCCGTCGAGCTCCATCTTCTCACCCGTGATACCAGAGCGATGAGTGACGGCGTCCTGCACCTTCTGACCGTCGGCCAGTGTGAGTTCCTTCACTTCGTCCAGTGTCTGGCACTTGTTCTCGATAGCAGCATCGAGGATGGTGCGTGTCAGGGCAATGAAGTCAGCACCGTTGGCCACGAAGTCGGTTTCGCACTTCAGGGCGATGGTAGCAGCAAAGCCGTCGACAACCTTCACGAGCACGCAACCATTGGAGGTCTCGCGGTCGGAACGCTTGGCAGCGATGGCCAGTCCGCGCTCGCGGAGCAGCTCCTTAGCTCTGTCGAAGTCGCCATCAGCTTCGGTGAGGGCCTTCTTGACATCGGCCAGTCCAGCACCTGTCATGGCGCGGAGTTTCTTGATATCGTCAATTGAAATTGCCATAATCTTTATTTACGATTTGTTGATTTACGATTTGTTGATTTACGATTTTTGATGTGGGGTGAAGAAAAGGGGACTTGCAAGGACCCGAAGAATCTCTTGTTGCCCTGACGAGTCCCCTTGTACATTTACTCAGCAGCGGGAGCCTCTTCCTCGGCAACCTCGGCAGCAGGAGCTTCCTCTTCGGCAGGAGCCTCAGCTTCCTTGCGAGCCTTGCGAGCGCGCTTGGGGCGAGCCTCGGCAGCCTCTTCAGCCTGCTCGGCAGCAGCCTTCTCGTCGGCCTTCTCAGCCTTACGCTCCTCAAGACCTTCGGCGATAGCCTGGCAGAGGGCAGTCAGGATGACGTCCACAGAGTCCTTGGCGTCGTCGTTAGCGGGAATCACGAAGTCGATGTTCTTGGGATCGCTGTTGGTATCGACCATTGCGAACACGGGGATACCGAGACGGTTGGCCTCGCGCACGGCGATGTTCTCCTTCAGCACGTCGACCACGAACAGAGCGCTGGGCAGACGGGTAAGGTCAGCGATGGAACCGAGGTTCTTCTCGAGCTTTGCGCGCTGGCGGGTAATCTGGAGCAGCTCGCGCTTCGAGAGGTTTGCGAACGTGCCGTCCTGCATGAGCTTATCGATGTTCGACATCTTCTTCACAGCCTTACGGATGGTGGGGAAGTTGGTGAGCATACCGCCCGGCCAACGCTCAATCACGTATGGCATGCCTACTGAAGTGGCTTTCTCAGCCACGATGTCCTTGGCCTGTTTTTTAGTAGCAACGAACAGGATTTTCTTTCCTGCCTTAGCAATCTGCTTCAGAGCCTCTGCGGCGTCGTCGACCTTGGCTACGGTCTTGTGCAGATCGATGATATGAATGCCATTGCGCTCCATGAAGATGTAGGGAGCCATGGCGGGATTCCACTTGCGCTTCAGGTGGCCAAAGTGGCAACCTGCTTGCAGCAGCTGGTCAAAATTTGTTCTTGACATAGTTGTTTGTTCTTTGTTTTGAATTGTTTGTTTACTTTCTTTTTTGATTCTCTCTTAGAATCCAGCCAGCAGGTAGTCTGAATTACGATTTTGCAACCACGGATGTCACAGATTCAACGGATGACACTGATGGTAATCATAATTATCAATTATCAATTGTCAATTATCAATTGTCAACTATCAATTGTCAACTACCAGAGTCCTGCCAGTTTAGATGCTAAACGGTTCAGTATTCATCAGTAGCGACAGGAATAGCTGTAAGTAATCAAAGACTATCAGCTATCAACTATCAACTGTCAACTGAGAATTAACGCTTACTGAACTGGAAGCGACGACGTGCCTTCGGCTGACCCGGCTTCTTACGCTCAACCTCACGGGCATCGCGAGTCAGGAATCCGTGGTCCTTCAGGGCCTTCTTGTCCTCGGCATTGATCTTCACCAGTGCACGGGCGATAGCCATGCGCAGAGCCTGGCTCTGGCCGGTGAAACCACCACCGTCGAGGTTAGCCTTGATGTCATACTTCTCCTCAACGCCCAGAAGCTGCAGGGGCTGCTTCACGACGTACTGCAGGATGCCAGAGGGGAAGTACTTGTCGAGTTCACGCTTGTTAATAACAATCTTGCCGGTACCTTCTGTCAGGTAAACGCGAGCCACTGAGCTCTTACGACGGCCTATTGCATTGATCTGTTCCATATTCCTATTTCAACTTTGAATTACGTTAAACCATCAACGATTACTTATACAGATTGATATCGATAGCCTTCGGCTTCTGTGCCTCGTGCTTGTGCTCTGTTCCATTGTAGACGTACAGGTTGTCAAGCAGATGACGACCCAGACGGCCCTTCGGCAGCATGCCCTTCACGGCGTGCTTGATGATGCGCTCCGATCCGTAGGGGTGCTTGCGCAGCTCGGCAGGCGTGTTGAAACGCTGGCCACCGGGATAGCCCGTGTAGCGGGTGTAGAGCTTCTCAGTCTCCTTCTTGCCGGTGAAGACCACCTTGTCGGCGTTGATGATAATCACGTTGTCGCCACAGTCAACATGCGGAGTGAATGTGGGCTTGTACTTTCCGCGAAGCAGTTTGGCAACCTTTGAGCAAAGGCGACCAACGACCTGGTCGGTAGCATCGATCACTACCCACTCCTTCTGTGCTGTTTCCTTGTTCACGGAAATAGTCTTGTAACTTAAAGTGTCCATTTCTGAATTTGAATTTACTACTAAAAAACGTTTTCTATTATATAAATAATGTACATGCGCACGAGCGATTCACTAACCACGATGCCCGGCCAAAGACACCGCTATTAACACTCCCGTGCCGGGGAGCCTAAGACTCTCCCCCAAATAATCGGACTGCAAAGGTACAAAGTTTCTATGAAACTCTGCACGCCAAGCTATCTTTTACCCGAAGAATTAACGTGATTTATGATATTTTAACCTAATTGCCAGGTCCTTTACTGCCAAATTCGGCACCTTGCACACATTTCGCTCTTACATCCGACCGCGATGTTTACCGTATTTATGGCCTGCCATAAAAGTGACGGCGATCATCAACAGCAGACTTATCGTCACGTAAACCCTGCCCTCGAGAGTGAACCACGCTGCAGGCAGATACTCCTACCAATGATCTATCATAGTCCAATTTTTTGTTAACGCTTATTTTGTCTTTCTTTTTCTTATTTTGAATGAAGTGCCTTGTTAAGCCCTAAGAATTACAAAATAAGCCCCTTAATCGCAAATAAGGAGTTAATTAAGACGTTAAAAAGTGTTGCTAATTTCCTTAATTTGCCCCAAACCCTTAACGAATGTTATTTCCCGTTGGCTAAAGCCCGCCTTCATTTCGCTCATAAAACCACCCATTTTTGAACACGAATTACACGAATTTCACAGATTTAATTATCCGCTCGAGCTTGCTCGCTCATTCCCGCGCTCGGCTTTGCCGCTTCGCTCGTCGAAGAACTACGTTCGCCTACCCGTAGCCTTTCATAGCGAAGCGGAGAAAGAATTGTCAATTATCAATTATTAATTATCAATTAAAAAATTCCGCTTCGCGCAGAATTTTTTTAGTAGCTTTGCGAAGCAGATTCAGTCCTATATTTTTACTCGCATCCATTTTGCCCGACAAAGTTTTTGGTCAGTCGCAAAAAAAATTGTACCTTTGCGTCATTAATATAAATAATACTCGCATGACAAATCTAAATCAGATAAAACTTGTTTTGTTCGAAAAGTACAAAAAAGGGAAATGGCTAGCGGATGAGCATGGCAAAACATCATGTACTGTTATTAAGTGGTGGAGCAACAGTCTTCAACTAGACTTGCAGTCATGAGATTTAATTGCTAATCTATTGCATATTGATGCCTAAGAACTGCTTGTTAATATCACTTCAATTGCAGACAAATAACTTAATGTTATAAGTACTCACTAATCGTTAACTTTCATGAGATATTTAGGCTGTAAAGCCACATTAATTGAGTATATTCAAAAATTATTCGAGGATAAACAATTGTTCGTCGAAGGGAGTACGCTATTTGATGCTTTCTGTGGAACAGGCACAATTGCTCATCATTTCAAAAAATACTTTAATATAGTATTAAATGACAACTTGCATTGTGCCACAGCATTTGCAAGTGGACGACTTTATGCCTCTCGTTGTACGTTTGAGCGATTAGGATTTAATCCTTTTGATTATTTTAATGGGAATGATAATCAGACTATTGGGTTTTTCTCGCAAAATTACGCACCAGCCCTTTCTGGACGAATGTATTTTTCTGACTGGAACGCTGGACGCATTGATTATTTCAGACAACAAATTCAAGATTGGTACGAAAATAACTCAATAACAGAAGAAGAAAATTACTATCTTCTTAGTGCACTAATGGAATCTGTTTCTCATGTTGCGAACGTAGCAGGAGTTTATGGGGCATATCTTAAAACATACGTGAGTTCGACGTAAGAAAAGTGTTAAAAAAGTTGTGGGAATGGAATATTTTTAGTAACTTTATAGGTGATAATCAAAGAGTTACGAACAAATAC
>CACYJV010000040.1:458-45946 GCA_902774815.1 uncultured Prevotellaceae bacterium | reverse complement strand
CTTCATAATTTTTGTCATAGTCAAAAATTAAATTGATAATGGATAATTGAAAATTCTTGCTCCGCTGTGCTCCGCAAGCGTCCCTTTGGGCCGAGCGGAAAATTAGTTACTCTTGGTGGTTGAGTGGTCGTGGCTCCCAGTTGTAGGGGCAGACCCCCGTGTCTGCCCGAGTTTCGGTAGCAGGAGTCCTTCTTGGGGATGGCGGGCAGACACGGGAGTCTGCCCCTACACGTTTCACCCTCCAAGGCTATTCAAAGCACCCTCCCTTTGGGAGGGAAGGGGTGGGCTATTCCTCATAACTCTCCTCGGTAATCTTCCACCCCCTTGCGCACTCAATCATGCCTTTGTACCGCCTCATTTCGGTCGTCAGGTAGCCGGTGCGCCAATCGGGGTGCAGATACAACAACTTACTGCGTATCACGTCGAGGTTCTGCTCTACGAGGTCGGCAAGCTTCTCAAGCAGTTCAACAGGGTTGTATTGCTGCTCTTTGTACTCGTCTTTCCATTCCACCTGCAGGGTGTCGTAAGGCTCTGTGTAGCCTTCGTCGTCGGTTTCGCCGCCCTCGTATTGCACCGTCGTAAGCTCAACGGTCTTCTCGAGTGTAAAGGTGGCGGCCACGTTGAAGGCAACGGCAGGCGGGTCCACTTGGTTCCATGGTGCACGAGGGTCGTTCGCTGCGCCAGCGGGATAATTGTCCATATAGCTCATTTCTTTGTTTTGTTTGTAATTTTGTTGTTAACATTGGTTGTTCCGGAACACCGATGCAAAGTTACAAACCAAACACCCGGCCCTCGAATTTTCGAGAGTCGGGTGGGAAGAAGTGGGAAAATTGGTGGGAAAATTATCCGTTTGGTGGCTTTTTTTTGTGTTTTTCGGTGGTTTGGGTGGGAAAAAGCGGGAATGCGGTGGGATTTTTTTTATTGCTTCTTCGTCCTTAAGGTCTGCAGAATGACACTTGCCACGCTATAGTAGCCCTTATAGGCATTTCCTGTCACGGGGGCATCGCTCGGAGTCCATAAGCTGACAGGCTTGTCGAACGCCCCCACAGCCATGCGCTGCAGCTCTTTCTTGTCGATACCGAAGTCCTTGTCGGGATATAATCTTTCAATGCTGGCAATGAAGCCGTCGTAGTCGCAGTATTTCACATATCCTCTGTCCACCAACGCCCTGTAAACGCTGTACCAGCGACGTTTCACAGCCAGCATCGGCATGACCAGGTTAATGGCCTCCCTCACTTGGCCGTCGGTGGGAGGAACTATCTTCTTCATGGAGAAGTCTTTCATTCTTTCCTCAATGTCGCCATAGCTGGCGCGACGTATCACCTTTGTGATGAGCATTGCCCTGCCCACGATGCGCGATTTAGGGTCCGCACTCATGTTGATGGGATTGAACTTCGGATTCATCGGTACTAGCCAGCGGTTGTGAAGTACGTCCTCATGATACACCTTCAGCGTGAACCCGTCATCAGTGTATGCCAGCACCACGTCGCCCTCATCGACATAAGCGACGCAGCTAATGTGAATGATGTCGCCTTCCTCAACGCCGAGACCTGTCATCGACTCGCCATGCACAGGAAATTCGGCGTTCTCCCTTTGTGCCATGAAACTGGGTATCATCGTAAAGTCGCCGTTCTGGTCGCCGCAGTCAACAGGCATGCCAGCCGGTATTCCATTACTGAAGAAGGGCACAGCCGTGTCGCAGGGCGCAACATCAAACCCCTGTTCGCTTAGTGCGCGCATAATCTCCTTCGGGTCTTCGTTGATCTTAAATCTTTTCTCCTTGTGTTTCTCTGTGTTTTCGTTGTAATTGTTTGTCATTTCGTGTTTTTTGTTGTTAGGTTTCTTCGTTCTCAAATCATCGAAGGTGCAAAGATAGAGTCTTTCTTTGAAAACGAAACAAACTGCGAGCGTCAAAAGCCAACGTGCTTAAGGTTATTTAACTTTTCGGCCTTCATGCCTCCCGTCCATCGTGTTACTCACAAAATCTCTCGAAAACCGAATCCTGACGCGTAATTTGCGTTAACAAAAAACAAAAAACACTAACTTGCGTTAAGTATTATTTGTTTTTCGGTCTCTCTTTTAATCTTCGTTAACACGCTGTTTGTGCATCCTAACCTAATTTTGTAACTTTGCACGATTTTATGTGCCCCGCGCCATAATCGCTCTTTTACGAAGTAAAAATATTTCAAAATTTAATAATAACAAAACAAACATCTATGATTAAACATTTACGTTTATTTAGCACGCTACTACTATTGGCGGTAGTGAGCATGGCGTGGGGACAAACTGGAACAATTGAGTTTGGTACCAATAAGGTCAAAATCAACGCTGCTGTTGTCTACGCTCAAGACAACCTTGGTAATACGTGGGATTTGGGAACAACGGGAACCACATCTTTCACAGCAAATGCAGACTATTACCAAATTGGATCAAGCAGCAAACCTGCGTCAAAAATAACTTTTAAGACAACGCTGCCTAATGATGTAACAATTACTTCGTTTAGCGCAAAGTTCGGTGGTTTCAATGGGACTGCAGGTACCATCACATTAAGCGTAGACGATGAAACAGTTGGAACAGGAAGCCTAAATGGCACTGATGATGTCACGGTTACATCTTCTTCCGAAGCTACGGGTAAAGAAATCAAAGTAACGGTAACAGATATAGCAAAGGGAGTAAAATGCTATTATGTTTCTTATACTTATACTAGTTCAACTCCTTCTGTTGCCGTTCCTACCTTCTTGCCTGCTTCTGGTGCTGTGGCTGCCGGAACAGAGGTAACACTTACTCAGGGTGACGCTTCACTGATTATGTACACTTTGGATGGAACGGACCCCAGTTTTGAGAATAGCATTGGTTATGAGTATGAAAATCCTATTGTTATTACGACTCCTACTACTATCAAGGCTATTGCCGTTGATAATGATGGAAATGTGAGTCCTGTTGCTTCGGCCAGTTACACAATTGAAGTTACTGCACCATCTTTCACCCCCAATGGAGGCGAAGTAGATGAGGGTTCTACGGTTACAATTACAGCTGGTGAGGGTTCCTCCATCTACTATACTGTAGACGGAACTGATCCCACTAATGCCAGCACTCCATATACGTCTCCTATCTCAATCAATAATGCGTTGACTCTGAAGGCAATTGCCTATGATGCATATGGCAATGCAAGTAATGTTACAACTAGAAATTTTACTGTGAAAATCGCTGATGGAATTGAGATAACCCCCAATAATTCTTTCTTTGGGAAATCGGGTACAATCAGCGGAAGTTCTGAAGATGAGGTGACAGGAACTTCAGCTGACGGCATTAAATTGACATATACTCGTAATAATGGTTCGCTTTATCTGAACAACACCTCAATGCGCTTTTACAAGAGCAATACATTGAAGATTGATGCTCCAACGGGAAAAAGTATTGTCAAAGTTGTATTTACACAAAGTAATGGGCAAACAGATGACATGGCATCTAATCCAGCGGGATATACCAATTCAACAAAGACATGGGAAGGCGAATCTACAAGTGTAACATTCTCACGTCCAGATGATGCAGAAAGCTATTTGCAATTTACGAAAATTACAGTTGTCCTTTCTGATAATGGTATTGAGACTGTCGCTACTCCCCAATTTTCTGTAGCCGGAGGTGAGTATGATGAGGCTCAGACAGTAGAAATAAATTGCACCACAGAAGGAGCAGCAATACACTTTACGATTGACGGAAGTAATCCCACGGCAGAGAGCACCACTTACACCTCTGCTATCACAATCTCAGAGACAACAACTCTGAAAGCTATTGCTGTGAAGGAAGGCATGAATAATAGTCAGATTGCAGAGGCTACCTATACTATAACAACCGGTGGTGAGACTCCCGTTACTTCAGACTGGGTGAAGGCTGAACTAGCAGATCTGACTTCAGATGATATTTTTGTTATCGTAGGTAACAATGGAGTCGACTATGCCCTTGCAAACGATAATGGAACTAGCTCTGCTCCTAAAGCTTTAAAAGTTACAGTTGACGGCAATTATCTGACAGGTGAGGTTGCTGACAACATCAAGTGGAACATCAGCGGAAACGCTACCGATGGCTATACGTTCTATCCCAATGGCAGCACAACGACTTGGCTGTATTGCACGAATGACAATAATGGTGTGCGCGTAGGTGATAATAACAATAAGACTTTCAAGGTTGCAGAAGGTTACTTGCAGCATGTTGGAACAAGTCGTTATGTTGGTGTCTATAATTCATCTGATTGGCGTTGTTATACTTCTATCAATAACAATATCAAGAATCAGACCTTTGCCTTCTACAAGTACACTGGTGCTCCTGCTCCCTCTATCACTGCAGATGATTGGAATATCACTTACGACATCACAGAAGGCGAAATCAGCTACACGGTTAATAATCCAGTTGATGGTGGAGTGTTGACAGCTGCTACTGAAGCCGATTGGCTGACGATGGGCGAGGTCGGCGCTGCTGCCGTTGCTTTCACTGCTACTCAAAATGAAACAGCTTTGACTCGCACCGCTGAGGTCGTTCTGTCCTACACCTATGGCGAAGGCCTTACCGTCTCAAAGACTGTCACCATTACTCAGACGGGCAATCCCGACGCATCTGGTACGGAGAACAATCCCTACACCGTTGCTGAGGCACTGGAAGTGATCAATGCCCTTGCAGATAATGGAAAGACCAGCGAGGTTTACACTACTGGCACTATTACTCGGATTCAGGAAGTTTCCGTTTACGATGAAACAACAAATGATGGCTATGGCAATGCTACCTATTTCATTTCCGACGGTACAAACGAACTTGAGGTGTTCCGCGGTTTCTACCTTGACAAAACAAAGTTCACTGCTGAGGATCAGATTCAGGTCGGTGATGTAGTTGTTGTTTACGGACAGCTTCAGAAGTATGTGAAGAATGAGACGGTAACACCTGAGATAACTTCGGGCAACTATATTGTTTCTCTTGATAGACCCGAGCCCATCACCTTCGACGAGAAAGCTAATAACGCATCTGATTTCGCGGCTGTGTACAATGACAACGTCGGTGAGAACAAGAATGTGCAGATGCTCCGCGAGTTCGGTTATGACTATTGGAACACACTCGTTGTTCCCTTCGATCTGACACGCGCCCAGCTGGAAGAAGCCTTCGGCGAAGGTGTGCAGGTTGCTAAATACACAGGCTTTAAAACACCTGCCAACATCAAGTTCGAGAAAACCACTGGAGATGTGACAAGAGCTGATCTGCTGCTTGTGAAACCCACTGCCACGGTGACTAATCCCATATTCAAGGGAGTCACATTAGAAGCAGGAAAGGCATATACGTATCCTGAAATTTCTTCTAGCTGGGCTGACGGAACGCTTTTTAAAATTACAGGCCGCTTTGCCAAGCAAGTGCTTACGGATGATGATTATTTTGGCAAGGTATACTTCCTGAACAAGCAGGGACAGTTTACGCATCCTACGGCTGAGGGCAATGTGATTCGCGGCTTCCGTTGGTTCATCTTCTTGAAGACTCCGGAGTCGACTGGTGCTAAGGTTACTCTTGACCTTGACGGCGAGGCTACCAGCATTGAGGCTATTGACAATGGCGAGCAGGCAGGCGGCAAGCAGGATATCTTCAACCTTGCTGGTCAGCGTGTGCAGAAGGCTCAGAAGGGCATCTACATCGTGAACGGCAAGAAGGTTGTAGTGAAGTAATCATGACGCTGAAGGCGTCGCCCTCTCAGTAACCGTAGGTGCACAGCACCTGCGGATGAAACCCAGGAACGGGAACCGGCACTCTGAAGGAGTGCCCCAAGCAGCAGAGAGGGCGACTCCTCCAGAGTCGGATTAGGAGTAGAGCCTATACGATCCGCAGGTGCTGCGCACCTACGGTTACCAAGCGGAAACCGCGTTGCGGTTTTACTCCTTGCCCACGATAATAAAGAAACAGAAACAAGAATATCGATACTTGAAACTTTTAAAAGGACAATGGAAAAGAAAGAATATATAGAACCAAGCATGATTGTTCGCATGGTCAACATGAACGCAAGTATTTTGGCAGGCTCCATCACCATCGATTTGGGCGATGGTGAGACCATCGGCGGTGATGGTGGCGAGGGCGATGCCGACGATGCTGCTGTCAAGGGCTTCACCAGTGCTGACGTCTGGGAAGACTAAGATACATTATTTATAAAGAGGGTGGCGTGATTCCCCCTTTGTCTCCTGCAGCAGGGGAGGCCGTACATCCATCACTATAGCAACAGCAGCTATATACTTCAACTGAAGCGTATAGCTGCTGTTGTCTTTTTGCACCCTGTAGGGGCAGACTCCCGTGTCTGCCCAAAGGATCCAGTGGGAAACAACATCCCGCCATCAACAATCAACAACGGGCAGACACGGGGGCGCATGACGGGCAGACACGGGGGGCTGCCCCTACGGGGCGTTGGGAGAATCGTCCGTGACATCCGTTTTGTCCGTGGTCGCAAGATCGGAAAGAAATTAGAATAATTAGAATAATTTAATCCGTGTAATCTGTGTAATCTGTGGTTGCAAAAAAGTTTATAGTTGATAGTTTATAGTTGATAGTCAGTTTTGGAGTTTATAGTTGATAGTCAGTTTTGGAGTTTATAGTTAATAATCCGTGATAATCTGTGGGCCTAAACCTCATCCGTGACATCCGTTTTATCCGTGACATCCGTGGTTCTTTCCCCACTGCGTTATGAAAGCGTTCCTGCGGACCGAGCGGCAAAATCGTCAATCACAATGGTTTGTGGTTGCAAAAAAACAGGGACGACCGCAATGGCCGTCCCTGTTGTGTGGTTGTCTTGTGCCCAGTGGTGAGCACAAGGTAATGTTTAATCGATGCTCAGCTTGTCGAGGGCATCACTGAAGTCGCTCAGCGAGTTCTGGGCAGCGGTGTTCGTGTTCTGCTGCTCGGCTTCCTCGTTTTGCTTGTGGTGATCGTGCTTGTGGTGTTCGCCGTTGCGACGTTCGCCGTTGTTGCGACGCTCACCGTTGCGGCGGTCGCCACGTTCGCCACGCTCGCCACGGGGACGACGCTCACGCTCGACATATCCCTCGGGTTTCGGGATGAGCACGCGGTGCGACAGCTTGTACTTACCAGTCTTCGGATCAATCTCAAGGAGCTTCACGTTGATCTTGTCGCCTTCCTTCAGTCCGGCTTCCTCAACGGTCTCAAGACGCTTCCAGTCGATCTCCGAGATGTGGAGCAGTCCGTCCTTGCCCGGCATGATCTCAACGAAGCAGCCGTAAGGCATGATGGAGCGAACGGTACCCTCGTAGACCTCGCCCACCTCGGGCACAGCCACGATGGCCTTGATCTTGCGAACGGCAGCGTCGATGCTGTCCTTATCAGGAGCGCTGACCTGCACCTTGCCCACGCCGTCTTCCTCGTCGATGGTGATGGTGGCACCCGTGTCTTCCTGCATCTGCTGGATGATCTTTCCGCCCGGGCCAATGACGGCACCGATGAACTCCTTCGGAATCTCGAAGGCAACGATGCGGGGCACGTGGGGCTTCAGCTCGGCACGTGGCTCGGCCATGGTCTCGGTGATGCAGTTCAGGATGTGCTCACGACCAGCCTTGGCCTGCATGAGGGCTTTCTCGAGGATGTCGAACGACAGACCGTCGCACTTGATGTCCATCTGCGTGGCAGTGAGACCGTCGCGTGTACCAGTGGTCTTGAAGTCCATATCGCCCAGGTGGTCCTCGTCGCCGAGGATGTCGCTCAGCACGGCATACTTGTCTTCACCGGGGTTCTTGATGAGGCCCATGGCGATGCCCGATACGGGCTTCTTCATGGGAACACCAGCGTCCATGAGTGCCAGTGTACCGGCGCAAACGGTAGCCATGGAGCTGGAACCGTTGGACTCGAGGATCTGGCTCACCAGACGAACGGTGTAGGGGAAGTCAGAGGGAATCATGTCCTTCAGGGCGCGCCATGCCAGGTGGCCGTGACCAATCTCGCGACGGCCTACGCCGCGCTGTGCCTTGGCCTCGCCTGTGCAGAAGGGCGGGAAGTTGTAGTGGAGCAGGAACTTCATGTAGCCACGGTCGAGGACGTCGTCGACGAGCTTCTCGTCGAGCTTCGTGCCGAGGGTACAGGTGGAGAGGCTCTGCGTCTCGCCACGGGTGAAGATGGAGCTTCCGTGAGGCATGGGCAGCGGGCTGACCTCGCACCAGATGGGGCGAATCTCGTCGGTCTTACGGCCATCGAGACGGATGCCCTCGTCGAGGATGCAACGACGCATGGCGTCGCGCTCCACGTCGTGGTAGTAGCGGTCCATCATGGCATATTTCTCTTCCAGCTCGTCCTCGGTGAGGTCGGTATGGGCGGCAGCATAAACATCCTTGAAGTCGGCAAGGATCTTATCGAATGCCTCGGCACGTGCGTGCTTCTCGAGAGCCTGCTTCGTCACGTCGTAAGCGGGCTGGTAGCACACTTCCTGCATCTGCTGGCGCAGCTCCTCGTCGTTCACCTCGTGGTCGTACTCACGCTTCACGTCGGTGCCGAGTTCCTTGGAGAGCTCAGCCTGCAGTTCGCACATGGGCTTGATGGCATCCATGGCAGCCTTCAGGGCGCCAAGCAGATCCTGCTCGGACACTTCCTTCATCTCGCCTTCCACCATCATGATGTTCTCGGCAGAAGCACCCACCATGATGTCCATGTCGGCATGCTTCATCTGTTCGAATGTAGGATCTATCACATACTCGCCATTCACACGGGCTACGCGCACCTCACTGATGGGGCACTCGAAAGGTATGTCGGAGCATGCCAGTGCGGCAGAGGCGGCAAAGCCTGCCAGTGCATCGGGCTGGTCGACACCGTCGGCAGAGAGCAACATAACGTTCACATACACCTCAGCGTGGTAGTTGCTGGGGAAGAGCGGGCGCAGCACTCGGTCGACGAGGCGGCTTGTGAGGATTTCGTTATCGCCTGCTTTTCCTTCACGCTTGGTGAATCCGCCGGGGAAACGACCTGCGGCAGAGTACTGCTCACGATAATCGACCTGCAAAGGCATGAAATCTGTTCCTGGAACTGCATCTTTTGCGGCGCAGACAGTGGCGAGGAGTACGGTGTTGTTCAAACGGAGAACAACGCTTCCGTCGGCCTGCTTTGCCACTTTTCCGGTTTCAATTGTGATGGTTCTGCCATCAGGCAATTGAACACTTTTCGTAATTACGTTCATCTAAAAAAACTTACTTTTGTCTATAAAACATCTAAAAAATTGTCTTTGTCTTCAAAAAACCGTGCAAAGTTACCTATTTTATTGTGAATAAACGAAAAAACAAGCGATTATTTTAGTTTTTTATCAATAATTATAGTTACCTTTGCAACCGAAAAAGCAATAAATAACGAAGATGAAAAGGAATTTGACAAAGACTTTTTCGGCCGTCATGGCCGCTGCTGCCGTGCTCTTCATGGTGGCGTGCACGGGCAAGTCGTTTAACATCAGTGGCAATATCACCGAGGCAAAGGACTCGGTGCTCTACCTTGAAAACATGAGCCTGAGCGGCCCTGTGGTGGTAGATAGCGTGAAACTGGGTGAGAGCGGTTCGTTCTCGTTCAGTCAGCAGGCTCCCGAAGCCCCGGAATTCTATCGTCTGCGCATTGCCGGGCAGATTATCAACCTGGCAGTTGACTCAACCGAGCAGATTGAGGTGAAGGCCCAATATCCCACAATGTCTGCCGTCTACGACCTGACTGGCTCTGACGAATGTGCCAAGATCAAGGAACTGGCCTTGCATCAGATGGATCTGCAGCGCAGGGTGGATGCCATTGTCTCGGCTCCCGACCTGGGTGTGGAGGCTGTTCGCGACAGTGTGGAGCGTGTCGTGGAGGCTTATAAGGATGGCGTCAAGCGGCAGTATATTTTTGCCGAGCCCATGAAGGCCTATGCCTACTATGCCTTGTTCCAGACCTTGCGCCTTGGCCCGATGGAGTCGCTCATCTTCAACCCCCGTTCGAGCGAGCAGGACGTGAAGGTGTTTGCTGCCGTTGCCACGTCGTGGGACACGTATCATCCCAACACGGAGCGTTGCCAGAACCTGCACAACATTGCCATTGAGGGAATGAAGAACGTGCGCATCATCCAGAATCAGCAGTTGTCGGGCATTGATCCGAACCTCGTCAACGTGTCGAACATCATCGACATCAACCTGCCTGACAACAAAGGCACTCAGCGCAGGCTGACCGATCTGAAGAACAACGTGGTGCTGCTCGACTTCCATGTGTTTGCCTCTGAGGGCAGCACGCAGCGCATCATGCAGCTGCGCGAACTCTACAACAAGTATCATGCGCAGGGCTTGGAAATTTATCAGGTGTCGCTCGATCCTGATGAACACTTCTGGAAGACACAGACTGCTGCCCTGCCTTGGGTGTGCGTGCGCGACGAGCGTGGTGCGCAGAGCGAGTATCTGACGCAGTATAACATTCAGAGCCTGCCCACCTTCTTCCTCATCGGTCGCAACAGCGATCTGGACAAGCGCGATGCTCAGATCAAAGACCTTGATGCTGAGATTCGCTCGCTGCTGTAATCGTTCCGTAGGGGCAGACTCCCGTGTCTGCCCGTCCTTCCATGAGGAGGGGAACCACGCAAGCAACGTGTAGGGGCAGACTCCCGTGTCTGCCCGCCATGCACAAAACCGCAGGCGAGGCACAGATGCAAATATTCGGGCAGACACGGGAGTCTGCCCCTACATGTGGAAGCTCCACTGCATAAGGAAAAAGCAAGGCCCAAGCGTTTAGCGGGCAGACGCCCGTGTCTGCCCGCATTGGGCAAAAGAGATGCAGCACGCACGAGCATCCAAAACCCTGCCCACAAAATCTCAAGATGCAGACGAGCCTTTGAAAACACGGGCAGACACGGGGGTCTGCCCCTACACGCGGCAGCCTGTCAAAAGAATGAAGTCATACCTCCGTTTCTGCCCTTCAGGCGAATATAGGCATTTTTCCCTCTTTTGCCGTATGAAGATGATGGTCAACATTTGTATGGGTTTGTTCTGCTGCCTGCACTTGCAAGCACAGACGTTCCGAGTGGAAACAGTCAACGATTCGCTGAGCTGGCTGATTCTGCAGACCGACTCTACCAGCGACCGTTGGCAGTTGCCCTATCCCGTTTATCAATTTCAAGTAGGCGACGTCGATGGGAACGGTGTGGAAGATGCCGTGGTGGGAGTCATCAAAAAAACGCGGTTTCATCGGGAATTAGGCCGTCGGCTGTTCATCTTCAAGAACTATCGTGGACACATCCGTCCGTTGTGGATGGGCTCGAAACTTGGAGGCGAGCTCGTGGACTTTCGCGTTATAAAGGGGCAAGGGGCAAGGGGCAAGGGGCAAGTGAAGGAGCATGTGAAGGGGCAAGAGATGAGGGGCAAGGGGCAAGAGAATAGCCTTGCTGCCCCCAATCCTGCAAAAGACATATCTCTTGCCTCTTGCCCCTTACTCCTTGCCCCTTCACTTGCCCCTTGCCCCTCCCCCCTTGCCCCTTATATTCCCTTCATTCGGGCTCTGGAGCGAGGTCGCGACGGGCACTATGCCATCAGCGATTACCGTTGGGAAGAATTCGGCATGGTTTTCGACCATTTCATCGAAACAAACATTGAATCTAAAGATAAAGCTTATGAAAAATTTACTGATGACAGCATTGGCTCTGTTGACATTCATGACGGGCCAAGCGCAACAACCCGGTAAGCACGTCTATCTGCCTGGTAAGGGGCATTTGGATGTAGAGCAATTCATCAAGCCCATCGACACGCGCATGGACATATCGAAGCTCTCGCTGGCAGAACTGCGAGTACTCCGCAATGCCTTTGCCGCACGCCAGGGCTTTGTGCTGAAGGATGCCGACCTGCGTCACATCTTCTCACAGACATCGTGGTATGATTCCATCGTTTGGGAAAACTTCGATATGGCTGAGGAGCAGATGGTCGATGCTTCAACCAACGACTGGCAATACTTCAGCGGATACACCGAGTATGGACAAAACATCAAACTTACACCGGCAGAGCGCAAGTTCGTGAAGCGGATTCAAAACCGCGAGCAGACCTTGAGATGGGATAGGAACATAAGCCTCCCCGAGGGGTGGCGCTTCCGTACGGACGACATCCTCAATCCCTTCCAACTGGAATCGATGGACCCGAGGTTGGAGAATGCATTGGGACGTAACAGCTTTGCCATCGTGCCTGGAAAGAAGATACAATTGTTCCATGTCTATGAGAAGAATGACTACAGCGACTTCCCGTCGTTTGTCACGACCGACCTCTACCTGCAACTTTTCCACATGTATTTCGACTGCATGGTGCGGGAGATGGAGCAGCATGGACTCTCGCAGGCCGTGGAGAAGTTCTGCCACGCTATGAAGGAACACACTACAGGTTGGAACAATGCTTACTTCACCATTGCCGAAGCCCTCATCACAGGCCAGCAGCCCGTCATTGACAACGATGCATACAAGGAGCAAATCCTCGATGAAATCGGCAAAATTGAGCGTTCGCAGGACTCTTTCTCGGAGTTTCTCGACTATCGCGACGCTATGTTTGGCTACTCGCTGTTCCGCCCGCGTGGCCACTACACCCGCAACGACTCTCTGGGCCGTTACTTCCGCGCTATGATGTGGCTGCAGCACGTGCCGTTTGGTACCGATAAACCCGAACAGTTGCGCAATGCCTTGCTCTTGGCCGATGAAATCGGGAAAAACAGCGAGCTGCAAAAAATCTATGCACAACTGTTCGAACCCATGACGTTCCTCTTCGGTAAGCCCGACAACCTGACCATCATGCAGGTGTATGACGTGATGCAGCAGAGTGGACTTCCACTTGAGAAACTGCTGAAGAACAAGAAAGCATTGGCTGAGGTGCGGAATAAACTCGATGAAATGGGCGAAACCCAGACTCGCATCCGCCCGAAGTTTGAACATACGAGTCATGTGAAGATCAACCTCATGCCCCAGCGCTACATGCCCGATGGCGAGGTGATGAACGAGATGGTGGATGCCGAGGGCAATCCCACGCGGCGTGACGCACCCAGCGGACTCGACGTGTTTGCAGCAATGGGTACAGGTATGGCCGAACAGATCCTGACAGGTGAGCTGCGCGTGCAAGATGCATGGCCCGATTTCATGCCGATGCTGAAGAAGATGAAGGCACGCATGCAGGAGATTGATTGGAGCGAGACGCTCAGCAATCGCTGGATGTCAGCCCTGCAGACGTTGCAGGATACGACTTACTACCATCGCTTCACCATCTACGATGAAAAAGAGAACCAGATGCCTGCTTTCATGCGCACCGACCAGTGGGCAAAGAAGAACCTGAACACGGCTCTGGCTTCGTGGGCCGAGCTGAAACACGATGCTATCCTTTATGCCAAGCAGCCCGTTGGTGCCGAGTGTGGTGCAGGTGGACCGCCCGATCCTGTCGTGAAGGGTTACGTGGAGCCGAACGTGAACTTCTGGAAACGTGCCGTGGCTCTGAACATCGCACTCGGTGAATTCATGGAGAAGTATCAGATGAAGACACCGAAACTGCTCTCTACGGGCGAGCGCATCAGCGAACTGGCTGAGTTCCTGCTGAGTGTCAGCCGTAAGGAGATGGGCTACGGCTCAGAACTGACCGACGAGGAGTACAAACAGATTGAAATTATCGGTTCCACCGTTGAAAACATCTCGCTCGATTTGATTCGTGAGCCCGACCAATACCTCGATGGATGGGACAACGTGCAGGGTGCTGACCGAAGCATTGCCTGTGTGGCCGATGTCTATACGGCCAATGGTGATAACAACCCGAACAAGTCCATCCTCTATGCTGCAACAGGTCCTGCCTATGAGATCTATGTAGCTGTAAATATCAATGGCGATCGGTATCTGACGCGTGGCGCCGTGCTGAGCTACCGTGAGTTCAAGAAGTCTATCGACGAGCAACGCCTTACGGACGAGGAGTGGCAGCAACTGCTGAAGCAAAATCCTGACCGTGGTGTTCCTGCATGGATGAAGGAAATCATCGTGCCACTCAACGGTGAACTGCAAGACAATGAGGAACTGTTCTATAGTTCTGGGTGCTAGGAAGCCTACCCCCGGCCCCTCACTGAAGGGAAGGGGGAAGTGGCTGTTGTTGCTAATCACAGTGCTTCTAGCAACCATAGCAACATCTTCACTTGCCACAAATCCTCCTTCCTTTCAGGGCGAAGCGCGAGTAAGGAGCGGTGAGGGGAGCGCAGCGACGGAGGGCTGGGTGGGGGATAGTCTTTCGTGCGACACCTTCACGATTCTCTTTACTGGCGACATCCTGCTTGATCGTGGGGTGCGCCATTATCTTGAACACGGGGGTATGCATCGCGTTATTCCCGATGAAACCGCCGATTTTTTGCGTTCTGCTGATGTGGTTGTCGGCAATTTGGAGTGCCCGGCCACGAATGTCCATGCACCTGCCTTTAAGCGTTTTGTGTTCCGTGGTGACCCGCAGTGGCTCGACAGTCTGCGCACCTATGGCTTCACTCACCTGAATCTGGCTAATAATCACAGCGTGGACCAAGGCAGACAAGGACTTCGTGACACACGCTTGAATGTCCTGAAGGCTGGTCTCATCCCCTTCGGTGCCGACTCGACGATGCAGGCTGCGGCTATGCCCCTCCCTTTGTGTGAGGGTAGGGGTGGGGCACCTGTCTATCTCCTCGCATCCAATCGCCTGCCACTGGAGAGTTTTGCCTATCTGCCTGACAGAGAAAGCGTCAGTCAGGAGCCGTTCGACTCGCTTGTCAATAGGGTAAAAACCATCAAAATGGCCGATTCCACCGCTATTGTCATCGTCAATTTGCATTGGGGGGCAGAACACACATTGCAACCGATGGCCCAGCAACGGCTGGAGGCCCACGCTCTGATAGAAGCTGGCGCCGATGCCGTCATCGGTCACCACACCCATACGTTGCAGTCGAACGAACGCTACAAGGGTAAGCCGATTTATTACAGCATTGGCAACTTCATCTTTGACCAGCAAAAACCACTCAACACACGCGCTTGTGTCGTGCGCTTGCGCATTACGCATAATAAAATAGTGGCCGATGCCATTCCCATTCGCATCGACCACTGTGCGCCACATATCTGTAGGAATTAGCGAAGCAGTTTTATTCCCAAAAGTTTTGGAAATAATATAGATGATGACCCGCCGACCTCGAAGAGGTCGAATATCAGTAACCCCAGGTCTACTGACCTGGGGACAACTGCGAAGTCGGCATTCCCATACGAGGATTCCTATCCCCAGGTCAGTAGACCTGGGGTTACTGATATTGCGACTTCTACGAAGTCACTGATCCACTCACGGGTCTACTCGTATATTATTGCCAAAGTTTTTATGTTAGCCCAGCCGCTCTTTCAACATCTTTACGCCTCGGCGTATGCTCTCCAGACCGAAGTCATCGGGGTTTAGTTCACTGATGGGCACCCACATGGCTTCTGCTGCATCGTCCATGGCATGCACTGACTGGTGCAAGGCATCGACGGTTTCAGTCACTTCGCAGCGATAGAACATATCCATGGTTGGAATCTCCAGACCGCTGTAAACGTAGCGGTTGGGCAACGAGAAAAGAAACTCGGTGCGTGCCACGTGCAGCCCTGTCTCCTCGAGCACTTCACGAGCCACGCCCTGCTCCGACGTCTCGCCCATGTCGCTGAAACCACCTGGCAGGTCGAGCGTCCCTTTGGCTGGTTCCTTTCCGCGACGGACGACTAGGAGATAGAGCCCCCTCCCGACCTCCCCCGACTGGGGGAGGGATGAGATGGCACAGGGACTCTCCGTGGAGGAGGAGTTTGCCATATTACTTGCTGATGTGATGACCGCTACGGTGGCGGCACTGGGGTTCATGTAGTAAGTGAAACCACAGTCGTGGCAACGCTTACTCTTCACGTTGTTTACCTCAAACCTACTGCTGCCACACACCGGACAGAAGCGAAATTTCTCTAATGGATGCTTCATCGGTTTCACTGTCCTATTACTCAATACTCATACAAATCCTTGAAACTCCTTGCATACTTTCCCGGGGCTTGCACCAATTTTTCGTAGGTAAACCTTCTCCCCTTCTCTGGCGGTGTTCCGGCAAAGCCTCCAAAGATGTTCAAGACAAATGTCTTCTTCGAGAATGATACTACCTGATAGCAGAGCCCGTCGGGGTAGTGCGAGTCGTCGAAGTCAACGTGCAGCTGATTGTCAGTCAGCCCCCACTTGCCTATATGACCCTCATAGCGGTATTTCATCTCAGTGCCGGCGACCATCCACGAGTTGATGTTTCCATCAGCAGTGAACTGATAGCCGCCACGTCGGAGTGCATCATCGTTCCTCGCATCAACATTCTCCCAATAGCCAATGACATCGCCTCTTGAGATGTCATCGTCGTCAGACGAGCATGCTGCCAACAAGCCTGTTGACAACACAGCCAGCAGCATTAGCATCGCTTTCCAAGTCTTTTTCATAAGCAAAGAGTTTTTGTTTTACTATATATCAATAACGCAAAAAACACTAAAAACTTGCATCGCAGAGCATAAAAATGAGCAAGAACAGCTATGTTATTCCCTAAAAATGTTCGTTCCCTGCGGGATTCCAAATCTTAAAAAATCTAAAAATATCACTATTATATAAGGTGTATGCGAAAGTTTTACGTACTTTTGCGCCCTAAATAGAATAATCAACGCGGTTTGTCCCCCATCGGGCAGCCCTAAAATGAAATATCGTAACACAGAAGTTATGCAGAAGAATTTAGTGATTGTCGAGAGTCCGGCTAAAGCCAAGACCATCGAGAAATTCCTGGGTAAGGATTACAAAGTGATGTCGAGTTATGGCCACATCCGCGACCTGAAAAAGAGAGAAATCAGCATCGACGATAAGACATTGATGCCTACTTACGAGATACCTGACGACAAGCGCAAACTTGTCAGTGAACTGAAGCAGCAGTCGAAGAAGGCTGAGAAGGTCTGGCTGGCTTCCGATGAAGACCGTGAGGGAGAAGCCATCTCGTGGCATCTGTGTGAGGTGCTGGGCCTTGACGAGGAGAAGACAAACCGCATCGTGTTCCATGAAATCACGAAGCCTGCCATCCTCGAAGCCATTGAGCATCCCCGCCACCTGGACATGAACCTCGTGAATGCCCAACAGGCACGCCGCGTGCTCGACCGCTTGGTGGGATTCAAACTCTCGCCCGTGCTTTGGCGCAAGGTGAAGCCCGCCCTTTCGGCAGGTCGTGTGCAGAGTGTGGCCGTCAGGCTCATCGTCGACCGCGAACGCGAAATACAGGAATTCAAGAGTGAACCCTACTTCCACGTCAGTGCCAAGCTGTTGGTGGATGGCGTCGAGACACCCGTCAATTGCCAGTTGTCAACCCGCTTCAAGACGCACGATGAGGCAATGGCATTCCTTCAGCAGTGCATGGATGCCGATTTCGTGGTGAAAAGCATCACGAAGAAACCCATGAAGCGCATGCCTGCACCACCGTTTACTACCAGTACGATGCAGCAGGAAGCAGCCCGCAAGCTGGGATTCACCGTGTCGCAGACCATGATGGTGGCACAACGACTCTACGAGAACGGACATATCACCTATATGCGTACCGACTCAGTCAACCTGTCGACACTCTGTATCGGTACCAGCAAGGAAGAGATTACGCGTCTCTATGGTGCTGAGTACAGCCACTCGCGCAACTTCCACACCCGTTCGAAGGGTGCACAGGAAGCTCACGAAGCCATTCGTCCCACCTACATGAGCAATCAGGAGATAGAAGGCACCGTACAGGAGCGCCGTCTTTACGACCTCATTTGGAAGCGCACTGCTGCTTCACAGATGGCTGATGCCGAATTGGAGAAAACAACGGTGGAAATAGAAATCGTCAAGGAACAAAAGAACAAACTCGCTGCAGGTTATTTTGTGGCATCTGGCGAAGTAGTGAAGTTCGATGGTTTCCTCAAAGTTTACCGTGAGTCCACTGACGACGAATTGGCGGAGGCTGAGGAAATCAACATGCTGCCCGCCATGAAGAAAGGCGACCACCTGAAACGACAGGAAATAACCGCCACCCAGCGTTTCAGCCAGGGTCCGATTCGCTATACCGAAGCTTCGCTTGTGCACAAGCTCGAAGAACTGGGCATTGGACGTCCTTCTACCTATGCCCCCACCATCTCCACCATTCAGCAGCGCGACTATGTGCATAAAGGTGACAAGAAGGGCGAAGAGCGCCAGTACACCGTTGATACACTGAAGGGGCAGAAGATTACTACAAAGCTGAAGAAGGAAATGGCTGGTTCGGAGAAGGGCAAACTCCTGCCTACTGACATCGGTATCGTAGTGAACGATTTCCTGATGAAGAACTTCCCTGACATCATGGATTATAATTTCACTGCCCGCGTTGAGCAGGACTTCGACAAGATTGCTGAAGGCAGGACAGAGTGGAACAAGATGATGCGCGCCTTCTACAAGAAGTTTGAGCCAACCGTGGAGCATGTCATCAGTGCCCGCGATGAGCACAAGGCAGGTGAACGCCAGATTGGTAACGACCCACAGACTGGTCGTCCCGTGTTCGTGAAGATTGGCCGTTTCGGACCCGTCGTTCAGATTGGAACGGCTGAAGACAATGAGAAACCCCGCTTTGCCCAGTTGCCAGCTGATAAGTCGATGGAAACCATCACCCTCGATGAGGCTTTGGAACTGTTCCGCCTGCCTCGTACCATCGGTGAATACGAAGGCAGTGAGGTCACTATCGGTGCAGGACGTTTTGGTCCCTATGTGCTTCACGAGAAGAAATACGTCTCGCTGCCCAAGGGCGCCGATCCCATGGCTATAACACTCGACGAAGCCATCGAGCTCATCTTGGAGAAACGCAAGGAAGAACAGCAGCGCCACCTGAAGACCTTCAGCGAAGACCCGAAACTTGAGGTGCTCAATGGTCGCTATGGCCCCTATGTGGTTTACGACGGCAAGAACTATCGCATGCCGAAGGCGATGCACGCCCGTGCAGCTGAGCTCACGTACGAAGAGGCCATGAAACTGGTAAAGAAATGATACGTATCATTCTAATAGGATACATGGGTGCCGGCAAGACAACCGTCGGCAAGGAACTTGCCAAGGCGCTTGGCCTGACGTTCTATGATCTCGACTGGTATATCACCACGCGCATGCGCCGTACCGTGAAAGAGATTTTCGACGAGCGGGGTGAGGAGGGTTTCCGACGCATTGAGCACAATATGCTGCACGAAGTGGCTGAGTTCGAGAACGTTGTCATTTCGTGTGGTGGTGGCACTCCGTGCTTCTTCGACAACATGGAGTACATGAACCAACAGGCCGACACCATTTACCTAAAGGCTTCGCCTGAGATACTGCAATACCATCTCTCCATTGGCAAGGGTGTCCGTCCGCTGTTGCTCGGTAAGTCGAAGGAAGAAGTACAGGCGTTCATACGCCAGCAGCTCGGGGAGCGCGAGCATTTCTACTCGCAGGCCCGTCACACCATCAATGTCGATCGCATGGACAATTTCGAGAAGATATCCATAACCGTCGACGAAATCCGGCAGATGTTGGGCGTGTGACGAAGCTAACAGACTGTGATCACGCTTGAAATCTGTTGTAGAGGCTTCATTTCGTGAGCCGATGAAACATTTTAGAGCGTTTTGGTGGATAATCCGTTTTTTATTTGTAACTTTGTGCCCTCAGCATGTCCGAATGTGCATGTGCTGAGGGCACAAACCTAAATAATAGATAGTGGAATGAAGAAATGGACGATTGAAGACGCGAAGGAACTCTACAACCTGAACGGTTGGGGTACTTCGTATTTTGGTGTGAACGAAGAAGGCAACGTTTACGTCACCCCTTGTAAGGACCAGACGCAAATCGACTTGCGTGAAGTGATGGACGAATTGGCCCTGCGCGACATCACACCTCCTGTGCTGCTGCGCTTCCCCGATATTCTGGACAACCGTATTGAAAAGACGGCTTCTTGTTTTTCCAAGGCGAAGGAGGAGTACGGATTCAAGGGCGAGAACTTCATCATCTACCCTATCAAGGTGAACCAGATGCAGCCTGTCGTGGAGGAGATCATCTCGCACGGACGGAAGTTCAACCTTGGTCTTGAAGCTGGTTCGAAGCCTGAGTTGCACGCCGTCATTGCCGTACAGTGCCAGAGCGATTCGCTCATCATCTGTAACGGCTATAAGGACCAGTCGTACATTGAGCTGGCACTACTGGCCCAGAAGATGGGCAAGCGTATCTTCATCGTCGTCGAGAAGTTGAACGAACTTGACATCATTGCCCGTGCAGCCAAGAAACTCGGCGTGAAGCCCAACCTCGGTATCCGTATCAAGCTGGCATCCAGTGGCTCGGGAAAATGGGAAGAGAGCGGTGGTGACGCCTCGAAGTTCGGCCTGACCTCGTCGGAACTGCTGAAGGCACTGCAAATTCTAGACGAGAAAGACATGCACGATTGTCTTCGCCTCATTCATTTCCACATCGGTTCACAGATTACGAAGATTCGCCGCATCCAGACAGCCCTGCGTGAGGCAGCCCAGTTCTATGTGCAGTTGCACAAGATGGGGTATAACGTTGACTTCGTCGACTGCGGTGGCGGACTGGGTGTCGACTACGATGGTACACGCTCATCCTCGAGCGAGAGTTCGGTGAACTACTCCATCCAGGAGTACGTCAACGACTGTATCTATCAGTTTGTCGATGCTGCCGATAAGAATGAGATACCTCATCCAAACATCATTACTGAGAGTGGACGCTCGCTGACTGCCCACCACTCGGTGCTCGTCATCGACGTGCTTGAAACGGCTACGTTGCCTGAGATGCCCGAGGAGTTTGAGGCCAAGGATAGTGACCATCAACTCGTGAAGGAGCTTTACGAGATTTGGGACAACCTGAACTCGCGCTCGATGATGGAGGATTGGCACGATGCTGAGGCCATTCGTGAGGAGGCACTCGACCTGTTCTCCCACGGACTCATTGACTTGAAGACGCGTGCTGAGATTGAGTCGATGTTCTGGAGCGTCTGCCGTGAAATCAATGTACTGGCAAAGTCGCAGAAACATGTACCTGAAGAGCTGCGCAAGCTCGACAAACTTTTAGCCGACAAGTACTTCTGTAACTTCTCACTGTTCCAGAGTCTTCCCGACTCTTGGGCCATCGACCAACTGTTCCCCATCGTGCCCATTCAACGTCTGAACGAACGGCCAACCCGTAATGCCACGTTGCAGGACATCACTTGCGACTCTGATGGCAAGATAGCCAACTTCGTGACCTCGCGCCATATCAGTCACGTTCTGCCAGTCCACCAGTTGAAGAAGACAGAGGACTACTATCTGGGTGTGTTCCTTGTGGGTGCCTATCAGGAAATCCTTGGCGACATGCACAATCTCTTTGGCGACACCAATGCCGCACATATCTCTGTGAAGGACGGACATTACCACATCGACCAGATTTTCGATGGCGAAACGGTTGAGGAAGTGCTCGACTATGTGCAGTACGACCCGAAGAAACTCGTCCGGCAGCTCGAACGCTGGGTGACGAAGAGCGTCAAGCAAGGCGTCATTTCGCTTGAGGAAGGCAAGGAGTTCCTCTCCAACTACCGTTCCGGTCTCTATGGCTACACGTATTTGGAGTAAAGAACCCACCCCCAGCCCCTCCCGAGGGGAGTAATGAGAAGACCCACCCCCAGCCCCTCCCGAGGGGAGGGGAGTCTGATTAGCCTTGGAAAATGGAAATTATGGAGTTAAAGAATAGAGCAGAAATACTATCTACTCCCCTCCCTCGCAGGGAGGGGCAGGGGGGAGGGCCTCTTAGGCAGGGAGGAGAGTCTCTTACCATTATCAAAGTGGGTGGAGCTGTGGTTGAAGACGACCAACAGCTTGACCGGTTGTTGCGCGACTTCGTTGCCCTGGAAGGGAGGAAGATTCTCGTTCATGGCGGTGGACGCAGGGCAACAGCCATCGCGTCGCAACTCGGCATTGAGACGCAGATGGTGGACGGTCGTCGCATTACTGATGCGCCTATGCTTGAAGTGGTGACGATGGTCTATGGCGGATTGGTAAACAAGACCATCGTAGCTCGATTGCAGGCACTTGGCGTCGATGCCATTGGACTGACAGGCGCTGATATGGACTGCATACGTTCGCATCGACGTCCGTTGAGGAATGGTATCGACTATGGTTTCGTGGGCGATGTCGATGCAGTTGAATCTTCAAAAATCGCCCATTTCATCGAGACAGGAGCCACTCCCGTTGTGGCGCCTCTCACTCACGATGGTCAAGGAAAACTGCTCAACACCAATGCCGACACCATTGCCTCGGAAGTGGCAAAAGCCATGGCAGCCCAAGGCTATGCCGTAACCCTTGTGTATTGTTTCGAAAAGGCAGGAGTTCTTGCCCGTGCTGACGATGAGGGGAGCGTTATTTCCCACATCACTCGTGATAGTTTCCAGCAACTCGTTGCTGATGGCATCATCAGTGGCGGCATGTTGCCGAAGATTGAAAATGCGATAGCCGCTACGCAGGCTGGTGTCAGCCGCGTGCTCATCACTCATAGCACCGATCTTCGTGGCGAGCGTGGAACGGTAATAGTGGATAGTTGATAGTTGAGAGTTCATTCTTATGGTTAATTTCCGCACCGATATTCTGCCTCTGAAGGATGTTCTCTTCAGGCTTGCACTGCGCATCGTGCAAAGTCGCGAAGAGGCAGAGGATGTCGTGCAGGAAACAATGCTGAAGCTTTGGGAACGCCGTGACCAGTGGGAGGAGATTCAGAACATCGAAGGATTTGCGATGACCATCTGTCGAAATCTTTCGCTCGACCACCTGAAGCGATTGGACAATCAGCATGCCTCGCTCGAAGAGGAAAGCCAACTCTCAAACCTTAACTCCCAGCTTTCATCACCCTTTGAACATGCGGTCAGCCAGGACCGTATAGCCATTGTCAGGCAGATCATCGACGCTCTGCCTGAAAAGCAACGCTCCTGCGTGCAGCTGCGTGATATTGAAGGAAAGGCCTACAAGGACATTGCAACCATCCTTTCCATCAGTGAAGAGCAGGTGAAAGTCAACATCTTCCGTGCCCGTCAGACCATCCGTCAGCGGTTCCAGCAGATGGATAACTTCAAAAAAGAAAGTGGTTAATCAATCATAGGGAACATAGAATTTAATACTCTTTAACATTATTGGCTGTAACTTTCGCTATTTCTAAGTCGTCATTCATGTAGTAAAGCAAATCGAAAATCGCTGACATGGATTACAAGTACATCAACCAACTACTGGAGCGCTACTGGGCAGCAGAGACAACCCTCGAGGAAGAGGAAATCTTGCGCGCCTTCTTCAGCCAGACGGTCATCCCCGCCGAGCTGGAGCAGTATCGTTGGCTGTTTGTCTATGAGCATGTCGCTAAGCATGACGATGTGCTTGGCAGCGATTTTGATGAGCGCATGCTGGCAATGATCAACGAGACCGCCGAAACGAAGGACACGGAGGATTCCGATTCTTCCAAGAAGGAAGTGAGAGTGAAGGCTCGCACCATCTCGTTGAGCCAGCGGCTGATGCCCCTGTTCCGTGCAGCTGCCGTGGTGGCCATTGTCCTCTCGTTGGGCCAGGCCGCTCAGGTGCCCTTCCAGCAGAAAGACGACCAGTTGCAGATGGCAGGCACCGAACAACCTTCCGATGGTGTATCGGTGGCATTGAATGGCGATTCGGCCAAGGTGGACACCGTACCCCAGAACCGTTCGCTCCACAAGGATGCCTTTGCAGGAAAGACATTGCCCGACCTGCCTTCGGCCATCAGTCCTATGAGTGCCGGGATAGAAATTGGCACCGTTAAGAAGTAGATATTTTCTATGCTTTCTCTATAAACACAATGTTTAGTAAAACAAGTTGAGGCTGTGAAGTCTCTTTTCTCTCAAATTTTTTCATAACATACCCATGAAAGAAGAGCCATCTGTTAGCAACAACAGATGGCTCTTCACTTTTTTACACCTTTTTTAATGTTTTAATCATGTGTATTCCATTATTTTTGTGTAATTTTGCAGCCGCAAATCATTGTCTAACAAACTACAAGCAGTTTCCAAGGAAATGAAATCGAACTTTACATCCCATAAAAGAAGCATCATCGCAGCATTGTTGGCATTGCTGCCCCTGTTGGGCGTGTCTGCCCAGGAGGACTCGCTCTTCGTCTATTTCAACGGCTATCGCCTCGACGTCTTCCCGCCGTCGGTGGTGGTGAGCCAGCAAGAGTTGAACAACCAACTCGTGGTGAGCGTGAAGAGCGACACCGCTTACTACTATGACCTCGACCGTGTAGACTCCATCCGTCATCATCGGCCAGCCGACTTGCCCAAGCTGACGCAATGGAAGTTCAACAACAAGTTCAACGACCAGCTGATGGGTGATGTTGTTGGTGACATCATCGGTGATTCATTGGTGACAGCCCGCGTGGGCTGCATCGGCAAATGGTTGACGCCTTCGTTCCAGTTGTCTAGTGATGACGACAGGGTGTATTTGGATGGCAAGCGCCAGTGGAGCAAGGAGAGCCGTAACAAGTTCGATGTCGACCGCATCTATACCATTAGCCGCTACGGCTGGCGTGTTTTTGAAGAGGTACAGTTAAAGGATGCTGAGACGACAACCACTGAGGTTGTACTTACTGCCGACCAGTTCTCGTCAAACTTGCCAGGTAAGGACGGTGAAGGCTTCGCACAGATGATCGACGGTGACCCTTCGACCATCTATCACAGCACTTGGGACGTGCCACAGGAGCAGAAACCGACTATCTACAGTACCGAACCCTACATCGACATCGCCCTGAAGGAGCGCTTGCGCCGCATCAGTTTTGCCTACACCACACGCAATACGGGTGACTATTGGCCGCTGATGCTGACGCTGATGGCTTCCGACGATGGGCAGCAATGGACAGAGATTCGCCAGTTCACCGAGGCCGACGGCCTGCCTACTTGGGCAGGAGCTACCTGGCAGAGTCCTGAAATAGACCTGGGCAAAGACTACAGTCACCTGCGATTGCAACTCAACAAATCTGGCCATCAGCTCTATCTGGTGTTCGCTGAGTTCCAACTCTGGCGTATCGATGAAGTGGCTGAAACAGCCGAATATGCCTACGAGATGCGCCCCTTCGGTCGCAACTATCGCGTACATATCGATTGGCTGACCGATCAGCCCACGGCACGTGTGCCACGTGTCGACATCAACACCAATACGGGCGAGATGATCAGCAGCAAGGAGTACTATCTGGATGCCACGATCAGCATCGACGGTGGCGGCGTATATCCTGATATGGCTGAGACGCCTGTTCAAATCAAAGGTCGTGGCAACTCGTCGTGGGATTCATGGGAATGGGCCAAGAATCCCTATCGCCTGAAATTCGCATCCAAGCAGAAGCCCCTCGGTATGACCAATGGCAAGAGCTGGGTGCTGTTGGCCAACAAACAAGGCGGTTCCATGCTGAGCAATGCCGTCGGCATGAAGGCTGCTGGTCTGGTGGGTACGGCTGCTGCCAATCACATCATCCCTGTAGAACTCTACATCAACGGCAACTATAGAGGCAACTATAACTTCACGGAGAAAGTGGGCGTTTCGAACAACAGTATCGATGTGGCCAATGAAGACAGCACAGCTCTGCTCGAACTGGACACCTATTTCGACGAGACCTATCGCTTCCGTTCAGCGCAGTACAACCTGCCTGTTAACATTCAGTTCCCTGATTTTGCTGAAGATCCAACGATGATCACCCAACAGATGATAGAGACTGACTTCAACAACTTCATGCGCCGACTGAAGAATGGTGTTGAGATATCATCGCTCGTCGACATTGAGATGCTGGCACGCTATCTGCTTGTCACCGAGCTCATTGCTAACTTTGAACTCCATCACCCGAAGAGTACCTACCTCTATAAGGAGGCTATTGGCAGCTACAACAGCAAGTTCGTCTTTGGACCTATCTGGGACCTTGACTGGGCCTACGGCTACGAACTCAACAAACAATACTGCACCACTGGTGCCACATCTAACTACTATACGGCTGTGAACATGGAGGCACGACAGTGGGTCAACGACCTGCGCTATGTCAGCAAGGCTCTCGACCGAACTTATTATACGGTGTGGACAAACTTCATGGAGAACCACCTGCAGGAATTGCTTGATTATTGCGACGACTACTTCGCCTATGCTGAGCCTTCGCTGCAGAACAATGCAACGCAGTGGGGCGACGGTTACGACTATGCTACCGTGACCAGTAACACCAAGCAGTGGCTGGAACGCCGTGCCAACTATGTCTACAATTCGCTGAAAGTCTATCCCATCGATACTCCCGAGGAAGAGGACGACATGCATTTCGACGACGACCATCCCAATGGTATTGAGATTGTCGATGCCGACAATGATGCCCATTCACTTGTCGATGTCTACGACATCAATGGCCGTCTCGTGAAGCGACAGGTCAGCGTCTTCGACCTTCGCAGTGGTTTGCGCCCTGGCATTTACATCGTTGGAGGTCGCAAGATGGTCGTCAAGTAGGCTTTACTCACACTGTTGAAATCAACTTTTTCATCATCAGTCACCTGTTTGGGTGGCTGATGATTTTTTATTTACAGCTGCTTGTAGTGCGTTTATACAAAAAACACCGATGAAATGGGCTGTTTTTGTCTTTTTTTTGCACTGCTTTGGCATGTCGAAAGCACTGCTTTTGAAAAGCTAACGCACTGCTTTGCGTGAGTGGCCTTTTTTATTAAATAGGCCATAATTGTTCCAAATTTACAAAAAGTTGTTTCTTTTGTACAAAAAACGTAAAGGATTTTTTTGTATCTTTGCAACATCCACTACTCTATATATACAAACGCGACTGCGCGTAGTCCCTATAACTCTATTAACCAACTGGTATTTTGCTATCAATAATCCGAACAAAAAATTCATAAAAACCTGTAATAAGATGGAAAAAAAGCTATTCAAAAGAATCCTGCTACTGGCGTTCTTGATGACGCTTGGCAGCCAGGCAACCTTTGCGCAAGACTTTTCTGCCGTCAACGACGAGGGTATGACCCTCTGTTACAACATCCTTTACGAGGATGATGAGCCAACGACTATGGTGGAATTGACCAGCGGAGGTAAAATCACCAGTTATTCGGGCGTTATTGTCGTCCCATCGACCGTTGTCAACCCCAACGACGGGCAGACCTATACGGTGGCGGGCATCGGCGAAAATGCCGTTTACGACTGTGACCAAGTCACCTCAGTGCAGTTGCCCAACACCATTATTTACATTGGTAACAGGGCTTTCTACGATTGCGACTACCTGCAGAGCATCAATTTCCCTGAGGGGCTGGTGTGGATTGGTGATTATGCATTTACCTATGCACAGTTCTCGCAGGTAGTGTTGCCAAGTACGTTGGAGTATCTTGGCAGCAATGCCTTCCAGTGGTGCTACAACATTCAGACGGTCATCTGTAAAGGCACTACACCACCTGAATTGGGTGGAACGATCTTCCGTTCCGATGTTTATTATAGTGCAAAACTGCTCGTACCTGCTACCGCACTTGAAACTTACCGAAATGCGAATGGATGGGGAACTGGCAGTAGCTACTACTTCATTAACATCGCTACGTTTGAAGAAGGGCAAACCTTGTTCGGCTTCTCCGATGACGAATTCGTTTACGACATTATTTCTGAGAGTGGACGCACAGCAGTCGTCAGTGGATCTGCCCAAGGTTATTGGGAAGGCGACATCGAGCTGCCTGAAACGGCTGTATGCACCACTGAAGACGGTGAGGAAATCAACTTTAACATTATCGGACTGGGTTCGAACGCCTTCAACTACAACAACGCATACGGACTGAGATCGGTAGAAATTCCGGCAAGCTACACTCAATACGGACTTTTTGCCTTCAACGAATGCCGCAACCTCAAGCGTATTCTTGTGAAGAACCCTGTGCCAGTGAGCTTGGAATATCCTATCGTTGACAATTATGTCACTCACCGGCAAGCCATTCTTTATGTACCTAAAGGTTCGCTGGATGCTTATCAAAATGCTCCCTTCTGGGGCTATGTTCCTTATGGCGACGGCGAAGTCACTCCTGGTGACGACGTCATCAAGGCACCTGCCGCGAATGCTGAGGAGCGCAAAGCTGCCCTCGAAGAATTCGGCAAGCGTACAACTGCCAGAGCAGAGAAATGTGCGCCCAAGGGAAATCGTCGCAAAGATCCTACTAACGCTGGCTATGGATTCATGAACATCCGCGAGTATGAAGAAGGACAACTCTTCGATTTCGAGGACGAAGGAATCCTTTACTCCATCGTCTCTTGGAGCGACCGCACAGTGGAAGTGGCACCAGGCTACAGCAACGGTGGCGGTGGATATTACGAAAAAGCTCCACGCAAAGAACCGCTCGGCTACATCGACTACTCAGGCGACATCGTCATTCCTGCAGTTGTCACCTACATGCCTGGCAGCGAATACTACGATGACGGTGGCAGTGGTGGTGAGATATATCCAAAAGCACCAAGAAAGAGAGGTCCAACCGAGCCCATCGACTTCACCGTAGTAGGTGTTGCCTCCCAGGCTTTCAACAACAACTACAATATCAATACGATTGAACTGCCCGCTACGATTGAAAGTATAGGTGCATACGCGTTCAATAATTGCGGCAATCTGCAGCGTATCATCGTCAAGAACCCGACTCCGGTTTCTTTGAGCTGGCCTATTGCCGACCAGTGGGGTGTCTATTCCAACACGGTTCTCTACGTACCGCAAGGCTCACTCGATGCCTATCGCAATGCTCCGTTCTGGGGTGTTAATGGCGAGGTTGAAGGTGGTGGAGAAATCATCGACCCGAAAGCACCGCGCAAGATAGTAAAGGGCGGCGATGCCGGCTACTTCTTTGACGACATCCGCGAGTATGTGGAAGGTCAGATCTTCGGTTTCACCCTTGATGGAATCACGTACGAAGTAACTGATTTTGCTGCAGGCGAGGTGATTGTCGTTCAAAGTACGTCGGAGGAGTATAGCGGCGATATCGTCATACCTGAAAATCCCGTCTACGAGAGTAAGCAATTCACAACCGTTGGCATTGGTCCTGATGCTTTCAACTGGTGTTCATCGGTAACCTCGGTTCAGTTGCCCTCGACCATTCGCACCATCGACAGCCAAGCCTTCTACAGTTGTCAGTCCATGACCAGCATCAACCTGCCCGACGGACTGTACAGCATTGGTTATGGAGCATTCTATAATTGTAAGGCTCTGCAGACTGTTAACTTAGGCAATAACCTCACAGCTATTCAAGAAAATGCCTTTGCCCAAAGTGGAATTACTGCTATCAACATTCCGACAGGCGTGGAATACATTGGCAACTATGCCTTCAACCAATGTACAAGCCTTGCTAACGTAACCATAGGTGACGGTGTCAAGACCATCGGTGAATACGTCTTTTCAAACTGTACGGCACTTACCAGTGTGACAATGGGCGAGGGTGTTGAGAGTATTGGCCAGTACTCATTCCAGGGATGCTCGGTACTCTCATCCATCCAGCTTGCCTCAACCATCACGACGATGGGACAGAGTATATTCTATGGTTGTTCAGCACTTACCTCCATCGCCCTGCCAGAACAGCTCACAGCTATCCCTGCGCAGGCTTTCTATAACTGCTCTTTGCTGAAGAGTCTTACCATGGGCGACCTTGTTACCAGTGTGGGAAGCAATGCCCTCTATAACACGAAACTCGAGACGGTTCGTCTCTCTGGCGGACTCTCCGAGATTCCCGACCAGATGTTTAACGGTGTATCTACCTTGAAGAGTGTCGAAATGGGTAGTGGTGTAACGCGCATCGGCCATAGAGCATTCCAAGGTTGTTCCAGCTTGGAAACTTTCGATATGCCTTCTACCATCAATACACTTGGCGATTATGCCTTTGCCGGATGCTCGAAGATACAGGAAATCAACCTCTCGGGTGTGGTCAGTTTCGGCCAATACGTGTTCCAAAACTGCTCAGCATTGGAAAGCGTCACGTTCAGTCCCGACCTTGAGCGTATTCCTGACTATCTGCTCTCTGGCAGCGGACTGAAGACAATTGTCATTCCAGAGGGAGTGAAGGACATCGGCGTGGAGGCGTTCTATAACTGTACGGTGCTGACAACCGTCGAGCTGCCCTCAACGCTGACCACCATTGCCGATCGCGCTTTCAAGAACTGTAGCGCGCTGGTCACTGCCGACGGAAGCAGTGGATTGATCGCTGTCGGCGAGGAGGCTTTCAGCGGATGCAGCAAACTGGGGGTACTTACACTTCCGGAAGGCATGCTGACCATCGGCACAAAGGCTTTCTACGGCTGCAGCAAGCTGAACCCGCACATCGCATCGACCCTGACGTCGCTGGGCTCCTACGCCTTCTACAGTACGGCCATCACCAACGAGAACGCCGTGTGGCCCGCTGCGTTAACGACGATTCCTGAATACACCTTCCGCTCCTGCTCGAAGCTGACTGCGTTCACCATTCCTGCCCATGTGGAGAGCATCGGCGATTACGCCTTCGCTTACACGGGCCTGACGGAGATAAACCTGCCGGCTACGGTGAAGACGCTTGGCGGCTATATGTTCTATTATTCAAAACTGACAAAAGCTGTTGTGGAGGAGGGGCACACGAAACTGCCTAACTATATGTTCTACGCCTGTGAGTCGCTCGTAGAGGTGCAGTTGCCCTCAACGCTGACGGAGATGGGCAACAACGCGTTTTACGTCTGCAGTGCACTCCCGGAGATACAGCTTCCCGACGCACTGAAGACGATGGGCTCTGGGGTGTTCCGTGGTTGTACGTCGTTGAAGAGCATTGTGTTCCCAGCCGGACTGGAAACGATGGGTTCCGACGTGTTGAACAACTGTACATCGCTGACCGATGTCACGCTGCCCACGGCCATGACGAAGTTGCCCAGCTACACGTTTGCCTACTGTTCGAAGCTGCCGATGATTGTCATCCCCGACAACATCACTGACATAGGCTCGTCGGTGTTCTACAATTGCACCACACTGGCAGACGTGTTCATGCCAAGCAGGTTGAACAGCATCGGAACGGACGCGTTCGAGCAATGTACCAGTCTGAGGTCGATGGAGATTCCTGAGGGCATCACCGAATTGCCTTCCAGCGTGTTCTATGGATGTTCAACGCTGAAAACCGTCAAGTTGCCATCGACGTTGACTACGATGAATTATAGCTCCCTGAGCAATTGTTCTGCCCTGACAAAGATCTACATGAAGGCCACGACGCCGCCCGCCAGTAGCAGCTCGTCGAGTTGGAGCCACACGGTGACGGCCACTGTCTACGTGCCAACAGAGAGCATTGAAGCCTATCAAGCTGCCTTCCCGTGGAACAAGACCAACTACACCATTGTCGGTTGGACCGACGAGAAAATCGTCATTGCACAGGAAGACTGGCAGATCCTGAAGACCATCTACCAGAAAGCCAACAGCGACCTGCTGGCCATGAAGTGGCAACTGGGCGAAAGCTACCAGGAGGTGACGTCCCTTCGTGGCGTCGAACTTGATGCCAATGGACACGTCACCGATATTAACCTCGCTGCCAACAACGTGGCAGAGGACATACTCCCCGACGTGCTGCAGCTGCCGCAGGTTGCTTACATCGACATCTCCAACAACGACATCGGTTGCAACCTCGACGATCTGCTTGGTGAGGGCCAGGTGCTCAACGTCCAGAAAACATCGGTCACCATGCTCCGAATGGCCAACAATCACTATGAAGGTAACATTGGAGCCTTCGCACAGATGCTGCCCAACCTGACCACAATCAATGTCTCGCGCAATCGCATCAGCGAGATCAACCCCCTATTCAGTTCGAAGGTGACCTCACGCATCGTCAACGGACAGCAACTGGACCTCGTGCTCAACTTCAAAGAGTTTGCACAAGCCACTGGCAATTATCGCTACGACGTGATGCCGCGCATCCTCAGCTATAGCCAAGAGAACAACACGCTGACCAGTAACACCGCGTGGTTCCGTATCTACAACGGCGACACGCCCGCTGCCTCTGACTTCAACCTACTGCTCTATAAGAACGCCAGCGCAGGCGTCAACGTCTACAACTCTGGCGAGAAGACCATCTTCCGAGGCGAGCAAAGCGACGTCTTCAACGTCCGTGCCTTGGCATGGTCGTCGTCGAGCTATGTCGATGATAACGGTCACAGTCTCAAGATCATCATGGACTACGAGCCTGGCGACATCAACTATAGTGGAACGCTCGACGTGAACGACGTGCAGTACGCTATCAACATTGCTGTCAACGCAGCGTTCACCACCAGCAACTACTACTACAGCCTCAGCGCCGGTGACCTCATGGCCGATGAGTCCATCAACGTCATCGACGTGGTGCGTATCGTCAACCGTCTGCTCGACGACCAGAGTACGGTCGGCAGTGCTCCGCGCAGAGAGGCAGCAGCTGATGACGAGGACGAAGTACAGGCTCCCGACCTTTGGCTCTACATCCAGGATGGTCAACTCATGATGCAGGCCGACAAGACAGTGGGGGCTCTTGACCTGACGCTCAGCAGCGACCAACTCGCTGATGCTACATGGATGCCTGGCAACGGCAGCTACGGCGCTACGACACGCAGTCGTAATGGACTGACCCGCGCCATCGTCTGTGCCATGAATGGCGACTCGCTGCAGGCTGGAACTACACTCCTTGCTGACTTCAGCCAATTGCGGACTGACGGCATCGGCATCAGCCGTGCTACAGCATCCTCGCCCGATGGCCAGCCTCTCGTTGTGGCAATCGTCAATAACGATACTGATGGTATCAGCCAAATGGAAAACGGAGATCAGACAATTGAAAATTCAGCTGTTTACGACCTTAGCGGACGCATAATCGTTAATCGTAAATCCGTAAATCGTAAATTGCCGAAGGGCCTCTACATCGTAAACGGAAAGAAGCAAGTCATCAAATAACCATAGTTCACACCGTTATGAATAAGACTATTATAACCCATATTATCCTGCTGATGCTACTTGCCGCAGGCTCCGCGTCGGCACAAGAGGTAAACAAACTTTATTTAGGCGATGTGAGCCAGTCAATGGAGCAGACCGTCTACGTACCTGTCTACCTCGACAATGCAAGCGACCAGGTCACCGCAGTGCAGTTCGACATCGAACTGCCCTCGGGGCTGACGTTCACCAATTTCTCGACGTCATATATCACCCTAAACAGCGAGCGTATTGACGGCCATACCATCACAGTTTCATATAGTGGGCAGACGGGGCGCATCCTCTTAGCTTCCTCGTCGAACAAGCCGCTCAAAGGCAGCGAGGGTGAACTGCTGCGCTTTCCTGTGCGTGTTGGCAACACGCTCGTGGAAGGCCAGTCGTATGGCATCACGCTCAAGAACGTCTTTGTCAGTGATGCTGCCGGTAACCCCGTCGACATGGAGGTCTCTGGCGGCAACGTGACTGTTGAGCAGAGCCCCGACTTCGAAGTTTCCGACGTGAAGTTCATCGACGTCGACTCAATTGCCCCTGGCGATACGCTCACGTGTCAGTATACCGTACGCAATGTAGGCGGCAAGGCAACCACTGCGGGCTTTTATGCTTATCTTTATGTGCAATCCAGTTCAGACTATTCTTCCTCCAACAGTATTAGCCACAGCGAGTTGCTGGAGCCTGGCGAGGCCATCGTCATCACCGACCGCTTCCCCATTTCCAACACCATGTATCTCGCTGCTGCACGCGTGTGGCCAAAGATATCAATCAGTCCGCTGAGTGGTTCAGGCGAACTCAGTAACGCTACTTCCAACAACAACGCTCAGAACACTGCTGATACTCACGTACTGAAGACCGTCTACCGCATCAGTCCTACTGAGGGCACCTGGAACGAGAGTTCTGGTGGCACTAAGTACATCTACCTGTATCGTTACGGTAACACCAGCTCCACCTACGAGTATTTTGACGTGAAGATTGAGAAAGGCGACGCACGCGTCAGCCTGGGCTACTCGTCCGTTTACTTCCGATACAACTACAGTACTAACACCTACAACTATCCCACCGTGAAGATTACCAACGACGACGAGCAGAACGAAGACGACGAAGTCATCATCTCGTTCACCAAGCAAAGTAATCCGGACATCGTACTCTATGGACACTACAAACTCGTCGACGACGACCTCACTGGATTCCGGTTGATAGCATCCAACACCTCGGTCACGGAGGGCGAGACATTCCAACTGACCGCAACACTGCCTGCCGTGACATCAACCGACGTAGAGGCGACGGTATCCATCAGTAACTACGCGAACTACTTCTCCTTCCCGTCTACCATTACCATTCCGGCAGGCGAGCAGTCTGTGACGTTCGACGTGACGGCCCTGGACGACGAGGTCGTGAGTAGTACGTTCACGACCACATTCAGTGTGGTAAGTAGTGATTATACTAAAGGTTCACGCGCGATTACACGTCTGGACAACGATAACAACCTCTTCTCGAACATTGTCGACGAGGAATGGGAACTAATCAAAGCTATTTACCAGAAGACCAATGGTGCCAATTGGTCAAGCAACCGTTGGACGTTGGGTGCCACGAAGGAGCAGACAGGCTCGCTGGCGGGAGTTACCGTTATCAATGGACATGTCCGTCAGTTGGCGTTTGCCTATTCCAATATGAATTGCGAACTTATTCCTGAGTTCTTCATGTTCCCGATGGTAAAGTCCGTCAATCTTCAATCAAACAAGCTGACAGGCGACCTTGAGAGCGTTTTGGCCAGTCTCAGTAATCCTCTTGAAATACTCTCGACTTTGAACCTGAGTTATAACAACTTGACGGGCAATCTGGGGACTTGTAACTTCGCAGAGCTGATGCCGGCATTGGAAACATTGAATGTGGCCAACAATATGATTCGCGACATCACACCGCCACTGCCAGCCAGCATCAAGACGCTGACATACAGCGGACAGAAGCTCAACGAGAACGTAGGTATCTACAGTCAATTCTACACGATGACTTCCGATGAGCGATTTGCACTGCTGCCCACGGTGCTGACCTACAACCACCAGAACAAGAGCTATCCCAAATCCGACAATTACATGTTGAGTGGTGACGACTGGAACCTGTTCAGTATTACCCTTAATAACACGACGGTATCCATCGGCGGAACGAATTACGTTGGTTCGTATCCTTGGAATAGACTGCCCTCGGGACAAGTGATGACGCTTCAGAACAAGCGCACAGAGAATTCAGTGAAGTTGACCTTCGACTTCGAAATGGGTGATGTTAACTACGACACGTCTATTAACATCAGCGATATGCAGCGAATCATCGTCTGCGCACTGCAACCCGAGTCTAACACCCAGACGTTGTTCAATTACTACGCCGCCAACATTATTGAAGACGACGTGGTGAACGTGCAGGACGTTGTAGCGCAGATCAACCTGCTGCTCGACAGCGGAGTTACTCCGAGTATGGCACGCCGCAGGCTGATGGAGAACGGGTTGGCAAAGGAGCCGACCACGATGGCGACGGACAACTGCCTCTACGTGGCTGACGGCTGTCTCATGTTGAAGAGCGATACGCCCGTGGCAGCGCTCGACATCGTTCTCGATGGCAACGAGGCCCAGTGGACGGAAGCCTTGTCGTGGTTCACGCAGAAGCAACGCGGCGGACGCACCATCTTCTACTCGTTCTTTGGCGATGAGATTCCTGCTGGCGAGACCGTTCTGGCAACCTATAGTGGCGATATCTTCGATGCGATGATCGTCGACCTCGAAGGCAATGAGATTCCTCTCAGCATCGGCCTCAACGAAGTGAATGGTATTTACCAAGTTGAAGACGGACCATTTACCAATGATAATGTCTACGACCTCAGCGGACGTAAGATCGACACTCGGAACATGGAACACGGAACTCTCCCGAAGGGTCTCTACATTGTGAACGGAAAGAAACAAGTCATCAAATAAAGAAGAAAGGACACCGTTATGAACAAGACAATCATATCCCGTATCATTCTGCTGATGCTCCTCTTTGCAGGCACCGTATCGGCGCAAGAGACGAACAAAATCTACATTGGTGACTTGCGCGGCATGAAGAGTTCAACTTTCGACATGCCCATCAATGTTGATAACACCAACAACAACATTGTGGCAGCTCAGATGGAAGTGCGCGTTCCCTACGGACTGACACTGAATACATCGGTAACCACACTTAACGATCAGCGCATTGATGGCCATCGGCTACGATCCACCTTAGTGAGTTCGGCCAGTTCTGAAGGCCAATACAGCGTTTACCGCTTCATGTTGCTCTCGCCGACGAACAAACCCCTGAAGGCCAACAAGGGTCAGCTCTTCAGCGTACAGGCTGCGGTCAGTGCTTCGGCATCGTTTGTCGAAGGGCGCAACTATCTCATCTTCCTTGACAAACCCGTATTAAGCGACTCTTTAGGCCGGAATGTCGTCACCGACTCTGACGGCGGCGTGCTCTACATAGAGCCAAGTCCTGATTTTGTCATCAAGGATCTCAACATCGTCAGCTCCAGTTCTTTTATGCCCGGCGACAGTATCGAAATTTCTTGGACTGTAAAGAACCAAGGCACTGCCGACAGCCGTGACGGATGGAGTGAACAGGCCTACCTTGTGCCGACAGGAACAGACAAGGCTATTTCGTTGGGTACTACCACCCATCATTCAGGATCTTTGGCTGCTGGAGCATCAGTACAGCGATCGTGCAAAGCTGTAATCCCCAGAATGCCCCGTTTTGACGGAGAATGTAAAGTAAGGGTGCGGGTGACGCCCTATTCCAATGCTGGTGAACCGACAGAGTATCGCAACAACAACCAGTCGACCAGCAGCACTTCTTACACCTTAGGCAAAAAATTGTATCTTAGAGCAGCCGAAGATGGTTACTCCTACCCTGAGCAAAACGGAATGCTTGAGTACTCGATTGAGCGAAGTGGCAACACTGACACTAAGCTCACACTGGCACTCATCGTCAGCGGAGACAGTCGAGCCTCCGCTGAAAGTCCCATCATCATTCAAAAGGGTAATTCCAGTGCCGATTTGAGAATAAAACTTTTCGATGACGACATTATCAACGACGACGACAACTTCACCTACACCGTGGTTGGTGCCGATGGCTATGAGGGCATGTCAAGAAGCTTTGTCCTCGAGAACAACGATTATCCTGAGCTGACGCTCACCGCTGAGAAAGCGCTCATTGACGAAGGTGACAGAGTACAGATGACCGTCACCTCATCGGTCACGGCTAAAGACACCGTTGAGGTGAGTCTTGCCGTCGACAAGCCAAGCCGTTTCAGCATGCCTACTTCGGTTTATATCATGCCAGGCGGAAAGGCAGTGTCGTTCGAAGTTCTTGCTATTGACGATAAGGTGGTGAGCGACACTATCGGCGTGAGATTCTCGGCAACAGCCGAACGCTACAACCGTACCGCATTTGAAGCCATGCTGACCGACAACGACATGCCTGAGCTGCACTTCGAACTCTCGCCCACGACCATTAGCGAGGGAGCCGGCGTAGCGGCAATTCTCTGTACTGTCGAGCGTGTCACCAACATCGATACACGTGTCACCATCAATCTGAGCGATGATGGCAATGGCGACATTTACTGGCCGCGCCGTAGCATCACTCTTGAGAAGGGACAGACCACGGCACAGTTCAGCATCGGAGCCATCGACAACGACCAGATGGAAGGTGATCGCGACGTTGACGTGACAGCGGCCGTGTGGATTTCGTCCTGCTCGTGTTCAGCCAAGGGCACGTCGGCAGGTTCGGTCACCCAGACCATTACCATCCTCGACGACGACGGTCCAGCCCTGAAGGTGGAGCCGCAGGCCAGCACATTGCTTGAGGGTTCGACGGGCAACCGTATCCGCATCATCCGTAATACAGAGACCTCGCAGCCGCTCAACGTGACGCTTTCGAGTAACTATGATAGTGAACTTGTCTATACACCGGAAGCCACTATCGCAGCTGGTCAAAAGTATGTCGACGTGCTGGTTGACGTGAAGCGCAACGACGTGGCTGGCGACTCGAAGACCATCGTCTTCACGGCCACGAGCAATGGCTATGCCAAGGGCACCAACTGGGTTCGCATCACCGACCAGACGCTGCCAGATGCCGTCATCACCTCGTTTACGCTCAATGCCGATACCGTCATGTCCAAACAGACCGTGACGGCTACGGTCGTGGTTGCCAACCAGGGCTTCAACGATATGCCGGCACAGACGCAAGTGCGTTTCAGCTACGATGGCACAGACGTTGATGCCTACACCGAAAATGTGCTGCCTGTTGGTGAGGAGGTTGAACTCACAGCGAAGTTCAACATGCCCGACACGCCTAAGAACTACAGCGTCTCGGCAAGTATCAATCCAGCAGGTAAGTTCCTCGAGACACTGACTAGCAACAACAACGCACAGCCCGTCAATATCACGGTGGTTGCACCCTTCACGGCTACTGCCGAGGTGGAGCGCGAAGTTTACAACCAGTATGAAGTGGTCTACATCAGCGGGCAGGCTACTGGCTATTACAACACGAATGCCAAGGTGGAGGTCTACCTTCTTAATAATAATGTGCGCGACACGATTAGTGCCATTACCGACGGTGAGGGCAAGTATCGCGCAGCATGGATTCCCACGGCAGGTGTGTCTGGCCACTTCAATGCAGGTGCCTGCTATCCTGGCGAACGTCTTACTACTGAGATGACGTCATTCGATGTATATGGTCTGCGTCGTGCCTACGCTAGCTATCTTAAGCACGAAATCTACACGAAAACCACCGAAGCTGGCATTATCGACCTCTATAATCCTGGTAACCTTGACCTGCATGACCTGCAAATCAGCTTCGATGGCGACATGGAGGGCATCGAGGTTAGCGTGACGCCTCCTGGCGACCTGTTGGCTAATCAGAAGGCGAACATCCATTACACGATTACGGGTGTAGAAGCTACGCAGGGAAAGAAGGAATATCACAACTTCACAGCTCATATCACCACCCGCGAGGGAGCGAAGTTCGACCAGGTCATCTACTATTGGGTACACCCAAGCTATCCGAAGCTGAAGGCATCGGTGAAGGAGATCAACACCACCATGGTGAAAGGTTCCAGCCGTACCTTCCAGTTCGACCTCACCAACGAGGGTAAGGAGGTATCGGGCGACATTACCATCGATTGGGGCAACATCTCTTGGATCACGGCAGCCACGCCGAAGACCATGCCGTCGCTCGACTTCTGCGACACCACAACTGTGGTGCTCGTCTTCACGCCTACCGACGATATGCAGCTCAACAATCCGCTACGTGGTACCATTGCTATCAACGGTGCCAATGGTGGTGGCTTCAGTCTGCCATTCCGTATTGAGCCGGTCTCTGATGCCACTGGCCGACTCATCGTCGATGTTTGCGACGAGGCCACTTACAATACCGAAGAGGCTCCTCACGTTGCAGGAGCAACCGTCACCATCCAGCATCCGGCAACAGGCAAGGTGCTCTACACCGGAACGACGGGCGACGACGGTCTCTACACGCTCGACCTGAACGAAGGATACTATCGTCTTGTGGTCACTGAGCAGCGGCACTCCACCTATTCGGAGATCATCAACGTCAACGCAGGACGCGACAACAATGTGATAGCTGATATCTCGATTAGTGGTATCACGGTCGAGATGACCTACGAGGAGACTGAGATTGAGGACGAGTATAACATCGTCACCACGGTGGTCTACGAGACCAACGTTCCTGCTCCTGTGATCAAGGTTGACCAACCGAAGGACTTGCCATTGGTCGACATGAAGGACGGCGACTCGTTCATGTACTATGTTCACATGACCAACGTCGGACTCATCAAGGGTAAGGATGCACACTTCTTCCAGCCAGCCGACTTCGACGGGTTCACGTTCACACCGCTGGTACAGGGTCCGTTCGAGATTCTGCCTAACCAGATGGTTACCATTCCTATCTTGGTGGAATACAATGCGCCAGAGGAGAGCGAAGAACCTGCAGGTGCACCACGTCGGAAGAGCGGGGGAGTAGGATGTATGACGCTCAATTGGAAAGCTCTAGTGAGTGTTGAGTGCGGAACGAAAGACCTCGTCAAGGAACAGAGCGGCACACAAGGCACCGGTGGCGACCGTAGCGGCTGCGGCGGCGGTGGCGGCGGTGGCGGCGGCTTCGGCGGTGGTGGTGGCATCGGCTCACCCTCCGGTGGCGGCGGTGGTGGCGGTGGCACCAGCAGCATCGTCCAGAAACTCTATGAACCTGGCGATGGCAAGGGCCACTGTAACGAGTGCTTCGGCACCTTTGCCAAGACGCTCATCTCACGCGTAGTCACCACGTTCATCCCCATCCCCATCTGGGATCTCGTTGATGCTTGGGAATGTGGTTGGGGAGTTGGTCAGTCTGGCACAAGCATTGCCAATGGCACAGCCACAGGAAAGCAAGTAGGCGAATCCATTTGGAGTTGCGTGAAGACCTTTGTTCCTAAAATTGTAGGTGAGAGGCTCGAGAAGGTGACAGGAGTCGTAACCGACGTCATCGATATCTATCGTGCCTGCCACAAGAGCGACAGCGACAGCGGTGGCGGCGTCAGCGGCGGTGCTCATGCACCTCAGCGTCCGCGTCATTCCTATGCTCTTTTCATGAATCCACCCACGCCCCATCCCAACCTGCCTTCCTGGGCTAATGTCTATCGCGAGAAACTCAATGTTTGGCGCAACTACATTTTCTCCTATAAGAACTCGCTCGACGAATTCTTTGGCGATGGCTATCCTTACGAGGATGTAGAGGGCAATGCCAATGCCGTGCTCTTCGATGCTATATCGCAAGCACGCGATGCCGGACTGGAAATCGATGAGAATTCGCTCTACGTCTACAAACCCAATGCTATCACCGAGGAGCAGTTCCACTACCTCATCCAGCGTTTGCACAACTCATTCGATCTAGAAGAGGAAGAGGCCATCGCCACGGGCAACTTCATTGACTTCAATGCTCTTGCCAGCCATGTCGGAATGATGTATACCTGTGATACTCTTGCCCAGTTGAAGTATGGCTATGAGGGTGCTTGGGATCTGGCTGTGAACGAGCTGAAGATAGCTCGGCAGGAGAACATGAAGGGCGAAAACTCTGTATGCTCGAAAGTGAAACTGGAGATTGAACAGAAGATGACCATGACACGTCAGGCTGTTCGCGGTACGCTTACCGTCACAAACGGAAGCACCGAGGCTGCCATGACCGACGTTAAACTGAATCTAGTCGTGCTCGATCCCGAAGGCGAAGTAGCAGGAACTCGCCTGATGACCATCGCTCCCGAGAGCCTCAATGGCTTCCAGGGATCACTCGATCTGCAGTCGGGTTGGACACTTGGCGCCCAGGAAACGGGTGTAGCCAAGATCCTGTTCATCCCCACAAAGTATGCAGCTCCCGACGTACCTGTTCCTTACACCTTCATGGGAACAATCTCATATGTCGACCCGTTCACGGGCCTTGAAACTACACGCGAACTGGAACCCGCCACGCTTGAGGTACGGCCTTCGCCTAACCTCGACCTGACTTACTTCATGCAGCGCGACATCTTTGGCGATGACCCGCTCACCGAGGAAGTAGAGCCAATGGTTCCTTCGCAGTTCTCGCTGCTCATCAACAACAAGGGTAATGGCGATGCCACCAACGTGAAGATGGTAACCCAACAGCCTAAGATTGTAGAGAACGAGAAGGGCCTGCTCGTTGAGTTCGAAATCCTGAGCTCGCAGCTTAATGGCGGCGACAAGGTGCTTGCACTCGGCGAGGCCGTTACAACCGACTTCGGAACCATCCCAGCTCACTCGCAGACTTATGCCCAGTGGTGGATGCAGTGCTCGCTCACGGGTCACTTCACGAGCTACGATGTAAATGCCACCCACGTCACCAGCTATGGCAATCCCGACCTGTCGCTGCTCGATTCGGTGACCATCCATGAGCTCATCCATAGCATCAAGGTTCCAGCCAACAATGGCACTAACCAGAAGCTCGTTGGATTTGTCTGCAACGATGAATCCGATGCCAACGACACGCCCGACAAGATCTACTTCAGCAATGCTACCACGGCACCTGTCGATATAGCTTTCCGTTCTAACATCGGCTCGCTGAACAAGAACAAGGCTACGCTCACGGCCGAGCCTAAGCAGACTGGTTGGACCTATGGCTACGTTCGTGACCCGTCGGCTGGTAAGCGCAAGATCATAGGCATCCGCCGATTGAGCGACAATGCTGAGATTGACCTCGACAACTTCTGGCAGACTGACCGTACGTTGCGCGACGGTGCCGATCCGCTCTACGAGAACCTCATCCACTACGTTGACTCCATCAATGAGAATGGCGACTCCTATGAGCTGACCTTCGAGGATCGTCCCGACACCATTCTGGTGGTGCAGAGCTATGAGGGCATTCCTGATCAAAACAACGAGTATGTACGGCAGCCCATCACGAAGGTGACCGTCAACTTCAACAAGGCCATTGACGCATCGACACTCAACAGTGAGACCATCTCGCTGCGCTATGCCGGTGAACTGCTCGATGCCTCGAAGATTGTCATCACGAAGAAGACCGACCGCCAGTTTGAACTTGGCCTCACCGAGTTGACCACTGGCGATGGCTACTACCAGCTGACCGTGCAGACAGCCAATATTCGCGACCACGAGGGTTACCTCGGCGATGCCAGCAAGATGGCTGCATGGATTCAGGCAACCGACGGCAAGGTGAACCTCTTCACGAAGGTGCAGCCTGAGGGTGCTGGTACAGTAACACCCACTACTGGTCCGGTTGACTACAACTCAACCGTCAACCTGAAGGCAACGGCCAACCATGGCTATACCTTCAGCCATTGGACCGACCGCACCGGCCAGTTCAGTAAGGATGCCGAGACCACCTACGAGATGAATGGCGAACAGACCATCACAGCTGTATTCACGCCGCAGCGTCAGACCGTAACCATTAACTACAACGTGCGTCGCGGTACAGTCACTGGTGGTGGAACCGGCTTCTACGACTATGGTACCAAACTTGAGCTGAAGGCTACCGTCTCTGGCGATAACCTCTTCATGGGATGGCGACTCAACGGCGAAATTGTAGCTACCACTGAGAGTTATACGTTGCTTGTCAACGACGACATCACGCTCGAGGCTGTATTCGAACCTATGCCCGACCTCGTCAGCATTACCATCGACGAGAACGAGTACTATTCGGAGAGCCCCGTTACAGATGGCGGCTACTATAACATTTACCTGCGCCGACAGCTGTCGCCCGACTACTGGAACACCTTCTGTTCGCCGTTCACCATCAGCGAGGTCCAGGTTACCGAAATCTTCGGCAGTAACACAGCCATCACCGAGTTTGTCTCCATGGAAGGCGACGTGATGCAGTTCGAGGACGCACGCGAGATGCGAGCTGGTGTACCTTATCTGGTGAAGCCTGAGAAGAGCGTACGCCTGCCGGGATTCGTCTTCAAGGGCAACATCGAGACGCAGAAGTATCCTGAAGAGGTCATGCGCAGCGGCTATGGCTACGTGGGTATCTACGGACTCTACCAGATGAACGACGATGGTACCGAACTCTTCCTCGGCACTAACGGCAACCTCTACAAACCGAAGAAGGAGGGAGCATCGCCTTTGAAGGGTATGCGCGCTTACTTCATCGTGCCGCAGGGTCAGTCGGCCCGTCTGTCCATCGATGGCATCACTACAGCTATTGACGACCTGACTATCGACGGTGAGTTACCAACTGCCGTTGAGGGAGTCTATGACCTCCAGGGACGCAAAATCGCCATTGGTACATTGTCAGAACGTCAATTGCCGAAGGGCGTCTACATTATTAACGGAAAGAAAACTGTCATTAAATGATTATCACTATGGCAACATTGAAAGAATATATCGCACCGCGTGTTCGCACGATGAGTTACGAACTGCAACTCCTGCAGGACGTGTCCAATTCTGGCCACAATGTATATCCGCCGACCGATCCCGATGAGGGCGATCCAGCTGATGGTGCAGCCAAGTGGTTCAAGAATGGCAGCGTCTGGGAAGACTGATTTTTTCCAATTACTGATGAGATTGCTCATCGACCGTATCAAGCAGGGATGGCCCATGTGGCTGTCCCTGCTTTTTTGTTTTCGGGGGAGACTGCTTAAAATGCGACATGTTTTGGTCAAACCCTATAAAGTTGCCCCTTTTAGTGAGTTTCGAAGTCGGTGGGGCATCAACTATATTATTTGGCGTGAGTTCGATTGAACTCACGTTAAGTATAAGTGTTTGATGGATGAGCATGACTTCAGCCTTCGAAAACGTGCCGTCGTGATGATATTTGCGTTTGGAAGGGGCTTTTATGGTTTATTTTTCCATCATGGTGTCAAAAAACTTGAAGAAATCGTAGGCATTACAAAAAAATCAGCAACTTTGTCCTGAGTGAGTTTGCGAGAATAAAATTAATCAAGTAATCGCGCTTCTATGAAAAAGAAAACTGCCAATGAAAAGAGGGAAGTGGTCAAGGACCTTTTCGTTCTTTGGATTGCCCTGGCTGCCCTGGGTTGTGCTGCCGTGAACCTGCACATTTCCCTGAATATGCTGGGAAGGAATATCTGGAGTGAAACCCAAAGGTTTCTTTATTGAACTTTTAGACGTTTCTTTCTCCACGAATTACACTCTAAGTTACCTATGGCATTCTAATGATGTCTGATAGAAATAACTATGCTCGTGTTGACGTGGGAATCCTATGCCGGCTGCGTACGGTGAAGTGCCAAATGTGTGTACCCTCCAATAGGGGAGGGAAACGAACGAGGATTCGCATCCCGACGTGGCTAAAAGCAGTGCCCTGCCACTCGTTTTGAGCAGCAGGGCATCTCCTTTTCCTATTCTTGAATTTTCAAATCAATTTTCCATTATAATTTTCCGTTTTCCAATTCAGATGAGTCACTGCGGTGGCTCATCTGACTAATCCTTCCCCAGGATTCTATTCACGAGTTTCGTCACGTCGGAGATGGGCTGGCTCTTTGAAGCAATATTCCGAACATTGCGAGGCGAGCAAGGGGTAAATTCAAGACTTGGCGGTAAGGTAAAATTGGCCTACGACTTCATGATGAATCAAATCTATATCGACCACGAAAAATGGGAGAAGAAAAAGAAGCTGAATCGTGAACGTCAGAAGCGTTTTTACAACAATAATAAAAATAGAAACCTAACATTATCTAACGTTTCGCCTATCAAAGATAGTAATAGTAATAGTGATAGTAATAGTAATAGTAATAGTGATAGTAATAGTAATAGTGATAGTAATAGTAATAGCACTACCTCCTTCGTCGGTAGTGTAGAGAATAGCGGCAAGGCCGCTATTGGAATTAGCGATACCGCTAATTCCCAAAAAGAGGCGGCGGCCGGGCCGAAAGATTTAGAATTTTTCGAAAGGGTGTTTAAGCCTTATGTGAACAACATCATCAGGGACAGCAACATTCCGCCGATCCGCAAG
>CACYJV010000040.1:0-438 GCA_902774815.1 uncultured Prevotellaceae bacterium | reverse complement strand
CGACATCTACAGGGTGTTTCAGATTGCGGCACGAAGCGACTTCCTCAATGAGCGGGGCCGTAAGCACAAGTTCCAGGCAACGTTCGACTGGCTCATCGAACCTGAGAACTTCCTGCGGGTGCTGGAGGGGACGTATCGGTGAAACGTTAACGGAAGTTAAACCAAGGACAAAATTCAGGCGTTTTCTTGGAGTCAACTTTCCTTCGCTGTAACTTTGCAGCCGTGAATCGGTGGTGCGGAATTCGGGGGTACGGAGGTGCGGAATTCGGGGGTACGGAGGTGCGGGGGTACGGTGGTGCGAGAATACTCTTTCCGCCAGAGCAAGAGCCCCAACCCAGAGCACCAGCCCAGAGCCCCAGCCCGAAACCACGACAGCCACACGTAGGGGCAGACTCCCGTGTCTGCCCGCCTGTCCCCAAGCCGCAGACAAGCCACCGA
>CACYJV010000039.1 GCA_902774815.1 uncultured Prevotellaceae bacterium | reverse complement strand
TGAAACGTTGTCCTGGATGTGGTCGGCCAGCTTGTCCAGATCCCAGTAGCCCAGCGACTTGGCACGGGCGTACCACTTACCTCTTGTGAGCGACTTCTCGCGGTTGTCCTGATAAAGTGTGTAAAATGTAGGCATGGTTTGTTTCTCCTTTCATTAAACCAAGTTCCACGTTGTCCGGTGCATCACTATTTTGGGCCCATTCGCCACGGCCACCGGTTCTACCATGACTCGCAAACGAAGGGGCTTTCATCCCCCTCATTGCTACCGCAAAGTTACAAAATAATTCGCACATTACCAAATATTTACGCGAAAAAGTTTCAAGTATTTCTTTAATATTTGTAGAAGCCTTAAACTGGGCAAATTTACCCCACCCTATATTGCAATATTGCATATTGCATGACATGTTCAAAGTTGCGAGGAATGAGAAATGTAGTGAAAGTAAGTATAATAAAGAATGTAAATTATTATATATCTATTAGTTAACTATATATTTATTATTATTTTTTTACCTCTTTTCTCTTTACCCCCACCTTCAAAAAAACTCATGCAATATGCAATATTGCAATATATCTATTATTTTCCTTTTGCAATCTCAAAATAAAATAGTAAATTTGCAGACAAGAAAAATACAGCAAAATGACTACCGACAAAAAGATAGCTGCAGCCGCCCAGAAGTTTGCCGAGCGCTGGCGTGGCCGTGGATACGAGCGAGGCGAGTCGCAGCCGTTCTGGCTCGACCTGCTCGAGAACGTGTTTGGCATAGAGACGCCCACCGACGGCTTCATTCGCTTCGAGGATCACCGCATGGTCGATGCCTCGAACTTCATCGACGGCCGCATCCCCTCCACCCGTGTGCTCATCGAGCAGAAGTCGCTGGGCAAGGACCTCCGTGCCCCCATCCGCCAGAGCGACGGCTCGCTGCTGAACCCCTTCCAGCAGGCACGCCGCTACGTGGTCAGCATGCCCGTCAGCGAGCATCCCCGCTGGATCGTGACGTGCAACTTCCAGGAGTTCCTCGTCTACGACATGGAGCAGCCCAACGGCGAGCCCGAGGAGATACTGCTCGAGAACCTCCCGAAGGAATACTACCGCCTGCAGTTCCTCGTCGACAGCAAGAGCGAGCATCTGAGCAAGGAACAGCAAGTATCGGAAGAAGCAGGCGAGATAGTCGGCCGCATCTACGAGGCTTTGCTGAAGCAATACGACGACAGCTCGCCCGAGGCCCTGCGCTGGCTGAACATACTTTGTGTGCGCATTGTTTTCTGCCTCTATGCCGAGGACGCAGGAGTATTCAGTCACGACCAGTTCCACGACTATCTGGCGCGCTACGAAGCCGAGGACATGCGGCGTGCCCTGCGCGACCTCTTCGAAGTGCTCGACACCCCGCAGGAGAAGCGAAGCAAATATCTGAAGGACGACCTGAAAGCCTTCCCCTATACCAACGGCGGACTGTTTGAAGAGCAGATAGAAATTCCCCAGTTCACCGAGGAACTCAAGCAAACCCTGCTGCAAAACGCCTCGCTCGACTTCGACTGGAGCGAGATATCGCCCACCATCTTCGGTGCCGTGTTCGAGAGCACGCTGAACCCGGAAACACGACGCTCCGGCGGCATGCACTACACCTCGATTGAGAACATCCACAAGGTCATCGACCCCCTGTTTCTGAACGAATTGCGCCATGAGCTGGACGAGATACTGGAGGAAAAAGTTGAACGGCAACGGCAAAGGAAACTCGATGCATACCAAGACCGCTTGGCTTCGCTCACTTTCTTAGACCCTGCCTGCGGCTCGGGCAACTTCCTGACCGAAACCTATCTTTCACTCCGTCGCTTGGAGAACGAAGCCATCCGCGAACGCTATCACGGCCAGGCTTTCATCGGCTTCGAGGAAGTGAACCCCATCAAAGTGAGCATCCAGCAGTTCTACGGCATCGAAATCAACGACTTCGCCGTAACCGTCGCCACGACAGCCCTTTGGATCAGTGAGGCCCAGATGTTGCTTGAAACTGAGAAAATAATCCGTCGCGACATCGACTTCCTGCCGTTGAAGAGCTATACCAATATCCGCGAGGGAAATGCCCTCCGCATCGACTGGAACGATGTGGTGCCCGCATCAGAATTAGATTACATCATGGGCAATCCGCCGTTCGTGGGCTATTCGCTTCAAAGCAAAGGGCAGAAGGACGACATTTTGAACGTTTTCGTCGATGAGAAAGGCAAACCATTCAAAACCGCAGGAAAGATTGACTATGTGGCTGGCTGGTACTACAAAGCTGCGCAAATGCTGTGCAACAACAAAATGCGTGCAGCACTCGTCTCTACCAACAGCATCACGCAAGGCGAGCAGGTGGCAGCCATTTGGAAACCCTTGAAGGAATTGTTTGGCATCCACATTGATTTTGCCCACCGTACATTCCGATGGGATAGCGAGGCAACGCTCAAAGCCCACGTGCATTGCGTGATAGTGGGATTCAGCTGCGTGGATGTGCCGAAGATGATATATGATGGCGAGAAAGCCAAGAAAGCAGAAAACATCAACGCTTATCTGATTGACGCACCTGATGCGTTTATTGAGAGCAGAACAAAGGCGCTGTGCGATGTGCCTCAGATGGTTTATGGAAATAAGCCTGTCGATGGCGGCTTCTTATTCCTTACTGCAGAAGAGCGTAAAGAAGTGCTTGGCAGAGAGCCGCAAATAGAGAAATACATCAAGCGCATTTATGGCTCCGTAGAATATATAAATAATAAGGAGAGATATTGCCTTTGGCTTGTTGATGCTAACCCGTCGGATTTAAGAAACTCTGCATTCATTCGCCAACGAATAGAGCAGGTCAGGCAATTCAGACTGAGCAGTCCTAAGAAAGCAACGCAGATGTCAGCCGAAACATCAACCTTGTTCCAAGAAAACAGACAACCGACGAGTGACTATATTATTGTGCCCTCTGTTTCTTCAGAAACCCGTAGGTATGTGCCAATGGGATTTATGGGAGCAGAGAATATAGTAAACAATCTTGTTTTGGTTATCCCCGATGCCACTCTCTACCACTTCGGTGTGCTTGAGAGCAACGTCCACATGGCGTGGATGCGGGCTGTCTGCGGACGATTAGAGATGCGCTACCGCTATTCGAAAGACGTGGTCTACAACAACTTCCCGTGGCCCACGCCCACCGACGAGCAACGCCAGCTCATTGAGCAGACGGCCCAGCAGATTCTCGATGCCCGTGCCCTTTATCCCGACTCCTCGCTGGCCGACCTCTACGACGAGCTCACCATGCCCGTAGAGCTTCGCCGCGCCCACCAGCAGAACGACCGCGCCGTGATGCAGGCCTATGGCTTCAGCGTGAAAGGCATGACCGAGAGCCAGTGCGTAGCCGAGTTGTTTAAACTTTATCAAGAAATTATTAAACAATAGTTTTATGAACTATACTTATATCCCTGAATCTTTGCTATATAAAAGGAAGTCATTAGACAAGTTTGCAATGCAGCATCCTCTGAACGCTGTTGTAATTAAGCGGCTAATGAAGTTGGAAGGATGGAATAAAAATTACGGAGCGGAAGGTCAAATCGAGGCTTGCCTGAACAATGCATACTATATTTGTACTATAATGAGACTTGAATATGACGCTACTTTTCGTGAAATGTCATACCAACAAATAGCAAGGGACCATCATATAGAAGGTTCAAATACACTCAAAGAGTGTGTCACACTATCATTGGTAGCTCTTCTAGTTAAGCATAGTACACCCCATTGGCAAGTGAAATTACAAGAGACCGCCACTGACCTACTTAATTATGCTGAAAAATTGGTAGATGAGAGAGTGGACAATGAGCTACATTCTCCTAATTCAAAACGAATACATATACTCGTGCTATCGGGTATTCCTAAATATCTGTCAAAGGACATCGATGCATCATGGATACTGCCTGATGAATATTTTCAACCACGCTCTATCGATGATAAAGCTATAATGGAGCTGCATAGACGAAATCCTACATTTAATTGGGAAAAATATTTATACCATCGTAATGAAGAAGATATTCATGAAATAGTAGAGAATCTTGGAAAAACACAGTTGGAGAAAGCTACTCTTATCCGTTCTATATGGGTGGACTGTTACTTTTCACGAAAGGCGTTTAATGGACCAATTAAGACGATATGGTCTACTCTCAAAACTTTGGCCCAAGAGTTCTGCCCTGATTGCATAAAAATAACAGAACTACTTAAGACTCCTGATACTGGCTTAGAATTTGAAAAACGTATATCTGAATTGACAGAGGAGAACCGCCAGTTGAAAGAGCAAATTACTCAGCTGGGCTTAGCAGCCGTAAATCAAGATGAAATCGATGAGTTGAAGAATACCATTGCTAGTTTGGAAAATGACTTGGAAACCTTCAAGACACAAGACGGCAAGAATAGAATGACAGCCAGTCAAGCCGCTATATTTATACTGACCGTATGTCATCATCTTGGCGGATTGCCAAACGACAAGAAGGCCCTCAGCCCTATTTTGCAATGGGGATGGGGTTTCTCTGAAAGCACATCCGAGAGAGCCCTTGGTGCAGAAGCACAACAAAGTGTTGCGGATAAAACAGCACAATTCGTAGAAAGTTTTTCCCCTAAGTTGGGTCGTCTGATCAGAGAGTTCCCCGATACATTTAATGAACTTAGGAAGCATAAGCTGAAAGATAATAACGACAAAAAGTTAAAAACAATTAATAAATAGCCAAAGTGAACGTTCACTTTGGCTTTTTCATTCTCTGGGGTGAACGTTCACTTTGGAAAGTGCCCTTGATTCACATTTGAATAGTTTGTAATTTTGCATCGTGAAGTTTAAGGCTTCGCTGATGCACATGTTGTATTTGTGGCAGCTTAGCAAACCTTCCCACTCAATGCTAGCAACGAGTGGTAACCCGATTATTCACCCCTTAAATTCATTTAGACAATGAATAAGAAAGATAACATCCACCGCAGAGACTTGAACTACAAGTATCAACCCGACTCGTTCAGTCTCATGCTTTACGACGCCACCTTCCCCGAGTGGCTTCCAGAGAGAATCCGCCGCCAGGCAAAGAATGTGCTGAGAGGCTTCACCGAGGATATGGCTCTTGAGATAGCCGACAACCTGATTGATTGCTGGTGCTATGGCGTACGCCACTACATTGGCATCAAGCACGTCGACCGTCTGCTGAACTCGCTGTACAACCGTATACTCTATTGCGCCCGTCAAAGGGGCATTGAGTTTAGGGGGTACCTCTAACCTCAAGCCGGGGGGCATCATTGCCGGCACGGTGCTCCCCCAGCTTTATGATTTGTAAGAACTTTATTTATATAAAAAACAATGACAAAGAAAACAGACAACACCACTTACGTCGCTCGGCCGAAAGGGAAGCCGGAGACGTCGATGAAGGGAAAAATGAACGAGTGGTCGAACGGCTACCGCGAGTTTATTCCACAAGGTACGCGTGAGAACAACCGCCAGATGCTGAAGCAGCTGGGCGACTCGTCGTTCTACAAGACGGAGGGCAAGAAGGAGTCGAGCTACTCGCTCCACCTGAACGTGGACGGCAAGAGCGAAGACCCCGTGGCAGAGATGCACGAGCAGTTTCTGCTCCTGACGGAAGGACAGCGCAAGGAGAAGCCCGAGCTGGCGAAGGGCATTGCAGGCCGCATGCTCTTCGACAACGGCCAAACGCTGCAGGTGTGGCTCGACACAGAGAAGGGCGAGCTGACCATCCTTACTCGTCTGACGTGCTCGCAGCAAATCGACCGTCAGTTGCTGCAGGCACAGGGACAGATGAACGTCTGCCTGGGTCGCCATCGTGATGAAATTATCAACGCTAACAACAACAAGTAAGTTATGGAGAACTATCGTTTTTCTTATCAAGAGAACCAGTATTTCGGCGAGTGCCTGCCCTGCAGCGCCGCCAAGTTTAAGAACATCGTGAGCAGCGACATCGTGGACTTCCGCATCACCACCCGACAGGCTGTTGATGAGGCCGTCGGCGAAGGCTTGCCTCTCGACCGCTTCACGAGCGACAATGATTTCCAGAAGTTCTGCAAGAAACAGCACTCGAAGCCCCGTACAGGTGAGGTCTTTGCCAGTCTTACGTTGGAGCAGCAGTTGCTGCAGTGGACGAACTCGCTGAAGTCGTCGTTGCCGTGCTTGATCTACGGCGTGAAGGATTTCGCTGCCGTGCCCAAGCTGGACAAGGTCGGCAACCCTGTGCTGGACGACAAAGGTCAGCCCGTGCTGTTCTGTCGTCGCTTGCAGCAGAACATCAAGGAGCTTTCGTGCTTGTTCATGTTCGACGGCGACCATCTGCCCATAGACCCTCGCGAGGTGTTTGAGCGCACACGCCGAGAGGGCTTCCCGTGGGAGGTGCGCCTGGCTCACGTCACCTCGTCGGGGCATGGCATCAGACTGGTGTGCGAGGCTCGCGCAGACGTAGGCAACATTGCCGACAACCAGATTGAGCTGGCCCGCGAGCTCGGTCTGCTGGGCATGCTGGGCACTACGGGCAAACCCGTTGTCGACGACTCGTGTATCGATGCCTCACGCATCAGCTATGCTCCGCGCATGCAGGACATCTACTACATCGACGAAGAACATTTGTTTAACCCCAAAACTTTATAAGACATGCAACAAACTAATTTATTTCAAGAGGACTTCAACGCGAAGTACCTCGGGGCGTATCAGCAAGGCCTGAGCGACCCCACCGACAAGAACCATCAGTTCGACAAAGCCCCTGCTGCCAGCGATGGAGGCACCCCTGCGGCTGCCAAACAGCTCGCTGCCACCGTGGCACCGCCCACCGCGGCCATGGAGGCTCAGGACATGACGGCTCAGGAAGTGAAGGCTTCGGCGGTGATGGCATTCGGCTACCCCGTCATCGACTTTGTCAACGCCCTGATGCCCAATGGTGCTCCCGTGGGCAGCCGTCATGGCTCGGCGCTGAAGCTGGCACAAGACCTGCTCATCGTCTGCGACGGCAACCAGGAGGCTGTGCGCGGGCTGTTGCTGCAACTGCAGTGGGTGAAGGACGTCGTGGCAGAGCGCGGCATGAAGGAAATCAACGACATCATGGAAGCCGCCAAGAAGCTCATGCACAAGCGCGAGAGTGAGAACCTCAATGCCCTGATGCCGTCGCGCAACATGCGCCGCGCCATTGAGCAGGTGGCTGGCCGCAAGTACAGTCAGCTCGTCAGCGAGGAGCAGAAAAAAATGGTGGCAGCCTTGGGCGGAGAAGACAAAGACCAGACCGTAGCCATGCTCGAACGCATAGGCCGCGAAGTGAAGAAGCTGTTGCCTCAGTACCCGCTGCTGCAGCTGCTATGCCACAGGCAGAAGCAGAAACACTACGTGGCAGCCATGCTGGTGGGCGGTGCTTACCTCATGACGCTCATGACGCGCTGCTGGTACCGATTCTGGTCGGCTCCCGGACGCCAGTGCCGACTGAACAGCCTCGTGGCACTCATCGGCCGCATGGGTAGTGGCAAGCACATAGCCGTGGACCTCTACAAAATCCTCATGGAACCCGTGAAGATGGCCGACAAGGCGCAGGTGGATGCCTTGAACAACTGGAACGCAGAGCGCGAGCAGAAGAGCGGCTCGAGTAAGAACAAGGCACCGCGCCCACAGGGTATCTACCGCTGCCTGCCACCCGAGACCTCGGCAGCAGCCATTCGCGAGGCCGAGACCAATGCCCACGAAGAGGTGGACGGCAAGGACATCTACCTGCACTGCAGCATCTTCGACTCGGAGCTCGACAACACCCTGCGCCAGCTGAAGAAAGGCTACATGGAGCAGCTCTTCACGCTCTGGCTAAAGTGCTTCCACAACGAGCCCCACGGCAGTTTCCTGAAGACATCATCGGCCCATGTGGGCGAATATCCAATACATTTCAATGCCGTATATACAGGCACCGAAGATGCCCTGAAGAAGCTGGCCACGGAAAGCAACTACGTGAACGGCCTGCTGTCGCGCTTCACCGTCATTCCCATGGGCGACTCGAACTTCGAGATGATGGAGGCGCACAAGTATGACGACAAGGACCGCGAGCGCGACGATGCCTTGCGCCAGTGGGCCTACAAACTCGATGCCACGAAGGGGGAGATACCCTGTGAGGACATCAGCACCGCCCTTTACAAGTGGACGGAGCGTCGCATGGCCGAGGCCAAGGAGAATACTTCACCTACGCTCGAAGATATTTTGAAGCGGCCCTGCTGGCACGGCATCAACTTCGCCCTGCCGTTCATACTGAGCCGACACTGGGACCAGATGGTGCAGGACGAGGACGGCCGCTGGATGTGTCCTGCCAACTTCAAGACCGACAAGACCGACATACGTCTTGCCTTACTCATCGCCCAAGCTCAGCTGGCCTTCCAAGAGCATTTCTTCATGAGCATCGGCGAGAAGTATTACGACGACCGCGAAGCAGAGAGAGTCTCGCGCGGACAACATCAGAAGAAGACGCTGTTGGCCTATCGCCGACTACCTAATCCCTGCACAAGCGAAGACATCGACCGTGAGTATGGCTACAATGGCGTAGTGGGTAGTATATGCAGTTGCCTGAAGCGATTGCAAGACGACGGCTTACTGCAGAAGATTCGTTCAGGCGAGAACAAAGGCAAGTACCGCAAGATGGCCTAAGGTTGCAAGGTTGCAAGTTGCAAATGGCATTACGTTTTTCTATTTTCAGTCTCATGACCTTGCAACCTTTTCATGCTTGGCTAACATGCACTGGAGTAATGCTCTTATGCCTGTAAAGCTATGCTTTGACGGCAGCAGAGCATTGCTCTATATGGTTATATATCAATGCTTTAGAGGTTAAAGACCATAGCTCTTGACCCTGCAGAGCAATGCTATGGACACAAAAAAGCATAGCTTCACGAGGTGTAAAGCTATGCCTTGTAGGATGTGGTGATTAAAATCTTGCCGTTATCTGCTCCAAAATGCCGCAAAAGTCTATCTGATGCGGTCGGCAGCACGCACAAGCCGCTCATCGGCACGAATGCCCTTGTAGGCCAGATAGTTGAAGACGGCTGCCACAAAGGGCAAAAAGGCCACCCACGACTGCTGCAGAGAGCCAAGATCTGTCAGACGGACATACTTGAAGTAGGCGAAGACAAGCATCCACAGAAGCAGCAATGCGATGTTCAGGGCACACACGCGCGACTGACGAATGCGTTTCTTGTACATGAAGATGGCAACCAACTGGCACAGCGTCACGATGGCCAGCAGCACCATGAGCGGTGAATAGCTGAAGTCGTAGACGGGCGAGTTGTCCACCGTCTGTACCAATGCCATGTTGAAGAGCACGGGCTCAGCACCCATGACGGGCAGCTGTACTGTTCCTAAAGGCAGGCATAGGCACACGATGGTGGCCACGACAGCCAGGAACAAATAGACCGTTTGCTTGCGTTGAATCATAGACTTACAGGCAATTAGTCAGCTGCGTTCTCCTTGGAAGGATCACGATAGTAGATGTTACCCTCAATGAACTCCTGCGTGGCCAGCAGCGTTGGCTTCGGCAATTTCTCGTAGTAGCGCGAGATTTCTATCTGTTCGCGGTTCTCGAAGACTTCCTCCAGCGAATCGTTATAGGATGCGAACTCGGCAAGTTTCTTCGTGAGGTCCTGCTTGATTTCGCTGCCTATCTGGTTGGCACGCTTCGAAATGATGACTACGCTCTCGTAAATGTTGCCCGTCTCCTCGCACAGATCCATGATGTTACGAGTCTGGGTGTTGACGGGTGCTTTTGACTTTTTGTAATCCATTGTTATTGTTTGTTGTAAAAATGTTTATTCGTCTTCATTTGCGTCCTTGGTGAACTTCTTGCAACGCTCAATGATGCGCTCGGCCAAGGCACGATTCTTTGAATCTGGGAACTCGTTGACGAAGCCGTAGCCCTCGTCCTCGGCATCCTGATAGCGCTCCAGCTGACGCGCTGCAACACTGTTCTGAGCCAACTCGAACTTACTCTTCAGGAGCAACAACGAGAAGTCCTCGCGCAGGCTGCTGTAGGGATAGTCCTTCAGTGCGTTCTGTGCCGTGATGATGCAAGCCTGGTAGTTGCTCTCGCCTGCCTTGTTGCAGTTGCCGAAGTAGTTGCCCAGGTCGTAATAGAGTTGAGCCGAGTACAGCTCCTTGGTGACGAGCTTGTCCTGCAGTTTGAAAAGTCGGGCCTGTGCCTCCTGCTTTTTCGTAGCCATTGGATAAACGTCCAAATACTCCTGGAAAGCCGTGATGGCCGACAGCGTCTGGCTCTGGTCGAGTCGTGGCTCAGGCGTGCTCATGTAGAGGCTCTCGCCAACGTAGAACTTAGCCAGTTCGGCATAGTCGCCACGCGGATAGGAACTGTAGTACTTCTTGAAGTATTCGGCTGCCGTCTCATAGTCCTTGTTGTTGAACTCGGCCATGGCGAGCATGTAGAGACACTCCTGCCCGTTTACCGAGCCCTTCATCGAAGTGACGACGGTTTCAAGCAGGGAGATGGCACGCGAGTACTGCCCACGGGCGTAGCACTCTTTGGCATATTCGTATTTATATGAATAGTTGTCGGTCTTGTAAACCCTGTTGAACTCCTTGGCACAACCCGTCAGAAGGCAGACAAGCAGCAGTGCCGGAAGGCAACGAGACAACACGCAAGTCATTGATTTCTTCATTTATAATGTGATTTTGACCTGCAAAATTACACATAATTCGCCAAAAAGCAAAAGCATTTAATAGTTTTTTGTGAAATAATCGCCTTTTCTAACGTTTATTTAGTAGAAAAACAGTAATTTTGCATCATATATGGACTATAAACTCACATCTGAATACCAACCGACGGGCGATCAGCCTGAGGCAATTCGACAACTTACTGACGGCTTGAAACGTGGCGACAAGGCACAAGTGCTGCTTGGCGTGACAGGTTCAGGCAAGACATTTACGATGGCCAACGTCATCGCACAGACGGGCATGCCTACCCTCATCCTGAGCCATAACAAGACGCTCGCTGCACAACTCTATGAGGAGATGAAGGGATTCTTTCCCGAAAATGCGGTGGAATACTACGTGAGCTACTACGACTACTACCAGCCTGAAGCCTATCTTCCGGCAACCGATACCTACATTGACAAGGACTTGGCCATCAACGACGAGATTGACAGGCTTCGTCTCTCGGCAGTCTCCTCGCTGCTTTCCGGTCGCAAGGATGTGGTCATCGTGTCGAGTGTGTCGTGCATCTATGGCATGGGAGGTCCCACGGCCATGCAGGAGAGCGTCATCAACATCAAGAAGGGACAGACGCTGGACCGCAACGTGTTCCTCCGTCAGCTTGTCAATGCCCTCTATGTGCGCAATGACATTGAGCTGCAACGCGGCAACTTCCGGGTGAAAGGCGACCATGTGGACGTTTTCATGGCCTATTCCGACCATGTGCTTCGCGTGACCTGGTGGGACGACGAGATTGACGAGATTGAGGAGGTCGATGCCATTGACTATCACCGCATTGCAACCTTTGAGAACTACCAGCTCTACCCTGCCAATCTGTTCGTCACATCGAAAGAGCAGACCGAGAAGGCCATTCGTCAGATTCAGGACGACCTGGTAGAGCGAATTGACTTCTACAACGAGCTGGGCGATACGTTCAGGGCCAACCGCATCAAGGAACGTGTGGAATACGACTTGGAGATGATCAAGGAGCTGGGCCACTGTTCGGGCATTGAGAATTACAGCCGTTACTTCGACGGGCGTGAACCTGGACAAAAGCCTTACTGCCTGCTCGACTTCTTCCCAAAGGATTTCCTGCTCATCATCGACGAGAGCCACGTGACCATACCGCAGCTCAATGCCATGTATGGTGGCGACAGGGCCCGCAAGCAGAACCTCGTTGAGTATGCCTTCCGCCTGCCTGCAGCCTTCGACAACCGCCCACTGCGCTTCGAAGAGTTCCACGACATGATCAATCAGGTCATCTACGTATCGGCCACACCTGCCGATTACGAGCTGATGGAGAGCGAAGGTGTCGTCGTTGAACAGGTGATTCGCCCCACCGGACTGCTCGATCCTGAGATTGAGGTGCGCCCCAGTGAAAACGAAATTGATGACCTGCTCGATGAGATTCTGCAGCGTGCAGAGAGGGATGAGCGCGTGTTGGTGACAACGCTGACCAAGCGTATGGCCGAGGAACTGACAGGATATCTGCTCAACCATGAAGTGAGAGCCAACTACATACACAGCGACGTGGCAACACTCGACCGTGTACAGATCATGGCTGACCTGCGTGCAGGACGCTTCGATGTGCTGGTGGGAGTCAACCTGCTGCGCGAAGGTCTCGACCTGCCTGAGGTTTCGCTCGTGGCAATCCTTGATGCCGACAAGGAAGGATTCCTGCGTAGTCATCGTGCACTGACGCAGACCGTTGGACGAGCTGCACGAAACGTCAATGGCAAGGCCATCATGTATGCCGACACCATCACCGAGAGCATGCAGCTGACCATCGACGAGACCAACCGCAGACGAATGAAACAGATGGCCTATAACGAAGAACATGGCATCACGCCGACGCAGATTGTGAAGGCCATCGCCGGTAACCTGAAGTCAGCCACGAAGCAGGCAGAAGCACAACATGGGCGTTCCACATCGGCCACGACGACCTACAAGCCCTATGTGGAGAAGACCGATGCCGGCATAGCTGCCGACCCCATCCTGAACAAGATGGACAGGGAACATCTGTTGAAGACCATCGAAAACACGAGGATGCTCATGCAGATGGCAGCGAAAGAACTCGACTTCCTGCAGGCAGCACAGTATCGCGACGAGATCTTGCGGCTTGAGGATTTGCTCGAGACGAAGGCTCAATAAAAGAAAAGGAATCATATAGTAAAAAGAAAGGGAATCATATAGCCGATGGCACAGATGCCCCCGCAGGGGCAAAATCTCCCAGCCCAGGGGCAGCGCCCTGGGTAGTGCATCACAAGAGGAAATTGCGGCCTGCAGCTATATCGTAGGGGCAGCCCCCCGTGTCTGCCCGTTGGTTTTGTGCCACTGTGCGGGCAGACACAGGGGTCTGCCCCTACACGAAAACGTCGCCCTTTATGGTCAGAACCAAACTCGACTTTTGTGCCTGCAGGTATGGGGTGACACAAGAGGAAATTGCGCCCCGCAGGGGCAAAATCTCCCAGCCCAGGGACAGCGCCCTGGGAGATGGGGTGACACAAAAGGAAATTGCGGCCTGCAGGGGCAGAATCATAAAATGTGTCGTAAAGGTTTTGCCCTTTCTGGGCGACAAGGGGGTGTTGCCTACTCAACCCAGGGCGCTGTTCTGGGCTGTGTGGTGCTGGCCTTGCAGGCCGATTCTGTGCCTACGCGTGGGGTCGCAAATCTCGCGACTTCGGAGATGTCGCAATATCAGAAACCCCAGGTCTACCGACCTGGGGACAGGTGCAACCTGAAACATAAAAAACGACTTCGAAGATGTCGCACCTAATGGAACAAAGTAATCATATAGAGCAGTCACATCATGAAGAAATAATTTCGTGCGACATCTTCGAAGTCGACATTCCCACACGGCATTTCCTATCCCCAGGTCAGTAGACCTGGGGTTTCTTATATTCGACCTCTCCAAGGTCGGTAGGTCATCAGCTATATCGTTACCAAAAGAAAAAGCCCCGGTCCATGCTCAGGACTGAGGCTTTTATTATGGAAACAATATTGCAAGTGGCACATATCTTTTATTATATGTGGTTGGTCATCTGTACTCAATGCCCTCCAGGAACACGCGCCTGATGATGGGCGACATATAGGCATAAGGCAGATAGTCGATGGATGGAATCGGATCGGTGATGAAGATGTTGGCAATGCTTCCTTTGCGGATGCAGCCATAGTTCTCGCTCAGGCCCATGGCGGCGGCACCATTCACGGTTGCTGCATTGAGAGCTTCCTCGGGAAGAAGGCGCATCTTGATGCAGACAAGCGAAACTGCAAACTTCATGTCGCCTGAAGGTGTTGATCCCGGATTGTAGTCGCTGGCAATGGCAAGGGGTAGTCCGCTGTCGATGATGCGACGACCTGGAGCAAACGGCATGTTCAAGAAGAACGACGTTCCGGGAAGTGCAGTGGGCATAGGCATGTCATCGCCACATGACTTCAGAAGCTCTATGTCGCGCTCAGTCATGCTCTCCAGATGGTCAACGGAGAGGGCGTGGTTCTTGACGGCCACTTCCACCCCACCCGAGTCAGCGAGTTCCTGTCCATGAATCTTTCCGCGCAATCCGTACTTGGCGCTGGCTGACAGTATTCTGTCGGTTTCTTCGGGGGTGAAGAAGCCTTTGTCGCAGAACACATCGACATAGAAAGCAAGCTTCTCTTCAGCCACTCGGGGCAGCATTTCGTTGACAATCATGTCGACATACTCACTCTGACGGCCAATATACTCACGACCAACGGCATGAGCACCGAGGAAAGTAGGAATGACCTTGATGGGCGTTGTCTGCTTGATACGACGGATGACGCGCAACATCTTCAGCTCGTCCTCGGTGTTCAGTCCATAGCCACTCTTGATTTCAACGGCACCCGTACCCTTGAGGATGATCTCCCTGATGCGGCGCATGGCCTGCTTGTAGAGTTCTTCCTCTGTGGCTTCGTGCAGACGATCGGCAGAGTTGAGGATGCCACCACCACGTTGTGCTATCTCTGCATAGCTGAGTCCGCGTATCTTGTCGACAAACTCCCCCTCGCGACTGCCAGCATAGACCAGATGGGTGTGCGAGTCGCAGAACGAAGGAAAGACAGCTCCACCTTCAGCATCGATGACCATTTGCATCTCTGCAGGTATGGGATAGTCGGGCATATGCCCATAATCGCTGATGCGACCATCTTCGATGACCAGCCATGCATCCTTCATGACGTGGTATTCAGCCATCTCTTTGCCGAGAAGCATGGGGCAAGGCTTCTCTTGTATGCCTGCCAACATGCCGATATTCTTAATGAGTGTTTGCATGTAGAATTAAATGAAGGTTAGAGTTATAACTGATAGGTTCTGAGGAACTTAATGGCTTTGTCAATGAGGGGATACATGACCACGTCGTCAGAGATGAACGGAACCTCCTCACGGAAGGCATCGCGCAGCTTCATAAGGGTTGGCGACGACTTCTTCGGAAGACGGAAGTCAAGTGCCTGGGCAGCATTGAACAGTTCGATAGCCAGCACGCGTTCGGTGTTCAAGATCACCTTCTGAAGCTTGATGGCTGCATTGGCTCCCATCGACACGAGGTCCTCCTGATCCTGACACGATGGAATGGAGTCGACAGAAGAGGGCATGGCCAGGCTCTTGTTGAGCGAGACGCAGGATGCTGCGGTGTACTGAGTGATCATGAAACCGCTATTCAATCCTGGATTGGCAACAAGGAAGTCGGGCAAGCCTCGCAGGCCGGAGACCAGTCGGTAGATGCGACGCTCGGAGATGTTGGCCAGTTCGCTCATGGCAATCGACAGGAAGTCGATGGGCAAAGCGATGGGCTCGCCGTGGAAGTTGCCAGCAGAGATGATTAGGTCCTCATCGGGGCAGACGGTAGGATTGTCGGTTGCTGAATTGATTTCAATGTCGATGACCGACTTCACATAGCGCAAGGTGTCCTTCACCGCACCATGGACCTGTGGCACGCAACGGAAGGAATATGGGTCCTGCACATGTACCTTATGGCTTTGGATGAGTTCACTGCCCTCGAGCAATTCGCGGAAACGACGTGCAGTCTCTATCTGTCCAAGGTGTGGACGTACTACATGGACGGCATGTAGGAACGGCTCAATGCGTCCATCAAATGCATCGAGCGACATGGCTGCAATGGTATCGGCCCATTGTGAGAGCCGTTGTGCCTCAAGCAACGACCACACGGCAAAGGCACTCATGTTCTGTGTGCCGTTGAGCAGGGCAAGTCCTTCTTTCGAAGCCATGCTGATGGGTTGCCAGTTCATGCGGCGCAGCATCTCAGCACCACTGACTACTTCGCCATTCATCTCCACTTCGCCTTCGCCGACAAGTGGCAATGTCAGGTGGGCAAGCGGCACAAGGTCGCCAGAAGCACCAAGGGATCCCTGTCGATAGACTACTGGCGTGATGTCGTTGTTGAAGAAGTCGATGAGGCGTTCCACTGTGTCGAGCTTGCAACCAGAGTAGCCATAGCTGAGCGACTGAATCTTCAGCAGCAGCATGATGCGGACGATGTCTTTCTGGACGCGGTCCCCTACTCCACATGCGTGGCTCTTCATGAGGTTGACTTGCAACTGTGAAAGTTCGTCTTTGCCGATGGATACGTTGCAAAGCGAGCCAAAGCCTGTCGTCACGCCATAGACTGGTTCTTCCTGGTTGGCTATCTTTTCGTCAAGATACTGTCTGCAACGGACGATGCGCTGCTTGGCATCATCACTGAGTTTTAATTGATAGTCATTTCTTACAATCTCGCCGATGCGCTCTATGGACAGATGATCGGCCGTGATTTCGTGTATCATGATAATATTTGGATTTGATGGATATTGTTTTATGATGAGAGGTGTTTAGAATACGTTGAGTATGCTGTCGTCCACAAGATTGGGCATTGTCACACGGAGTTCCGGAGTTCTTTTCATTTCACGGCGTATGGCGTCCATTGATCCTGTGTTGCGTGCCCAGGAACGTCGGGCAATGCCATTGTTCACATCCCAGAACAGCATTTCGCGTATCTTCTTGTCGCTTTCGTCAGTTCCGTCGATAACCATGCCGAAACCACCATTGATGACTTCGCCCCAGCCAACGCCACCGCCATTGTGGATGCTTACCCAAGTGGCTCCACGGAATGAGTCGCCAATGACATTCTGCACAGCCATGTCGGCACAGAACTGTGAACCGTCGTAGATGTTGGAAGTCTCGCGGAATGGCGAGTCGGTACCACTGACATCATGATGGTCGCGTCCAAGCACGACAGGAGCCTTCAGTTCACCACGGCGAATGGCATCGTTGAAGGCCAATGCTATCTTGGTTCTGCCCTCAGCGTCGGCATATAGGATGCGTGCCTGTGAGCCAACGACCAGATGGTTGCGGCCTGCCTCGCGGATCCAGTGCAGGTTGTCGAGCAACTGACCACGAATGTCGTCGGTCACATGGTGGCTCATCTCTTCGAGAACTTCGGCAGCCAGTCTGTCGGTTGTGGCGAGATCTTCGGGATCACACGACGTGCAGACCCAACGGAAGGGACCGAATCCATAGTCAAAGAACAAGGGTCCCATGATGTCCTGCACATAGCTGGGATAGCGGAATCGGCCATTTTCGCCCATGACATCGGCACCTGCACGGCTTGATTCCAGGAGGAAGGCATTGCCATAGTCAAAGAAGTACATGCCTCGAGCCGTGAGTTTGTTAATGGCAGCCACCTGTCGGCGCAAGGAAGCCTGCACAGCCTCTTTGAAACGGTCAGGATCTTCGGCCATCATGCGCTTGCTTTCGTCGAGTGAAAGTCCAACGGGATAGTAGCCGCCTGCCCACGGATTGTGGAGCGAAGTCTGGTCACTACCCAGGTCGACCTGAACATTCTCTTCTGCCAGGAGTTCCCATAGGTCAACGACATTACCCACATAGGCCATGCTGACCACACGGTTTTCAGCAACAGCCTTGCGGATGGCAGGAATCAGTTCGTCGAGATCGGTATGCAACTCGTCCACCCAGCCTTGCTCATAGCGCTTGCCGGCAGCCAATGGATTGATCTCTGCCGTCACGCTCACCACACCTGCAATGTTGCCAGCTTTGGGCTGTGCACCACTCATGCCACCGAGACCTGCTGTCACGAACAGCGGTATTCTCTTTTCAGCATCAGCACCTCTGGCTGCAGCTACTCGTCTTGCGGCATTCAGAACGGTGATGGTAGTGCCGTGAACGATACCTTGCGGACCGATATACATATAGGAACCTGCCGTCATCTGACCATATTGGCTCACGCCCATCGCGTTCATCCGCTCCCAGTCGTCAGGCTTCGAATAGTTAGGAATGACCATGCCATTCGTGACCACCACGCGTGGTGCCGTCTTATGGCTTGGGAACAATCCAAGGGGATGACCGCTATACATGACGAGTGTCTGCTCATCGGTCATCTCGCTGAGATACTTCATGACCAGACGATACTGTGCCCAGTTCTGGAAAATGGCACCGTTACCACCATAAATGATGAGTTCGTGCGGGTGCTGAGCCACCTTCGGGTCAAGATTGTTCTGTATCATCAGCATGATGGCTGCTGCCTGACGACTCTTATGGGGATAGTCGTCGATGGGACGGGCATGCATCTCGTAGCTGGGACGATAGCGATACATGTAGATACGGCCATAGCGTTTCAGCTCCTCAGCGAACTCTGGAGCCAGTTGGGCGTGCAGTTTTTGCGGGAAGTAACGCAAGGCATTGCGCAGCGCAAGTTTCTTTTGTTCGTCAGTAAGGATGTCCTTACGCTTGGGTGCATGGTTGATTTGTGGATCGTAGGCCTGAGCTTCAGGTAAATAGTCAGGTATGCCGAGCCTTATCTCTGATTGAAATTCTTCTTTCGTCATCATAATTATATTATAGGTAAGATTGGTAGTAGCAGGAAAGTATCGTTGTTCTCAAAGTTTGCTTTCCACTATTTTCATGATGCTCTGTTCCTTCTCGTTGGCCTGCTGGGCAATGGCATTGGCTTCGGCGATGAGGGATTCTGCCTGTTCGCGGTCCTTCAACGAAGCAGCATTGATCTTCACGTTCAGACAAGCACCCAGTACGGCAGCACGGGCAGCCAGAGCTCCCACGCCTGCATCGGACACACTGGCGGGATTTCCTTCCTTTGCCATGGCCTCACAAATCTCGAATGCACGGAACGATGCCTTCATCGTCTTCAGTGGAACTTGCGTGGCATAGAGCGTAGCAGCCTGGATGGCAGCAGAACGGGCAGCTTTCTCTTCGTCAGTACCCTTAGGCATGCCGAATGCCTTCATGATTTCATTGAAGGCTTCAGTATCCTCATCGACAAGGTGCAGCAGTTCGGTCATGAGCACCTGTCCCTTGTCTGCCCATGCAGAAAACTCGTTCCAGCGGTCGTCCCAACCACGTTTGTGACTGGAAAGATTGGCCACCATGGTGCCAAGTGCAGCACCAAGTGCTCCCATATAGGCAGCGATGGTACCACCGCCAGGTGCAGGGCTTTCGCGTGAAGTCTCCTCAGCAAAGCCCTTGACGGTCAGGTTGACGAGTTTCTTTGCCTCTGCGGCATCGTCCTCCATCAGGAACTCAATGACTTTCTCGCGTGGGTTGAATGGTTTCAGGTCATCCAATCCCATTGACTTAATGGCGATCTTCAGGATGTCGTCTTCGGGAATGCCTGTCGAGCGCTGCTGTTTCTCCAAGAAATACTTACCGGCATCGATGAGCGTTTTCTTTGGAACAAGGCCTACTATCTCGGTACCTGTCACACGAACACCACGAGCAGCTGCAGCACGGCAGACCTCATCGAAGGCCACATGCAATGGAGTCACGTTGATGTTCGTCATGTTCATGGACACCTGTGCAATGCCATACTCGTCGATAAACCAACCTATGGCCTTGGTAGCCTTCAGCGTGCCAGGCTGCATGATGGTTTTTCCTTCGGCATCCTTCAACGGCTTACCCGTCAGCAGACCACCCTCGCGCATGGGACGGCCTTTCTCCCTGACATCAAATGCAATGGCATTGGCACGACGTGTGGATGTCGTGTTGAGGTTGTAGTTCACGGCAATAAGGAAATCGCGGGCACCTACTGCCGTACAACCTGTGCGGGCAACACCCTCGTCGAAGGGACGTGCACCAAAGTCAGGAGCCTTCTCAGGCACAGCAAGCTTCTCGGGAAGACCCTCATACTCGCCTGCACGGCAAACAGCCAGATTCTTTCTTTCCGGTTTGAACGCTGCTGCCTCGTAGCAATAGCAAGGTATATGTGCCTCGTCGGCTAGACGTTTGGCCAATGCACGTGCCAGTTCGGCACACTCCTCAAGCGTGATTCCGCTGACAGGAATGAGTGGCAGCACATCAGTGGCACCCATACGTGGGTGTGCACCATGATGCTGACGCATGTCGATGACCTCACCTGCACACTTCACGGCATCGAAAGCTGCCTTACACACCTCCTCGGGTGAACCTACGAAAGTGACAACAGTACGGTTTGTAGCTTCACCGGGATCAACGTCAAGCAGCTTCACGCCCTTGTATTTCTCAATCTCGTTAGTGATTTTCTTGATAACATCCATGTTGCGTCCCTCGCTAAAGTTGGGGACGCATTCAATGATTCGACCTTGTTTACTCATAGTTTATAGATGATTTAGGAATGATTTTGCAGATTTTTATCTTGCGGCAATGCATTCTATCTCGACCATTGCACCCTTAGGAAGGTCCTTCACGGCGAAAGCACTGCGTGCAGGATAAGGCTGCGAGAAGAACTCGCTGTAGACCTCGTTCATGGCTCCGAAGTCGGCAATGTCGGCCAAGAGGACCGTTGTCTTTACCACATTGCAGAGGTCAAGGCCGGCTTCACGCAGAATGGCTTGTGCATTCAGCAGCGACTGACGGGTTTGTTCCTTGATGCCACCTTCGGGGAAAGCACCTGTTGCAGGGTCGATGGGCAGTTGACCAGATGCATAGACGAAACCATTGGCTTCAATAGCCTGACTGTAAGGGCCGATAGCGGCCGGTGCGTTGTTAGTTGCGATTGTTTTCATGTTATCATGTGTTTTATATTGGTTTTCTTTTGCAAAAGTACAAAAAAGATTGCATAACGCATCCCAAGTTTTGGGGTTTATTTGCTGACGCGTGTGTTAAAAATTGTAATATCACACCTTTGTATATTGAAGATCATCGAAAGTTCAGCTGAAAATGTTTACCTTTGCACACGATATCTGGCGAATGATACAGACAAGTTGAAAATGACAGCTATGAAGAATGATTGCCTTTGCGTTGCTCTTGCGCTCGTTGGTTGGCTATTGCTAAGCAGCTGTAGTGCGTCACGGCTGCAAGTTGCCGACCTTTTGTTCCATGTTAGCGCCGAACCGAATGCCATTACAGAAGTCACTCCCGGCATGATTGATCACGTAGCCATCTACTTAGGTGGCGACAGTGTCATTGAGGCTGTTGGCAAAGGTGTCGTCATCACCCCACTCGACTCTCTTTTCCGGCAAGATGGTTACTACTTGGCAGGCAGGACATCTACCAATAAAAAAACGACAATAGCCCGTTCCCTGACGTTCCTTGGACGTGCTTACGACTATCTATATCTACCTGATAACGAGGAGATTTATTGCTCTGAGCTCGTGCAATGCTCCTATGTTGACAAAAAAGGCAATCTTTTATTCTCCACCATCCCCATGTCTTTCCACGACAACACGGGCAACATCACCTCCTATTGGCGTGATTTCTATGCTCGTCACGGCATGGATGTGCCCGAAGGAGAACCTGGAACGAATCCTGCAGAACTGTCACAACGCGACAATGTCAAACTGTTGGGACGACTGAAGCATGAGGGTGGAAAATACATCATTATGCGTTAAAAAGATTAAAACACGGTGCATCATTTTCTTATGTCCGAGATTTTTTATAACTTTGCGGTCAGAATATACAACTTATTTATCATTTTATAAACACTATTATGACAATCAACGAATTTAATTTTGCCGGTAAGAAGGCAATTGTGCGCGTCGATTTCAACGTGCCCCTCGATGAAAATGGTAAGATTACTGACGACACCCGTATTCGCGGTGCCCTTCCCACACTGAAGAAGGTGCTGGCCGATGGTGGTGCCCTCATCATCATGAGCCACATGGGCAAGCCCAAAGGAAAGGTGAACCCGAAGCTCTCGCTGGGTCAGATCAAGGACGCTGTAGCTGAGGCTCTGGGTTGTCCCGTGGCTTTCGCACCCGACTGCGCCAAGGCTCAGGAGCAGGCTGCTGCCCTGAAGATGGGCGAGGCTCTGCTGCTCGAGAACCTTCGCTTCTATCCCGAGGAAGAAGGAAAGCCCGTGGGCGTCGAGAAAGGCACTCCTGAATACGACGAAGCCAAGAAGGCTATGAAGGCCAGCCAGAAGGAATTCGCCAAGACTTTGGCCAGCTATGCTGATGCCTATGTCATGGATGCCTTTGGTACAGCTCACCGCAAGCACGCTTCTACGGCTGTCATCGCTGACTATTTCGATGCCGACCACAAGATGCTGGGTCTGCTCATGGAGAAGGAAGTCAATGCTGTTGACAACATTCTCTCCAACATCAAGCGCCCCTTCACCGCCATCATGGGTGGTTCGAAGGTTTCCACAAAGATCGGTATCATCGAGAATCTGCTTGGTAAGGTCGACAACCTGATCCTCTGTGGCGGTATGACCTACACCTTTGCCAAGGCTCTGGGTGGCGAGATTGGTAACTCAATCGTTGAGATGGACAAGCTCGATGTGGCTCTCGACGTGATCAAGAAGGCCAAGGAGAATGGTGTGAACCTCGTTCTTGGTACCGACTGCATTGCTGCCGACAAGTTTGCCAACGATGCCAACACTCAGGTATGTCCTGCCAATGCTATTCCCGAAGGATGGGAAGGTCTGGACGCTGGTCCTGAGACTCGCAAGGCTTTCGCTGCTGCCATCGAGAACGCCAAGACCATCCTTTGGAACGGTCCTGCCGGTGTGTTCGAGTTCGACAACTTCATCGGTGGTTCAAAGGCTATTGCCGACGCCATTGCCAAGGCAACTGCCAACGGTGCATTCTCACTCATCGGTGGTGGTGACTCCGTGGCTTGCATCAACAAGTTCGGCATGGCCGACCAGGTGAGCTACATCTCTACTGGTGGTGGTGCCCTGCTCGAGGCCATCGAAGGCAAGGTTCTTCCTGGTGTGGCTGCCATCAAGGGCGAGTAATCGGACTTGCTTCAACACACTCCAACAAGAGCACATGGACAACTGTCTGTGTGCTCTTTTTTTGTGGATAAATAGCTATAGAAATGGTAAAACACATCTTTATTTTCGTTAAATATTCCATAAAGTGCTTGTTAATCGGCGATTATTTAGTAATTTTGCCGTGAAATGTGGGCACTATATGGCCGACATGCCGTAAATAGAAACATTAAACAAACGAAATATGAAGAAACTCATCGTGGCCCTGCTGGCCCTATTGCCAAGCTTCTGCATGGCTCAAAGCAACTGGGAAGTCCCTGAACAAAGTAAGCAGCAACAGGAAAAGAAAGCCCTTTTCCAGAAGAAATCCAAGACCGTCGATGCCAAGTATTTGGAAGGTGCCATTCCTGTGGTCGACGGAAAAGTGACCTTCACGCTCAACGTCGATGCCCCAGGTAAGGATGCCCAGCAGATTTACGAAACCGTCTATGGCATTCTTGATGCCATGACGAAAGAAGAAAAGCAGTTCAAGGAGAGCAAGATAGCACTTGTCGACAAGACTGATCACGTCATTGCTGCCCGCTTCCGCGAGTGGCTGGTGTTCAAGAGTACAGCCCTGTCGTTGGACCGTACCGTCTTCAACTACACCATTATTGCCAACTGCAGCGATGGTCATCTGAACCTGACGCTTTCCCGCATCAACTATGCCTATGAGCTTGACCGCGACAATGACGGCATGGAAGTGAATGCCGAAGAGTGGATCACCGATGAAAATGCACTGAACAAGGCCAAGACAAAGCTCCTGAAATACTCTGGCAAGTTCCGCCGCAAGACCATCGACCGCAAGGACGAGATCTTCGAGAACATCACCAATGCCTTGAAGTAATATCATTTGCATCCTTAACGAACCCTCGAGGAGAGGAAGAAGACTATGCTGAAATTAAGAAACATCCTGAACATTCTTTTCATGCTTGGTGCAATCTTGGGCATCATCCTGTATTTCACAGTCGGTCATACCCTTGGCACCTATGTCATCCTGACAGCCATTGGCGTGAAATTTATTGAGTGCTGCCTGCGTCTCATCAAGTAAAACATGCTGTATCGCCATCTGTTGACACTATTGTCGGTGCTTTTGTCGTCGGTCTCGTATGCACAGTTCAACGAGATCGACGTTGATGGTAATATCACTACCAGTCAGGACCGCATGAACCGGTCAGGACAGGAAGGCGGCCAGAAGGAAGGCAGTAACAAGGAGATTCCAGTCGGAATCAAGGTATGGACGGTTGACCCGATGTTTGGCGACCGCCAACCTGCAGCTGTTGACACGCTGTCGCACATGTTTCCCAACACCGTATTCACCACTGGCATGCGGGGTGAATTCAACACTACCGGCAATCTTGGTGCCCCTCGAATCAACAGGATTTTCGTTGACCGGCAGCCCATGCGTGGACAGTTCATCTTCACGCAGCCCTACGATTACTTCATCGTTCAGCCTTCCGACTTCCACTTCACCAACACACTCTCGCCCATCACCAACCTGACTTACAACTCCTGTGGCGACAGAATCAATGGCGAAAACCATCTGACAGCCAAGTTCGGCGTGAATGCAGGCAAGAGACTTGGCGTTGGATTCAAGTTCGACTATCTCTACGGACGTGGCTACTATAATTCACAAAGCACGTCGCACTTCAACTACACCCTATATGGCAGCTACCTCGGCGACCGCTATCAGGCCCACCTACTGTTTTCGACCAATCACCAGAAAGTAACTGAAAACGGTGGTATCACCGACGATAAGTACATCACCCACCCTGAGAGTTTCCGCGACAACTACAGCTCTTCGGAAATCCCCACTGTACTTGAGCGCAACTGGAACCGCAATGATAACCAGCACGTGTTCCTCAGTCATCGCTACAACGTGGGATTCAACAGGAAGGTAAAGATGACTGAAGAGGAGATTGCAGCACGCAAGTTTGCCATTGCATCACAGAAAGATGAGCAGGAACGTCGCAGTCGGGAGGAAGCTGAACGTGAGGCCAAGAAGAACGGCACTGAGCTACAGCAACCCAATCGCGATGAGAAGACCTTTGCAGGACGTCCCGATGATGCCGTCATAGCAGGTGTAGAGCCTGTGGCTGGGACTGACTCCCTGGCCAACGAGGGCCGTATTTCCATCGGTAGCAAGGCCGCTGCCGACAGTCTTCTTGCCATCGACAAGAAACAGGCTGAGGACACGATGTGGCTGAAGAACGAGTATGTGCCCGTGACCAGTTTCATCCACACGCTGCAATTCGACAACTATAATCGCATCTACCAGGCCTATGAAACCCCTGCCGACTTCTATGCCAACACCTACATGAGCGGTTTGCGCTTCCAAGGTGACTCCATCTACGACAAGACGCGCCACTATGAAGTGCGCAATACCGTAGCCATCTCCATGCTCGAGGGCTTCAACAAGTGGGCAAAGGCAGGCCTGAAGGCTTTTGCCAATTCCTATCTGCGCAGTTTCGAGCTGCCCGATTCCTCAGGTTTCACACATAGTGACAATGAGCATACGCTCAGCGTTGGTGGCCAACTCTCGAAGACCAGTGGCCGTGCCCTGCACTATTCGGCAACTGCTGAGGTGTGGTTGATGGGTGCAGATGCCGGACAATTGAAGATTGATGCTAGGGCCGACCTGAACTTCCCACTCTTTGGCGACACGGTGACGCTGGCTGCCAATGGTTTCATACACCATCTGAACCCAACGTATTACTATCGTCACTACCACTCGAAGCACTTCTGGTGGGACAACAACGACCTGAGCAAGATCATCCATACGCGTGTGGAAGGCCGGCTCAGCTATCAGAAGACTCGCACTACCCTGCGCGTTGCCTTCGACGAAATCAAGAACCACACCTACTTCGGACAGTCCTACACCATCACAGACCAATTCCTCAGGACTGGCAACACGTTGGCTGTACGCCAGCATGGCAGTCCCCTGACGCTGCTTACAGCCTCGTTGGCACAGGACTTGACGTTTGGTCCCGTCAACTGGGAGACCGTGGTCACCTATCAAAAGTCGACAAAACCCGAAGTGCTGCCCGTTCCTGACATCAACATCTACACCAATCTCTACCTGCGTTTCAAGATTGCGAAGGTGCTGAAGTGCGACTTTGGAGCCGATGCACGCTATTTCACGAAATACTATGCACCTGACTACAGTCCTGCACTTGGCCAGTACACGGTTCAGGAGGGCGACTATCGCACCAAGGTGGGCAACTACCCGATTGTGAATGTCTATGCCAACTTCCACCTGAAGCGCACCCGTTTCTTCGTCATGTTCAGTCATGTCAATGCCGGAAGCGGAAAGATGGAGTATTTCCTCACGCCCCACTATCCCCTCAACGGGCGTGTCCTGCGCTTGGGACTCAGCTGGAACTTCTTCAACTAAGCAGGTAACGCTTGGCCAAAGAGCAAGCACTTCTTAAAACAACAGATTTCTGCAAAACAAAATAAGCTATGCTCCACATATAAAGGGGCATAGCTCTTTTTGTATAATGGCATAGCCTTGTCTTTTACGAATCAATGCCTTACGACATAAAAGGCATTGCTTTTCAACCTACAAAGCAGTGCCATACAACTCGTAGGTCAATGCTTTACGACCTGCAGAGCAATGCTCTTATCATAGCAAAGCATTGCTTTATACCCCTACAAAGCATAGCTTCTTAGCATAGAAAGCTATGAGTCATCAGGTACAAAGCAATGCTTTGTGATGTGCGGAATGAATCGTTGCTACCGCTTACTCAAACACCTCGTCGATGCCGAACTCTTCCATCTCGGAATCTTCGGAGTGACATGGGTCGAAGTCCTCAGGCACATCGAACTTCACGTCGGGTGAATAGCCAAGACTCTTGTCGGCATACACCTTTTTCATATAATAGGCCCAGATGGGCAATGCCATCGTGGCACCTTGTCCCATGGACATGGAGTCGAAGTGGATGTCGCGGTCTTCGCCGCCTACCCAGCAGCCACTCACCAGCTGAGGCGTGATTCCCATGAACCAGGCATCGGAGTTTCTATTGGTCGTACCAGTCTTTCCGCCAATCTCACCCTCAATGTTGTAACGGTTGCGGATGCGCCTTGCAGTTCCTTCATCAATGACAGCACGCAGCAGAACCAGCATCTTGTTGGCACTCTCGGCACTGATCACCTCGTTCATGCGCGACTGGAACTGGGCTATGACGTTGCCTTCGTGGTCCTCAATGCGCGAGACAAACATGGGTGCAGTACGTATGCCATGATTGGCAAAGGTCGTGTAGCCGCTGACCATCTCGGCTACTGAAACCTCACATGGACCAAGACAGAGCGCCATCGAAGCATGGATGTCGGGATTGTAGATGCCGTACTCGTGAAGCAGGTTGACGAACTGCTGCGGATTGAGCTTGCTCATCAGATAGGCCGAGATCCAGTTGTTCGACTGAGCCAGTCCCCACTTCAGGGGCACCATCTGTCCATAGCGGCTATGAGAGGCATTGCGTGGAGTCCACGGCTTGCCGGCCACTATATAGGTACGCTGCACGTTTGGAGCATAGTCACAGGGCGAGAAACCGTTCTCCATGGCCAGTGAGTAGAGGTAAGGCTTGATGGTTGAACCAACCTGGCGGCGACCCGTAGTAACCATGTCGTACATGAAATGAGTGAAATCCAATCCGCCGACATAGGCCTTCACATGACCTGTCTTCGGATCCATGCTCATGAAGCCAGAACGCAGGAACGACTTGTAGTAGCGGATGGAGTCCATGGGCGACATCAGTGTGTCGATATCGCCATGATAGCTGAACACCGTCATGTCAACTTTCTTGTTGAATGCCTCACGAATCTCTTCGTCAGACAGGCCCGAAGCCTTCATGGTGCGATAGCGATCGCTCTGCATCATGGAACGGTTCAGTATCTGAGCCACCTGCTTGGCGGTCAGTTCACTGGTGAAGGGAGCATTGGGTTTCGAGCGCATAGACTGTGTGAACGATGGCTGCAGGTACTTGGCCACATGCTGATAGACGGCCTCTTCGGCATACTTCTGCATACGTGTGTCGATGGTGGTGTACACCTTCAGTCCATCCGTATAGACGTTATAGGGCTTGCCGTCCTTGCGATGGTTCTTGTTGCACCAGCCATAGAGGGGATCAGTCTGCCAGGCGATGGAGTCAAGAACGTACTGGTTCTTGTTCCAAGAGGGATAGTCGGCCTTGTCAGGACGCTTAGCCATCATGTACTGACGCAGGAACTCACGGAAGTAAGGTGCGGCACCGTCCTTATGGTCAGTGCGGTGGAAGTCAAGCTCGAGGGGCTTGTCGCAAGCCACGTTCATTTCTGCCTTCGACAGATAGCCAGCCTTGTTCATCTGAGCAAGCACCACATTGCGACGGTCACGGCAACGGTCAGGATGGCGCACAGGATTGAAGAGCGAGGGGTTCTTGCACAGGCCAATCAGCGTGGCCGATTCCTCAACGTTCAGTTCACGTGGCTCCTTATTAAAATAGGTGTTGGCAGCCGTCTTGATGCCAACGGCATTGTGCAGGAAGTCGAAGTAGTTCAAGTAGAGCGAGATGATTTCCTCTTTCGTGTAATTACGCTCCAGTTTCACGGCAATCACCCACTCGATGGGCTTCTGCAACAGGCGTTCCAACTTTGAATGGGCAGTCTCCGAGTAGAGCTGCTTGGCCAACTGCTGCGTGATAGTCGAGCCACCACCAGCACTGGCCTGGCCCAATATGCCACGTTTCACGATGGCTCGGCCAAGCGCTATGAAGTCTATGCCCGAGTGTTCGTAGAAGCGCTCATCCTCAGTGGCCACAAGTGCCTTCACCAAATAGGGCGAAAGGTTGTTGTAGGACACCAGAATGCGGTTTTCACGGTTCAGGTTCCACGTGCCAATGACCTGCCCGTCAGCAGAAAACACCTGTGTTGCCGAACGGCTGATGGGGTTCTGCAGTTCTTCGATATCGGGCATGTAGCCGATAAGGCCAAACCAGATGGCTGCAAAAGCCACAGCCACAAACATGATAATACCCAAAAGAGCCTTCCAAAGAAAGCTGATAAATGCTCTTCTCATTGTGATGAAACTATATTTTTCTGCAAATTTACGATTTTTCTTTTTAATTATCGGCATAATTCAAAAAAATATGTGTAACTTAGCGGTCGAAAAGGAACAAACAACTCAAAACAACGATGGAAAAACATAATTTCGTGACGATTGCCGACCTGTCGAAGGAGAAAATCATGTATCTCATTGAGATGGCGAGCGAGTTTGAAAAGCATCCCAACAGAGAACTTCTGAAGGGCAAAGTCGTGGCAACACTCTTCTATGAACCATCTACACGCACCAGGCTCAGCTTCGAGACGGCTGCCAACAGGTTGGGAGCGCGTGTCATAGGCTTCTCTGACGCAAAGGCTTCAAGTGTGTCGAAGGGTGAAACGCTCAAGGACACGATTCTCATGGTGTCCAACTATGCCGACGTTATTGCCATGCGCCATAAGCTTGAAGGTGCTGCCCAGTATGCCAGCGAGGTGGCTCCCGTGCCCATTATCAATGCAGGCGACGGTGCTCACCAGCATCCTTCGCAGACGATGCTCGACCTCTACTCCATCTATAAGACACAGGGGACGCTCGACAATCTGAACATCTACCTCGTCGGCGACCTCAAGTATGGCCGTACGGTGCACTCTCTGCTCATGGCCATGCGTCACTTCAACCCCACATTCCACTTCGTTGCACCCAAGGAACTGGCCATGCCCAATGAGTATAAGGTCTATTGCCGTGAACAAGGCATCAAGTTCCAGGAGCATACTGCCTTCAACGAGAAGGTTATCTCCGATGCCGACATCATCTATATGACGCGTGTCCAGAAGGAACGCTTCTCCGACCTGATGGAGTATGAGCGTGTGAAGAACGTCTATATCCTGCGCAATGAAATGCTGTCAAACGTCAAGGACAACATGCGCATCCTTCACCCCCTGCCCCGTGTCAACGAGATTGCCTATGATGTGGACGACAATCCACATGCCTACTACATTCAGCAGGCCCAGAACGGACTCTATGCCCGCGAGGCCATCTTCAGCTATTGCCTTGGCATTACACTCGACGACATTCGCAACGACAAGACCATCATCGAATAGGCTCAAGGCAACTCGACAACGGCCATCAATCATCAACAGCCAAACATCAACACAATATGGAAAAGAAGAAAGAAAGGCTCGTGGCAGCCATTGAGAAGGGAACTGTCATCGATCACATTCCAGCACAAAAGACATTCCAAGTGGCACAGCTCTTGGGACTCATCGATAGCGAGAACCAGGTCACTATAGGCAACAACTATGCCTCGGAGAAGGTTGGCAAGAAGGGCATCATCAAGGTGTCCGACAAGTTCTTCACCGATGAAGAGATTTCACGTCTGTCGGTTGTAGCACCCAAGGTCGTGCTCAACATCATTCGCGACTATGAGGTTGTGGAAAAGAAAACCGTAGACACACCCGATGAGTTGCGCGGCATTGTGAAGTGTAACAACCCCGTTTGCATCACCAACAACGAACCCATGAAGACCATCTTCCACGTCGTTGACAAAGACCGCGGCATCTGCAAGTGCCACTACTGCGACATGGAACAGGAGATGAGCAAGGTGAAACTCTGCTAACGAACATGCGTCTCGGACAGCTACTTTTCCAGACAACAGAACAGAAGACAAACTAAAACATTTATAATCCCTATTCAAAATCTTTATCATTATTCCTATGGAAAGAGACCAAGTGATTTTCGACCTGATTGAAAAAGAACATCAGCGTCAGTTGAAAGGCATGGAACTCATTGCCTCAGAGAATTTTGTAAGCGACGAAGTGATGGAAGCCATGGGCTCCTATCTCACCAATAAATATGCTGAAGGCTATCCTGGCAAGCGCTATTATGGTGGATGTCAGGTGGTCGACGAAGTGGAAAAACTGGCCATTGAGCGTGTTTGCAAACTGTTCGACGCTGAATATGCCAACGTCCAACCACACTCTGGTGCCCAGGCAAATGCCGCTGTCCTGCTGGCAGTGCTGAAGCCCGGCGACACATTCATGGGCATGAACCTCGATCATGGAGGTCACCTTTCACATGGATCGCGCGTCAACACCAGTGGTATCCTGTACAATCCCGTGGGCTATAACCTCAACCGCGAGACAGGACGTGTGGACTACGACGAGATGGAACAGCTGGCCCTCGAGCACAAACCCAAGCTGATCATCGGTGGTGGTTCGGCCTATAGCCGTGAGTGGGACTACAAGCGTATGCGCGAAATTGCTGACAAAGTAGGTGCATTGCTCATGGTCGACATGGCCCACCCTGCCGGTCTTATTGCTGCCGGACTGCTGGACAATCCTGTCAAGTATGCCCACATCGTCACTTCAACGACGCATAAGACACTCCGTGGACCGCGTGGAGGCATCATCCTCATGGGCAAGGACTTCGAGAATCCTTGGGGACTGAAGACTCCGAAGGGTGTTACGAAGATGATGTCGCAGCTGCTTAACTCGGCTGTCTTCCCAGGACAGCAGGGTGGTCCGCTTGAGCACGTCATCGCTGCTAAGGCTGTTGCCTTTGGCGAAGCCCTGAAGCCTGAGTTCAAGGAGTGGGCTCTGCAGGTGAAGAAGAATGCTGCCGTACTGGCCGATGAACTGATCAAGCGTGGCTTCCACATTGTCAGCGGTGGTACCGACAACCACTCCATGCTCGTCGACCTGCGCACCAAGTATCCCGATCTCACGGGTAAGGTGGCTGAAAATGCCCTGGTTGCTGCCGACATCACGGTGAACAAGAACATGGTTCCCTTTGACACCCGCTCGGCATTCCAGACATCTGGTCTGCGTCTTGGCACACCTGCCATCACCACGCGTGGTGCCAAGGAAGACCTCATGGTACTCATTGCCGAACTCATTGAAGAGGTTCTCAACGCACCGGAGGATGAGCAGGTCATTGCAAGTGTCCGCCAGCGTGTCAACGAGACCATGAAGGACTATCCTCTCTTTGCCTACTAAACGATGCAATATGTCATCATAGGTGTTATTATTGCCCTCTCTGTTGCCTATGCAGTTTACCAGCTGCATCAGGCAACGAGAGCGGACAATGACCCTTGTGCAGGCTGTAAAGGCTGTGCCCTGCGTGATCAAATGCGGCAGAAGCAGCCACAGAGAGGGGAAAAACACCATTGCTACGATAAAAAACACTAAAAATATTTGGTTAATCCGAATAATTGTCTTACCTTTGCACTCGCAAAAGTGAACCACGTGTTCCGCCAATCAATCATTTGGTGCGTTAACAAAGCGGTTATGTGTTGGTCTGCAAAACCAAATAGAGCGGTTCGACTCCGCTACGCACCTCTACAGCAATCTCGGAAAGCCCAAGCATAAAGGACTTTCCGAGATTTGTTTTCCCAAGTTCAAGATAGAAGTGCAAATATTGGATGAGGGAAGAAGAATGTTCCGTGGGGGGGAAGCCTCTCGGAGCGTAGCGGAGAGGGTTTCCACCCCC
>CACYJV010000038.1 GCA_902774815.1 uncultured Prevotellaceae bacterium | reverse complement strand
AGGAAAACAAAAAAAGCATCCATCACAAATTATACATGGCTTTTGATGGCTGATGATAGAAATCGAAAAGAGGATGTGCCTATTTTGACACACCCTCATTTTATTTCTACCTTCCACAAGTCTCCTTTCTCCACTACTCCTTATTCACTTCCTTCAGCCCCATCTCGCGGGCTTTCTGCCGTAGCAGTTCCATGAGGGGTTCACGCTCGTTGGGAACACGATTGTCCAGAACAGCATCCTTCAGCGTCTGCTTCAGCGTGCCCACCTCGGGCGAAGGTTTCAGGTGGAACATCTCCATGATTTCGTTGCCATCGATGACGGGCTGCAACAAGCGTTTGTAGTCACGAACTTTCAAGTCGGCAATCTTCTCGCGAACGGTCTGGAAGTTCTGCAGGAAGCGCTGTTTGCGCTGCGAGTTTTTCGAAGTGATGTCAGCCTCACACAGCGTCATCAGGTCATCGATGTCATCGCCGGCATCATTCAACAGCCGTCGCACGGCCGAATCGGTCACCTCCTCATCGGCAATCACGATAGGACGCATATGCAGGTCGACGAGCTTTTGCACGTATTTCATCTTCGCATCCATCGGCAGCTTCAGCCTACGGAATATCTGCGGCACCATCTTCGCACCCACGAAGTTATGGTTGTGGAATGTCCATCCAGTGCCAGGTTCCCAGCGGCGCGTCTTCATCTTCCCGATGTCGTGCAACAGGGCAGCCCAACGGAGCCAGAGAAGCCCAACCTCTCCCGAAGGGAGGGTAGTTTGGGTACTCTTGCATACATTCTCCAGCACCTCCAGCGTGTGATAGTAGTTGTTCTTATGGGCGCGGCCGTTCACCGTCTGAACGTCGTCAAGCGCCGTCAGTTCAGGGAGAATCAGCTGCAGCAGTCCCGAACGATAGAGATAGTCGAAACCAGTGCTGGGATGCGGTGCCATAAGGATTTTGTTCAGCTCGTCCTGAATACGCTCGCCACTGATGATTTTCAGTCGCTCGGCATTGCGTCCCAATGCCTCGAAAGTCTCATCTTCGATGTAGAACCCCAGCTGTGTGGCGAAGCGCACGCAGCGCAGCATACGCAGGGGGTCGTCGCTGAAGGTGATATCGGGATCGAGCGGCGTACGAATGATTCCGTCTTCCAGGTCGTACAGCCCGTCGAACGGATCGACAAGCTCGCCAAACCGCCCAGCATTCAGGCATATTGCCATCGCGTTGATGGTGAAGTCACGACGGTTCTGGTCGTCCTCCAACGTGCCATCTTCAACGATGGGCTTACGCGAGTCGTGGCTGTAACTCTCGCGACGGGCACCGACGAATTCTACTTCGAGAGGATAAGTGGCAAGGGGCAGGGGGCAAGGGGCAGGAGATATGTTTTGTGTGTCAGTGTTTTCTGATTGCAAAGGGCATTCTCTTGACCCTTGCTCCTTGCTCCTTGCCCCCTGGATTTTAACCTGTGCCGTCCCGAAATTCTTGAACACGCTCAGATGGGCTCGCCGGCCGAGTTTCTTCTTCAGCAGCTTGGCAACCTCAATGCCACTACCCACAACGACCACGTCTATATCCTTCGAGTGGCGTTCGAGAAACAGGTCACGAACGTAGCCGCCCACGACATAGCACTCCACGCCAAGCTCGTCGGCGCAGTCGCCTATCTGGTGGAAAATTTCCTGGTCCAGCAGGCATGCCAGTTCCTCATCGTTGTATAGTTTCATTGGATGTTTTCTTCTTTCGGGCTGCAAAATTACGAATAAGTGAGCGAAATGCAAAAAGAAAACACGTTTTTCTTTTTCATTTCCGAACGAAACTTAAGTTCGGCGGAGCCAAAATCACGAAAAAAAATCCTCACACCACAAAGAAACTACAGGGATTTGTCAACGACCGACCAACTTCATACACTCCTGCAAAACGGCACGATCGAATTCGGCTTTTGTCATTTCGAGCAAGCGCTGCAGCTCGTCTGTGCAGAGCTGGCGTTCGTCGTCGGAAACGGCCGAATGCTGCTTCTTGCAGAGGTCAAGCAGGCTGGTCAGGTAGTAGGTGCTTTCCTTTCCCTGTTTCAATGCTTTCTGATAGCCCAGCGACAGCTTGCGGAAGAAGTAGAGGAAAGGCATGCCGGATTGACCGGAAAGGCTGCCCGAGAGACTGTCGACATTCAGCGTTCCACCCGGCATCATCCGCTGGATGAGCGCGCCTCGATCGCCCAGCACCTCTTCAAGTTTCGACCAATCGACATTATCCAGTTGAGCCGAATAGCTGGACAGCGTTTCGGGCAAGTTACTGCGCGAGATGCTGCGCACCACCTTCAGCGAACTCTTCCGGGGCAAAGGCCCATAGACGACGTAGAGCGAACCGGCGATGGTCTTGTCGTCCTCTGTGTATTGCCACTCCACGGCGTAAGCAGTGCGATTGACGGGATTGCCATCCACCGCCGTGTCTTTGTCGGCAAAGGCCATCACGACGTAATTGGCATCTTTGCTGGTGCCCACAGAGATTTCATTTCCGAGCAAGATGGGCTGCATACGCCGACCGTCGCCTGAATGATAGAACTCGTCGTAAGCGGCATCACGGTCGCGTTCGAATGCTGAGAGCAGCTTGTCGAGAAGGCTGTTTTTGTCGGCAGCAAAGCTGAAATCGATGCGGTCGGTACGCTGTATCAGGGTGCCAGTGGCAGGATCGGCTTCACGGCTGCGGCTCTCGGAAATTTTCACCGCTTTCTCTTTCTTGAAACTTGCGAAGGCGGCCTCAACGTTTTTCTGTGCACAAAGGCCTGTGGCCTGGGCTAACAGCACTGCCACAAGGGCAAGTCGGATGAGGGATGTTCGTTTTTTCATTGTTGCAATGGTTTTTTATGGGTTTTCAATTGATGATCTTTGTTACTGCCTTTCGGCTACAGCTCGTGCACCACCGTTGCCGGCACAATCGTGACGAGCCCGTTTTCGTCAGTGGCCAGATGCAACAGGTCTTTATCGACGGGAAGCAATTCGTAGGTCGCTTCTACGACGTCGTTGTGGATGGCCCTGACCTGTTCTTCGACATACTCGCTGTAGCTGTCGGCATCGGCTTTCTCCACCGTTTCAATGCTCCTGAGGCTCTTAGTCTCATCGGTAGCCGCACGACTGGTCCACATGCCCGAATGGGCTTTTCTGCCGGCTTTCTTTACGGCTACCGCCGAAGACTGCACCGACGAGGTTTTATCGGCTGACGACGGCTGTTCGGCAGGCATCTGCCGTTGTGCCACAAAGGGCTTGACCGCCGGTTGCCGGCGATGTTCTGCGATGACGGGCTGAGTGACCGGTTTTTCCTCATGATGGAGAAGCGGGACCAATCCCAGCAACAGCACCAGCGCAGCCGCCAGAAGCGCCCTACCCCACTTACTGTGCAACACCCTGCGCACCGACAGACGAGGGGCTGCCAAAGGCATTTCGAGGGTGTTCAAAGGCATCTCGAGGGCTTTCGAAGGAGTTTCGAGAGCGTTCAATGGCATTTCGAGGGCATTCAATGGCATCTTGAGAGCGTCCGAAGTCGCCCCATGAGCAGCGTTTTGGTGAGGCGGCTCCAAGGGCATGCCCTCGTCGAAATAGCGGAACATGGTGCGATAAGCCTCCCACTGAGCCGGAATGTTGTCGGCCGAACGGAAATAGTCGGCCAGCAGCTGCTCCTCGTCCAGCGAGGTCTCGCCCTGCATGAAGCGTTCGAGAAGCTCGTCTATCTGATGATTGGAATATTGTTTTTGCATTGATTATTCTCCTTTCTTTGAACAGTTTCCTGGTTGGTTTCTTTTCATGATTTCCTGAAGCAGCGTGCGGCGGGCTCGGGCCAAGAGGGTGCGCACTGAGGTTTCGGTGATACCCAACAGGCGGGCAATCTCTGCGCTTGAGCGGTGTTCGACCTGCCGCAGATGAAGGATGGCATGTTGCGTTGGCGGCAACTCCGCGAGTCTGTGCTCCAGCCACTGGGCATCCTCGTCTTCTTCCAACGCCAACGAGGGGTCGGCAGCATGACTGGCGCAGGGCTCCTGCTGATCGAACCGGACAAGCGTTGGGCGGCGGTGTTGATTGATGGTCAATCGGCGAGCGGCCTGGCACGACACGGCTTCCAACGAACGATAGCGCTCCAGCTCGCTGCGCATCTGCCACAGCCGCAACATCACATCTTGTGCAATGTCCTTGGCCTCATCGGCTGTTGCCCCTTGACGGCAGCTCGACTCAAAGGCTTTCTGCCATAGTCGGCCGGCTTGTTGTTCGAATTCGTGGTCTGTCATTCTAACTACTTGACACATGGGGCACCTGATTGCAAACACCGATTAACGTTTTTTACCAAATCTGGCGGAAGGGCTGAACAACGGCTTGAAGGTGCTAACTGACTGACCTGCTGAAGCTAACGCAGTGCTTAAGCCATGCCAAAGCTGTGCTTTTCGGTGGCTCAAAGGCACTTCCCTGCAGCTAAAAAAACTGCTTTCCCGTGGCTCAAAGGCACTTCCCTGCGGCACAAAACTGCTTTCCTGCGTGCTAAGGCAGCACTCTTCGGAGGCCCGATGCAATGTCCTTCGATGGGCCAAGGTTGTGCCCTTGGGTGATGGGGCGCCGTGCATACTTGCCAGTTTCACTGGGTTGCCGCTAAATGATTTTCCGAATGGTCGATAGAGCTGATTGTTGATGGTCATAATTTATTTGTTGGCGTTTAAGGGTTGAACTATTATTGCGATTGAAGCTTCGATTTCTGGTTGTCCGGTTGACTTGTTGTCTGGTTGACTCGTTGTCTCGGGGGTACGGAGGTGCGGTGGTACGAGATTACTCTTTCTGCTCACTGTAGGGGCAGACTCCCGTGTCTGCCCGCCAATGTCAGGGAATTAAGTTCCCCTCACCCTTTGGGAGAAGGCTACGGGGAACGAGCTTTGCTCGGGATGGGGTTGGGGTGGGTCTCCTTTCACGACCGCAAAGTTACAACGCAATGACGACCATTCCAAATTTTCGGCCAATTTTGTAATGCGTTAAGTTTATTTAACGTTTCATCGATACGTCCCCTCCTCTCCCCAACTCGTCCTTGACGGCCTAAATCGATGGTCGATCAACCTGCCCTGTTTCCTCAACGTGGATATCGCAACTCGTCCCTGACTGTCGAAGCCAATGATTGACCTCCACAAATCCCTGCAGTTTTTGAAAAAAAAGCCTAGCCCAGCCGCCGCCCTGAAATTAACGGCGACGTTAATTTCTGTGGCAGCTTTGCTGCCTTCTTTTCTTTCTGTCTTCTTTGTCTTATTCTATTTTTCTTTGTTACTTTCTTTTTTCTTTTCTTTTCTTCTTCTTTGTAAACGTCACACGACGTCAGTGACGTCACTATTTTAAGCCTTAAAATCAAGCCAAATGAAACATTTTTTCAAAGTTGTCCCTGCCCTGCTCTCACGAGCCTGACAGGGACTTTCGATGCATCTTTTGTCTATAATCAACTATGCGGGTGCCCAAAGCCTAAAGAAGGCACCCATAGCGCTGCAAAGGTACAGAGTATCTCGTAAAACGAAGACTATCAGATGTTTGCAAATTCTTTGCATTTTGGCCTCATATTGCTGCAAAGTGTTTGCATTCCTCTCGTTTTTATCGTTTCGACAAGATCGTTAAAGTATAAAGTCAATAAGAATAAAGCTGCCTTTTCCTAACGTTAGAAACGTCACGTGTCGTAACGGTACGTTTTGCCCATTATATAAATATAAATGTTAATATAAATGTATAAATGTTAATGCAAAGGGTAATGTAAATGACAATGTAGCAGCATAGCTGCTTAGCTTAATGATATATAGCGGCAGCTGGGCGGCTCGGCGGCAAATTTATTTTTTGAAGAAGCGATATTCTATATGACACCGACTTCAGAGATGTCGAATATCAGTGCTAGGTCTTTGGATCGTTTGCTTAGCGCAGTAAAAATGAGTTCTCCGAGGACGATGGGCATCTGTCAAATTACAGCAAAAAATCCCCCTGCCGCAACTCAAAAGCTGGGCAGGGGGGAACATCGAATGATGTTCTCATCGAGATAATACCTATTGATGTTTTCCTCGAAACGAGTGATGGAGGCAACGAGTTATTTCACAACCACTTTGCGAGTCTCGCCATTACTCATCTTCACGATGTTCAGGCCCTTCTGCAAGTCAGGCAGCTGGCGACCATTGACGTCGTAGATACCCTTCAATGTGACCTGTTCTGTAGCCTGCTGGATGTTGGCAGTCTCGATGTTGTCCATTTCAGAGATCTTACCGAACTCCTTCCAGGTGTCAGCACTCTGATAGGCGCTCTTCGAACCTGTAGGAACCACAAGGCTTATTTTGGATAAATCCAGCTGATAGAACACGTTGGAGCCTAGGGTAGCGGGTTTTGCAGGAGCAGCGTAAACGGTCTTCAGGCTTTGGCAGGCTGCGAAAGCCAGCTTCTCGATGCTGGTGACGCCCTTGCCGATATAGACTGTTTCGATACCCGCTTTGGAGAAGGCTTTATTGCCGATGGTCTTCACGTGGTCGGGCACGGTGACGCTCTTCAGCGACGAGCAGGAGGCGAACATCTCGTCCCCGATGGTAGTCAAGCCCTTGCCAATCGTTGCCGATGCAAGTTCACTGCATGACATGAAGGCGGCTCTGCCTACAGTGGTCACCTTGTCGGGAATGGCAATCCAGGTGAGCGGTGTGGCCGAGAAAGCACACTCGCCAATCTCAACAAGACTTTCAGGCAATTGTATGCCGGTGAGCTTATCACACGAGTCAAAAGCATACGCCATGATTTTTTCGACACGATTACCCAAGACTACCTTCTTTATGTTCCTCGACTGATAGAACGATTTCTCGTCGAGCGTCTTCACGTTGTTGCCGAGAGTGACCGATGTGATTTTCGAGTTATTACCAAAAGCCCATTGGGAGACACCCGTCACCTTATAGGTAACGCCTTCGTAAACCACTTCATCGGGAACGACGATGTCGCCCTCGTAGTTCACAGAAGAAGCGTATTCTGAATACTTAGCCACCCAAACCTCGTTGGCCGACTTTTTGCTATAACGCAGGCCGTCAACAATGAAATCATAAGCCCACATACTGCTGCTTGCCATGAGCATCGTTGCCAGGAGCAGCATCTTCGTCATATTCTTTTTCATCTTCGTGTATTGTTTATAAATTGACTTTTCGTAAAAAGAGGGGCGTCTTCTTAATAAAGCTAATTCGTTGGATAAACAACGGTAACCGAATTGGTAGACTGCGGAACAATGTAGTTGTCATACTTCTCAATGTTCTTCTCCCACATGGACTTGTCGAGTATGCTACAATTGAAATCGAAGGGTTTGAGCGGATGCACTTGACCATCAGCAGTAACATAGGTCACCATGACGGTAGCCATGAGGAATTTGTTGCCTTTCTCTTCAGGCTGGAAGCTCCTCACAAGGTGTGAGACGGTCTTGTAATCGATCTTTGCCCCGTTCGGCACATTCTTGAAGACATAGTGGTGCATGATGACATTCTCGAAGAAACTCGTCAAGCTAGGATACATGAAGAGATAGGGCAAGCAAGCTGACTCGAAGCTGTTAGCCTCTGCCTCATAGAACTTGTCGTCGTTATTGTCGCTGGCATCGAATTTATAAGTTTTGGTCTTGCCATCAGGACCGGTGAGGGTGAAATCGAAGGTGAACATCTTGTAGGTGTCGCGCTGTGTCACCACAGCTACGCGCACTTCAGCTTTTCCCTTGGCGTCTTCCTTACCGCCATCGTCGTCATCGTCGTCACTACATGCTGTCAATACAGTTGTGCTAAGGCTGCAGAACAGGATGGCAGCCAACATCCAAAGTGCTTTTTTCATCATAATACAGTATTACTTAAAATGGTAATTAAAGATTAGTTAATAAAAAATATCGTGTCGCTTATATCAGTAATTATCGTATTTTTATGTCTGTGAACTTCCAGTATCCACGTCCGTCGGCAACCTCAAAAGATGTGGCTTCAGCTGGCAGCGGCGGGAAAATGAGGGCATAACGAAGCTTCTGATAGGGGAAAGGCACGATGACCTTGCCAGGTGCAAGCTCGACGTTGTCGGTACCTACGATGCCCAGTTTGCCACCCTTGTTGCCTTTGATGTAGGTCTTGGGATGAGCTGAGACTGCGCCGGGGCAATAGGGATTCTCGCACTCGAACTCAATTCGCGTCTCCTTGTCCGACAGGCAGACACGGAGGACACGTGTGTCGGTGCGCATCTTCTTTGCCTGGCAAATGGGATTCTCCCTCACGAAGCGGTAAGCAGAATAATCGCTCAACGTCACCTTGTCGTTGTTCAGGATGCTCGGTCCTTCTTCCGTCTTACCTACCACTTTGTAGAGACTCGTGATCTTACTCGACAACTTGCGTTGGTCGGTGTAGCCATAGTCGCAGTTCAACTTCGCGGCATCCTCATACTTACTTAATGCATCAGCATACTCGCCATTTTCCTCGAGTATCTTAGCGGTTTCGTAGGCGTCGTTGAACGCCTCCTGATACTGCGCTTTCTGCTGGGCTTGCAACTTTGCAGCCTGCTGGCGCTCCACTGAACCAAGCACAGCTTTCAGTCCGTCGCCAAGCTGCTGCAAGGTACGGTCAGTCTGTGTCCACTGTGCAGAACAAGCCAAAGATGTAACGATGGCACAAATTGTTAATAGAATCTTCTTCATAAATTGGTTTTTATTATTGGTTATTGTTTATCTGTCAAATCTCCATGGTTTCATCATGCCGAAAAGGATCATAGAACGTTAGCAAGGAGGCCGTTTTCTGCAAATTTAGTCATTTTTTAACGAAAGACGGCTGCGTGGATGCAGAAATCACCGAGGTTGTTGTAAGAATTCAGCGATTTTGTAAGGAGCATTCATTTTTACGCACAATAAATTGTTGGAGAAGTACGGGGCAACAGAAACTTTTTTGTAATTTTGCAGTGCAAAGCACGCTCATAGAAATAATTTCATACGATGAACAAAGACACAAAGCCTTCGACTCCCGAAGAGATGGGGAGCATCGCTCAACTAAGAAAAGTTGATTATGTGGAAAGTGGGTTGCCCAGATGGTTACTCGTGGCTGCCTTCATAGCCATGCTCGTGCAGGCTGCTGAGTGGTGGTCACCGTTCTTACACTGGATCAGGGAAAATGCCCACTGGCTACAGGCCGTCATCGACACGTTCGGGCCCGTCGTCATGTATTATGCCCTGATGCGCGGCATGCGGAATCTGTATCGGCCGATGACCAAACTCTGGTGGGTGGTTTTGGCGCTCAACGTGGCTGGATTCTTCACCGGACTGTCAGCAGCATTCGAGTTGGCATCATTGGTGGTGGCCGTTTCGCTGTTGCTCGTCTATCTTCCCTTGGGCACGGCCATTGCCGTCTGCTACCGAGGGCGCTTGCAACAAGTAGGAATATGGATGGTGCTCTACATACTCACCGGAACAATTGTTCCCGTTGTGTCGTCGCTTCTCGTGGGAAGCGCCAGCGGCACCGATAACCTGCCTATGGAAATCATCACCGTCTGCGTTCCCCTTATCTACGCCTGCATCATTTTCCGAGTGGTGTATCGCGGTACTGGGCAGGCGTGAGTCCAACGCGTTTCTTCATCATTTCGTGAAGCATCAGCCTGTTGCTGAAGCCCACCTCTTTGGCGACTGCCTCGATGGTCCATTGGGGCTCGTCGCGCAACAGCCTGCACGCCAGCTGGAAGCGCTTTTCGTTGAGATATCCACTCAGGTTCTTATACTGGCTGTCGTTTTTCAGGATTTGCTGAAGACGCTTTTGTGTAAGCCCCAACGACTTTGCCACACTTTTCAGCGTAAGATCCGGGTCGCAAAACATTCGCGTCGATTCCATTCGCTCATCGACCCAAGCCAGCAAGACCTCATCGCTCATCGACTGCAACTGCTTCATGTCAATCTGCCGATCCTCGGCCTGCGCGCACAATTGCGCCACGACATCCTTTGCCCACAGCTGTTGCTTCAGCTCGGAAAGGTCCTGAAGCAGCTGCGAAGCCTGTTCCTTCTGGCTGTCCATCATGCTCCGCTGCTCCTCCAACCGCTCATGCTGAATCTCTATCTGCTCTGACTGCCGGTCAATCGTTACCTCCTGGCGCTTGTTTTGCTCCATCAATTCCATCTGAGACTCCATCAGGTGCTGATTGGCCTTCACAATGATGTTCGTCTGAGAGTTCACATACATGAACGTCAGCACAAAACCGACTACGAGGACTATGATGATGCTGATGATAAGAATGGCAGGTCCTGTCATGATACTATTTTGTTCTAATAATCTTTGCTACGTGTTTTATGGCCACGAAATTACACAATATTTTTTGCTTCGCAGCCCAAACGTGTCAAAATTCTCGCTTTTAGTACCCAAATCATTGTATGAATTCCATAAAAATGTAAGAAATCAAGGATTTATTCGCGCCTTAACTGGAATGCCGAAGGTACTTCCGTTCTTTCTCCATTTCGTTTCGAAAGCGCCACATACGTAGGCGAGCGCGGGAAAGCAAAATGAAAAAAATTCTTCTTTTTCCTTTGCTTTCCGCTCACTTATTCGTACCTTTGCAGGCATGAAGCACGTTATGATGATTGTTGTGGCGGCTGCCCTGCTGATGGCAACGGGTTGTCAGGAAAAACACGACGTTGGTGCCGCCGAACTGCTGGAAGAGATCAAGCAACTCTTCAAGCAGGGCCAATATGCTGCAACGCTGGATTCGATTGAATCGCTGCGCATGCACTTCCCTAAGGCTATTCACGAGCGGCAGGAGGCACTGCGCATCTGGCAGGAAGCTTCGCTTAAGATGGCGCAACAAGACATTGCGCTGACCGACTCCGCGCTGCAGGCTGTAACAGCACAGATGCAGGCTGAGCCCCGTATCTACGAGCGCAACATGCTGGGCGTGAAGAAGGACTCGCTGCAGGCGCGTTATGAGGCGCTCATCGGCGTGGTTCGCATGATCAGGAAACGAATGAACGAAATACAGCAATGAACACAGAACAGCAATTCCGCAGCGTGATGGCTGAGTGCCGCACGCTATTTGAAAAGAAACTGCACGACTACGGCGCTTCGTGGCGAATCCTGCGCCCGTCGTCGCTGACCGACCAGCTATTCATAAAAGCCAAGCGCATACGCTCGCTCGAAGTGAAGAAGGTGTCGAAGGTCGGTGAAGGCATCCGTCCGGAATTCATGGCGCTCATCAACTATGGCATCGTAGGACTGGTGCAGCTTGAGCGTGGCTACGTCGACGAGGTAGATATGACACCCGAGGAGGCAATGGCTGCCTACGACCAGCATGCGGGCGAGGCACTGGAACTGATGCTGAAGAAGAATCACGACTACGACGAGGCTTGGCGCGGCATGCGGGTGAGTTCTTACACCGACTTCATCCTGACCAAGCTGCAGCGTATCAAGGAGATCGAGGATCTGGGCGGACAGACGCTGGTCAGCGAGGGCATCGACGCGAATTATATGGACATTATTAATTATGCTGTCTTCGGATGCATCAAACTGAGCGAAGGCGAGGGCGCCTGCGGTGCGGCACTGAAAGGTTCTAAATAGTATATGAAAGGTTGAGAAGGGTTTTGAATCGTTCAGAAGGGTTCGAGATGCCTGCGGCGCGGTTACGAAGGGTTTAGAAGGGTTCAGAGTGGTTAAGAATAGTTCAGAATGGCTGATATAAGGTTGAGTATCAAGACAATCGTTGTGAATGTGTGCCGGCTGGTGCTGGCGGCAGTGTTCGTCTTCTCGGGCTACGTGAAGGCGATAGACCCGCTGGGCACACAGTACAAACTGCACGACTATGCGGAAGCAGCCGGTCAGTTTTCCATTTTCGGCGTTCAATTCTCCTTTTCCTCGCTAGCTCCCGACTGGCTGACGCTGGGAGCATCGGTGGCTTTGTCTGCCACTGAGTTCTGTCTGGGCATCTTCCTGCTCTTCGCCATCCAACGCCGACTGGTTTCAAGGCTGACGCTGGCTTTCATGGTCGTGATGACGTTGGTCACGTTATGGCTCTACATCGCCGACCCGATAGAGGACTGCGGATGCTTCGGCGACGCGCTGAAACTGACAAACGGACAGACATTGCTGAAGAATCTCATTCTGCTGGCGTGCGCTGCTGTGGTGGCCCATTGGCCGCTGCGCATGGTTCGCTTCATCTCTGAGAGCAATCAGTGGATCGTCATCAACTACAGCATCCTGTTTGTCGTCATCTCCAGCCTGTGGAGCCTCTACACGCTGCCAAGCTTCGACTTCCGTCCGTACCACATCGGTGCCGACATTCGAAAGGGCATGGAAATACCTGAAGGGGCACCACAACCGAAGTTCGAGACGACGTTCATCCTGCAGAAGGACGGCGAACAGCGCGAGTTCACGCTCGACAATTATCCCGACTCCACGTGGACGTTCGTCGATTCGCGCACCGTTCAGATTGAGAAGGGCTATGTGCCACCCATTCACGACTTCTCCATCGTTCAAGGCGACTCACTCGACATCACCGATGAGGTGCTGGGCAACCCCGGGTACATCTTCCTACTTTGTTCGCCCCATCTGGAGCAGGCCGACGACGCTAACTTCGGCGACATCGACCAGATCTACGAATATGCCGAGGAACATCACTATCCCTTCTACTGCCTGACAGCCTCGACCGACGAGCACATCGCCCGCTGGGTTGAGCTTACCGGTGCCGAATACCCTTTCTGCACCACCGACGAAACAACCCTGAAAACCATCATACGATCCAATCCCGGACTGCTTCTGCTCAGGAACGGCGTGGTCATAGGCAAATGGAGTCACAACCAACTGCCACACATTGACCCCGCACTGTCAGCTGAGCCGCTGGAGTCGTTTGAGTTCGCCCAACTGTCTGACGGTGCCGACACGACATCAGACAATACGCTCAGTGCTGCCACGGCACGCAAGATTGGCGTGGTACTGCTGTGGTTTGCACTGCCATTGGCCGTCCTGACGCTTGCCGACCGTACCTGGGCGTGGACAAAGTGGTTCAGGAGGAAGAGGAGAAGAAAGGAAAAAAGGGAAAAGGCTCAAAGCGAGAAAAAAGAGTAAAGGTAAAAAAGTAAAGGGAATTTGCCCGTTTCTCAGAAAAACTTATTACCTTTGCATGATGATTCAGCATCATTAGGTTAAACAACATCAAATAATAGGAAGATAATGAAGTTAATGAAGTCAGAATAGTTAGTGGACAATAGCCTCGCTACCTGGGAATTCCCCTCTGGAGTTTCAGTAATAACGAGTATTGTCCTTTGACTTCCTAAGCGGTCGAAGACCGTCGCTCGGCTTTGCCACTTTCGTAGCATAGCGGAGAAAGAGCTTCCTTTACTTCTTTAATTTCCGAAACATAAACATCATAAAACAACAAGCAATGAGAAAAAAGATTGTAGCAGGCAACTGGAAAATGAACATGAACCTGCAAGACGGTATCGCTCTGGCTAAAGAGCTCAACGAAACACTGAAGGCCGACAAGCCCAACTGCGGTGTGGTCATCTGCACACCGTTCATCCACCTGGCAAAGATTGCCGATTTCCTGGATCAGGATGTCATCGGACTGGGTGCCGAGAACTGCGCCGACAAGGAGAAGGGTGCTTTCACGGGCGAGGTAAGCGCTGAAATGGTGAAATCGACGGGTGCTCAGTACGTGATCCTCGGTCACTCCGAGCGTCGCGAGTACTACAAGGAGACTCCCGAAATCCTGCGCGAGAAGGTGCTGCTGGCCCAGAAGAACGACCTGAAGGTCATCTTCTGCATCGGCGAGAGCCTCGAGGAGCGCGAAGCTGGCAAGCAGAACGAGGTCGTGAAGGCCGAGCTGGAAGGCAGCGTGTTCAACCTGAGCGAGGAAGACTTCCGCAAGATCGTCATCGCTTACGAGCCTATCTGGGCCATCGGTACTGGTAAGACCGCTACTGCCGAGCAGGCAGAGGAGATCCACGCCTACATCCGCTCGATCATCGCCGAGAAGTATGGTCAGGCTGTTGCCGACGACACCACGATTCTCTATGGTGGCTCGTGCAAGGCTTCGAACGCTCCCGAGCTGTTCGCAAAGCCCGACATCGACGGTGGCCTCATCGGCGGCGCATCGCTGAAGGCAGCAGACTTCAAGGGCATCATCGACGCCTGGAAGAAGTAATCAAACAGACAAAGTGACAAGGTAACAAAGTAACAAAGTGGCTGATAACAACAAATGTGATATGGAAATCATGAAATCGACAATAGAGTTTTTTGAAGGACATGTGGCAAAGCGTTTAGTTTCTTTGTTACTTTGTTGCTTTGCTACCTTGACCATGTCGGCCCAGACCTATCTGGACCACCTGCAGCAGAACGTGCAGGGACTGGGCACCGTGTCGGTGACGCAGAGCAAGGAAATCAGCGACCTCGTCAATGGTACGCTACCGCCAGCTCCGACGACAAAGGCCGAAACGAAAGTTGAGCCCAAGAAAGCCAAAGAGGAGGCCGAGGAAGCCAAAAAAGAGGAGCCCAAGGAGCGACAGGCCTTGAAGCCCGATATGCCCAAGGCCGAGAACGAACTGACAGGCGAAGTGGAAGTCGACATGAGCAAGAAGGTCATGCGCGGTGCACAGAAGGTGAACGGATTCCGCGTACAGGCCTATGCCGGCGGTAACACCCGCGCTGCGAAGCAGGCCGCCGAGGCCGCCAAGAACAAGATCAAGCGCGCCTATCCCTCAGAACCCATCTACGTGCACTTCATCTCGCCACGCTGGATTTGCCGCGTGGGCAACTATCGCACACAAGAGGAGGCACAGCGCATGCTCTCCAACATCAAGAAACTAGGCTTCCCACAAGCAGTCATCGTGAGGGGAAAGATCAGCGTGCAGTACTAATCCCTTCATCTTTCATCCCTCATCATCACCCAACACCCTTTATCCTTCATCCCTATGACAGACACAGACATCTACGTACGCGAAGGCGTTGACGAACTGGCAGCACACTATCGCGCTGCCATTCAACTTTTAGGCGAGGACCCTGACCGAGAGGGACTTCAGAAGACACCTATGCGCATGGCAAAGGCCATGCAGGTGCTCACGCGGGGCTATCAGCAGGATGCGCATCAGGTGCTGCGCGATGCACTCTTCGCAGAGAAATACAACCAAATGGTCATCGTAAAGGACATCGACGTGTTCTCCCTCTGTGAACACCATATGCTGCCCTTTTATGGCAAGGCGCACGTGGCCTACATCCCCAATGGCTACATCACAGGACTATCAAAGATAGCACGTGTCGTCGACATCTTCAGTCATCGCCTGCAAGTGCAGGAACGACTGACGCAACAAATCAAGGACTGCATCCAGGAAACCCTAAAACCCCTGGGCGTGATGGTGGTCATCGAAGCCAAGCACATGTGCATGCAGATGAGGGGCGTCGAGAAACAGAACGCCATTACCACGACGAGCGACTTCAGCGGTGCCTTCAACCAGGCCAAGACGCGCGAGGAGTTTATGAACCTGTTGCGTGGCGAATCGAAGCGCATCTAAAAAATATGCCACGTCCATGCAAGGTTTCGCGTGACGTGGCGTTTTATGAATGATTATAAACATTTTTACAACATAACAACTAAAAGAAAAAAAATGAAACTGTTCAAAAAGACTGTTCTGCCTATGCTGTTTGTCGCTCTCGCAGCATTGGTGGCTTGCAACGACGACAAAGATGGCGACGACTACGTATTCGTACCACTGACACCAGCCGAGAAGGCTGCACAAATCAACGAAATGCAGGGCAACTACACGGGTAAGCTCTATTACAACATCAACATATACGCCGCCACCATCGGCGATTCGGCCAACATCTCGTGGACCGTGAATGCCGCCGACTCAACCCTGCTCATCCAAGACTTCCCGATGAAGGCCATTGCAGGTTCCGTCAGCAGCACAGAGATGCAGGAGGCATTCCTCAACGGAGGCACCAACCCGCTGAAAACCCAGCTCTACCTGTATCGCCCTTGGGGAACAGAAGGTCCGCTGCAGACCGCTTACTTCAACATCATTCCTAAAGGCGACGAAGATTTGGCCGTGAAGATGCCACTCACGATCGGTGGCGAGCAGAAAAACGTGACACTGCTCTTCACCACTGGCATGCAGACGTCGGCCTACAGTGCTTACTACTCCGTAGGACAATTCTATAACAAAGCCCTAGTGGCCAACCTGATTCTGAAACAGGTTGTCGTCGACGGAGGATCGACTTACGACATTGCATCGCTCTTCATTATGAAGGGCAATAAATAAGAAACCCTGACTCCTCATGATGAAGTTCATTTCCTGGAATGTCAACGGACTGAGGGCATGTGCCGGCAAAGGATTCTCCGATGCCTTCTGTGCCCTTGACGCCGATTTCTTCTGCCTGCAGGAAACCAAGATGCAGGAAGGGCAACTCGACTTGCAGTTCCCTGGTTACCAGTCCTATTGGAACTATGCCGAAAAGAAAGGCTATTCCGGTACAGCCATCTACACCCGCCATACGCCACTGAGCGTTACCTACGGTATGGGAAAGGACGAGCACGACCACGAAGGCCGCCTCATCACACTCGAGATGGACGACTTCTATCTCGTCTGCTGCTACACGCCCAACTCGCAGGATGGACTTCGCCGACTGGACTATCGAATGACTTGGGAGGATGACTTCCGCGACTATCTGCTGCGGCTCGATGCCGTGAAGCCTGTCATTCTGTGTGGCGACCTGAACGTGGCGCATGAGGAGATTGACCTGAAAAACCCGAAGACCAACCGCATGAACGCAGGCTTCACCGATCAGGAGCGCCAGCAGATGACTACATTGCTCTCGTCGGGGTTCATCGACACGTTCCGCACGCTCTACCCCGAGCAGGTCACCTATTCGTGGTGGTCGTACCGCTTCCAGGCACGGCAGAAGAATGCCGGATGGCGCATCGACTATTTCATCATCTCCGAAAAGCTACGCTCAAGGCTGACCGATGCTCGCATCCACACCGAGATCCTCGGTAGCGACCACTGCCCTGTCGAACTCGACCTGGCAGATCTTTAGGCAATAAAAAATCAATATCAGCGCAATCAGGCAATCAAAGGCGCAGGTCGTCGACCGTGACGCCTGGCATCAGCACATCGAGATCAACATCCTTGCCGATGCCTGCAACATGCCCATTTTCGCTGCGCTGCCATATCAGTAGGCTGTCGGCACCAGGTGCCGATGGCCTTTTTCGTCGATAATGGGCAATAAACAAGGGATAAGATGAGAAACGTCCGCTGAGATGTTTCTTATAGAATTTTGCATCGGCATAGATGATAGGTTTCCGCCCATAGTATTGTTCCACCAGCCAGACAAAACGCGACAGACTGTCGCACAACTGACGTGTGGTCCAGGCACCAACGCCCTGCCATTCCACGTCAACGACCGGTCGCAGGTCGAGCATACCAGGCTTTGCCTGGTGATAGAAGTTCAGGAACTGACTCGCAATGCTGCTTTTCGATGAAAGGAAATGATAGGCCCCCACAGGGATTCCTGCCTTGCGAGCTCCTTTCACGTTGTGATGAAAACGACTGTCGATGTGGCTACTCCCCTCGGTAGCCTTCACATAGACAAAGCCTACCAGCTGATTGGCCCCAAGCACAGGCCAGTCGATTCGCCCTTGGTGATGGCTCACGTCAATGCCGTCGTAGTCGTTGCTGAAAGGCTTACGGCTATTGTCCGAACCGAAGATGGTCCTCATTAGCAACGGATCTTCGCCTGGGAAGAATACTTCGTGCACCACCACACCCGCCACCAGCAATAGCATGGCAACGAGCAGGATTGAACCTATCTTCTTCAGTATTTTCATCAGGAATCAGAACTCAAAGGCAATGGCAATCTGCGTTGCTACTGGCTCACCATTGCGAATGGCAGGTTTCCAACGCGGCAACCCACGCACCACGCGCGCCACCTCTCGGTCGTAGGCAGCCGCCAATGGCAGAACGATGCGAGTTCCGGTTGTCCATCCCTGTGCATCGACATCGACCATCGCCATCACCATGCCATGCTTGACGCCGTTAATCTCGTCTTTCACGCTACGCACCGAGCGCGTAAGATATTCGTTCAAGGTGACGTCTGGAACCTGGAACTCCGGCTGGGTCGTCACCACTACTCCATCTGGTTCCAAAAGAGAGGATGGCTGACCGTCACTGGAGACTGAAGTAACTTGGCTCGTTCCTTTGGACTCGCTCTTCTTTTTGGAAGAACTTGAGGTGGCTTTCTGCGGTTTCAGCATCGCCCTGGCATCCTTTGTCAGGTAGCGCCACATGCTCTCAGGAAAGAACTTGAGCTGATAGGTATACTCTCCGTGCAGTTCTCCTACCACACTGTTTACCAGAAGCACCTTATCATTCACCAGACACGCATCATTCACCGACAAGTCGTAAATACGTTCTTGCAGCAAGTCCTCTGGCAACAATATCTCAAAGTCGGTGAACGACATTTCTATACGGTCATGACGCAGTATGTCGTCGCGGCTGAGCGGTTTCAGCGTCTGCAGATCATAAGTGACCATCTTATGCACATCAGAGGCCTCCTGGCTGGACTGACTCGCAGGATTTACGTTGCGCTTCATGTGGAATGTCACGTAGCGCCCAGGCGTATAGCTCAGCAAACGCATCTCGATGTCGACGTAACAGACACGCTTATCGTCGGGCAAGGCATCGAACTGCTGTTGCACCTCCTCGCCGTAGCCACTCATGAAGGCTTGCAACGACTGGTCCAGGTCGCTGTTATTCTGCTGAAACAGCAGCTTTATGGCATAAGCCTGCAGTGGTAGCAGCTCTGCGCCATCCATCGCTTCGGGCCATTCCATGTCGACGTTCACCACATTCGTTTCGCCTTCGTGGCTTAACAGCGCATGTTTCTTCACATAGCGCATGCTATAGTTGCCCTTCTGCTGTGCCATGGCCGTGGCAGTCGCCAGCAGAATCAAGCAGAAGATTGCCGTCAGTCTATATGTTTTCTTCATTTTCTTTCATATTTAATCCTTCAACCGTCCCCCTTTCATCCCTTCATCCTTCATCTTTCATCCTTCATCCCATCAAAGAGCCAACTCACCCGAGAACAGCATGCTATCGCGGTTGTCGCTCGTCACCATCAGCGACACCTTGCCATTGCTAAACACGTCGAATCGGTAGATGAGTATTTCAAGACGGCGGCGCACCACCAACTCAACAGCATAGCAGTCGCGTTTCGCCTTGACGACCTTCCGTTCAGCAATGCGCTCCTTGAAGTGCAGACCGGTCTGCTCACCAAACTCGGCACGATAGACACGTCCGAAGAAGGGCAGATAGCTGTCCAGATAGTCGCCATCTACTTTCACGCTGTAGCCATAGTTCAGCATTCTTGACGGCATACGTTGCGGGTTCACGTAGTTCACTTCAACGGTGAACGTCATGTTCATGACCGAATCTTCGACAGCCTGAGCCACACAGGCACGCTCGGCAGCCTTCTCTTCGCGCGTCATACCAGACGTGGCGCAGGACATCAGCGACAACAAAACGCACGTAACCACAGCCATGGCTCCGCGCTGCAGGGTTAATCGTACTTTTTTCATATTTTTTTCATCTTTAATCATTCTTCGGGATAATCATGTAAAACCGATGCAAAGATAAAGAAAAAAAACGTGAAGTTTGTATGTTATTGTCATTTTTTTCGTAACTTTGCCCACAACATCTATCATCAACCACTATGAACAGGATAATAGCCATCCTCATCACACTGCCTATGGTGCTGCATCTCTGTGCGCAGACTACCGATCAACAGGCTGTAGACGTCGTCAGCGGAACCGTTGTCGATGAGCGGACTGGTCGTCCTATTGCACAGGCCACTGTGTCTGTCGATGGAACCTCCATTGCAGTGGTCACTAACGACGATGGCTATTTCACGCTGAAGAATGCATCTACCGCCAAGGGCATCACGGTCAGCTACGTGGGCTATCAATCCAAGCACCTGAAGGCGCCTGCCTCGCGCATCACGCTGGTGCCTACGGCCATACCTCTCAACGAGGTGGTCGTATGGACCGAGGATCCACACCAACTCGTCAGCATTGCCATCCGAAAAATTCCAAACAACTACAGCCGCCAGCCTGAACTCTTCCAGGGTTTCTATCGCGAAACAGCCATGAAGCGTCAACACTACATCTACGTGGCCGAAGCTGTTGTCGATATGTACAAGACAAGCTACACTCACAACGACTCGCGCGACCGTGTGGCCATTCGTAAGGGCCGTCGACTGCTCAGTGCCAAGCAGGGCGACACGCTGACCGTGAAAGTAATGGGAGGCCCTGTGCTGCCAATCCAGCTCGACGTGGTCAAAAACCCTGACCTGCTACTGAGCGTCGAGGAACTGAACAACTACAACTTCGCGATGCAGCCGACGACAACCATCGACAACCGGCTGCAATACGTCGTCGACATCAGCCCACGTTGGCCCATGCCGTGGCCTCTTTACTTCGGGCGGCTTTACATCGACCGCGAGACACTTGCATTCACGCGCGTTGAGCTTCAGCTCGACGTCAGTGATCGCGAGAAAGCCACCAACTACATGCTCGTACGTCGCCCCCCTGGCGTGCGCTTCCGCCCTCGCGAACTCTCAACACTCATCGACTATCGCTACGATCAGGGCGTAACGCGCATCAGCTACATCCGAAACATCTTCCGATTCAACTGCGACTGGCGCCGAAAGCTCTTCGCCACGTCGTTCACGGCCTGCTGCGAGATGGTGTTCACCGACCATCAGCCAGCCACCAACGGCCGCCCCATCAGCGGATGCGACTCTTTCGACTCGCGCGACAACTTCTACGACAAGGTGTCCTACTTCCTCGACCCGCTCTTCTGGGAAGATTACAATATCATAGAACCATCCACATCGCTCGATCAGGCCATCGACAAATTGCTAAAGAAAAAACTCCGGAACTAATATACATATTTATAAACAACACAATGGCTATCTGGAATCCAAACAAAGAATGCATGAGTCGCGACGAAATGAGTGCCCTGCAAGGCAAGCGACTCCACAAAATCGTAGATTACGTCTATCACAACGTGCCTTTCTATCGGCACAAACTTCAGGAACTAGACATCGTTCCCGACGATATACAAACTATTGAAGACATCGTGAAGCTGCCCTTCACGACGAAGCAGGACCTGCGCGACAACTACCCATTTGGGTTGCAGGCCGCACCGCAGAGCGCCATCATACGCATCCATGCATCGAGTGGCACCACAGGCAATCCTACCATCGTCGGATACACCCGTAAGGACATCGGCGTGTGGAGCGAATGCATGGCACGCAGCTTGACATCTTATGGCGTGACGCGCAACGACACCTTCTCTGTGGCCTATGGCTACGGATTGTTCACGGGTGGACTGGGTGCCCACAACGGCGTGGAGAAGATTGGTGCCTCGGTCGTTCCTGCCTCAACGGGCAACACCGAGAAACATGTGAAGCTGATTCGCGACTTGGGCATCACGGGTATTGCCTGCACACCCTCCTATGCGCTTTATCTGGCTGAAACCATGGAGAGGCTGGGCATCAGCAGGGACCAGACAAAACTGCGCATCGGTGCCTTTGGCGCTGAGCCTTGGACGGAAAGCATGCGCCAGGAGATTGAGCAAAGGCTTGGGTTGAAGGCCTATAACCTCTACGGATTGAGCGAAATCATGGGACCCAGCGTCAGCTACGAGTGCTCTGAACAGCATGGCAGCCATATCAACGAGGACCATTTCTATCCCGAAATCATCGACCCCGTCACGCTTGAGCCGCTTCCAAGGGGCGAGAAGGGCGAGCTGGTGTTCACCACGCTGACGAAGGAAGGTATGCCCGTCCTGCGCTATCGCACTCGCGACCTGTGCTCACTCATGCCAGGCGAGTGCCCATGTGGCCGCACGAGCGTCAGGATGAGCCGCATCGAGGGACGTAGCGACGACATGCTCATCATCCGTGGCATCAACGTATTCCCCTCGCAGGTGGAAAGCGTCGTGCTCGGCATGAAGGAGTTTGCACCGCGCTATATGCTCATTGTTGACAGGAAGAACAACCTCGACACGTTCACCGTGCAGGTTGAAATCCGACAGGAGTATTTCACCGGTACATTCGACACGCCTGCAGCCATCGAGATGCTTGAAAAGAAACTGGCCAGCCGCCTGAAGAGCGTGCTGAGCATTGCCGCAAAGGTGCAGCTGAAGGCTCCGAACACGATTGAACGCTCACAGGGTAAGAGTGCACACGTGATAGACCTCCGAACTATATGATTTCATTAGGCTAAAGATTTGCTTTTCAATAGCTAAAGATATACTTTTCAATAGTCAAAGATATGCTTTTCAATAGCTAAAGATATGCTTTTTAGATAAAAAACGACCATATATGCAGGAAACAAATCAATTCTACAATCCGACAATTGAAACCATGCCGCGCAAGGAACTTGAGCAACTGCAGTTCGAACGACTGCAGGAAACCATCAAGCGCTGCATGACGAACGACTTCTACAAGAAAAAGTTTGCCGAACTCGGCATCACGCCTGAAGACATACGCTCGCTCGACGACATCAGGCGCCTTCCCATGACCACAAAGGAGGACTTGCGCGAGAACTATCCCTATGGATTAGCATGCGTGCCGCTCAGGGAGTGCACACGTCTCCACTCGTCAAGCGGAACGACGGGCAATCCGACCGTGGTCCTACACACGAAACGCGACTTGGACGAATGGGCCATTGCCGTGGCTCGTTGCCTGTGGATGGTGGGTAGCCGCCCTGACGACGTATTCCAAAACTCTGCCGGTTACGGCATGTTTACAGCTGGCCTTGGTTTCCAATATGGTGCCGAGCGCGTTGGTATGCTGACGGTACCTGCTGCCGCTGGCAACACCAAGCGACAGATTAAGTTCATCCGCGACTTCGGAACGACGGTGCTTCACGCCATTCCATCCTATGCCTCGCGCATCTACGAAGTGATGAAGGCCGAAGGCGTCGACCCGCGCAAGGACACGCAACTACGCGTGCTGTGCATTGGAGCCGAGCCCCACAGCGAAGAACAACGCCAGCGCATCGAGCAGCAACTGGGCGTGAAGGCTTACAATTCCTATGGTATCTCCGAGATGATGGGACCTGGTGTGGCCTTCGAGTGTCCTGAACAGAACGGACTTCACATCTGGGAGGATTATTTTATCGTTGAGATTGTCAACCCAGTGACGTTGGAACCCGTGGCCGATGGCGAACTGGGCGAGCTGGTGCTGACCACTATCAATCGTGAGGCCATGCCGCTGCTGCGCTATCGCACCCGCGACCTCACCCGCCTGCTCCCAGGCCAGTGCCCGTGTGGCCGTACCCATCGGCGGCTGGCTCGTCTGCAGGGCAGAAGCGACGACATGATTATTCTGAAAGGCGTCAACATATTCCCCATTCAGATTGAAAAGATACTGCTGAAGTTCAAGGAACTGGGCAGTGACTACCTCATCACTTTGGAAACTACGCCCAGTGGCGACACAATGACTGTCGACGTTGAACTGAGCGAACTGTTTGCCGACGACTACAAACAGCTGGTGGCACTCGAAAAAACGATTGTGCGGCAGCTGAAAGACGAAATCCTCATCACACCCAAAGTGCGACTCCTCGCCAAAGGCTCACTGGCCGTCAGCGACGAGAAGAAAGCCGTGCGAGTGCGTGACCTCCGTAAACTTTTCTAATCATCACCCATCATTTAACATCCAACTATCATCACCAAACACCCATCACCAAACACCCAATACCCATTATGACTATCCAACAACTATCTATTTTCATTGAGAATCGCTCCGGCACATTGGTCAATGTGCTGCAGGTGCTGAAGAATGCACATGTGCAAATCGTAGCTTCAACCATCGCCGACACTGCCGAATACGGCATCTATCGCGTGATTTGCACGGAACCGCAACGGGCCTTCGATGCCCTCAAAGAAGCAGGCGTGGCTGTAGCACTGTCTGAAGTGTTTGCCTTGGAACTCGACAACGAGCCTGGCTGTGCCGCCGAAGCCGTACGAACCATCAGCGATGCCGGCATCAGTATCGTCTATCTCTACTCGTTCCTTTTCTATGGCAAAGGCATCCTGATATTCCGCACCGACGACGTCGACCACGCCCGTGAAACCATCAAAGCCAATGGCATGAAGTACCTCACTGAGGGCGACCTTGCCGATTAGCACCGATGTCCTTTTGAACAATTAAAGGAATACGACACAAAAAGAGAGCTACCTTTTCCCTGATAGCTCTCTTTTGCTTTTTTTATTATTTCACCGTACAAACGGAGAAGTAATGGTCCCTGATGGGTTTGCTGACGGGTTTGCCAGTGAGGCTGACCGTCTCTTGCAACTTGATGTCGGCCGACGAGCTGCCCACCTTCACCACATATTTGCCCGGGGCGACGTTCCACTGGCGTTGGCCTATGTGACTGTAGTAGCCGAACTGCTCGGTGAAGAGTTTCGCATGGACGGTCTTGCTCTCGCCGGGTTTCAGCGTAACGCGGGTGAAGCCCTGCAGCTGTATGGGGCGGATGGGCTGCCGGCTGTCTGTGGGCGAAAGGTAGATTTGTGCTATCTCATCGGCAGCCATCTTACCGGTGTTCTTCACCTCGAACGTGATGTCGACGGCTTCTGCCGATGCCGGAACTTCGCTTGCAACCTGCAGGTTACTGTATTCAAATGTGGTGTAGCTCAGGCCATAACCAAAGGGCCACTGCGTGTTCGGAGTGACGAGCTGGGGGCCGGCAGCCTTTAGCGAGGGATGAACAGCCTGCGGCGAGGGGTTGTTATAGCACATGGGCTCGTTGATTTCCCTGTTAGGATAGCTCACAGAGAGTTTTGCCGACGGTGACACTTTTCCATAGAGGATGTCGGCAACGGCATTGCCACCTTCCTCGCCCGGATACCATGCCTGGATGACGGCAGCGCAGCGCTCGGCAAGTCCTGATACTACTTGTGCACGGCCTCCAAACATCACCATCACTACGGGTTTGCCCGTCTGGATGAGTTCCTCAACGAACTGCTCCTGGCGGCCCGGCAGACGCAACGACATGCGATCGCGGTTCTCACCGCAGAGCATCACGTTTTCACCCACTGCGACGACTATCACATCGCATTCCTTGGCCTTGGCGAGTGCATCCTGCCAGTCGGCCTTTTCGCCGGAATCCACCTTGCGGTGCAAGAGTTCGTATTCCCATGCGCGCTCATCGCCCAGCTCACCGTATTTCGTTTCTATCTCTTCCGTCCAATCGCAACCGCGGCTATAGACAATGTCCACGTCGGCGGGCTTACGTTCCGTCATTCCTTCCAGCAGCTTTACGATGTGAGGTTGTTCGGAAGTGTAGTCCAGCTTCTTCCAGAAATAGGACATGGCGGGATAGCTGTAGTCGCCGCACATCGCCCAGATGGAGTTGGCGTTGGGGCCTGTCAGCAGTACAGACGTATGCTTTCCTAAGGCGGCGTTGATAGCGAAGCGGTTGCTCAATGGCAGGATGCCATTGTTCTCGAGCAATACCACCGATTGCGTGGCAATATCGTAAGCTGTCTTCCGCTCCTCGGGCGTGTCAAGCACGATGGTTGCCTTGTCATATAGATAAGGATTCTTGTCAAGCAGACCGGCGCGGAACTTCTGGCGCAGCACGTTCTTCACGGCACGCTCCAAGACTGCGGGCGAAACCAGCCCCTTGTCGATGGCTTCCTGCAAGTGCTGATAGTTGGCACCGAAGGGGAAGTCGACGTCGTTGCCACCGTTGATGGCTGCGGCAGCCTTTTCAACGGGGCTCTGCAGGTCGGGAAGCTGGTCGATAGCGGTATAGTCGCTCACCACCATGCCGTCGAAGCCTACATAGTCGCGCAGGATGTCCTGCAAAATCTCGCTGTTGGCAACGCACTTCGTGCCGTGAACGGCGTGATAACCCGGCATCACCACCTTGCTACCAGCCAATCGGATCATCGTCTCGTGGGGCATCAGGATTTCCTCCATGAGTTCCTTCTCCTCTGCATCACCGCCACCACCATAACCTAGGTAGTGCTTCGAGCAGGCCGACACACCTTTCTTCAGGTCGCCTTGCTGCAGGCCTTTGACAAAGGCCGTGCCCATGACGGCCGACAAATAGCCGTCTTCGCCGTACGACTCCTCCAGCCGATTGAACGAAGGGACGCGGCAAACATCGACCATTGGCGACAACGCCAGCACGCCACCCATGCGTCGCAAAGCGGTGCTGGTCTGGCGCGTCTTCAACTCTGCCAGTTCTGGATTGAACGAGCAGGCCTGGCCAATCTGCTGTGGATAGATAGTAGCGCCAACAGTATTGATGCCCGACAACACCTCTTCGTGCATCAGTGCCGGAATGCCGTTGGGCGTGTTGTTCATGAGCCACTGCTGCACGGCAGCTACACGGTCGCGTAGGTCGTTGGGGTCGCGTGGCTGCTGCATGCAGAACTGCGAGAAATGGCCGATGCCATTGGGAATCAGCTCCCGGCACTTCGCGGTGTCCAACCGTCCGTCCTCGCCGAAGAGGTCGTCCATATACATGCTTCTCAGCTGAGCGATGCGTTCCTGTTGCGACATCCTGCTGTAAAGTTCGTCCACTTGCTGTTCCATGTCCATTGTGTTGTTGCAACTCGTCAGCAAGGCTGTCAGGCAAACCATCGCCATCAGACCAAGCCAAGTCGTCGTTTTTTGAAAGTATTGCTCCATATCGATATGTTTTTTGCAAAAGTACATCTTTTTTTTGACAATCCTACGATTATCGTAAACATTTTGGAAACGAAGTAAAAATAGTCTCGTGAAGTTTAGAAAGATATAGGATTCTTACACATAAAGAGAGTTACCTGCTGTGGAAAGGTAACTCCCTTTGTGTACTGTATAATAACCGCGAATAACCAGACCGTTATAAATCACCTGCCATTGCTGTTTCCCAACCGATGTCCTGGCAACTTTTTATTTGCGAGGTCTATTACAGAGGAATGACTGTTACATCCATTGTGCCATCATTGTTCACGTTTACCGTCCAGTTCTCCCCAGAAGTAGACATATCCTTTGAGTCGTAGGTAAATCCTATCTTTGCGTTATTCGTATCAGCATTGTTTATGTTCAGGTCGATATTAACATTGGTCATCACATCACGCTTCAACGTAATGGTCTTTTGGGTAGTACTGTTTCCTATTTGGACCCCAGCCTCATTGTAGTTGGTCCATTTTATGGTGAACTTCAAATCGAATAGATTTTGATTAATCGTTTTTCCATAAAACACATCACTCCAATAGTTCATCACATTCTCACCAACGATGAATTGTATGCCCCCATCATCATATTTCTGAGATTCATTGGTGAGAATTTGAGAGACGTAACTTTGACTATAACTACTATATTCATTTTTATAATAATAATAATATTTATCTGTAGACACTTCTAACCTACCTTCACTTGGCGGTGCAATAGTAACATGTAATCCGTAGCGACTTGCCTCAATCATTTTAATGATAGCAGTTCCGTTCTGGGTAGGGGTATAGTCGCTTAATTCACCATAATATCTGGTGTAGTCTCGTCTGCAAGTTCCATCAGTACAAGATACGTTGATTCCAGAATATGTATAATAGCTGGGAGTTAAATATGATGATGATGTAGGACTATTACTTTGAACAATGTTAAATTTGTTGGTAATTGAAGAACTCCCAAATCCAGAGAACCATGAGAGAGAGACATTACCTGTCACTTCTTTCCAGATAGAACAGATAAAGCGATATTTGTGACCAGCAAGCATACTTAGTTGCATGTCGCCGACATTATCAAAGGTTCCTTCAGCATACTTATAAGTCACATTGCCATCGCTTTTGTAGTCATAGTAAACCGTGATTTTGTAAACCGTCTTTAAGTCATCTGCGTTTGCCATTGAAAGCGGTGCCTTTCTTGAGTTATCTGAGCTTTTTCCTGAAAGAGGCTCCTCACTTACGTTGATGCCATCGAGAGCAAGTGACACATCAAAGTATTGCTCATCCGATGGTTTAACATCTTCGTTCTCATCACTGCTACACGATTGCATAACCATACCTGTCATGAACAGGAAGGCCGTAATCCATAAAAAGTTCAAATGTTTCATATTTACGTTTTTAGTTAGTTATCGATACTGTGATCAAATAATTCTTTAATGTTGCAAAGATATGAAAAATCAGGCTTATTTACACAATCCTGCATAAGTTTAACATAAAATTAACATGCTATTGGGCACGAAAAAAAGAGCTGAAATCTTTTGATTTTCAACTCCTTTAATTTGGTCGGGATTACCGAACTATGTTCGTCGAACTCGCATTATTATAGGAATTGAACACTGAAAGTGCGACAGAACACAGACTGGCGGTGGACCGAGCTCTGGCAATTCTTTTCCTATAAACTTTACACGTATTATTTGCAGAGTTCAAATTCTATATCGTCCCTTTTTTCCTACCATTCTATTGAAACCCTTATGCCCTCAGGCGAGTTTTCGAACTGCAGGTGCAGCACGCGTTCCTTCCTGTCCCAGTGCGACTGATAATGTGCCGCGTCGGTGGTGATCTTCCGTGGCTTCTTGGGAAGGAGTATCGCCATCACGTTGTCTGTGTTGGAAGGACTCTTCGCCACAAACGAATAAGACCTACTGGTCCTCGTTTCGTCCGATTGGCGCGAGGCGGCAGCCAGCACCTGCGGTACATTCCTGTCGGCAACCTTGTCGATATCGAAGAGGAATGCCTGTTCACCCGGATTCACAACCTTGTGTCTGACGAGTGGCAGTGCGGGGTCGAATAGGTCGATGTAGTTTCCAGTGAGTATCAATGGCTCATCGGTAACGCCCTCATCAACAACTGCCGCCAACACATAGCAGCCCCGTTCCAACACGAAGGAATTCTTATATTCAATCTGCCCGTAAGCATCTTCAACGGCATTGAGCAACTCGCTGTCGGCATGTGCATTCATCACAAACTCCTTGGGGTCTTGCCTTATCACACGAACGGTTCCTTTGCCGTAATGCCAAATGCCATCAGCAGGGTTCTCTCCCATCTGCATCAGCGAGAAGAGATGGGCCGAAGGCACCTGATAATGATTGCCGGCCTGATTCCACCATTCCCTGACATGCTGGAAGGCATCGTCGTCGCGCCCACAATAAATGAGATGTCCGCCATCATGCACCCACTGCGCAATGTCCTCATGAGCCTTGGGGTCGAGGGGTTTCATGTTTGAATAGGTCATCAGCAACACACTGATGTCTTTCCATGTGTCGCCGTAGCCCGTATTCTCCATATGCGTGATGCCAACGGGCACGCCTCGCTTGAGCAACGGCATGGCCAACCCGAAGAAGTTAGAAAGCTGCGGGTCATCGTATCCCTCTACGGGTTCCTGCGACCGTTGGAACATCAGCGAGTTGGCCATGAGTACACTGATGCCATGCGAACCGCTCACCCTGTTTGCCGACAACGGCATATCGCCAAGCGCACCGACCATCACCTGCATCTGAGTGGAGTAGAAACGGGGTATGTTGGCACGCTCTTCGCTGCCGGCACTGACGGGATAGAGACGTTCATAGATGCGGTCGGGCCATGGCATCACCTCATAGTCGGCAATCTGCGGATAGAGCAACTGAGCCGTAAACGTGGCCTGATAGTTGCGCTTGTAGTCATCCCAGTCTCTCACGCCATCCTCTATGGGGTCGGTCAGGAAGAACATCTTCCTACCCGTGGGTCGGGTCATCGACTCCATACACCCATACTCCAGGAATGCCGTTTCAAACACCCGTTCGCGCATCCGCCCATTATAGTAATTTGGTACGCGCGAGGTTCCTGTCCATACTTGTGCAATATAGCCGTCGCACGATGCCATCGAAGCCAGCGATGCTTCAGGCGACACTATCTGCCACTGGGCGTAGTTAATCAGCGAGTGGGTCGGCACGTAGCAGCGCACGTTCATCCCCTTCTCTCTGCCGTAAGCCTTCGCGAAGCTGAAAGCCTCATCCAGGGCACGATAGTAGAGATGGTATTTCAGTTTGTTCGAGAGATAGGTGCTCTCTGCCGACTCATGTTGCGGCTGCCAGGGGAAGCCGTAATACTCCTGCCATTCGCGTTTGAACGACTCGCTGTAGCCGCCGCGCGCCCAGAACTCGGGTTCCTCAAGGAAGATGGCATCAATGCCTTCGTTGATGACAGGCCTGATGTGCTTCTCCTTGAAATACGAAAGATAGTTTCTGGTCGGCACGATGTAAGGCACCATCTGGCCATGCCATATCGTGTCGCCATGCATATCACGCTGCCCTTCGTCAAGGTGCTGCCGCCCGTCCCACTGCCCAGTGAAGTAGTCCTGATAGCCTCCCCATGCTATTCCTGTCATGAAATGGGTCGTATAGCCACGCTCGCGCCACGACCGTACACGCTCACTGAATGAGTACTGCCCATTGCTGTTAACACCATACACCATGACGGCATCGGCCCGCACATCGGTGGTGGGCTTCCACTGGCCTGACGTTTGAAACGTCGTCTTCTCTCGCTGGGCTGCCATAGGGAGCGACAACAGCAACAGGAGTAACACGACCCATCGACGATTCCTACTCCACTTCGCTTCGAACTCGCCTCCTTCCGCTGCCAGGTTGATTGTTAATAACGGTATGCTCATAAATGCAAACAACACAGGTACTATGATCTGCTCATGTTCTTGCCGATGAATATTTATTGTATAAAACGGAAGAAATCGTTTTTATTGTGCATTCGCCGTCAGTTGTTACCCCCCCATCGTAATCCGTCAGCCACAGCAGGGACCACTGGCGAACGGATAGTGGAGTGGGGCACAAGTCGTTCGTTGTCACGTTATTTGCGCTGAATGTGACTATTTGATGATGGTTTTCTTTCCTCCCTTTATCACCACGCCGCGATAGTGCTGTGGAGCCATTACACCTCCGATGGTATAGGCTGATTTCCTGCCCGAGGCGTCGGCGGCAATCGTACTGATGGCAGTTGGGACGTAAGACTTGATTTCCTTGAAGTCCTTCCACCACGTTGCTGCCTGATAGGCTTCTACAGACCCCTCGGGCACATAGAGCACGGCCTGCGGAGGAACTTCTGTACCAGTGGCGGTGGTCAGCGGTGGAACGACAGCCATGCTGTAGACCGCCTCCAGCAGCGGACAACTTCTCAGTGCCGACTGGTCGATGGTCAGCAAGCTGGCAGGCAGCGTTATGCTGCGCAATGCGTTGCTGAAACTAAAAGCTCTACTGCTAATCTCAATTACATGGGGAGGAAGAACGACCTCTTCCATTTGGGTGTCGGAGAAAGCATTCGAAGCAATCGTCTCCAGGGCTGACGGCCATTGAAATGCCTTTAGGCCTGCCCCATCGAAAGCCCCTGAACCAATCGACTTGACATCATCGGGCAAAACCACGTTTTCCAGATTTGTGCATAGCAGGCACATGTCGCTGGGCACCTCGTCCACATTGGCCAAGATGTTCAGTGTCTTCAGCTTATAGCAGTTGGCAAGGATGCCGTAGCGCAGCTCCGTCACGCTCTGGGGGATGGTCAGTTCCTCAATCCCGGAGCTGCTGAAAGCCCGCGGCTGGATTTCCCGAAGTCCCTCAGGCAGCGAGACATTACGCAAGGACAAGCAACTGAAGAACGCATTATTGCATATTCTTTCCAGCGTGGCCGGAAGTTCAACATGCTTCAGGTTTCCCATGTAATAGAATGCGTATGGGCCTATCACGCGGAGGTGTTCGGGCAGAGAGATGTTCTCCACAGGATTGTCAATGCCAGTCCAGCCGAAGGCCCCTGCGGGCAGCGAGTCGTTGGCAAACGTCACCTTACGGATGTCGACACCACGCACATGTCCATTGGCACAGTAACTGCATAAGGCCGACATGTCGTCGCTGCTCATCGGTCCACTCACTACTACTGAGTCGGCCTCTTTTTCAGCCTCATCCAGAAGGGTTGCCAATGGTGTCACCCCGTCGAGGTTGAACACCTTCACAACGTCGCCAGCCTGGGCCTGCGCTGCCGGCACCAGAGCCAGCCACGAAATCATGCTGAGTAGAATTGTCTTTTTCATTTTCCTATAATTATAAAAGTTATACAAAGTTCCTATAAGCTGCTTTAAAGCTGCGCAAATGTACTCAATAAACAGAATTCTTGCATGGAACTTGCTTCGAACTCGCCAATTTTTACCATCTTTTAACATCGTTATGGTGTCACGTTGGGCACTTCCATCAACAAAGACCTCTGTATTTCCCCAAAATGCTGACGCTTTTCCTGTCGATGGCTTTACGACATGATATGGTGTCACGATGCCACAAACCAGCTGTGTCAGGTGCAAAGATACAAAAAAATCATCCTGAGTGCAACATATTGTTTCAAAATCTATCATTCGTCCATCTAATCAACAATACAAGTGATTGATTAACGGATAATTCTGATGATAATTCGATAAGATTTAGTACCTTTGCAGCCAGAGAACAACGTAATCCTGTTGGAAACGATTGTTTTTCATAGACTGCTAAATGACTGGAAAATGCGAACGAAAGGACTCATAATGGCTGTTATGTCGCTGTGCTTAGCCGTGGCGGTGACAGCTAAGACGCGGAAGGCTGTGTTTGTGATCATCGACGGAGTGCCAGCTGAATGCGTAGAACGGCTGCAACCGCCTACGCTGATGGATATCGCCCAAAAAGGGCATTACCAGCGTGGTTACTGCGGTGGCGAAGTTGGCTCCTACTCCGAGACTGCGACCATCTCCGCCATCGGCTACACGAATATCCTCACTGGCACTTGGGTGAACAAGCACAACGTCAGAGGCAATGAAAACATCAAGGCAAACTACCACTATCCAACCCTCTTCCGCATCGCCAAGGACCAGCAACGCCCCGTTTCCACTGCCATTTTCTCGTCGTGGACCGACAACCGTACCATCCTACTTGGCGAAGGACTTCAGGAGACGCGGCACCTTAAGGTGGATTACATCTTCGACGGCTACGAGCACGACACACTGCGCTTCCCTCACCGCGACGGTGATCTACACATTCGCGACATCGACGGTCAAGTCTGTCAAGATGCAGCGACCTGTATCAGTCAGCAGGCGCCTGACCTCAGTTGGATCTATCTTTGGTATACCGACGATGCCTTCCATAACCATGGCTACGGAGCTTTCGCAGACGAGGCCGTGTTGAATGTTGACAGCCAGCTGCGACCCGTCTGGGAAGCCATCCAGAAGCGCGAGCGCGAGAATGACGAGGAATGGCTGCTGATTGTCACCACCGACCACGGTCGCGACTCGTGGGGCGTTCACCACGGCGGACAGAGCCCCACGGAGCGTACTATCTGGATGATTACCAACCAGCGGCGACTCAACCGTCAGTTCACGCGTCCTACGCTCTCAATCAGTTTCATCGGCGACACAGATATCTACGATCTCACGGCCACAGGCTATGACAACAGTGCCAAACTCACATGGCAACACAGCGGTGCACGCTCCACTCTCGCGACCGTCTATATAGCCACGACCAACGACTTCGCCAGCGGCAAGAGGGATGCTTGGACACCCGTGGCCACCCTCCCTGCTCGAGACGGTCACCTTACTGTTGACCTTAGCCGCTATCCCAAGTCCGATTTCTACAAATTCGTCGTCCGCACGCCCACAACGACCCTCACCCGTTGGCTGCAACGCAAATGAAGCAAACTTTTCTTATCGTTTTCTGGTAAATGCCCTGAAAAGGGGCAGTTTGACGGGACAGATGAGGGTGAGATGTCGTGCAAATCACAAATAACAAAAAAGGCTAATTGCTCAATGATGAAGCAATTAGCCTTTTACTTGGTCGGGATTACTGCCCTACTTCGCGCAAAATCCATTTAATTCTATTAAATTCGAGAATTTTCTATGTGGTTTAATATCAGCGCGTTACAAGATGTGTTATAATTCGAATCAAGAAGACGCAATCATACTAATTACAAATTATCACGCCAAAAACACGCCAAAAATTTGGTAGTATCCATTGTTTTCCCTACTTTTGCAAAAGGAATTT
>CACYJV010000037.1 GCA_902774815.1 uncultured Prevotellaceae bacterium | reverse complement strand
TAATCATATCGTGAAAATCAAATGTCTTGCTCTCGATGCTATTGCTGAAAACGACTTCGAGTTCATACTTTCCATATTCCAATTCATAGATATTGTAATCATTTTATAGAGAATAAATAAGTTGTTGGCTGCAAAACTACAAACAATAAATGAAAAAAGACAATTTCTCGTGTTGACAAAACGTTGACTATAGGCAAAAAGAGAGAATGTATGTACAAAAATTCCTTATAAAGATGAAAGAATAACTTCCCAATCCTTGGTTTTCCCTTGCCTCTTCACAGCTTTTTTATAAAGTCTTTCGAAAGCATGAGAAACGGCAGAGCGATCGACGAATAAGAGTGTTGCGACTTGTGACTTAGAAAAAGCAGATTTAAAAAGCAAACACATCCTGTATTCTTGCTCGCTTATTTTACAAAGTGCTGCCAAATTGTCCCTGAAGCCAGGAAAGAAATTACCTTCGGCCTGGGCAATGAAATCATCCCATTCTTCACCTGTGACTGCTGAGGCGATATAAGCTTTGCGTATAAACAACTTGTATATCTCAGTCTGTGAGAATGTCTTGACAGCCAAGTCTGCATCTAAGACACGATTCGACGCGCGCTGTATGGAAAGCTCTAACGATCTTTTTTCATCAGTTAATTTGGATATTCGGGAACTAAGTATTTCGCGCTCAACATTAAAATCTGAGTTCTTTTGAGACAATTGTTCTTGAAGTTGATGAATTTGGTCCTCATATTCCTTAACCCTGCGTATCCAATTCTCAGGGTTACGGCCTTTGTCGTACTCTGATAGTTTCATATTAAGCATATCGAGCCTCTGTTTCAGCCTAACTTTGTTTTTCATTTCTGACCTGATGTAGTGGAAAATGACAATAGCGGCAAACAAGAAAACGATGACTCCAAAATAAATTGCATTACGTTTTCTTTCATTCTGGAGTTCTAACTCTTTCACCTTCCGCTCATGCTTCTGGTAGTTGTAGGCGGCGTGCATCCGGGCGACGGTCTCAGCGTTGTCCATCTTGCGGATGGAGTCGTCAAGAAGTTTGTATTGCCTATAATACTCATTAGCAGACTCCATATCATTTGCGGAAACAGCAATCTCGGAAAGTTCCTGATAGGCATGATGTTTACCGAAAATATTACCATAACGCAGAAGTTGTTGATAGCAATAAAGTGCAGAGTCTCTGTTGCCACAGCCTTTATAGATATCAGAGGCAATGGCATAGGTAGGAGAGATGTCAGCAGAATCTATAGAATTAAGAGCAGGACGAATATAGGACAACGCATCTCCAAAGCGACCTTCAGAAACATACAGACGAGCTATCTGCATCTTCACATCGTTAGCCATATTTGTATTGTTTGACTGATTGGCTAATAATAGGGCATATTCGTAATGGAAAAGACTGCAGTCTGGCTTATCTAAGTATTTGTATTGCTCTGCCAAATCCCGATAGTTAAAGATCATGGCATTTGTATCACTTGCCAGGGATGCCCAATGGTTAGCTTGTTCTAACAGAGGGACTGCCTCTTCAAAAAGATATTGATAACTAAAGAGGTTTCCTATAAGACTGCAAAGCAGGTTTCGCTGCTTGGCCACTCGGCTATCGATGGCATTGTCTGTTTTACATTCTCCATTTTCAATTTGCCCGTCGGGCATCACGTCGAGGGCACGCTGGTAGTAGTCAAGGGCCTGTGGAGCATCGCCGAGGTCGGAGTAGATGCGGCCGGCATAGAGGTAGGGAAGCGCAGGACCTGTCTTACCCAGCAGACGGGGGAGCACACGCGGGTGTTGCTCAAAGTAGTCAACAAGCTGCAGGATGGTATCGCGATAGTGGGTAATGGGCCGATAAAGCTTGTCGTCGATCTTAATACGGAGAAGAAGGGGGGCCATGTTCGTACCACCGACTCCTTTTCCCGAAAGGTGGGGAGCCACACTATTGAGGAGAATATCGGCAGAGTCGGGACTGACGTCAGCATTTGGGGAGGGAAGGGGTGGGGCCGCATGCTGCAAGCAGGAGCACAAGCACTATATAGAGAATAATGTGTCGCTTCATGATGACTGATCTTTAGTTATATCGCTGCAAAGATACAAAAAGCCCATAAAAACCAAGTAAAAAAATGTGCAAAAACTGTGCATTTTATGTAAAAACGCGTAGTTGCTGCCACTTTGCCATATTGCTGCCATATCAAAACCTACTGTGTATCAACAACTTTTGCAAAGTGGCAGCAATTGCAGCAAAAAAAACTTTTCTGGTACGCGCGTGAGGAACTTATATAATTGATTCATGCGCTCGGCTTTGCCGCTTTCGTAACAGCGTGGAGAAAGAATAAAAGAAAGGGTGTGCCGAACGATGCTAAGCATTCGTTCGGCACACCCATTACAAGCGATTGGCACTACCGGAGCTAACGGCGTGTGGGCACGTTGAACTCGCAGACTTTGGAGATGGCCTTGTTGCCCTGCAACACAGAGACGCAGATGCGGGCAGTGCCATTCTTCAGGCGACTGTCGGCCTTGAGCATGGCGGTGTAGCGGATGCCCTGACCGGGCTCGATGCGCTCGACGTGCATGCTGGGCGAGATATAGATGTGCCTGTTGCCTGTGGTCTCGACCACAGTAGGCACTACATCGACGACAGGCTGCTGGCTGTGGTTGTAGACTTCGAAGATGACTTTGCAGACCTCGTCGCGGTTAATGGCATTGTCCTGATTGTCGTCGACGATACGGGCATTGCGCACTTCGAGGGCAGGCAGATACTCCATGCCTACGGCCAGAGGCTCGACGCTGGAGGAGCTGGGCATCACGGTCGTGCCAGGCTGAGCAGTGTAGTCGCCCGTGTAGTCGGAGCCGTTGAAGTCGTAGAGACGATCATCGCCAGAGTTGGTGGCATCGAAGCCACTATCGGCATTGCTGTCGTAGTTCATGCCGCCGACAGAACCATAGCGGTTGTCGTAGCCAGCGTTTGCATTCTGAGCCTTGCGCTGCTGCACCTGCTGGTAGTGGTCGTGCACGTCCTGCGCATCCTGACGGTCCTTGGCAGCACCGATGGCACCACCAATCACCGCACCACCCACCATGCCGGCAATGGTACCAATGTCGTAGCCACGTGCGCCACCGCTGATGCCACCAATGGCAGAGCCGAGAATAGAACCGAGAGTTGAGCCGGTATAGGCTCCAGATCCAGTGTAGGTGCCGCAACTGCTGACGAGCAGTGCGCAGGCTGCGATGATAACGATGTTCTTCTTCATATTCCTATTACGATGTTTTGTTGTTATTTCCTGTTGTCTAAGGATCTCTATCGGCCCAAAGGGCGGAATCTCACGATGCAAAAATACACATATTTTTTTACATAAAAAAGGGTGTTTCCCTAATTTAACATAGGGAAACACCTAATTTGTGGCTTTCTGGGGTGAGCGTTTTATTCCCAACCGCGATATTCCCAATCAATTTCCATACGGGAAATTTCGAGGTGCTGGTCGTCGCCTTCCTCATCGCTGATGTAGACGTAGCGTGGCCAGCCATCGTTGAAGTACTCCTTGTGGACTACTACCTCATGGATAGGGCTTTGCCCGTCTTTCGACTCGTCAATAGTGATGTACTGGCTAATCTGATAATCATCGTCGGTGGCGGTCTCATCATTGTCGTCGGCTTTGCCCGTAGTAACTCGCAGACGCGAGGTTGTATTGCCGCTGACGTCCTCTACCTTACCAACGGGGAATGACTTTCCATGATAATTGAACAGCACTTCGAGCACATCCATGCTCTCAAGCAAACGCTGGCGGGAACCATAGGTGTCGTCGAGTTGCTTGTGCAACTTCTTGAGCATGTCGGGCTTGGACATCTGCGCATAGAGAGTGGGCGCTTCGCGATAGATTTCGTCAATCAGAGAGTCGCAACGGCTGTAGACAGCCTGATGAACTTCCTTGAAGTTCTCGACCTGCTTGACTTGCCCAAGTTCATCGGTAGAGATGAGGATGCGGATACCTATAAACCGTTCGGCAATGGCATACTTCATTTTAGCAACGGGGTCGTCGTCGGGGAATTCGAAAGCGAGTGGCATGTACTCAAGGAGAAAACCATTGCTGGTGCTGTCGACAACAATGAACTGATAGCGGCGGTACGCATCGGTTACGATGGTTGTGTCACCATTTTCAACTCGCAGTTCCTGCTCGCGCTGGCGGTAGATAACTGTATCGTGGAGGCAATACCATGCAATGACGTTCACGGTGCTGTCGGGATTAGCATCCTGAGCACAGGCATGGCCCAGCGAAAAGGCTGCGACGAGAAACAGGACGGACATCCTTAAGGACTTGTTCATAGTGATAGAAAAGATAATGAATGGTCGGACAAAAAACTCCCCACCCTACTCACGTAAGATGGGGAATCAATGATGCTTTTTAGCTTATGCTAATAGGGACATATTCAGCCTTACGCTTCCTCAGCAGGTGCCTCAGCCTGAGCCTCTTCAGCAACGGGTGCCTCAACAGCAGCCTCTGCCTTCGGAGCCGACTTGCGGCTACGACGTGTACGCTTGGCAGCCTTAGCTTCCTTAGCCATGTTCTCGTCGAAGTCAACAAGCTCAATGAAAGCCGTGGGAGCAGCGTCGCCCTGACGGAAACCAAGCTTGATAACACGGGTGTAGCCACCGGGACGATCGGCCACCTTCGGAGCGATGACACCAAACAGTTCCTTCAGTGCTTCCTTGTTCTGCAGATAGCTGAACACAACACGACGGGAGTTGGTGCTATCGTCCTTAGAGCGCGTGATGAGGGGCTCTACATATTTCTTGAGTGCCTTTGCCTTGGCGAGGGTCGTAGTGATTCTTTTGTGCATGATCAGCGAGATGGCCATGTTGGCAAGCATGGCACGGCGATGGTCTGCAGTACGGCCCAGATGGTTGAATTTCTTATTATGTCTCATTGTTTACTTTAGTCTTGATTTAATTTGTACTTTGAAATATCGGTTCCAAACGACAGATTCAGACCCTCGAGCAAATCATCAAGCTCCGAGAGCGATTTCTTACCAAAGTTGCGGAACTTCAAAAGGTCGGTCTTGTTGAACTGTACCAGATCGCCAAGCGTCTCTACATCGGCAGCCTTCAAGCAGTTGAGGGCACGAACAGAAAGGTTCATGTCGATGAGTTTCGTCTTCAGCAACTGGCGCATGTGCAGCACTTCCTCGTCGAACTCCTGGTTGGTCTCCAGATCGGGATTCTCAAGAGTGATCTTCTCGTCGGAGAACAACATGAAGTGATAAATGAGGATCTTGGCGGCCTCTTTCAGTGCGTCTTTCGGGTGGATGGAACCATCCGTTGTGACTTCAATGACGAGCTTGTCGTAGTCGGTCTTCTGCTCAACACGATAGGGCTCGACAGAATATTTCACGTTGCGGATAGGGGTGTAGATGGAATCGATTGGGAGCACGTTGACGTCGGTGCAATACTCACGGTTCTCGTCGGCAGGCACGTAGCCACGTCCTTTGTTGATCGTGAGGTCAAGCTGCATCGAAGCTTTTGCATCTAAATGACAAATCACCAAATCGGGGTTTAACACTTCAAATCCAGTCAGATACTTACTGATATCACCAGCTTTGAATTCGGTGGAATTCTCAACGGTGATACTAACTTTCTCATTCTCGAATTCTTCTACTACTTGCTTGAATCGAACTTGTTTGAGATTCAAAATAATGTTGGTGACATCCTCTTTCACGCCGGGTACTGAGGAAAACTCATGCTCAACACCACCGATCTTAATGGTATTGATGGCATAGCCCTCAAGCGACGAAAGAAGAATGCGGCGAAGGGCATTACCAATGGTAACACCGAAGCCGGGCTCCAACGGACGGAATTCGAACTTGCCGAACGTGTCGTTGGCTTCCAACATTACAACTTTATCGGGTTTTTGAAATGCTAATATCGCCATTAATTTAATGATTTATTTAGAGTACAACTCAACGATTAACTGCTCCTTAATATTCTCGGGAATGTCAGCACGCTCGGGCTTGTGAAGGAACTTGCCGCTCTTGGTCTGCTCATCCCATTCGATCCATGGATACTTGCTGTGGTTGAAACCAGCAAGGGCAGCCTCAATGACCTCGAGAGACTTAGACTTCTCGCGAACACCAACAACCATGCCGGGCTTAACAGCAAACGAAGGAATATTTACAACCTTGCCATCAACTACGATATGCTTGTGACCCACGAGCTGACGGGCAGCTGCACGAGTAGGAGCGATGCCAAGACGGAACACGACGTTGTCGAGACGACTTTCAAGATTCTGAAGAAGAACCTCACCCGTGATACCTTCAGCCTTAGCTGCTTTCTCAAACATATTACGGAACTGACGCTCAAGTACACCATAAGTGTATTTGGCTTTCTGCTTCTCTGCCAACATGACACCATACTCAGACATCTTGCGACGGCGGTTGTTGCCATGCTGTCCAGGAGGGAAGTTTCTCTTGGACAAAACTTTGTCGGCGCCGAAAATGGGCTCACCAAATCGACGTGCAATTTTTGATTTCGGACCTATATACTTTGCCATAATACTAAATAATTGTCTTCTGAAAAATAATGATTATACCTTACGACGCTTCGGGGGACGGCAGCCATTATGAGGCAGCGGAGTGACGTCAACAATCTCAATGACCTCGATACCGACACCATGCACGCCACGGATAGCGGACTCACGTCCATTACCGGGACCCTTAACATATGCCTTCACCTTGCGCAGGCCAAGATCGTAGGCTACCTTGGCGCAATCCTCAGCGGCCATCTGGGCAGCATAAGGAGTGTTCTTCTTCGAACCACGGAAACCCATCTTACCAGCTGACGACCAGGAAATCACCTGACCCTCGCTGTTGGCCAAAGATACAATGATATTATTGAAAGAACTGTGAACATGAAGCTGACCAATGGCGTCAACTCTGACATTTCTTTTCTTAGATGTTGCTTGTTTTTTTGCCATGACTTTAAACTTTAATCTTACTTGACGTTAAACCTTAAAATTACTTCGTGGCCTTCTTCTTGTTAGCAACAGTCTTCTTCTTACCCTTACGAGTACGGGCATTGTTCTTAGTGCTCTGACCGCGAACGGGAAGACCGTGGCGATGACGCACACCACGATAGCAACCAATATCCATCAGTCGCTTGATATTCATCTGGATCTCACTGCGGCTGAACTACTTCGACCGATACCATAGATATAGGTCAATGCGATTTCGCCACGCTTATTCTGGGGCAAATCTACTCCAACAATTCTTATTGCCATTTGTAATGAAAATTGATAAAATAATAATACTAAAAAACTAGTTTTGCTAAAAAGCATGCAAAGGTACACATTATTTTTCTAAAACCGACCTTTTTATGCTTATTTAACATTAACCCTGACGCTGCTTGTACTTCGGGTTCTTCTTGTTGATAACAAACAGGCGACCCTTGCGACGTACGATCTTGCAGTCGGGTGTGCGCTTCTTTAATGATGCTCTTGTCTTCATATCTCTAAAAAATTATTTGTATCGAAACACTATTCTGCCTTTGGTCAAATCGTAAGGACTCATCTCGACCTTCACCTTGTCGCCAGGCAGTATCTTAATGTAGTGCATACGCATCTTGCCAGAGATGTGAGCGATAATCTGAACGCCATTCTCCAACTCAACACGGAACATTGCATTCGACAACGACTCTAAGATGGTGCCGTCTTGCTCGATAGCGGATTGTTTTGCCATAACTGTTTATTTATTCTCCTTGATAAAATTGTGGGATGTAGACTAATGTATTCCTTGGGAAAGAACTTCCTCTATTCCATCGAACGACGACAAAATCTCAGCAGCACCATGGCGGATTGCAATCGTGTGCTCATAATGAGCTGCCGGCTTTCCGTCGACCGTCCGAATAGTCCAACGGTCGGGCGAGAGATAGATACGTCTGTTGCCAAGCGTAATCATAGGTTCAATGGCAATGCACATACCTGCTTCCAACAAGACACCGTTGCCACGGCGACCATAGTTGGGCACAGGAGGATCTTCGTGCATTTCTCTGCCAATGCCATGACCAGTGACCTCTCGAACCACACCGTAACCCTGAGCTTCGCAATGGTCTTGTACTGCTGAACCAATATCACCCAGGTGATGGCCGGCAACAGCTTGCTCAATGCCCTTGTAGAGCGACTCTTTCGTCGTTTTGAGCAACTGCTGAACATCGGCACTTACCTCGCCAACAGCAAACGTATAACACGAATCGCCGTTATAGCCATCGAGTAGCGTACCACAATCAACTGAAATGATGTCACCGTCGCGAAGAACGGTTTTCGCACTTGGTATTCCATGCACGACGACATCATTAACTGATGTACAGATGCTGGCGGGGAATGGCCCTCCAAATGGATTGGGGAAGTTCTTAAACGTCGGAATGGCTCCGTGGTCGCAAATGAACTCCTCGGCTATTCGATCCAATTGGAGGGTCGTTACACCTGGTTTGATATTCTTTGCCAACTCAGCGAGCGTCTCACCAACAAGTTGGTTCGCACGCCTCATCAGCTCGATTTCGTCTTCGGTCTTCAGGAAAATCTTCATCCCGTATGATCAGCTCTAGTATGCTGACACTCCGCTGTTGCGAGTATGGCCCGAGTTGAGCAGACCATCGTAGTGGCGCATCATCAGGTGGCTCTCAATCTGCTGCAGGGTATCGATGACAACACCGACAAGAATCAGCAGCGACGTTCCACCAAAGAACTGAGCAAATGCCTGTTGCACGTTGAGAAGTCCGGCCAGAGCTGGCATGATAGCAATGAAGGCGATAAACAGCGAACCCGGAAGGGTGATACGTGACATAATCGTATCGATATAGTCGGCCGTATCCTTACCCGGCTTAATGCCAGGGATGAAGCCGTTGTTGCGCTTCATGTCTTCAGCCATCTGAGTAGGATTCAGCGTGATAGCTGTATAGAAATATGTGAACAAGATGATGAGGATCACATAGATGATGTTATACAGCAGGCTACGGTTATCAAGAAGCGAGCGAACAACCCAACTTGCATTCTCCGACTGATAGCGGACGAATGCCAGAGGGATGAACATCAGAGCCTGGGCGAAGATGATAGGCATCACGTTAGCAGCGAAAAGCTTCAAGGGGATGTACTGACGTGCACCGCCATACTGCTTGTTGCCAACAAGACGCTTTGCATACTGCACAGGCACCTTGCGCACACCTTGAGTGAGAAGAATTGCAGCACAAATCACAGCGTAGAGAATCAGCAGCTCAGCAATGAACATGATGATACCACCACCGGAAATTGCCTGCAAACGAGACGAAAGTTCCTGAATGAACGCCTGCGGAAGACGTGCGATGATACCAATCATAATGATCAGCGAGATACCATTTCCAACACCTCTATCGGTAATGCGCTCACCCAACCAAAGGATGAACATGCTACCTGCAGCAAGGATGATGGTGGCAGGAATGATGAACACCTGCCAAGAAATACCTGTTGCAAGAGCCTGGCTGGCCTGCATCTTCAGATTGAGCAGGTAAGAAGGAGCCTGGAAAATCAAAATAGCCACGGTCAGATAACGTGTATACATATTGATCTTCTTACGGCCGCTCTCACCTTCACGCTGCATCTTCTGGAAATAAGGCACAGCTACGGCAAGGAGCTGCATGACGATAGAAGCTGAGATGTACGGCATAATACCAAGCGCGAAGATTGACGCATTGGAGAATGCACCTCCGGAGAACATGTCAAGGAGCGACATCAGTCCACCCTCTGTCTGCGAATGCAGGTTGCTCAAGCTACCGGGGTTGATGCCAGGCAGCACAACGAAGGATCCGAAACGGTAGATAGCCGTAAACAGAAGGGTGATGAGGAGTCGCTGACGCAAATCCTCAACCTTCCAACAGTTCTTCAGGTACTCTATTAACTTCTTCATTTTTCTTAGATAATAGTTGTGTTACCACCTACTGCCTTGATAGCTTCTTCAGCAGTCTTAGAGAAAGCATTAGCCTCGACTTCCAGTTTAGCCTTGAGTTCGCCGTTGCCAAGAATCTTCACAAGTTCCTTGCCATTGGTCAGGCCGGCAGCCTTCAGCTCGGCAATGCCAATCTTAGTGAGGTTCTTCTCCTCTGCAAGAGCCTGCAGAGTAGAAAGGTTTACAGCGAAGTACTCCTTGTGGTTGATGTTCTTGAAACCAGACTTCGGAACACGGCGCTGCAGCGGCATCTGGCCACCTTCGAATCCAATCTTCTTCTTATAACCAGAGCGAGCCTTTGCACCCTTGTGACCACGGGTAGAAGTACCACCAAGACCAGAACCTGGTCCACGACCGATACGACGACGTGAATGGGTAGAGCCTGCTGCAGGTTTCAAACTATTTAATTTCATGATTGTTCCTTTTTAAGATTACGTATTCTGTTAATTCGTAAATTACTCAACAACGGTTACCAGATGATGAACTTTGCGGATCATACCACGGACGCTAGGAGTGTCCTCCACCTCTACAACCTGGGAAATCTTGCGAAGACCGAGGGCCTGGAGTGTGCGCTTCTGATCTACGGGATAACCGATTTTACTCTTAATCTGCTTGATTTTGATAGTTGCCATAGTGTTTATCTCCTTTATCCGTTAAATACCTTATTCAAAGTGATACCACGCTGCGAAGCAACGGTGTAAGCGTCGCGAACTTGGTCAAGGGCGCCAATCGTGGCCTTCACAAGGTTGTGAGGGTTAGAAGAGCCCTTTGACTTTGCAATCACGTCGGTGATACCTACGCTCTCCAATACGGCACGCATAGCACCACCGGCCTTCAGACCAGTACCATGGGCTGCGGGCTTGAGGAGAACCTGAGCGCCACCGAAGGAATACTCAATCTCATGAGGAATGGTGCCCTTGAGAACGGGAACCTTGACGAGGTTCTTCTTAGCTGACTCCACGCCTTTAGCGATGGCAGCAGTCACTTCACCGGCCTTTCCAAGACCCCAGCCGATAACGCCCTTGCCGTCACCAACAACGACGATAGCAGCGAATGTGAAGGTACGTCCACCCTTAGTTACTTTCGTAACACGGTTGATGGCTACCAGACGGTCTTTTAACTCAACGTCACTATTAATTTTTACTTTATTCATTGCCATAATCGTTTAAAATTTAAGACCACCCTTACGAGCACCATCAGCAAGTTCCTTTACACGGCCATGATAGAGATAGCCATTGCGGTCGAACACCACTGCAGACACGCCTGCAGCCTGTGCCTTCTCAGCAACGAGCTCACCAACCTTGGCAGCCTGTTCCTTCTTAGGCATCTTCTCGAGACCGAGTGACGATGCAGAAGCGAGGGTCTTGCCTGTCAAATCGTTAATAACTTGAGCATAAATCTGCTTATTGCTACGGAAGACACTCAGGCGGGGACGCTCGGCGGTTCCGTTAACGCTCTTACGAATTCTGTACTTTATCTTGATTCGTCTTTCAACTTTCTTTGTTGTCATAATAATAATCGTTAATAGTTATTACTCCTTCTAATTATTATTTAGCAGCGGCCGACTTACCCGACTTACGACGGATAACCTCGCCCTTGAACAAGATACCCTTTCCCTTATAAGGCTCAGGCATACGGAAAGAACGAATCTTAGCACAAATGAGACCGAGCAACTGCTTGTCGCAGCTCTCGAGGATGATCTGGGGGTTCTGGTTACGCTCCATCTTGGTTTCAACCTTCACCTCCTGGGGAAGCTGAATGAAAATGGGGTGAGTGTATCCAAGCGAGAACTCGATGATGTTGCCCTGATTAGATACGCGATAACCGACACCGACAAGCTCCATTTCCTTCTTGTAACCCTCGCTCACGCCTACAACCATATTGTTGATAAGAGCACGGTACAGACCATGGAAAGCCTGCTTCTGTTTGAGGTTCACGGGACTATCTTCCTTGATTGCGAAAGTGATGTGACCATCTTCAATCTTCATATCGATAGAGGGATCTACCTTCTGCTGGAGTTCGCCTTTGGGACCTTTTACTGTCACAACGCCATTGTTGTCCTGGCTGACAGTGACACCTGCGGGGATGCTAATTGGCAATTTTCCTATTCTTGACATATTCAATCCTCCAATTAATAAACGTAGCAAAGAACCTCGCCACCGATCTTCTGCTCGGCAGCCTCTTTGTTAGTCATTACACCCTTAGACGTGGATATGATAGCGATACCCAGTCCGTTAATAACTCTCGGCATGTCTTTGTAACCAGTGTACTTGCGAAGACCTGGTGTGGAAACTCGCTTCAGGCACTTGATAGCGCTGTTGCGGGTTGCAGGGTCATACTTCAAGGCAACCTTGATAGTTCCCTGAGGGCCATCCTCAACAAACTTGTAGTTCAGAATGTAACCCTTCTCGAAGAGGATCTTGGTGATTTCCTTCTTCAAGTTCGACGCAGGCACCTCTACGACACGATGATGTGCCATAATGGCGTTTCTGAGTCTTGTCAGATAATCTGCTATTGGATCTGTCATAAATAAATAATGTTTAATTAATCGGGCCTACCCCGACAATATTAAAAAATAAAAGAATGTCTTCTGCTACGATCGTTTACCAGCTAGCCTTCTTCACACCAGGAATGAGACCTGCCGATGCCATCTCGCGGAACTGAATACGCGACAGACCGAACTGGCGGATGTATCCTTTCGGACGACCAGTGATCTTGCAGCGGTTGTGCAGGCGGATGGGGTTGGCATTCTTCGGAATAGCCTGGAGCTTGCGAGCTGCCTCGTATGCTTCAGCGGGATCCTCAGATGTTGCGATAATCTTCTTCAGGGCTGCGCGCTTTTCAGCGTAACGGGCAACGAGCTTTGCACGCTTCACCTCGCGAGCTTTCATTGATTCTTTTGCCATATCTCTTAATCGTTTTTAGCGTTCTTGAATGGAAGTCCGAATGCCTTGAGCAGAGCATAGCCCTCCTCATCGGTCTTGGCTGTTGTCACGAAGGTGATGTTCATACCCTGGATGCGGTCGATCTGGTCGATGTTGATCTCAGGGAAGATAATCTGCTCCTGCACACCGAGTGTGTAGTTGCCACGTCCATCAAACTTGCTCTCAATACCCTTAAAGTCGCGGATACGAGGCAGGGCGATACGCACGAGCTTCTCGAGGAACTCATACATACGCTCGCGGCGCAGTGTGACCATGACGCCGATAGGCATCTTCTTACGCAGCTTGAAGTTAGCGATGTCCTTCTTCGAATAGGTCGTCACAGCCTTCTGACCGGCAATAGCCGTAATCTCATTGATAGCCACGTCGATAATCTTCTTATCTTGTGTTGCATCGCCAAGACCTTGGTTGATGACGATTTTCTTCAGTACAGGAACCTGCATTGCAGAAGAGTAGTTGAACTGCTTCTGAAGCTCAGGAGCAATCTGCTCCTTATAAACTTTCTTTAACTGTGCTGTATTCATTACTTAATCTCCTCCCCTGACTTTTTAGCGATACGAACCACATTCTTACCCTCGCGCTTGATAGCAATACGAGTAGGCTTGCCACTCTTGGGGTCGACGAGGCTCAAATTCGAGATATGAATAGGCGCTTCCTGCTTGATGATGCCACCCTGAGGGTGCTGAGCAGAAGGCTTGGTGCTCTTTGAAACCATGTTAACGCCTTCAACGATGGCACGGTTCTCTTCAACCAAAACCTTGAGCACTTTTCCCTTTTTGCCCTTGTCTACGCCGGCAAGAACAATGACGGTATCGTTTTTCTTGATATGTAACTTACTCATTGTTATACTTCGTTTTAAGTGATTAAAGAACCTCGGGTGCCAGTGAAACAACCTTCATGTTGACGGCACGCAGTTCACGAGCCACGGGGCCGAAGATACGGCTGCCGCGCAATTCGCCTGCATTATTCAGAAGCACACAAGCATTGTCGTCGAAGCGGATATAAGAACCGTCGGCACGGCGGATCTCCTTCTTTGTACGAACGATCAAAGCCTTCGATACGGTGCCCTTCTTCACGTCAGACGTGGGAATGGCATTCTTGATGGCAACAACGATGACGTCGCCAACACTTGCATAACGACGACGTGTACCACCGAGGACACGGATGCACAGAGCCTCGCGAGCGCCGCTGTTATCACATACAGTGAGTCTTGATTCTGCTTGTATCATACTTTACTTAGCTTTTTCTACGATTTGTACTAAACGCCATCTCTTAGTCTTCGAGAGGGGGCGTGTCTCCATGATGAGCACGGTATCGCCGATGTTGCACTCATTCTTCTCGTCGTGAGCATGGTATTTTTTTGTCTTCTGGACAAACTTACCATAAATAGGGTGCTTCTCCTTGAACTTGGCGGCAATAACAATGGTTTTATCCATTTTGTTGCTGATCACGACACCCTGTCTTGTTTTTCTTAAATTTCTTGTTTCCATCTGGACCATTGTTATTTATTAAGTTCTCTCTGGCGAAGTTCTGTCTTCATACGGGCGATGTCACGACGAACGTCCTTAATCTGTGATGGATTCTCGAGAGGAGCGATTGAATGGTTAAGCTTCAACTGCTGGAGCTTTGCCTCTGCGTTCTCCACTTTCTCGAGCAGATCTTTTGTCTCGAGTTCTCTTACTTCTTTAATCTTCATAGCTTAAGCGTTTTTATCGTAATCACGTCTAACAACAAACTTTGTCTTTACAGGCAGTTTCTGGGCGCCGAGGCGGAGAGCCTCTTTAGCGACGTCGAAAGGAACGCCTTCTACTTCGAAGAGGATACGTCCGGGAGTCACGGGAGCCACCCATCCTGCGGGATCACCTTTACCCTTACCCATACGCACGTCGGCAGGCTTGCGGGTGATAGGTTTGTCGGGGAAGATGCGGATCCATACCTGACCCTCACGGTTCATATAACGGTTGATAGCGACACGAGCGGCCTCAATCTGGCGGCTATCAATCCATTTGGCATCAAGCGTCTTAATACCGAACGATCCGAAAGCCAGCTGTGTACCTCTGTGGGCGTTGCCTTTGTTGCCACGTCCGTCTTGAGGTCTTCTATATTTTACTCTTTTTGGCTGTAACATGATAGCTTCTTCTTTTAACGGTTATTGTTTCTCTTACGATCGTTACGGGGTCTACGACCACCATTGCCTCCAGGACGGCCACCGTTCTGCTTCTCCTGCGAGAAGTTAGGTGTGAGGTCGCGTTCTCCGTAGACTTCACCGCGGCAAATCCACACCTTGATGCCAAGGAGACCCACCTTAGTGAGGGCTTCTGTCGGGCAGTAGTCGATATCAGCACGGAATGTGTGGAGAGGAGTACGTCCTTCCTTGAACATTTCGCTGCGTGCGATTTCTGCACCATTCAGACGACCGCTAATCTGCACTTTGATACCTTCAGCTCCAGCGCGCATTGTGTTCTGAATAGCCATCTTGATGGCACGACGGTAAGCTATCTTACCCTCCACCTGGCGAGCGATGTTATTAGCCACAATTGTTGCGTCGAGTTCAGGTTTCTTCACTTCGAAGATGTTGATCTGAATGTCTTTCTTATAAAGCTTCTTCAGCTCTTCCTTCAGTTTGTCAACATCCTGACCACCTTTACCAATGACAATACCCGGACGGGCAGTGCAAATAGTGATGGTGACGAGTTTCAGAGTACGCTCAATGACAATCTTCGAAACGCTTGCCTTAGCCAGGCGTTCGTTCAGATACTTACGGATCTTCATGTCCTCAACGAGGTTGTCACCGAAGTTCTTGCCACCGTACCAATTTGAATCCCAACCACGGATAATACCCAGTCGGTTGCTAATCGGATTAACTTTCTGTCCCATTCTACTTATTAATTTTCGTCATTAGTTTTGGTATCTACAAACAGTGTAACGTGGTTAGAGCGCTTGCGGATGCGATAGCCGCGACCCTGAGGAGCGGGGCGCATGCGCTTCATCGTAACACCTTCGTCGACGAAGACGCGGCTCACGTAGAGTTCGCCGGCCTCTGCCTTGCGTTCGTTCTTGGCTTCCCAGTTGGCAATAGCCGAACGCAGCAACTTCTCAACGTCTGCCGAAGCAGCCTTCTTCGAGAAGCGGAGTACACCAAGAGCACGGTTCACCTCCATACCGCGTACCATGTCAACGACATAGCGCATTTTGCGAGGAGAAGAGGGAACACCATTCAGCTTGGCGAAATATTGTGTTCTAAGTGCTGCTTTTCTTGCTTCAGCAGCGAGTCTTTTTCTTTTTCCCATTATTGCTTCTTGTTTTAAATGGTTTTACCCTGCCGATTATTTCTTGTTACCAGCATGGCCGCCGAACTTACGTGTCGGTGAGAACTCTCCCAGCTTGTGGCCAACCATATTCTCAGTAATGTAAACAGGGATAAATTTGTTTCCGTTATGAACTGCAACAGTGTGTCCCACGAAATCGGGTGAGATCATTGATGCTCTGGCCCATGTCTTGACGACAGTCTTCTTACCGCTCTCGTTCATAGCGAGAATTTTCTTCTCGAGCGATACGTTGATATACGGGCCCTTTTTAAGTGAACGACTCATAATTTACTCTTAGTTAACTTGTTTACTTCTTGTTAGCTCTTTCGATGATGTACTTGTTCGAAAGCTTCTTCGGTGCACGTGTCTTCAGACCCTTAGCGTAGAGACCCTTACGTGAACGCGGATGTCCACCAGACTGACGGCCTTCACCACCACCCATCGGGTGATCGTGCGGGTTCATGACAACACCACGGTTGTGAGGACGACGGCCGAGCCAACGTGAGCGACCAGCCTTACCCGACTGCTCAAGAGCGTGGTCGGAGTTGCCTACACTACCTACAGTAGCTTTACAAGCAGAGAGAATCTTGCGGGTTTCACCCGAAGGGAGCTTAATCACACAGTAACTGCCTTCACGAGAAGTCAACTGAGCAAAATTACCAGCCGAACGAACGAGCAGAGCACCCTGTCCCGGACGCAACTCAATGTTGTGGATCACGGTACCAACGGGGATGTTAGCCAGCGGAAGGGCATTACCAACCTCAGGGGCAGCTTCTGCACCTGACATCAGTGTAGCACCCACCTGCAGTCCGTTAGGAGCAATAATGTAACGTTTTTCACCATCAGCGTAGAACAACAGAGCGATGCGAGCCGAACGGTTCGGATCGTACTCGATTGTCTTCACTACAGCTGGAACACCATCTTTCTCACGTTTAAAGTCGATCAGACGATACTTTCTCTTGTGACCACCGCCCATGTAGCGGACAGTCATTTTTCCGGTGTTGTTTCGACCACCGGTAGAGCGTTTACCGAAAACGAGAGACTTCTCTGGCACGGATGCAGTAATATCCTCGAACGTGCCAATAACCTTGTGTCTTTGTCCCGGAGTAACCGGTTTTAATTTACGTACTGCCATTTCTTATTAAATATTGCTGTAAAAATCAATTGACTCGCCCTCTTTCAGAGTGACGATTGCTTTCTTGAACGCGGGCTTCTGACCTTTCACAAGACCTGCCTTCGTGTAGCGCGACGAGCGCTTGCCGGCATAGCGAACCGTGTTCACACTAATCACTGTAACGTTGTATGTGTCCTCGACTTCTTTCTTAATCTGGAGCTTATTAGCCTCGGGACGCACAATGAAACCGAAACGGTTTTCCTGCTTCTCAGTGATTTTGGTCATCTTCTCAGTGACCAGGGGCTTAATGATAAATGCCATATCTTGTTTCTCCTATTTACTTATTTAAGACTCCGTCGATAGACTCGAGCGACTTCTCGGTAACAACAAGTACATCAGCGTTCAAAACCTTATAGGTGTTAAGTGCAGATGCTGTCATCACTTCAGCGCGCTTCAAGTTACGAGCCGACAAATTTACATTTTTATCCACTTCCGGCAAAAGGAGCAACAGCTTCTTGTCCTCGACCTTAAGGTTCTTAGTAATGTTGATGAACTCCTTGGTCTTGGGGGCATCCATCGTGAAGTCTTCAACGACGATGATTGCATTCTCCTGAGCCTTGTACGAGAGAGCAGAACGGCGAGCAAGCTGCTTCACCTTCTTATTGAGTTTGAAGCTGTAATCGCGGGGTTTCGGACCGAATACGCGACCACCACCCTTGAGGACGGGAGACTTGATGTCGCCACGACGAGCGCCGCCACCACCCTTCTGGCGGATGAGCTTACGAGTGGATCCGGTGATTTCGCTTCTTTCCTTCGACTTGGCGGTTCCCTGACGCTGATTAGCAAGATACTGCTTAACGTCCAGATACAGAACGTGGTCATTAGGCTCAATTCCAAAGATAGCCTCATTGAGGGTTACCTTTCTTCCGGTCTCCTGACCATTGATATTCAATACGCTAACTTCCATGTTACTTCTGAATTAAAACAGTTGAACCATTACATCCGGCACAGCTACCCTTAACGAGAAGCAGGTTGTGCTCCGGAATCACCTTTAACACTCTGAGATTCTGAGTCGTGACGCGGTCACCACCCATCTGGCCACCCATGCGCATGCCCTTGAACACCTTTGCGGGGTACGAGCAGGCACCGATAGAACCCGGCTTACGAGCGCGGTCGTCCTGGCCGTGAGTAGCCTGGCCGACACCACCAAAACCATGGCGCTTCATTACACCCTGGAAGCCCTTACCCTTCGACGTACCAATCACGTCAACGAACTCGGCATCGCCGAAGAGTTCGACCGTGATAGTGTCGCCGAGGTTGTACTCCTCGTCAAACTTGAACTCGGCCAAGTGCTTTTTCGGTGTTGTACCGGCCTTCTTGAAGACGCCCATCATAGGTTTAGTGGTACGCTTCTCCTTTGCCTCGCCAAAACCAAGCTGCACGGCCTTGTAGCCGTCCTTCTCAACGGTCTTGACTTGTGTAACAACACAAGGACCAGCTTCGATAACAGTGCACGGTACATTCTTACCGTCGGCACTGAAAACGGATGTCATTCCGATTTTCTTTCCAATTAATCCTGGCATTTCAGTTTAAAAAATTAAATAATAATGTGAATATATTCTTGTTTCTTTTTAAGCGTCGCACTTTTTCGCACACAATTTCCACTTAAAAAGAAACACTCACTTCTTCTCATTTGAAGGTTAAGTTGTTCTCTTTCAGGGTATTGATGGCCTGCGAGCCAGCGCAATACGCTCATTAGCGGGTGCAAAGGTACAACTATTTTTCTAGAAAACAATCACTCATACATCAACATTTATGATTATTTAACACAAAAAACTTCTACCACATGGGGCAACTACCCTATAAACATATCAGACGGAAAGCAAGAGAAAACGCATTACCAAAATCGTAATCAGCATCCAGAAATGCCGTTACCACGTGTTGGCAATAAGCTCACTGCAAATTGGCATGCAGCAAGGAGGATCACAACTTGCTGCCACATCTGTCACTCGTACCCTGCTGATATCAGCAGGAATAGCTAAGTGGCGGATGTGGCAGCATGAAAACGCCTCTGGCAGGGCAATCCTCCGGAGATAGGAATAATGTTTATCTGCCAAGGATAATATTCACCAGTCTCGTCACGTCGGCAATCGTTACAGAACCGTCGCCGTTCAAGTCACCCAAGGCAGAAGACTCATCTTCAGCCTCTACAATGCCGCCCTTGAAGATGTCCTCTGTCCAACCAGCATCAATATAGGCTTGCTTCGTACCTTTGGGAACCGTCAGCACACAGCTCTCATACAGACCATTAAAGGCTTTTTCGCCAAAAGCGAATGGTGTTTTTATCTTTGATACGACACTTTTTACATAATGTAAACTAGCGTAAGCATAACTTTCTATGGACTCTATCCAACTAGGTATCTCTAAGGTCGTATACCTTTGGCTAGAAAATGCAGAATAACCAATAGTCTTTACATCATCAGGAATCACAGTATTATAGCATGCAGCAACGAGCTTGGCTCCTGATTTTTCGATGATTGCATCACAACCTTTCCGAGAATCGTAAAAAGTATTCCGAACATCCACTGCTATTGACCTAAGTTCTGGGCATCCGGTTAACGCACCATCACCAATGCTTGTAACACTATTTGGAATGTATACATATTTCAGCGCACAAGAACCCAAGACTCCATTAGCTATGGTTTCCAACGTTTGTGGTAAACGAATCTCTGACAGACTAGTACAATTGAAGAAACTGTATTCATCCATTGTCTTGAGTCCTTCAGGCAACTGTACAGACTTGAGTTTGAAGCAATAACGAAAAGCATCTTTGCCAATCTTCTCAATTTGCTTAGGAATCACCACAGATGTCACACTACTCATTAAAAAGGCATTATCCTCAATACTCGTCAGTCCTGTGAAGTATTGTAACTCATCAAACGAGGTAATATCTGCATCACGGAATACGAAATTACCATAGGTGCCGTTTCCATTATCTTTCTTCAGCGTCGTCACCGCTGCAGCCTCTGCCTTCGAGAGTTCACCGTCGCCATCAGTATCCCAGTTCTCCACGCAGATGCGCTTCACCTCGGCATCGGCGAAGTCAATAAGATCAGGAAGTACTGTCTCACCCGTCTGCTTCATCACGAGGATAATAGTGTGGGCAGTGATAACATTCTCCATGGTGAGGGTGTTGAAGGAGGTCTTGCCGTCTGTGCCAACGGTCTTCTCCAGGTGGTTTTCTGTACCGTCCACGAGCAGATAGGCTTCATAGTTGGCAAAGTCCACTCCTGCAGGAGCCGTCACGGCCAGCGTCACGGCTCCGTACTTCGTCCAGTTAGCAGTATTCTCCTCACCATCGGCAGCTGTTGCAACTACTTCACCCTCGCTGTTGAGCAGGTTCAAGATGCCATTGCCGTAGCTCTTTGCGGTGATGGGAACCACATAGGGCGACTCTATCTCACCCTCGCCGTTGTCGACAGTTACATAAGAGTCGGCCTTGATGCTCTTCAACTTGTAGTAGTAGCCATCGACAGGACACTCGAACTGAGTTGTATTATATTGATCATCCACGTAATTGAGGTACTGTCCGGCAGTATGCCACTCGCAATCAGCGGTGCAGTCGACGCCATCCTCGCTAAGACGGAATTGGGGGAATGTGCTTAAGGGCAATTCCACGTATATGATTCCTATCTGATCACTATAACTCTCCACATCAGAAAACTGTATATCGGAATGGTTGACTGTTACGGACCTGTTCACGATTGAAGATCCCTGTTGTTCGGTCGCAGGCATATACCATGCATCCATATAATCGTAGATGGCAAAGTAGTAGCCCAGCTTAATATCGTTTTTCGAGGTAATCATCGTCTTCACATCGCCAAAGTTGGTTGACGGCATGCTGATGTTCACCCAGTTGGATGTCAAATCATTGCCAGAGATGGTATAGGTGTAGCTACCGTCACCATTGTCCTGCATGGTGGAAGGCGACCTGCCTGCTTCAAAAACAATGGCGCTGGGATTGTTGACCTTCGGCGTAACTCTGACATCCAGCTTCTCCACTTCTCTCAATCGGCGTGCTCCGTATTCTCCAGGATTACTGAACACAAAATTCCAAACGGTTGTGTTTCCATCAGAAAGGTCGAATGAATATGAGTCACCATCATAAGTCGAGTAATCAACAAACTTGATCACACCATGCACCGAACCTTCACCAGACATTTGAACACGGAACGCATCGGTCTTGAAGTTCTGAGGTACTTTGTCATTGTATTTTACTTCTACAATAGTAAAATCCCTCAAGTGAGACACGGTATAGAATGTATATCCCTCGTAGGCAGGATCATCAGGCGTGGTGCTGGGCAACGTTGTCGTTACGTCCTCGCCATTGATGAGAATTTTCTCAAGATACTGATTAGGAACCCGAAGTTGGAAGCTCTCCACATTATTTATGTCGTTCCAAACGGTGCCTCCTTCAGGAGAAAGGGTGGTCACCAGCGTATCAGCATTCCACACTTCAATACTTTTGTTGCCCACTCCTGCTGTCAATACAACGTGGGTAGTAGTTCTTTCCACAACGTCTTTGAAACTATTCCATGGACTTTTACTCTTTAAAGCAATAATTTCATCTTCCGTCTTGTCTGTCAGATGAATGGTGATGGTATTTGCCGCTGGACTAACAAACAAATTTTCGTAAGCACCATTTATAACTGGCGTTTCCCCTTCGCAATAGATGTCGGTCAGGTTTGGGCAATTAAAAGTAGGTTTATCAGCACTACCATTAAAATCAATACTTCCTTTTAATGTAATCGATGTTACGACATCAGATGAAAGCGTTCGTCTTGAATAGGAACTATTCGGTAGATAATATGGGCAAAAAGAAGTAACCTTGTATTGGTTGTTATTATAAAACACGTATTTGGGAATAACCAAATTAGGTTCTGGATTAACAAATGCAGAAACAGATGCATAATAACTTGGGTCTCCCAAATAGGGGACGTATTTAACTAAAAGATATTTCACTCCATTTTCTGTAATCTCGCCATCCCGTTCATAACCATCGGCATAGGCACTCATCCCACATGCCAGAAGCATAAGGAGCAACAAGTTGCGCTTCATGAAGCGTTGACTTGCCTGGGCAATCTTTGTTTTCATAAGCGATTCTTTTTTAGGGGTTTATTTAATTGTTAGAATGATCTACTCTACTTTCAACTATTTCTATCCGATGACACCGAATAAGAAATCTTATGATTCTTGTACACGTGGTTAGTTTTGCCCATACTTTTTGGGCATAAGGTCTCGGATGCAAAGATAACGAAATTAAAAGTGATAACCAAATAAATCGTTAACTTTTTCTGTACAACACAAAAAGCGGCACACCAGAAAGTCCTTCTGATGTGCCGTTTATAATTGCGCCGCTGTTGTACTAGACCTTGATTTCGACCTCTACACCGCTAGGGAGTTCGAGCTTCATCAGGGCGTCAACTGTCTTTGCGGTCGACGAATAGATGTCGATGAGACGCTTGTAGTTCGAGAGCTGGAACTGCTCACGAGCTTTTTTGTTGACGAATGTACTACGGTTCACGGTGAAGATGCGCTTGTGGGTGGGGAGGGGAATCGGACCGCTGACAACAGCACCCGTAGCCTTCACTGCCTTCACAATCTTCTCTGCTGACTTGTCGACCAATTTGTGGTCATAGCTCTTCAGCTTGATACGAATTTTCTGACTCATAATTTAAATTTACGATTTATTGATTTACGATTTATATAAAGTGGAGTGGTCGCTAAAGAGTCATTTGCTCAGCGACCCTCCTGCTTTTTTTCTTGCTCCCCTCCTAGGGAGGTGCTGGGGATTACTCCTTTAGACGAGGTCAGCACGACCTTTCACCTCTTCAAGCACAGCCTTTGCGATTGAGCTTGAAAGCGGTGCATGGTGATCGTACTCCATCGAACTGGTAGCGCGACCAGAAGTAATGGTACGCAGTGCGGTAACGTAGCCAAACATCTCAGCAAGGGGAACCTTTGCCTTGATGACACGTGCACCGGAACGAGCCTCTTCCATGCCTTCCACCTGACCGCGACGCTTGTTCAGGTCGCCAATCACGTCGCCCATGTTCTCCTCGGGAGTAACAACTTCGACCTTCATGATCGGTTCCATCAGTGCGGGACCGGCCTTCGGGCAGATATTGCGGTAGGCGTTGATAGCAGCGAGCTCGAACGACAGCTGGTCGGAGTCCACGGGGTGGAACGAACCATCGACGACTGTCACCTTCAGACCTGTCATGGGATAGCCTCCAAGCACACCATTCTTCATGGCTGTCTCGAAGCCCTTCTGGATAGAGGGGATGTACTCCTTAGGAATGTTACCACCCTTCACCTCGTTGATGAACTGCAGATCGCCCTCAGTGTAGTCAGGATCCTTCGGACCTACGTTGACGATGATATCGGCAAACTTACCGCGACCACCAGTCTGCTTCTTGTAAGTCTCACGATGGTTCTCAATGGTCTTCGTGATGGCTTCCTTATAGTTCACCTGGGGCTTACCCTGGTTGCACTCCACCTTGAACTCACGCTTCAGACGATCGATGATGATGTCGAGGTGCAACTCACCCATACCCGAGATGATGGTCTGGCCACTCTGCTCGTCGGTACGAACGGTGAAGGTCGGGTCTTCCTCGGCCAGCTTGGCAAGTCCGTTGTCGAGCTTGGCAATGTCGGCCTGGCTCTTCGGCTCCACGGCGATGGAGATCACCGTGTCGGGGAATGTCATCGACTCAAGCACGATAGGATGCTCTTCGTCGCAGAGGGTGTCACCAGTACGGATGTCCTTGAAGCCTACGCCTGCGCCGATGTCGCCAGCGTCGATTGACTCCATGGGAATCTCCTTGTTCGAGTTCATCTGGAAGAGGCGGCTGATGCGCTCCTTCTTGCCAGAACGGGGGTTGAAGACGTACGAACCAGCCTGTACCTTACCCGAATAGACACGGAAGAACACCAGACGACCCATGTAAGGATCGGTAGCGATCTTGAATGCCAGAGCTGCAGTAGGCTCGTCCTCGCTGGGCTTGCGGCCCTCTTCCTCCTCAGTGTTGGGGTTCACACCCATCACAGCCTCAGTATCGAGAGGTGAAGGAAGGAATGCGCAGACATAGTCAAGCAGGGGCTGCACACCTTTATTCTTATAGGAAGAACCGAGCACCATTGGAGTGACTTCCATCGAGCAGCATCCCTTACGCAGGGCTGCGATAATCATCTCTGCAGGAATCTCCTGACCATCAAGATACATCTCCATCAGGTTGTCATCGAAGTTGGCAGCCTGTTCGATCATCTTCTCGCGCCACTCGTTGGCCTCGTCGACGAGGTCGGCAGGAATCTCCTCAATGTCGTATTCAGCGCCCATGGTCTCATCGTGCCACAGGATAGCCTTCATCTTGATGAGGTCGACAACGCCCTTGAAGTTCTCCTCGGCACCGATAGGAATCTGCACGGGGCAGGGGTTGGCACCCAGGATGTCGCGCATCTGCTGGACTGTCTCAAAGAAGTCAGCACCCGAACGGTCCATCTTGTTGACATAGCCGATACGAGGAACGTTGTACTTATCGGCCTGACGCCATACAGTCTCCGACTGAGGCTGCACGCCATCGGCTGCCGAGTAAGTTGCAACGGCACCATCGAGCACACGAAGCGAACGCTCCACCTCAGCGGTGAAGTCGACGTGTCCCGGAGTGTCGATCAGATTGATCTTAAAGGTCTTATTGTCGTAATTCCAGTTACATGTTGTAGCAGCGGAAGTAATGGTAATACCACGCTCCTGTTCTTGAGCCATCCAGTCCATGGTAGCAGCACCATCGTGCACCTCACCAATCTTATGGGTCTTACCCGTATAGAAGAGGATACGCTCAGAGGTCGTTGTCTTTCCGGCATCGATATGGGCCATGATGCCGATGTTGCGAGTCAAATGTAAGTCGCGATTTGCCATTTATTGATTTGTTATTTGATTTGTATTATTACCTGAACCTTTTTACCTGCTATTACCTAATCCTAAATTAGAATCTGAAATGAGCAAATGCGCGGTTAGCTTCGGCCATGCGGTGCATATCTTCCTTACGCTTGAAGGCACCACCCTGGTTGTTATAAGCATCCATGATCTCGGCAGCCAGCTTTTCAGCCATGCCTTTACCGCCACGCTTACGTGCGTAGTTGATCATATTCTTCATCGAAACGCTCTCCTTACGGTCGGGGCGAATTTCGGTAGGCACCTGGAATGTAGCACCACCAATACGGCGGCTCTTCACCTCCACCTGCGGAGTAATGTTGTCGAGACCCTGCTTCCAAATCTCCAGGGGCGACTTCTCTTCCTTGGCCATCTTAGCCTTAACGATATCAAGGGCTTTGTAAAAAATCTCGTACGACGTGTTCTTCTTTCCGTCATACATAAGGTGGTTCACAAACTTCGACACTTTGGTGTCGTTGAACACTGGGTCTGGCAATACCAGACGCTTCTTGGGTTTTGCTTTTCTCATTTTGTTTTTGAAAATTGATTCTGCTTGGGGCTGTCATTCTTTGTTCTTCAACGTCCGCACTCGGACATTTACTCAACCTGTCTTTAACATTTCTCCAGCAAAACGATTATTGAATGTTTGTTGTTCCTTAATAAATAAGGTTTGGCATCCGGCAGCCTATGAGCTTTCAAGCTTCAAAGTTTTCTGCTTAAGTCTTTCCAGTTTTCCTCCCAACTGGTCCGAGTTCCGAAGTTATGCGTCCAACGCATGCTTACCAACTCCTCAACTTACATCTTCTTATAGACAGCCGGACGCCATCCGGCAGCGCGCCTTACTTCTTCTGCTTCGGACGCTTGGCACCGTACTTCGAACGGCGCTGAGTGCGGTTAGCAACACCGGCGGTATCAAGTGTACCACGGACGATGTGATAGCGCACACCAGGAAGATCCTTTACACGACCACCACGCACCAGCACGATGGAGTGCTCTTGCAGGTTGTGACCCTCACCGGGAATGTAGGAGTTCACTTCCTTCTGGTTTGTCAAACGAACACGGGCAACCTTACGCATTGCCGAATTAGGCTTCTTCGGGGTCGTAGTGTAGACGCGTACACAGACGCCACGACGCTGAGGACATGAGTCCAGAGCAGGCGACTTGCTCTTATCTACGAGCTCCTTTCTGCCTTTTCTTACCAATTGTGAAATTGTAGGCATAGTTTTACTTTTTTTGATTTATATATATTTATTTCGTTTATTATCAGCAATTTGCGATAGGCCATAATGCCCCTACGCATTAAACGAGGACACAATAAGGCGTTTCGGGCTGCAAAGGTACGAACTTTTCCTCTAAATACCTAAATAAATGAGTAACATTTTTCTTTGTATCGCTACAAATTAAGAATAAATAACATTTGAAAGAACATTTTAAGAGTGCGGTATGGTCATTTTAACCCATTAACATGGTTTCATCAGGTCACCATGAGCGGATGGACGGACCACCAGAATGGGATTGCAAATGCATTGCCTTCGAAGGATGAAAACAATGCCACTGAATGCCATTTGATTCTGAATACAATCGAGCTGCTATTGTTTTCAAGGACAGTTAACCAAACCTTTGAAGGCCGTAGCGATGCTTTTAGGGTGAGAAAGCAGAGCATTGGGAGACCGAAAGCTATGCATTTGATGGGCTATAGCGATGCTTATAGGGTAAGAGAGCTATGCTTTAGAGGGGAGAGAGCAATGTTTTAGAGGGTAGAAAGCTATGCTTCAGGGGGTAGAAAGCTATGCTTCAGGGTGTAGAAAGCTATGCTTTTATGGGGGAGAGAACTATGCTTTAGAGTATTGAAAGCTATGCTTCTGAGGGTAGAGAGCAATGCTTTAGAGGGCTGAGAGCAATTCCTTACGGGTGCGACAGCAACGCCTTTGAAGCTTTTAACCTCAGTCAAATGTTCATTTAACTACAGCAAAAAGATTATTTAACTACAGCAAAAAGATTATTTAACTACAATAATAAAATCCTTTCACTACAGCAATAAGACGACTTGACTATAGTGAAAGGATCTTAAGACTTCGGTAAAAAAAACAATAAACGCCATCAAGCCTCGCCGCGACTCTTCCCAAAGGGAGCTATCGTGCGCTGAGGCTGCCCGGGAATCTCTATCTTTCCGAACTGCTGCTCGTACTTGTAGATGTTCTCTTGCAGTGCACCGAGCAGGCGCTTGGCATGTTCTGGTGCCATGATGATGCGGCTGCACACGTCGGGTTGGGGCATTCCTGGCAGGTGACGTGCAAAGTCGAGAATAAAATCAGTATGTGAGTGAGTAATCAACACGAGGTTGGAGTACTGACCTGAGGCCACCTCAGGCTTGATGTTCAGCTGTAGCTGTTTGTTTTGGTTGTTGTTATCTTCCATTGTTGTCGTATTTATTTTTTGCAAAGGTACTCATTTAATTCCAAATCGTCAAGGAATTACGGGAAATTAACAGTCGGCCAAGCATAAAAAGAAAAGGTGTTTGTCTGAGTTTTCGCTCTTTTATTGTGCAATACCGACATTCATCGAAATTCCACTTGCCTGGAAAAGCAAAGAAAAAATTTTGTCTTTTCTTTTGTTCTGCGTTCATTTTTTCGTAATTTTGACGTTAGTCGAAATTACTTTCGTTTGGAAATGAAATCAAAAAAAACACTTTTTTGCTTTGCATTTCGCTCACTTATTCGTATTTTTGTAGGCAGATTCTAAACCTAACAATAAAATGAAACTGAAAAAAGTCATTTCCACCCTATCGCTGGCAGCCCTGTTGCTGGCTGTTCCTGCTATGGCTAACGCTGCCACAACAGCAAGTCCGAAAGGCAAGCCCGGCACGTTTACCGTAGGCAAGGGAACGTTCCTGCTCAACGGCGAGCCGTTCATCGTGAAGGCAGCCGAAGTCCACTACCCCCGCATTCCGCGCCCTTACTGGGAACATCGCATCAAGATGTGCAAGGCATTGGGCATGAATGCTGTTTGCATCTACATCTTTTGGAACATCCATGAGCAAAAGGAAGGCCAGTTCAACTTCACCGACAACAACGACGTAGCTGAGTTCTGCCGACTGGCTCAGAGGAACGGCATGTACGTCATCGTGCGCCCCGGCCCTTACGTCTGTGCCGAATGGGAGATGGGTGGCCTGCCTTGGTGGTTGCTGAAGAAGAAGGATATTCGCCTGCGCGAGCGCGATCCTTACTTCATGGAGCGCGTGAAGATCTTCGAACAGAAGGTTGGCGAGCAGCTCGCACCGCTTACCATCCAGAATGGCGGACCTATCATCATGGTACAGGTAGAGAATGAATATGGAAGCTACGGCGAAGACAAACCTTACGTCAGCGAGATTCGCGACTGCCTGCGTGGCATCTATGGCCAGGAGTTGGCACTATTCCAGTGCGACTGGTCGTCAAACTTCGAGAAAAACGGCCTCGACGACCTGACGTGGACCATGAATTTCGGTACAGGTGCCAACATTGACCAGCAGTTCCGCCGTCTTGGGCAGTTGCGCCCTGATGCTCCGAAGATGTGCTCAGAGTTCTGGAGCGGCTGGTTCGACAAGTGGGGAGCCCGCCACGAGACGCGTCCAGCCAAGGATATGGTTGACGGCATGGACGAAATGCTGTCGAAAGGCATCAGTTTCTCGCTCTATATGACTCACGGAGGCACATCGTTCGGCCATTGGGCTGGTGCCAACTCTCCCGGCTTCGCACCCGATGTGACCTCTTACGACTACGATGCGCCCATCAACGAGTATGGCCAAGCCACACCGAAGTACTATGAACTGCGCACGATGATGCAGAAGTACAGCAAGAAGAAGCTGCCTGCCGTTCCCAAACCTGCGGCAGAAATCATCACCATCCCAAAGTTTGAGCTCACCGAATTCGCCCCCATCGAGATGGGAAGGGACAAGGCTGAGGAATCGAAAGATGTGAAATCATTCGAGGAAATGGACTTAGGCTGGGGTTCAATGGTCTACACGGCTTTGCTGCCGGAGATGAAATCAGCCAGCCTACTCACCCTGAACGACTGCCATGACTTTGCCCAAGTGTTCATAGATGGGAAACGTATCGGCAAGATAGACCGCGTGAAGAATGAGAAGAGCATCAGCCTGCCACCCGTAAAGAAAGGTCAACGCCTGACCATTCTGCTCGAAGCCATGGGCCGAATCAACTTCGGACGTGCCATAAAAGACTTCAAGGGCATCACGAAAGACGTGACGCTCGAATCCGAAATCGACGAAGGCCAAGTGAAAGTGACGCTGGCCAACTGGGTAATGGAGACCATTCCCGACGACTATGCAACGGCACAGAAGGCATTGGCCATGCGCAACAAGACCGAAGACTTCGTGCAACTCATCGACAAAGAGCCTGGCATCGGCTACTATCGTGGCTACTTTAATATAAATAAGGTGGGCGACACGTTCCTGAACTTCGAGACATGGGGCAAGGGACAAGTCTGGGTGAACGGCCATGCCATGGGCCGCATCTGGTCGATTGGCCCCCAACAGACGCTCTATGTGCCTGGTTGCTGGCTGAAGAAGGGCAAGAACGAGATCATTGTCCTCGATGTGGTTGGCCCGAAGGAGGCTGTTGTCTGGGGACAGGCAGAGCCTGAACTCAACAAACTGCAGCTGGAGAAGTCGAACAAGCACAACAACATCGGCGACAAGCCTGATCTGAACAGCGCAACGCCCGTGGTTGCAGGAGCCTTCAACGGCGGCAACGGCTGGCAAACCGTCAAATTCCCGTCGGCAGCGAAGGGCCGCTACCTCGCCATCGAAGTTTCCTCGAACCAAGACGGCAAGGACGTCACCGCTATCGCTGAGCTTTACCTGCAGGGAGCCGACGGAAAGCGCCTGAGTCGCGAGCCGTGGGTGGCTAAATATGCCGATTCTGAGGAAGAGAACGGTAACCATACGCTCGACAAAGTCTACGACTTGCAAGAGTCGACCTACTGGCAGACCGTGCGCGGAGCATCGCTTCCCCACCTAATGGTCGTTGATCTCGGCTCGGAACAGACCGTCACAGCGCTGGATTACCTGCCACGTGCCGAACAGGGAGCACCTGGTTCCGCCAAGAACTATAAGGTTTACATCTACTAAAAGCAAGAAAGGGACTGTTCAGGACAGTCCCTTTCTTATTAGTAACCAGTATCAAAACACACCGAAAAGGTTGTCGCGCTCGAATAGCTCCACAACCTCGTCTTCCACAGGCGTACGTTTCACGATTTCAAGCCGTTCCCAGAACTTACGGTCATAGTGTTTGTCGTTGTTTTTCTTTCCTTTACTGATTTCATTCATGAGGTTGTCAGAGAACGTCATAGTCGTTTTTCCCTTCACGAAACGGTCGGCAACGTTGAACATCATGCCTGTGGTCTCGTATCGGTTGCCATCATGCTCGTAAGTCACGAGGAAGTGAACGCTCTGCACCTCGGCGAAGCCATTGACGTGCTGGTAATTGACGACAAACGAATAGTTGGCAGGTTCTATGTCACGCTTCGCAAATGGTTCTTCCTCACCGCTATGCTCCCTATGCCACACGCGGTCGTTGTTGCCATAACCCTGATAGCGCAGCACTTCGAATGTCTTGGCATCGACAAAGAGCCTTGCTGTCACAGACCAGAAGTTAGGATTGAGTGGAATGAAGTATAGCACATAGATGCGTCGCTCACCATCGCTGATGACTTCCACATCGGTTTCAAAGAATCGGTTATAATCCTTACGCAGCGGAACAAGCTGTTCCCCAACCAACAAACGAACAGGTTTGGAGTAAAGAGGTATCTGGGCAAAGGTGAAATAGTTCGTAGGATTCATCGTGCGATGGCTCGCAACGGAAACATAGCGCCCTGTTACGAGTTGCAAATCAGAGAGTTCGTAAGCCGACTTCGCAGAAAAGAACGACTCCAAGAAAGCCGTACACTGCCTATTGCTCTTGCTTACCTGGCGGTAGAAGAAGTTTGACTTTTTCTTTCCATACTTCTTCTGTTCTTTCTTGTGGCGTTCCAACACCTTATTTATAATATAGTCGGTGCCCAATGAGCTGAGCAGAACCTCCTGCCCGATGTCAACAGCCCGCAGGTGAACGGTTTTGTAGCCCACATACGAGATGCGCAACACATCGGTTGAGTCGGCATCGATGGCAAATTCGCCCTCGGCATTCGAGATGGTGCTGTTCTGTCCGCTGATGTAGACCGATGCAAACGGCAGCCGCTCGCCAGTCTTTGCATCGATGATGCGGGCATCAACGTGCAAGTGCTGAGCGTGAACCGAGGCCGTCAGCATCCATAGCAGTAGTATGAGAAGATTCTGTTTTCCAGACATATAAGTGATAATATCAAATTAGTAAACGCCAAAGAGGTTGTCGCGCTCGAAAATTTCGACCGCCTCCTCTTCCACTGGCGTGCGTTTCACTATCTCGTTCTTTTGCCAGAAGTCGCTGTCCAGACCTTGCCGGCCTATGATGTCCATCAGGCTGTCATCAAAACGCAGCGTCCCCCGACTCGTGGCATAGCGATTGGCCACGTTAAACATCATACCCGTGGTTTCAAAAGTATGACCATCGGCCTCGTAACTCGTACGAAAATGCACACTACTCACTTCCGCGAAACCATTGTCGTGTTGATAGTTGACTACAAACGAATGGGTTATAGGTAGCACAACGGCCTGACTGCCTTTCATGTGGGACACCCATTCCTTCGTGCTATGCCCTTCATACTTCAGCAACTGAAAAGTTTCAGCATCCACATAGAGGCGTCCTACAACGGCCCATGAGTTGGAGTCGCGCGGCACAAAGCTGATTACATAGACACGACGTTCCCCATCGCTGAACAGATTCATATCGGTCTGGTAACCGTGAGCGTAGCCTTGATGCAAGGGAACGAGTTGCTCAGTGGCAGGAATATGCTTTTGCCGAGAGAGGACGGGCACTTGCGCGAAGGTAAAGAAATTGGCAGGGCTGATCGTACGCATACTTGCCACTACGACATAGCGACCCGTAGCAAGCGACAACTCGCTCAGTTGGCAGGCCGAACGGGCTGTAAAAAAAGATTCAAGGAATGATTGGCATCGTCTGTCGGTGTAGCCTACTTGACGATAGAAGTAGTTTGACCTCGTTTTCTTGAACCTTTTGTATTCTTCTTTCTGCCGTTTAAGGGTTTCCTGGATGACATAGTCTGTGAGCTGAGCAGAACCTCCTGCCCGATGTCAACAGCCCGCAGGTGAACGGTTTTGTAGCCCACATACGAGATGCGCAACACATCGGTTGAGTCGGCATCAATGGCAAACTCGCCCTCGGCATTCGAGATGGTGCTGTTCGCGCCACTGATGTAGACCGAAGCGAACGGCAACCGCTCACCAGTCTTTGCATCGATGATGCGGGCATCAACGTGCAAGTGCTGGGCGTGAACCGACAAGGTCATTGCCATCAGCCATAGGACAAGTTTCCATTTTGCCATAAGGTTATTCAAATAAAACGCATCCACAATCAACCGTTTCCTGTTTCCCCGTTACGTTCTGAAAGGCTATGAGATGGCTATCTACCGCCTTGTGGGTTGATAACCGCCTTGCTCTATGATGTCGCGACCGAGCGTGAGGGGTATGCATTGTATACTTTGGCGGCCTGCTCCTGTGTTTTCAGGATCGTCAGTATAGCGTCCGCGAAGCCGATAGCGCACACCACGATGCTCAAAGTCGCACGAAAAAGAGAGACCAAGCACTGCCCCACCCTCTTCACGGCACTCTACATTGCGCAACGTCACACGCTCACGTTTCACCTGTCCGCGCTTCATCACCGTGGCATCGGCCAGCCTCGTCCGTTCGCCAGCCTTCATTCGCATGTCGCATGTCATCCGCAGACTTACCGTCAACGAGTCGTTCATGCGTGCCTGCCAGTACACTTGCACGACTGATTGGGACCGTGCGAGCATCGCAAAGGATAGGTTTAGGATCAGCAAACCTATGGTTTTCAACTTCATCGTGCCACCTCCTTCGTAATGAAGCCATTCGGTGTGAGACCTTCTGCCGACACTGCAATAGACTCCGTAAAGCCATTGTTCCAGAATGTCACTCGGACATGTCCCTCGCTGTCAGTCACCAGACTAGGATTCCAATAGAGTGTGCGCCGGTAATCACCCTGTTCGGGCAGCGGATCCTCACTATAGTCCACGCGATAGAACTCGTCGGGGTCGCTCAGTCCCTGGAAATCAATACGATAGCCATAGAAATCGGGCTGCGGCAGACCGGCAGGATAGAGCGGATCGGTCTTAAAATTGATGATCGATGTCAGTGGCGACGTGTAACTCGTTGCTCGTTCTGCAATATAAGGTTCCAACACCTCGCGATAACGTCCCTCCTGATGAATCAAGCGGCGATCGTCGGCATCAGCATAGAGATAAAGCTTGCTGAAGTTCACGTCGGCAGGGAAGAACTGCATGCCTGGAGCAAGATTCTCTTTGCGTCCGTAGAAGCCGGGCTCACGGAAAATAGTCTGCCGACCATACTCCGGAGCATCGATGAACGTCAGGTTCATACCATCGAGGCCCATTAGCATCAACAACTTGTAGAAATTGTGGTAAGAATGGAAAGCCTGGTCGAACTTATAGTCCTTGTAAGAGTGCCATTTATTGTAGTCTCTCATCGAATTGGCAGCATTACCAGCCGTGGTGGCTGCAGCTTTCTTGTCTGCATTCAGTCCTTTCAGCTTGAGTTCGTTCTCCTCCCGATGGGCCTGCTCCATGTCTGCAAAGAAGCGATCGTCGGCAAAGTTGTTCTGATAGAGGTCTTCCCTTGCATCATTGGGTTGCCACCAACCGCCAATTGCCATGTCCTGTCCTATAAGACGGAAATCGTCGTCATGGTAATTAAACAGATGCGTAAGATGTGTATTAAAATGGAAGTCGTTAATGGTGCCAAAGATATTTGACAAGTACGACATCATCTGACGCACATCGATGACAGCGACAGGCTTTACCTCACGGAAATCGGCCCAACCACGGCGCTTGGTCTTCTTCACCTCGGGTAAAACGTAAGCCTGACTGCGGCGGTCGTAGTAGGTGAACGGAGCCACCGTGTTGTTCGTCGCCATATATCCATTACGGAAAATGTTATTGTCGACAGGCTCATTCAAGGCACTGGTCTCGTAGTAGTCGTAGTTGCGAGCAACGGGCGAATAGACATTCATTGGAATAATGTGCTTACCCAACAAATAACCTGGTCGCTTGTGTTTGTAGACGGAGAAGTTATGACCGCCCACACCTGCAGCAATCTTTCCAATGACCTCAGCACTGTTTTCGTTCAGCGTGAGTGCCATGCGGGATGTACCAAAGAAGGGATTCAAGTTGAACATGAAAAAACCCAAAGAGTCGGTCTTAATCTCTGCCGAAACGATACCATCATAGGGAGTGATCAGTTCGTTGTATACCCACATCGGCTTCTTTAGGTTCTTCCATAGAACATATTCGTATTCTCCATGGTCGTCGACGACACGTCCTCGGAAGTTCAGTCCACGCTCCACAGCCATCAACGGATCCCAGCGTTCACCACTCATCATTCGTTCAAAGTCGTAGCGCGTCCACCCCTGCACCATCATCAGCAGGTCGAGGGCTGCTCGATGTTCGTGGTCATCTGCCTCAAAATAGTATTCGGGATGTGGAATGAAACCCTTCACTTCACTGCCGAGCAACAAGTACGACAACACATTGCCATCGGCATAGGTTCCGTCGTGATAGAGTCCGTCAGTAATGGCCATCGACAACTTATTACGCTCCTTTACAGGTTGCCCATCTGCATCAACAAGTTGGCAATCGAGGGTCACTTTCTCATAGGGTTTCAACGATGCCGCATCCTCTGCCATTGATACTTGCAGCCGTAGTCCGTCCATATCGTGGTTGTTGACGAACACCTCGCGCTGTGCCAGCACCTTGCCCTCTTCGGTAAATAGCGTGAAGATATTCACACCCGTCTGCAAGGAAGCCTTGTCAACGACGACACTGGTGCGCTCTGTCTCGGTCATGTCAAGCACATCGTAATAGAGAGTCGTTCCACGCGAAGTGACACTCAACCCCAAACGCAAACCGTCAGTCTGACTATTGCGAGCCACACTGGCACGCAGGGCATCGCCAGTTGTGGAGAAAACATTCAACACATAGCCACGCCGATGGGCACGGGGCAGGCGGAAGGTGTATTCATGCCCTTCGTAGCTGACACATAACTTCAATCCACGCATCAGTTCGTCCTCTGCTTCGTCGCTCTCGTCGCTGATCATACTAAACAGGCCCCGTCCAGCATAGTCAGTATGGAATGTACCGATGTCCTTGCCATTACGCACAAGCCGTCCTTCAATGTTTAGCGTACGCCCTTCTGTGCTACGGGCTTGGAAAGCCACACGCGTAGGAACACCGCGCACCATGTTTCCACCTTCAGGATAAAAGTCAATTTTCAGTTTATCTTTCTCCTTTTCGATGAGAGAGGCCGTCGCTTTAGGTAGACGAGGTATACGTTTCTGGCCATATTGTCCCTTCTCCACACTCTCGTAAATAGGGAACACACGGCTAAAAATACCAGCATTGCCACGCAGATACTCCTGGAATCGCTCGCCATAGAAATCTTTAGCAAGAACTCCCGACAACCGATCCCAGCCATGACCATAGTTGTCACCACTTTTCTTGGTCGACGCTGGCACGCCAGGGGTAAAGTTCAGCATCCATGCCGTATAGGCACGGACCTCGTAAAAACCTGCGTTGAGCGTATCCTTCAGCAGAAAAGACCCACTAGTCTGCCCGTTTCTGACCATAAGTTTCTGCGTTTCAACGGGGAAACCTATGGGATTGACCAGTTCAACATATAGGATTCGGCTCAAGTTCGACGGCTTTAGTGAAGCGCCATCGACAACATAGGCCTTGAACCAGATATGCTCGCCCTTATAATAGGAGGTGTTGTCGAAATGCAGGTAGACACGTTCCTGCGGAAATTGCTGGCTAAACCGATCGAAATTCTCTTGATGAAGCATCAGCAACGAGTCGGAATGCTCACTCCTTTCGTCCCCCAAAGGACAAGAGGGAAGGCACGCTGCAGAAGCTCCCGCAGCCAGCAGACTGCACGATATCCATATCACGAAAGCAAAAAAACTCCTTCTCATACGACTCTATTTATTTGATTGATGCTGCAAAGATAATGGAATTTCAATGAATGGTCAACTTTTCGACTTCACATTTACTTCACATTACAAAAAGCTCCTTCACTTAAAGTTCACATATCAAAATGAGATCAGCCACCGATTGAGTTCCTCAGCCGATCCATCCCTTCCAAAGATGCGCTGGAAAAGACGCTTACGAGCATTGGTCGTTGCCTGTTGTGTCCGATGAAAGATGTTTGAAATCTGAAGATTACCCATTCCCAACCGAATAAGGCAGCACATGCGTAGTTCTGCAGGTTTTATAGAAGGATAGAATACCACCAATCGATTCACGAAACCATCAGCATGCTCGTTTAGAAGAGTCTGCAACTGTGCCCAAGAATCATCATTCAAGTCACCATTGCCACCCTGGCCGATTCGATCACATTCTACGAAGACAGCGGATTGGCGGAATGTCGCCAACAAATGGTCCTGTTGTGAGCGGTTTTGCTCAGAAGCAGCCAATCGTTGTTCCTCCTGCTGACGGCTTTGGGTTACCATTTGCGCCTGCAACCGCTGCATCCGCCAACGGAAAAAGATCACCAATGCTACCACTGACAGCAGGGCAAGCAAGGCAATGCCCCATAGGCGAAGCCGTAATCGTCCGTTCTCGCGTTCAATCTCAATCTGACTTTCAAGCGACGAAACCAAATCGCCATTCTCACGCACGGTCTGGCGGTTCACACTATCCATCATTGCCACACACTCCATGGCACTTAGCCATGCAGACTCGTATCGGCCATTGCCGCTCTCCATCTGTGAAAGCAACATCGTAGCAGCGGCATGTGTCTTCACGTTTTGGCTTTCGCTAGCTCGTAACAGAGCCTCTTCAGCTTCATCGTATCGGTTAAGCGCCATCAATGCACGTCCCCGAGCCAACCACATAGCCCCAAGACTCTCTTCGGCCTGCTTCCCTGATGCCACTTGTGTGCCAACGCTCTCCAACTTTTCAATATTCTCAAGCAGTTTGCGCACTTGTGTCGTGTCACCCTGCTGCAATGCAACGTCTACCCACTCGGGCCAAAGGTCGGCACGCGCATCGTTAAATCGGCCTGCTTGCGCCAACGCATCTGCTTTAGCAAAGCAATTGGCTGCAGAAGCAATCCATTCAGGTGAACGCAAGCAACGTGACATGTCGCGCAGCGAATAGACCATGCGTAATGTGTCATGACCTGCCTGCGACAAGTCGAATGCACGCCGAAACTCGGTCAGGGCTTCGTCGCGATTACCTGCCATGAGTTGCAAATTACCCATGGCTAGAGAGGACTCTACAGCCCATTTAGATGTACCACCCTCGTTCTGTGCCAACTTATAGGCCTTCATGGCCTCAGCCTTACGTCCTTGTTGTTCCAACTGTCGAGCCTCGGCATAATGAGTTTCAGCATCGCCACGACTGTTACAAGCAGAAAAGGACAGCTGCATGGCCATTGTCATTAAGACTGACAACAGCCATGCCACCAGGGCTTTCCCGAATTTCTTTCTACGTATCACTTCGGAAAAAACTCGTCGTTAGGATTGTGACGTTTATTTCTTAAGCTTATTCCAAATCCACAGCACGATGACGGCACCAATGGTAGCCGTTCCGATGCTGCTCAACCATCCTGGTTCCCAGTGGATGCCAAGAAGATCAAATAACCACTTGCCAACGACACCGCCGACGAGTCCGAGGAACAAATCAATCCAGCAGCCTTTACCTTCGCCGCCTGTGATCTTGCTGGCGATAAAACCAGCAAGGATTCCTACTACGATTGCAACAATAAAATTAGTCATGTTACTTTTGTTTTAAGGGGTTAAAAACTCTAAGAATTAATTGACGCTATTGATTTACAAAGGCCTGCATGCGTTGCGCAGCCAAGCCCGATGGTCGTCATCGAGGTAAGGAGAAAGCGTGTCATAAACGCGCTGATGATAGGCATTGAGCCAACTGATTTCCTCAGGCAGCATCTCTTCACGCACGATAGGTGTCAGGTCTATAGGACAAAGCGTGAGAGGATCGAACTGTAGGAACGGCCCGAACTCTCCCTCCATATAGGGTACGACAAGCAGGGTGTTCTCAATGCGAACGCCAAAGCGACCTGGCAGGTAGATGCCAGGCTCGTCGGTGACAGTCATTCCTTCGACAAAGGGGGCTGGTTTCCATTCCATGCGGAACTGGTGAGGACCTTCGTGAACGCTGAGATACTGTCCCACGCCATGGCCTGTGCCGTGTAGATAGTTGATACCTTCGCGCCACATGTACTGTCGTGCCAAGACATCCATCTGTGTGCCTGCGGCCCCACGTGGGAAAATGCAACGCGACAGTTGTATGTGGCCACGCAGAACAAGAGTATAGATGTGACGTTGTTCTTCAGTGATGGGGCCAAGGGCGATGGTGCGCGTAATGTCGGTGGTACCATCGAGGTATTGCGCTCCACTATCGAGCAGAAGCAAACCATGAGGCTCTACTGGGATGTCCGTCTCGGGCGTTGCCTCATAATGAATGATGGCTCCATGATGCTCATAACCGCAGATGGTGTCGAAGGAAATGTCGCGAAATCCCTCCTGTTCGGCACGGAGGGTAGTGAGTTTCTGGTCAAGGGAGATTTCACTCTGCCCACCTGCTTCCACGGCAGGCTGCAACCAGCGCATGAACTTCACCATTGCCACGCCATCCTTGATCATCGCACGACGAAAGCCTTCTATCTCAGTAGGGTTTTTAATGGTCTTCATTGAGGCAATGGGCGATGAGTCGCGCACAATCTCACGTTGCACAGCCTTAAGTAACGAGTAACTGGTCTCATTGGGATCGAGAAGTATGTTGTACTCAAAATAGTCGTGCAAGCCGCGCGATACGTTTTGGTAGTCATCGACATCCACGCCACAGTCATGCAAATAGGCTTGCACATCAACAGGCAGTTTCTCCTTATTTATAAATAAGGTTGTCTTTGTCTGAGAGATAAGTAGATAGCTGACAAAGACAGGATTGCAATGAACATCTGTACCGCGTAGGTTGAGAGTCCAAGCGATATCATCGAGGGCAGAAACGAGCATACCATCAGCATGTTGGCGTCGCAGGGCCTCACGAATGCGACGGAGCTTCGAAACCGTGTCCTCACCAGCATATTTCAGCGGATGTATCTCCACGGGATTCATGGGAATCTTCGGACGATCGGGCCAGATGAAGCGCAAAGGATCGTAATTGGTGCGCAGTGTGAGTCCTCCCTCCTTCCGCAGGTCATGGATTAGGTCTTCTATGAAGGCGGCAGAGTTGGTCATTCCATCTGCGGCAACCTCCTTAGAACGACTGTCGCGCAACTGTTGGCCGAGCCATTCAGGGATAGTAGGCGTGCCAGGGATTTTCAGCTTCATGAGTTGAAACTCTGTACCGCTGAGTTGTTCCTCTGCAGCGAGGAAGTAGCGAGAATCCGTCCATAGTGCGGCGGCATTCATCGTAACAACAGCCGTGCCAGCCGAACCATTGAAACCGCTGATCCATTCGCGGCCCTTCCAATGATCGGGCACGTACTCACCATTGTGAGGATCGGTACTTGTGAAAATGTAGGCTGCCAAATTCTCGCGCTGCATCTCTGTGCGCAACGCTTGGATTCGTTCGTTGATAGTCATAGGCATTTGTTTATTTACAATTTACAGATTTACGATTGTTGATTAAGTATTTTTGATCTCAAGATATTTATTGATGACATTAACTGACAAGTTCTCGGGTGGGGTTAGCAGGGCGGCGATGCCATGTTGTTTCAACAACGATACAATAAGCCGCTTTTCGTAAACGAACTTCTCAGCAATGACAGAGTGAAAGAGGCTAGAGGTCTGCCTTTCCATAAGAGGAGAGGAATATGTGGGGGCGAGCTTTGCTTGAGATGTGATATGGACAGCGGGCTTGGACTCCTCAAAAAACACCACCAACAACCTATGACGGCTATTGAGTTGCTGCAGGTAAGGCAACTGCCGGCGAAGCGCCACAAGCGTAGTAAAGTTGGTGTATAGTATGAGTAGCGATCGTTTCGTGATGTGTTTGTTCACACTCACGCACAAAGCGCTATAGTCTGTTTCGCCAAACTCTGTCTGTTGTGCATAGAGTCTTTCCATCAGCGGCCCCATACCCATTCTAGCCGTAGGAGGAGGAAGTATGGTGTCTACATGATCGGCGAAGGTAATAAGTCCAGGGCGATCATCTTTGCGCATGGCCACATAGGAAAGTGCCAACGAGGCATTGATGGCATAGTCCAACAGTGTCATGCCACAGAAGGCCTGTTGCATGACACGACCTTTGTCAATCAAACTATAGATTTGCTGGGAGCGTTCGTCCTGATAGACATTCACCATGAGTTGATGACGGCGCGCAGTAGCTCTCCAGTTAATAGTGCGGTAGTCGTCGCCTGTAACATAGTCCTTGATTTGTTCAAACTCGGTATGATGTCCCACTCGACGGATACGCTTGATGCCTTGTTCCGTAAGGTTATTGTGAATAGCCAGGAACTCATACTGACTGAGTCGTGCAAAAGAGGGGTAAACCTTTACCTCTTGAGGATTGCCCGTGGTGAAACGTCGTTGCACCAAGCCAACTCTGGTGTGGGCAAAGAGACGGATATGACCAAAGGAGTAGATACCTCGCCGCGTGGGATGGAGTGAATAAAGCCCACTTTCCTTGGACACGGACCAGTTAGGCGTTAACCCAGCAGGCACCTCGTCAATAATATCGACTGCGACAGGGAAGGGATAGCGGTCTTCAACAGTAATGCTGACTGCATTGTCGTCACCATTCGAGAAGCGGTCAGCGCAGTGGCGCGTAGCTGAGAGTGTTGGGGATTGTTTTGTCCATGGCCAATAGAGCAGCACAAGATCAACCACGAGTAAAAACAACAGCGCGAAGAGCATCCAACGCCCGATGGAGAACAACGGGAGCCAGAGGTAGCCGCCTCCAATCGTGAGGATGACGACTGTCATAGCCATATAGAATCTTCGCGCCAGAAACATGTTGCTATTTACTATTTATAGATCTACAATTTACAGATTTACGATTTATTTTGGCACTTCCACCTTTTCAATGAGTCGCTGGGCAACCTTCAAGGGGGTATGCCCCTCCATCTCAGCCTCTGCATTAAGGATAAGACGATGCTGAAGAATACTGGGCGTCACCTGTTTGATGTCGTCGGGCGTTACAAAGTCGCGTCCTTGCAGTAGTGCATAGGCTTTTGAGGCTTGCAACATGGCTACAGAGGCGCGGGGCGAGGCACCGAGAAAAATAGCCTTCGACTGTCGTGACAGTTGAACAATGGAAGCGATGTAGCGCAACAACGATGGCTCAACAAATACTTTTTGCATCATCTGGCGCAACTGAAGCAGTTCATCGTGAGTAATCACGGGCTTCACGTCGTCCAATTTCACAAAGGTTGCATTGGCATGATGGCGCTCCAGGATGGCGACTTCTTCATCAATCGACGGATAACCCATCGTAATCTTCATGAGAAAGCGGTCGGTTTGCGCCTCTGGCAATTTGTAAGTACCCTCCTGTTCCACTGGGTTTTGCGTGGCAATGATGGTGTATACATCGCCCATGCGATGCGTCTCACCATCGATGGTCACCTGCCGTTCCTCCATTACCTCAAACAAAGCTGCCTGTGTCTTGGCAGGAGCACGGTTTATCTCATCGACCAGCACGACATCGGCAAACACGGGTCCCGGATGGAAATCGAAAGACTGCGTCTTCATGTTGAACACCGTCGTGCCAAGCACATCGCTCGGCATGAGATCGGGCGTGAACTGTATGCGACTGAAGCGTGTATCGACGAGTCGGGCAATGAGTCGTGCCAACAATGTCTTTGCCACACCTGGCACACCTTCAATGAGCACATGGCCATCGGCCAGAATAGCCGTGAGGACAAGGTCGACTGTCTCCTCCTGTCCCACAATGACGCGTCCGATGTTCTGCCGTAAGGCATTCATCTTCTCGGCAAACTGCTCGAGGTTGATTCTTTCTTGCTGTTCCATTTATGTTATTTGTTTTACGATTTCATTCATTCTGCCTATATATAGGGCCGCCTGTTTCTTTGTAATCGGCGACTCGTCAAGATGTAAACGACGCAGTTCACTCAGCAATAGGGCAATATCACTACCCTCCAACCCTGTTGCATGTGCCAGAAGACCGATGTTCTGGACATCCTCTGCAGTATCGGTAATATCTATGTGCAACTGCCGTCGCAAGTCATCGGCGAAGTAGACAAACTTCTTCAATGTGATGTCACGATAGTCACGGCGCTGCTCGTAGAGCTTAGCTATCAAATCAACGAACTCCATCGACCGGTTCTCAGGTTCCTTTACGATAGGGATGGCACGCTGACGGCGCCGCGCTGTAAAGAACATGAATGCTATTATTGTGAGCATCGCGAGGTAGATAGCCCAGCGCAAAGGTGGGTGTGCAAGGAAGTAGCGTAGCGGTGAATCATCCACCCCACGGTCGTAAGTAGGCAAATAGGCCGTAGTACGTACCAAAGGCAAGTCCTTCAACCCGTTGAGTATACGCATCACGTAATCGCGACCTTCATTGTCGAGTATTCCATAGTTGGTAAACAGCAGTGGAGTTGACACCATGATGATGCTACCCTTGCCTATCGGGAATTCCATAGCCGTCATCCATGTGTCGCTCTTCGGACTGATGGCCAACGCACGGTAAACACGTTGAATAGCATCCGATTCGGTATCAATCAAGATATGGTGTTCTCCCATCTGCGGATAGAGCATGAATGTGCGAGGAGGGTAAGCAGAATTGCCCCCCACCCATGCGATGAGCGAGTCGCGTGTGTAGTTTTGGGGCAATCCCATCTTTTGGGTTTGCGTATCCCAATCAATTGTCGTATAGATGACCAATGTGTCCTTCAACTGTGGGCTGAAGGATTCGCCTGCCAATAGGAATCTGTTTCCACGTTCAGCCATCCGAAACATAGTCTTGATATCGATATCCTCCATGTCATAAAGAGATTCACCCAATATCATTATTGCCCGCGGATGAACGGAGTCGGCTTGCTGTAGTTGATACAATGTCTGTCGTGTCACCTGATAACCTTTAGGCATGTTTGCGGAAAGCACGCTGTCAAAAAGCTGACAACCGAAGGGTTGCTCGCTACGGGCACTAAACGTAGGATTCCAATTGTAGCGTCGCGGCATGCGGTACTCCACGATAAACACTAGCAGGAGGAACCCTACAATGCCAAGGATGTAAAGGCGCGAAAAATTCATTCGCCACCTCCTTCCTTGCTGAGGCGGAGCATCTCGTCGTAGAGCTCACGTGTTGCCTCGAAGTTACCATAGCGTACCCGCAGGAAATGCTGTGTCAGTTGCCGGAATTCGTCGCGTTGAACCTCATAGACATACTGCGAAGGAGTTTTCGATGGTTGCCAATTGATACGTCCTGCATCGCTCAGCCGCCGCAATGTCTTCAGATAGAGATAGCGCACGGCCTGTCGGTAGTTGCTTGCGGCAAGTGCCTTAGCAATTTCCGTATCGAAATCAATGCCATAGATAGTTTCATTCTCATCATTGTCTTCCTCCTTAGCATCACGACTGTTACGCATGAACAATTCAGGGCGATATTTATAGAGGAACCAAACGATGAGTCCTACAACCAGAACTCCAATGAATGCCAACAAGGCGTTCCGTACGCCCACTGATACGCTGTTGCCTAAGAAGTCATTCAGCCATTCGGCAAATTTCATCTTCAGCCAGTCCCACAACGTTTCTTGCCGCGCCATCAGCTCGCGGTTATAGTTGTAGGCAGGATTCTGCTGCAACGCATGAATCTGCAACGTGTCGCAGACAAGGGTATCTGGCCGAATCATCTAAGGATTTGCGCTTTCTTTTCTTATAAAGTTTCAAATTGCTCGATGTCAGTGGCCACAGTGACATGGTCAACCTTCTCAGAAGCATGTCCATATTGATATGCCATACCGATGACGGGCACAGAATAGCACAGATAACCCACCCAAGCCTGGACGACGCCGAGCAAGTAAGTGATGAAACTGAACATCGTGCCATTCACGAAGCTGTCCTCTGCACCTTCGCCTTCAAGCCCAAAGAAAGTCTTCGCCATGGTTGCGATATACCAAGGCATGGAAATGACACCTGATACGATACCAATAATAATGTAAAGCACCAACGTCACGCCAAAGATGCCCCACCATGTGCGCATGCCCAGGCGGAATGCCTTCTTCAAAGCCCCAATGAAGGTCATATCTTCTTCGAAAAGATAGATCGGCGACGCCAGCGAGAAGGGCACTGTTATAACCACCATGCCTACAATCAGCACTATTATGAATAGTATACCTAAGGTTACCACTTTGGTAGAGATGGCCACAGATAGTGCAACCAGCACACCGAAAACAGCAAACAACAACAACCCGAAAAAGAGGAATGCCAGCATGAGTTTCGTATTTCGCTTTAACAGGTGCATCATTGTAGGTTTCAGTTCCTGCCATGTGAGATTCTTCAGTCCATTCTCTCGCTCGCTATAGATACGCATCATCGCGTAGATGAGGGCAGGCAGAATGATGCCCATCAACAAGCTCAGTAAAATGATGCCACCATAGCCGACTGCGAAGTTTGCTATGGCATCGGCCGACATCGCATCAGGATTCCGAGCTGTCTGCAAGACTCCATCCATATAGCCATTCATGGCAAGAGCCATGAGCAAGGCTAATGGGAGCATGAAGTAGGTGACATACTTAAACAGAGGCTTAAAGTTCTCGCTGACAAAGGAGAACGTGTCGTTAATCTTCTCGCCAAATTGGCGGACTTTGTACAATGGGATTCTTTGTCTTTCCATATAATCTATATTTTTTTAATTAAACTTCTTGCAGTTAGGGAGGTAGACATAATAATATAATACGAATGCGAGGGAAGCAAGGATTATGGTTAGCCGCACCGCATCGGGCCATTCCGTGTGCCGAGTGAAGAATCCCTCGATGAAAGCTGCCACGATAAAAAGCGGTACCGTGCCCACTACTATCTTCAATGAGCGGCGAGCACCTTGGCGGAATGACTCCAATCGCGTCATCGTACCTGGGAATAACCAACCGTTACCCAACACAATGCCAGCAGCTCCTGCCACAATGATGGCCGAAATCTCGAGCGTGCCATGCAACCAAACAGCCAGCATTGACTCAAAACCGACACCTTGTTGAAAGAAGAATGTCTGAAACGAACCCAGCATCACACCATTTTGGAAGAGTTTGAAACCTGTGCCAAATGTTGTGAGCATGCCCATTGCAAATTCCACGAACGACACAAAGATGTTGTTAAGTGTGATGCCGAGGAACATAGGGAGTTCATCGTCATTACCATAGACGCCCATCGGGTTTCCTTTCTCGATGTTTTCGAGCGTCATATCGACATATCCGTTACCAAGAATCACCCGACAAAACTCCGTATCGCCTAACTGCGATACTACGCCGATGAAGGCACTCACGACAAAGATGAGCAGCGATACCAGCAAAGCCCGCCGTTCGCGACGCATCGTTGCAGGCACTTCCCGAGTCCAGAAGGTGATAAGCCGCGTCCATTGCTCACGCTTAGCACGATAGAGTTCGTTGTGCAAGGCCGAAGCAAGGTTGTTCAGGTACATCGTGATGCGCGACTGGGGATAGTGACTCTGTGCAAACGCCAGGTCGGAAGTTGTCTCCACGTAAGCATCGGCCAACACGTCGGGCGACATGTTGTCTATATCGTCGATGATGGCCTCGGTTGCACGCCATTTCTCTATGTTTTGCCTGATGAAAACGACTTCCTTCATGTTTTTTTACCTATTTCATTGCAAAAGTAGGAAAATTCCTTTAACTTTGCAAGCGAAACAGAAAAAATCGTAAATCAATAGTAAATCCTTATGGCTGACATCATCACCGGGCAATACGTCAAGATTATGCAGACACCCGCAAGCATTGGCGAGCGCATGGCAGCCCAACTCATAGACTGGGTAGTGATGGTGGCTTACTACTTCCTTTTCTACTATATCTTCGACATGCTCAGTTGGGTAAGCTTCACTGCCGTCCTGCTGTTCTTGATCCTGCCCATTCTGTTCTACTCGCTGCTCTGCGAAATCTTCAACAACGGACAGACCATTGGCAAGTGGTTCATGAAGACGCGCGTCGTGATGAAAGATGGCACCACTCCCTCCCTCGGCAGCTACCTGCTTCGCTGGTTACTCTGGATTGTCGACGGCCCCACCCTATCTTTTCTTGGCGTACTCGTCATCCTTATCAACAAACACAGCCAGCGAATCGGTGATATCGCCGCAGGCACGATGGTCATACGCCTCAACAGTTACTCGCAACTGCAAGTGTCGCTCGATGAGTTCGACTTCCTCAGCAGCAATTATCGCCCCACTTATCCACAGGCTGCCGACCTGTCACTCGAACAGGTAAACCTCATCAGCAAGACACTCGAACTCGAAATGGATGACCCACGCATCTCAGCACTTGCCGCGAAAGTTCGCTCCACGCTTGGTATTCAGACTGTTCATGAGCGTAGCGACATGTCCTTCCTATGGCAACTTGTTCGCGACTATCAATACTACGCCCTCGAAGAAATCTGATTTTAGAATAAATAACATTTCTGTACAAAAAAACTTTCATCATTCATCTTTCGTCTTTCATCTTTTTTGTATCTTTGCAGTCGAAATAAAGAGGGAGGCTGATGGAACTGCAAGTACAAAAAGAAATGCCTAAACTCCTACGCTCCCAGATTAAAAGAATCAGTAATCAATAAATATCTAAATCGTAAATCAGTATGTTTTTAACTAACGAAAAACTTGTCATCGTCGGCGCAGCCGGCATGATTGGATCTAACATGGCTCAGTCGGCTCTCATGATGGGCCTTACCAGCAACCTCTGTCTCTACGACGTATTCTCACCCGAAGGCGTGGCCGAGGAAATGCGCCAGAGCGGCTTCGACGAAGCCACTATCACTGCCACCACCGATGCCGAAGAGGCTTTCCGTGGCGCCAAGTACATTATCTCCTCTGGTGGTGCTCCCCGTAAAGAGGGCATGACGCGCGAGGATCTGCTTGCTGGCAACTGCAAGATTGCCGAGGAACTGGGTAAGAACATCCAGAAGTACTGCCCCGACGTGAAGCACGTCGTCATCATCTTCAACCCTGCCGACCTCACAGGTCTCGTTACGCTGCTCTACAGTGGACTGAAACCCTCACAGGTTACTACCCTTGCAGGTCTCGACACAACCCGTCTGCAGTCGGCACTGGCCAAGAAGTTCGGTGTGAAGCAGAGCGAAATCAAGGGTTGCGCTACCTATGGCGGCCATGGTGAGCAGATGGCAGTGTTTGGCTCACACGTTGAGATTGCCGGCCGCAAGCTTATCGACATCATTGGTACCGAGGAGTTCCCCGTCGAGGAGTGGGAGCAGATGAAGAAGGACGTCACTCAGGGTGGTGCCGCCATCATCAAGCTGCGTGGCCGCTCTTCATTCCAGAGCCCTGCCTACCTCAGCGTTGAGATGATTCGTTCGGCTATGGGCGGCGAACCTTTCCGTTTCCCCGTCGGAACTTATGTGAAGACTGATAAGTACGACCACATCATGATGGCCATGAAGACCACTCTCGACGCTACGGGTGCCCACTTCGAAGTGCCTCAGGGTCTGCCCGAGGAGAACGCCAAGCTCGATGCTTCTTACGAGCACCTCTGCAAGATGCGCGACGAGCTCGTGACGCTCAACATCGTGCCTCCTATTGCTGAGTGGACGAAGATCAATCCGAACCTCTAATCAATCATAATTGACTATTAAGAAATGCCGTACGCTCCCCAACGAGTCGTACGGCATTTCTTGTTTTCACTCATCATTGATACATCCTGCTCCTCTACTCCATGAAAAGCAATGGTTTGATGCATAAGAAGCAATGACCTAATACTTGGAAAGCATTGGTTTATGCCTTGCAAAGCATTACTTTATAGCTTGGAAAGCATAGCTTTAGTGCATAGAAAGCAATGACCCAGTGATGCAGGAGCATTGACTTCGTCGGTTCAAAAGACCTTAAACAGTCTTTCACCCTTCTTCTTTGAAGATGGTAGGGGCGGTGTTTCACTTTACAACGAACTTTTTCCCGTTCTGTATAAATACGCCCTTGGGCACTTCACCGTTCTTCACACGACAACCCGAGAGGTCGTAGACAATTCCTCCTTTTCCCTTTTTCTCAGCAATTTGCCTTACTTCTGGAATACCAGTTTCATCATCTTCCAAAGGAACGATATCGTAGAAATCTTTCCATGGAGACTCATTCTTGTAAAGTGTAACTGATTCTTTTGGAACGTGCAGTGTAATAGAGTCTATCTGTAAGTGAGCAAAAGGATTTCCGATAGTCATCGGACATTTCACAGCATAGCAATATATATCTTTTATTTGGGGACATTCAGAAAAGGCATATAAGCCAATCTCCTCAATGCCACTTCCAATGGATACTTTCACGAGCCCCTCGCACCCTCGGAACACCCCATAGCCCATGGTCTTCACACTGTTAGGGATAGTAACTGAGGTAAAGTTGGAGCATTTAGAGAATGCAAAGCCACCAATACTCGTTACACCATCATGGATAGTAACAGAGATAAGATTGGAGCAGCCATAAAATGTATAGTCCTTAATGCTTGTCACATTGTCGGGGATATGTAGTTCTATGATTTCTTCACCATTCAAATACAGGTGACTTGCATAATACATAGGGTTGGAATGAACTTCTCTAAAAGTAATGTTGCACCAAGCAGCAAGGTCTGTGATATAGACGGAGGTGAGACTAGAACAGCCTGTGAAAACCTCATACCCAAAAAGCGACACACTGCTGGAGATGGTTACCGAAGAAAGTTTAGAACAGTTCTTGAAAGCATATGAGCCGATGTCGGTTACGCTGCCTGGGATGGTTACAGAGGTAAGGTTAATACACTCGATGAAAGCGAATCCCTCAATTTTCGTCACACCGTAAGGAATAGAAACAGAAGTGAGAGCCACGCAACCATTGAAAGCATAAAGACCTATTTTCGTCACTTTCAGTTCCTTTTTGTCATAGGTTACTTTGTCAGGGATAACAATACTGCCATTATAGTAACCTTCTCCATGTGTAATTTCCAACTCTTGACCATCATTGAGATAATTGTAGTACAAAATAATGCCATCTTCATTCTTCATAGCAATATCATAAGCGAGGACTGGAATACCGACCGTGCTCAAAAGAACGGTGAGCAGAATAGAATAAGGCAACTGTTTCATAATACTATTTATATACGATTTTGTTCAAATTCAGATGATTTGCTTTCATTAAGTCACCAGCAAGATTGCCATGACATTTACTTACGACTGCAAAGATAAACTTTATTTTTTGTTAGACAAAGTAATTACAAAAAAATGATATCATCTGTCTGTCCCGTCCGTCTTTCTTCAAGCGTTTACATTTCCGCTTTTCAAATGAATGTATAATGTACCATAGCCCTTTTGGGTATATTATTAGCAACCGAAATGTTCAAAGAAAAAACAAGAACAGACTAACGGATAAGAGGTTGTGTCCGTTTTGACACAACCTCTTACTCTATCAATGACCGAATGGGGTTACTTGATTTTCAATACCGGTGCAATCTTGTTACAGGGGGCAGGCAACGTGACGACTAAACCTTCAGAAGTCTGGCGGGCTTTCACGCGTCCATAGCCCAAAAGTGTGACCTTGCCGACCTTACGACCATAGGGATTGCCCTTGCGAAGCGACTTGATGATGAGTTGTCCACCCTGACCTTTTACAGCAGAGGCGGCATCTGGCCAGCCCATAGCTGTGACATAGAGCACATTTCCCTTTTGGTTGAAGCGGATGTCACGCCAGTCCATGTTGCTATACTGACCATCGTTGAAGCCCTGGGCGTTCAGTTCGATGGTCTTTTCGGCCACAGGGCCTTCGCCAAACACCTTCCAAGGACGTGTACCAAAGATGCTCTCGCCATTGACCGACATCCATGCTTCAAGATCATCAAGGACCTGAGCCTCCTTTTCATCATACGTGCCATCGGCACGAAGAGGTATGGAAAGCAGCAGGTTACCATTCTTCGACACAATATCGACCAGTTGTTTCACCACCGTGGCTGCACTCTTGTAGTGACCACGTTCGTAGATAGACGTATTATAATGCCATCCGCCAATGCAGTTGCACGTCTGCCAAGGCTCATCGACAATAAAGTTAGGTGCTCCGCGCTCCACGTCCCACGTCAAAGCCTTGCGCAGGTTTTCGGGAAGAATCTTTCCGAAGACCACTGCACGCGGATTCTTGTTGTAGAAGTGACTAACGATTTTCAGACCACAATCGCTGATGTCGTTAAACGGCAGCACTGTGGCATCGAAATACACCAGATCGGGCTGGTAACGATTGATGGCATCGAGCGTTCGGTCATAAAAATTGGTGACAAACTCCTGCGATGGCAATGTGGCACCATGAGTCCAGTCCCACTGACCGTGCACTGCATTGTTCCACCACGAGCGTTCGCTCATGGGGTGTTGCTGCTGGTAGAGCATCTGCGGGTCATAGCCTTCCCACCACTTGCCTTTTCCATCCTCCTTGGTCAGGTGCCCGTCGTAGTAGACACCTGCTTTCGGGCCGTTCAGGTCGTAGCGCTGTGCCGGTTCGTACCAAAGCCACGCATGATCGGCATGGAATGAGATGCCAAGGGGCAGACCTGCCTTCTTGGCAGCACGCGCCCAACCCTCCAGAATATCGCGTTTCGGACCTATGTTCTTCGAATTCCACGGCTGGTACTTTGAATCCCAAAGGTCGTAGTTGTCGTGGTGATTGCCAAGCACGAAGAAATATTGCGCACCGCAACGCTTGTAACGCTCTACGAGAGCTTCAGGATCCCACTTCTCTGCCTTGAACAATGGAAGCACATCCTTGAAACCAAATTCCGATGGATGGCCATAGTGCTCGCAGTGGTATTTGTACTCGCGACCACCTTCCATATAGAGCGAACGTGCCATCCAGTCGCCTGTACCCTCTACACATTGTGGTCCCCAGTGAGCCCATATACCGAACTTCGCATTGCGAAACCACTCTGGCACCTTGTGCTGTGAGAGCGATTGCCAGGTTGGTTCATACTTACCCTTCATCATCGGCTCATGAACCTCCGATACGGGTACTTCATACTGCTGTGCCGAGGCCGTAAGGCTCAGGGCGAGGAGCAGGGTCATGATTGTTGCTTTCATAAGGTAGGAGTTAAGAGATTATCAATTACTATTATCAATTACGAACACAGCGCCTCCGCGAGCCGGCAGGGTGACTGAGAGCGGCAATTTGTCGGGATGACTGATGTACCAAGGGTTGGCAGAGTCTCCTGAGTCAGCAAAACAGGTGACATCACAGGATTTACCCGTCTTCAGCGACTTCAACGCATCGGTTCGAATGGTCTGTTGTTCATCGCGACCATTGAGAATGCCTACATACCACACGTCACCACAACGGCGCGCCATAACGACGTATTGCCCAGGATAGCCACCTAGCAGACGCGTCTCATCCCATGCGGTCGGCAACTGACCAAGGAATTGTTGCACGTCCATGGGTTGCGCAAGGAAACTTTCGGGACGGTCGCCCAAATGCTGCAATGCCGACTCGAAGACCACCGTCAGTGCCAACTCATGAGCATGGGTTGTGATGTGCGGATGCTGCGAATCGCTAAAGGCACAAGGCGTGTAGTCCATCGGTCCAATAACGTTGCGAGTGAAAGGAAGCATGCAATTGTGTGCAGCAGCCTTGCTTGTGAACGTCGGAACGTTGTTATACCATTCGGCACCATAGACACCCTCGGTCGACATGAGGTTGGGCCACGTACGTTGCCAGCCCCTGGGGATGGTGGCACCATGGAAATTGACCAACAAATGATGGCGGGCGCCACACTCCAGCAAGTCTTGGCAGTACTGCATGTTCATTTGGTTATCGCCAGAGAAGAAGTCTATCTTCACACCTGCCACGCCAATGCGCTCACACCATGCAAACTCGCGCTCACGGTCTTCGGGTTTGTTCAACCTGAACTTAGGTCCCGGTGCACCATCGATCCATCCCACCGACGAGTTGTACCAAATCATCGGCTTCACACCTTGTTGGCGGGCATAGGCAACTGCGTCTTCAATAGTCTTTCCGGCCTTCATCTCGTCCCATTCGGCATCGATGAGCACATAGGGGAGATGCATTGCCACGGCCAAATCGACATATTTCTTAATGATATCGTAATCGTTTGAACCGTGATTATATGCCCAATAGACCCACGAAACCACACCTGGCTTGATCCAACTGGTATCGTTCACCTTACTTGGCTCTGCCATATCGGTGACCAAAGTCGATTCTACTATATCGGCCAGTGAGCCCATGATGACCACCCGCCAAGGCGTATGCCACGACCCACTGATAACGACATCGTTTCCATCGGGCACCACACGATAGAATTCGCCATCGTTGTAAAGGCACGATGCACTCTGTCTGTCTTCGATATTCGACTCGGTAATGAGCGCATACGTGGCTGTTCCATGCTGATAATCAGAAAGATCGAGCAACGCAGGATAGCCCCAGCGATTGGAAAGCTGCCGTCCTCGGCCAACACTGGCAGGGCGACCGTCGGTAGCTAGTGGGAAGAACCCCTCATAGCTATCTGTCCACGTCTGCATCCAACGCGGTGTACCATCAGGAATGCGGAAGGTGGTATGCTCAGCTCCTAAACGACATTCGGAAAGGTTCTCCAATTCATAACGAAAAGCTATGCCGTCGTTGGCGAGCCTCATCACCAGCACCTGCTCTTGCCCAGATGGCAATCGTAGAGTGTAACGATATTCGTTGCATTGGTTGGTACAGTGAAGACGCTTGCCTGCAAGCATGGTGTAGTCGATGTCTATTCGACGTGCTTTTGACGGGCCTTCAAGAGAAGTCACACCGCCCTGCCCCATACCTATTGGTGCACCAGCCTGTCTTTCTGCCGTCGGGAGAGAGGCATTGGCCTCAGTCATGACGACTCCGACATCGGAAATGGTCAGCACGGGATGCTGTTGATAGTACACGACAAGCTGTGAGCCTTGCTGCTTCAGTGCGATGCGACCGTTGGGCGACTTCGCCGTTACTCCCGCGAACAGGGGCAAGGCGACAAAGATGCTTACCAGAAGTGAGACAAGGCGAAGATACCTTGCACGATTGTTATCTGTCATAGCAAAAACACTATCTTGTTCATTATCTGAAGACCAGGTTTGCAAAGGGCTCAAGCCCATTACTCACTCATATTCTTGACGTACGGAAGTTCGGGCAAGGTGCCAAAGCGATAGAAACGACGTGCGTTCTCGCCAAGGAACAGGGTCAATTCATCACTCTCCAATTCCTTGCTCTTCAGCAAGAAGTCGTACGACATGCGATAGGTGATGGCCGTTATGGTACGCGGATAGTCCGAACCCCACATCAACTTCTCCCATCCCACCAGATTGGCAGCCTCCTTGATGGCCCGCACGGCCGTTGGGAAGGGGTAGAACTCTGAGTTGTAGAGCCAAGTGATACCGCCCGACTCCACCATCACATTTTGATAACGTGCCAACTTGATCTGCTCGCACCACGAAACATTCTCCCACGGCGGCGACATTGGCGGATTGGCCATGCCAAGATGACCAATAGCGATGCGCAAACGGGGATATTCTTTTATTACTTCACGCAGTTCAGCCACCTGACGGTCACCGTCTTCCAACGTGATGCTCAGGAATACGTCCCTCGTCTCCATCAGTTGGAACATCTTCATCATCTCGGGCGACGTCAATGGCTTGCCTAAGAGGCGATGACCGGGGATGGCAATGCCGCGAAAACCTTTTTCTTCAATGAGTTGTCGAGCCTGTTCATAGAAACCATCTTTCAGATATTCGACCATGCCGCAGGTCAGGAAGCGATCGGGATAGCGGCGACTGACCTCGGCAAGATAGTCGTTCTGCAAACCATCAATAAACTCCTGTACGACGACAGCTGCCGCCACCTGTGCATAGTCCATGTTTGAAAGGAACACCTCTGCCGAATTTTGTCCGTCAATCATGAATGGAGGCAGCATCTGCACCTCTTCACCGAGGAAGAGCGAGCGCCCATTCTTCAATGTACGAATGGGTAAGCCATTCCACGATGTGTCTTGCCGAAGCCATAAATGGCTGTGCGCATCTATTAGTTGATAGTTCATAGTTGATAGTCGATGGTTGATGGTTATCAGGAGTTTCTCCAACGTACGCGTTGTTGGTCACCAATAATTTCTTTCACTTTCTCTACCAATTGCCAGTCAATGGGTTCTTCAACGTACCTGATGTTTTTCAGCACGTTTTCGGGCGAGGCACTGCTGAAAAGTGTCGTGGCTATTCTTGGCGACAAACTCGTTGCAAACTGCATGGCTAGTTTTTCAATAGGATAGCCCTGCTCTGCACAGTACTTGGCAGCCCGACGGCAAGCCTCACGCAGGTCTTCAGAAGCAGGATGCCAGTCAGGTGCGCCACGACTGCTCAGCAATCCCATCGACAACGGCGAGGCACTTATCACGCCAACACCTTTTTCTTCCAGATAGTCCAGATATTCTGTCAGCAAATCGTCGTTCAGACAGTAGTGACAAAAGCACAATACGCTTTCCACCGCACCTTTATCCACGCGATCGATGACCCACTTGAGGTTCTCAGGTTGCAGGTCTGTCAGGCCGACATGACCAACTACGCCCTCTTCCTTCAGCTTCAAAAGGGCAGGCAACGTCTCGTCAACAATCTTCTGCAGGCCGCCCTCCATCGATGCTTGGAACTCTATGTCGTGCACATTGATCAGGTCGATGTAGTCAATGCCTAATCGTTCCATGCTCTCAAAGACGCTGCTGCGGGCACGCTCGGCTGAGTAGTCCCACGTGTTCCGACCGTCCTTTCCGTAGCGACCCACCTTTGTCGACAGGTAGTACTTGTCGCGTGGAATATCGCGAAGTGCCTTTCCCAACACCATCTCTGCCTTCAAATGACCATAGTAGGGTGATACGTCGATGAAGTTGATGCCACCCTCGACGGCCTCGTGCACGGCACGGATGCCTTCTTCTTCACGGATGCCATGGAACACGCCGCCCAGCGACGATGCTCCGAACGACAATGCTGACACCCGCATGCCGGTATTTCCAATTTCGTTGTAAACCATATGTTTAAATAGTCTTCAAGGTGTTTCTTCTTTTTGCAACAGTTTGAACGATGCTGCAAAAATACAAAATAATCTGTAGAAACAATCAACAACATTGATGTTTTTTGGCCGATTATTTGGACTTTATGGCAAAAGTCGCGAACTTACTCCATCTCGGCATAAAAAGAAACGCGTTTCTTTTGTTCTGCGCTCGATTTTTCGTAACTTTGCAGGCGAAAAGAGGATCATACTATGGACATCGAACAGCTTTTCCTGCTTTACTACCGGCCGCTGTGCCTCTATGCTCTGCGATACGTCGACGACATCGACAGGGCTGAAGACATCGTGCAGGACTGTTTTGTGAAAATGCTCGAGGGGCATCCCTCCGACTGCCTCCACGACAGTCATGAGATGGCTGCGCCACTGCTCTTCCGCATCGTCCACAACCGGTGCATCGACGAGCTGCGGCGCTACCAGCCGCAGGTCCCCATCCCGACCGACATGGCTGAGGACGACGTGGAGTCGTCGTTCGTGGCTGCCCGACTGTGGACAGCCATCGACACCCTGCCCGACCGTTGCCGCGAGGTGTTCCTCATGGCCAAGCGCGACGGCATGACCTATCGCGAGATTGCCGAGGAGCTCGGCATCTCCGAGCGCACCGTCGAGCATCAGGTGTCGAAGGCCCTCCGCATCCTTCGCGGCAAGTCGCAGGATTTCTTCCGTTTAGTTTTATTAACACTCTCGGCATAGGGGATTTTCCGCCTTTATTCGTTAAGAGGGCAAAAACGAATAAAAAGAAGACGCATGAAGAAAAGATTACATTTGCCGCTGTTGGTTCTGATAATGGCCCTGGCGACAAACGTGGCGGCACAGGATAATGCTGAGCCACAAATTTCAAAGAACAAACAGAAACAGAAACAGAACACGGGGCTCTTCCACCTGGAGCTGGAGTGGCGCGAGGGTCTGACGCTCAGCGAGCACTACACCGACAAATACACGAGTACCACCCAGACGCGCAGCGACAACGACTTCGCGGGAAGCCATGCGCTGCAGGCCAACATCCTCTTCAACCTGCCCACACGCTCGGCACGAGAGACGGGCGTAGGCCAGTGGACAGTGGGCGTGGGCGCCGGCCTGCACCGAGTATCGAGCAACAACTCGCTGCCCGTCTACCTGACCATGCGCTACCGACCGTTCCTCAGGCAGGTGCCCAGTGTGTTTGCCTATGCCGACCTGGGACTGTCGGTGCTGGGAAAGGAGCACATCTACGACAATCCCTCGCGTGGCGAAGGAAAGGTGGAGGGTCTCGACAAGAGCTACGACAGCAGTTCGTTCTGCTACGGGCCGTTCGGCGCGTTGGGCATTGGCTATCAGCACATGTTCAAGCGCCACTTCGGCGTGAGTGTGAAGCTGGGCATGCACTTGCAGCAGTTCCGTCGGCAAGTGGGGGTCCACTATGCGGAAGACGACCAGCCCACCATCTGGGACAATGCCGATGGCACGCAGAGTGAATATTACAACTGGCACATCGACGACATTTTCTACTCGAAGATGCTCATTCACTCGCTGCAGCTGGGCGTGGGAGTGATGTTTTAAGGTAATAGGTAACAGGTAATAGGTAATAAAGGCAAAAGGTATGAAGAACAAAATAATCTTTCTAATATTATGGATGCTGCCGGCGGTGGGCTGGGCACAGGGTCCGGTCACCATCCGACAGGTGATGGACGAGATGCACCGCACACGTGGCGTGAACTTTGTGTACGACTCGTCGCTCAACGTGGGGCAGGCGTACAAGGGCCCCGACGTGAAGGCGCTGCCGCTGAAGGAGGCGCTGCAAAGGCTGTTCCGAGGTTCGGGCATCGACTACACCGTGAAGGGGAAGTACGTGATGCTGAAAGCCACTGCCCTGCCCCTGCCCAAAAGAAAAGGAGAGGCGAAGCGGTGGACCGTGAGCGGCTACGTGCGCGATGAGCAGGGCGAGACGCTGCTGAATGCGACTGTCTACGACCTGACCACCGGCCAGGGCACGATGACCAACGAGCACGGCTTCTTCTCGCTGACGTTGCCTGAAGGCGAGCACCGGCTGCGCGTGAGCTACATTGGCTTCGAGGACCATGTGGAAGCGCTCCGCCTGCATGGCAACCGCGAGCAGCAGTTCGTACTGAAAGAGAACGCCCACGTCGGCGAGGTGGTGGTGACGGCCGACCTGAACTCGCCCGTGACGGGCACACAGATGGGTAAGCGGTCACTGTCGCAGCAGGACATCAAGACGGAGTTCTCGCTGCTGTCGTCGCCCGATGTGGTGAAGGCGTTGCAGCGCCTGTCGGGCGTGCAGGAGGGCATCGAGGTGGCCTCGGGACTCTACGTGCATGGCGGCAACAACGACGAGAACCTCTTCCTCATCGACGGCACACCGCTCTATCAGATTAACCACTCGATGGGTCTCTTCTCTTCGTTCAACGCCGACGTGGTGAAGAACGTGGACTTCTACAAGAGCGGTTTCCCCGCACGCTACGGCGGCAGGCTGTCTTCAGTCGTCGACGTGCGCACCAACGACGGCAACTGGGAACGCCTGCATGGCTCGTATCGCATCGGACTGCTCGACGGCGGCTTTCAGCTGGACGGCCCCATCAAGCTGAAAAGCGAAAAGCTAAGAGAGCAGAAAGGTGAGAAGCGCGGCGTAGACTTCGGCACGTCGTTCAACATCGGGCTACGCCGCTCGTGGCTCGACCTGCTGTCGCGGCCTGCTTTCGCCATTGCCAACCACTTCAACGACGAGGAGAACATCACGCTGGCCTACGATTTCTACGACCTGAACGCAAAGCTGACACACATCTTCAACCGTCGCTCGCAGATGAACCTGAGCATCTACAACGGGCAGGACGCGCTGACGACGAAGGACGACTGGCGCGAGGCTTGGCAGGGCGACGACTACAGCAAGCTGAGCTACCACGATGTCTACAAGAACCGCTTCCGCTGGGGCAACCTGAACGCCGCGCTGAACTGGCGCTACCAGTTCTCGCCGAAGCTGCTGGCGAACTTCACCGCCGTCTACACCCACAACCGCGCCTCGCTGCTCACCACCGACAACGAGCAATCCTTCGACAAGCAGGGCGACGTGATCGACCGCATCTACCTGGAGCACCGCTATCGCTCCACCATCAGCGACCTGGGCTACCGCTCGGAGTTCGACTTCCGGCCGTCACCGCGCCACCACATACGCTTCGGCCACGACTACACCTACCATCAGTTCCGTCCGCAGACGCGCTCGCAGGTGCATCTCTGGGGCGTGCAGGAGGAAGCCGACAGCCTCACGCGCAGCAGCCGTAACCACCATGCCGCCCACGAACTGACGCTCTACGGCGAGGACCAGCTGACGCTCAGCGACCGCTGGAGCCTGAACGCCGGTCTGAACCTGTCGCTCTTCGGCATCAGCAGCAAGGCGTTTGTGGGCATCGACCCGCGTCTGGCGGTGAAATACCAGCTGCGCGAAAACCTCGCGGCGAAGGCTTCCTACACGATGATGACGCAGTACGTGCACAAGATATCCAACTCGGTGCTGGAACTGCCCACCGACTACTGGGTGCCCACGACGGAAAGGCTGCGGCCCATGCACTCGCAGCAGTGGGCGGCAGGCATCTACTGGAGTCCGCATCTGAGGAACCACGCCAGCCTGACGCTGTCGCTGGAGGGTTACTACAAGCTGACGCGCAACCTGCTGCAGTATAACTCGTGGGGCGGACTGGTACCGCCGGCGCAGAGCTGGGACCAACTGGTGAGCGTGGGGCGCGGTCGCTTCTACGGGCTGGAACTCGACGCGCAGTATCGCACGAAGCGCCTGCAGGCCGACCTGGCCTACACGCTGTCGTGGAACGAGCGCCGCTTCGACGACTTCTATCATGACTGGTACTACGACAAGTTCGACAACCGCCACAAGCTGAACCTCTCCCTGCGCTACAGTTTCAGCAAGAAGACGCAGATGTATGCCGCCTGGACCTACCACACGGGCAACCACATGACGCTGCCCACACAGTATGTGCAGATGCCCGCGCTGCCAGGGGAAGCCTACACCCAGCCCCTCCTTGAAGGGAAGGGCGCCTTCACAAGCTTTTCAACTCACGGGGAATTTATCTACGAGCGACCCAACAACATCACGCTGCCCGCCTATCATCGGCTCGACGTGGGCTTCAACTTCCGCCACGCCACGAAGCACGGCCATGAGCGCATCTGGAACCTCTCTGTCTACAATGCCTACTGCCACCTGAACCCGCTGTGGGTGGAACTTGAATACAAGGAACTGAGCTCTAACAAGGTGGACCTGAGCGGCCACCAGAACTTCAGCGTGAAGACGCGCGGCTACATCCCCGTCATCCCGTCGGTGAGTTATACGATTAAGTTCTAAAACAGAAAAATCATGATGAATAAATTAAGTAGTTTTCTTGCCAACAGCCTCAGCATATTTACAACCCTTCCTTTTGGGAGGGGCTTGGGGTGGGCTGTTGCCTTGTGGCTTGGGGTGGGACTCACTTCCTGCACCGACCACTACGACCTGGACAAGTTGCAGAACACGTCGAAGCTGGTGTTCTACTGCTTTCCGGCTGCCGACGACACCACCTACATCAACGTGACGGCCAGCATGGGCGTGAAGAAGTTCACCGACACCCGAGGCATCCACGGGCTCGACGACGCGCAGGTTGTCTATCGCGTGAACGGACAGGAGCGGCACGTGCATCAGCTCTCGGCCCTGCTGCCAGGTGAGGACGATGCCGACGGCGTGTTCTACGTGCTCGGAGGCCATCAGCCCGGCGACCGCGTGGAAATCCTTGTCAGCCACCCCGACTACGGCGAGGCCACGGCTGAGGCTACCGTGCCCGATGCCGTGCCCGTGAGCCTCGACCGCGTCGTGACCACCACAGAGTTCGACCCTGACTGGTACGACAGCCGCACCTTCCACAAGCTGCTGGCCACCTTCACCGACCCTGCCACGACCGCAGACTACTATGCCGTGCGCGTCGTTCAGAAGCAATACGCCGGTTCGGCCACGGGACACGTCTACGAAGGCGGACAGGAAATCAGCACGTGGTACATCAGCAACATCGACGACTACCGGCGCCTGTGTGAGCAATATCCCACCATCGAGTGGGAGGTGGAGGTGAGCGACTCCACCATCAGCTGGCCCGAGATAGTCTTCAACGACGAGCCGCTGCTCAATCCGCTCAGCGAAATCGACACCGACTTCGGATTCTCGTCCGACTTCTACGGCGGCTTCTGCATCTTCAGCGACGAACTGATCAGCGGACAGACCTACACCCTGCACCTGAACATCCCCACTTACAACCACCGCGGAAAGGAAAACTCCTGGGGCGAGGCCTACAGCGTGCTGCTCTACCGCATCTCGCCTGAGTTCTACCGGTTCCTGAAGTCCTACAACGACATGGCCAACAACGAACTGGCACAAGGCGGTTTCGCGCTGGTGCCCCCCACCCTCTCGAATGTCAACGGTGGCTTCGGTCTCCTCGGCACTTATGCCACGGGTTGGAGCAATTGGAAACAAACAGAATGATTCATGTTTCGAAAGTATTGGCTATCGAATCATAAGTGTCACTCGGTGAAAGAAGAATGAAAAATATGAAAGCAAACCAAATGATCAAGAGAAGAAGAACAACACTCCTGGGAGTCTTCCTGACGTTCCTCACTTGGACAGGTGTTGGCGTGGGCCTCACGTCGTGTACCGACGACAGCGACGAGCCGCGCATCAGTGGCGTGGAGGCCTCTGTCGATGCTCCTGTGCTGAGCTTCGTCGTGGAAGACGCGGACGGCCGCGACCTGCTGGCCAATGCCGACGGGCTGAGCGTGCGCTGCTGGGAGACGGGCGAACCGCTTCCCTACAGTATTGAGGACACAGAGATGCTGTCGTGGCAGCGCAGACAGAAGGCTACAACCCGCCTGCTGACGGTCACGCTTCCAACGCCTTACCACAGTCAGACCGACAAGGAGTACGTCTACACGCTCGACCCGACACTCGTCATCGCCATCGACGCACTCGAACAGCCCATCGTGGTGAAAACGCGCTACGACTACGACCTTCACTATGAGCACGACGGCAACGGCAATCGCATCGCCGTGGTGAAGTATTCGCCGGTGAGCACCAGCTATGGTGACCACGAGCTGCAGCACGACACGCTGCACATCATAGCCGAGGATGGGCATCCCTACCTGCGCACGGAAGCCGACACGCTGCACGTGCAGCTGCGCTTTCCCGAAGCCGACGATGCGCTGCCGACGCTCCAGTGGGACGAGGACGCCAAGCAATGGACGGGTGGCGACCTGCAGTGCCGCGTGCAGCTGGACGGACGTATTATCGCCAAGCCGCACGAGACGCTCTCTACGAGCCGCCACGCCGAGAAGGTGGTCACCCCCGAGGGACAGGTCGTCGACAGCACTTACCGGGCCATCGACTTCTGCATGTCGCTTCCCCGCATCTACAGTCTGGAGGGGGACACATCGTTTACCTACTTCCCCATCTGGCTTTTCATGCAGAGTCCACAGCTCTTCGGCGACAACGCCGTGCACAGCGTGTACATGGTGCTCAACCAGACAGCTGCCGACGTCGGACAGAAGCAGATGAACCTCTGGAACGTATACTTCGACGGCAATAATTCTGACACGCCCTCGCAATACATCAGCAGCCCCTACCGCATCAACCTGAACTGGAAATAAAAACTGCCTACAACATGGATACCCCAAAAAAGCAAAGACTGATTGAAGACTTCGTGCTGCGCCACTACAAGCACGGAACCCTCGACACGCAACGTGCCATGAGGAATGTGAAAGCCCGCCTGGATGAAAGCCAGTGGATGAAGGATGCAAGCCCACAGATGAACGATGGCAGCCGGTGGATGATGGCCGGCAGCCGCTGGAGGCGCTATGCCGCAGCCATCGCCCTGGTTGTGGTGATGGTGAGCGCCTACGCCCTGTTCACCGCCACACGCAGCCAGCAGCAGCCTGCTGCCACCGAGCAGACCGTCACGCAGCCCAGCATCGCCCTTCAGCCACAGACGTTCCACTTCGACGACACGCCCCTGCCGCAGGTGCTCAGCGAACTGGGCGGCTACTATGGCGTGACGCTCACGGCCAGCGACACCGCCCACCACCTCACGGGCGACTTCGAGGCCGACGACCTCGACCTCCTGCTCGACATGATTGAGCAGACCCTCCACGTGGAAATAGAGAGGCAGTAATCATCCATACAACTCCAAGGGGCACATATATTGAGTTATTATCCATAAAAAAGAAACAAGTTTCTTTTGTCCTGCGCTCATTTTTTCGTAACTTTGCAGGCGAAAACAATTAGCAAAGGATAATAGTAATCATGGAACTAATCAAAGACAAAGAGTTTGGCGGCGAACGTCCGTTATTTGCCACTCATGACCTGCGCCTGGAGCGCATAACCATCACCGATGGCGAATCGGGCATCAAGCAATGCCAGAACATGGAGGCCAGCGACTGCCGTTTCTATGGCAAATATCCCTGGTGGCATGTTGATGGAGCGCGCATAGACAACTGCTACTTTGCCATGGACTCGCGCTCTGCCATCTGGTACACCAACGACCTGGTAATGACTAACTGCCGTATCGACGGTCCAAAGTTCTTCCGCGAGATGAGGAACGTGGAGCTTGAAAACGTGCAAATCACCGATGCCGATGAGACATTCTGGAAGGTTGACAACCTGCGCATCAAGAATGTTAAGTTGCATGGGGGCACCTATCCGTTCATGTTCTCCAACAATATTTATGTAGACGGGCTGGAGAGCGATTCTAAATATGTGTTCCAGTACTGCAAAAACGTAGAGGTACACAATGCAAAGATACTGACCAAAGACTCATTCTGGGAATGCGAGAACGTGACCGTATATGATTCAGTCCTCGATGGGGAATATCTGGCATGGCATTCGAAGAACGTGCGACTCGTCAACTGCCACTTGGCAGGCGAACAGTTGCTGTGCTACGTCGACGGACTGGTGCTTGAGAACTGCACCTTCGACGCTGCCTGCGACCGCGTGTTCGAGTATAGCACTGTCGAAGCCGACATCCGTGGACACATCGAGAACATCAAGAACCCCACCAGCGGCCACATCGTCGCCGACAGCATCGGCTCCGTCACCATCGACGAGAACGTACGACAGCCAAATAACTGCATTATAGAGACACGGAAATGAAATACGACTTCGACAAACCCATTGAACGCCAAGGCACTCATTGTGTGAAATGGGATGAACCCACCCCACTTCTCCCCAAAAAGGAAGGGAAATGCGTTCAGTGTAATGCCCCTTCCCCCTTTGGGGAGGGCTGGGATGAGGCCCCACTTATCCCCCTTTGGGTGGCCGATATGGACTTCGAGGCTGCGCCCGCCATCCGCGAAGCACTGAAGAAACGTGTCGATCACGGTGTGTTTGGCTATGCCATCGTGCAAGATAGCTACTACGATGCCGTCATCAACTGGTACGAACGTCGTCACCAATGGCACATCGAGCGTGAGTGGATACAGTACACCACAGGTGTTGTGCCTGCCATCTCGGCCGTCATCAAGGCCCTGACCATGCCAGGCGAACGCGTTCTTATTCTCACACCTGTCTATAACTGTTTCTTTTCCTCTATTCGCAACAACGGATGCGAGGTTGTTGAGTCGCCACTGAAAGCAGTAGGCTTAGATGAAAGATTAGAGATGAAGGATGAAAGCCTAAATGCCGAAGCCGACAAACAATCTTCCTTCGCCCAACCTTCATCTTCCTACGTGGTAAATTGGGAAGACTTCGAAGCCAAATGTGCCGACGAGAAGACAACGGTATTCCTGCTCTGCAACCCTCACAACCCTGCGGGACGTGTATGGACGCGTGAGGAACTTCAACGTATGAACGGCATCTGCCAGCGAAACCACGTGCGCATCATCAGCGATGAAATCCATTGCGAGCTCATCATGCCTGGACATGAGTTTGTACCCATGGGAGTTGTCTCTCCCGAGGATGGGGTTGCACCCGTCATCTGCTGCTCTCCCTCAAAGTCTTTCAACACCGCAGGCCTGCAAATGGCCAACATTATTTGTGCCGACGCAGAGACACGCCGACGGATTAACCGTGCCATCAACATCAACGAAATATGCGACGTGAACCCCTTCGCACCGTTGGCGGTCGAGGCTGCATACAACGAGGGGGCAGAATGGATAGATGAGCTCAACCAATACCTTTGGGCTAACTATCAGGCGCTGCTTAGTTTCTTTACAGAACACCTGCCTCAGCTGAAGGTCTTTAAGCTGGAAGGAACCTACCTCGTATGGGTAGATATCACAGAAACCGGTCTTAGCGCCGATGAAATGGAGGAAAAACTCTTGCGCGAGGCCCGTGTCTGGGTGAATAGTGGCACGATGTATGGCACAGAGGGCTACATTCGCATCAATATTGCCACGCAACGCGCCCGCCTCATGGAGGGACTGCAGCGCATGGCAAAGGTTCTCAACCCTACCAAATAATGAGAAAGAATCATATGAATAGGTTTCAGTTTGAAGTCTGCGCCAACAGCGTAGAGAGCTGCATAGCTGCCCAACAGGGAGGAGCCGATCGTGTGGAACTATGCGCCGGTATTCCCGAAGGAGGCACCACACCTTCGTATGGAGAAATCTTCCAGGCACGTCGCATGCTTGACGAAGGGGCGCGGCAGGGACTGAAAAAAACACGCCTGCACGTGATTATCCGTCCACGGGGCGGTGACTTCCTCTATACAGAGCTCGAACTGCAACGCATGATTGACGACATTCGCATCTGCTGTGAACTGGGTGCCGACGGTGTCGTCTTCGGTTGTCTGCGTCCCGACGGCACACTCGACAGCGAAGCCAATGCCCGCCTGTTGCAGGCTGCCACCTTAGATGAAAGATTAGGGATGAAAGATGAATGCTTAAATGCCGAAGCCAACAAGCCTTCGTCCATCATCCATCATCCATCATCTACTCTTTCCGTCACCTTTCACCGTGCCTTTGACCGTTGTTCCAATCCGACGAAGGCATTAGAGGAACTCATCAGCCAAGGATTCGACCGCGTGCTTACCTCTGGCCAGCAGCCCACTGCTGAGCAAGGCATTCCCTTGTTGCGCCAACTGCATGAGCAGGCTAGCGGACGCATCATCATTTTGGCTGGATGTGGGGTGAACGAGCAGAACATCCGGCACATCTACGAGGCTACGGGCGTGCGTGAGTATCATTTTTCTGCCCGCGAACCGCTGAAGAGCGAGATGCTTTTCTCCAATCCCGGTGTCTACATGGGAGCGAAGGATGCCGATGAGGACACCATCCTACGCACAACCGCCCGCCGCGTCAGCGATACGATTGTACAACTGAAGCCAATGTCGCAGCAAGAATAAAGCCTTTAGGAAACAAAAACGGCAGATATGAGCCCCATAGGTGCTGTTTAGAGATACAAACGATCGGCCAATACCATAAAAAGAGGGTGTGTCAAAATAGGCACATCCTCTTTTTTTATCGCAAAGCCCCGACTTTCTCAAGCCAGGGCTTTGTTATGTCCAAGATTTTTTGTACCTTTGG
>CACYJV010000036.1 GCA_902774815.1 uncultured Prevotellaceae bacterium | reverse complement strand
CACGACCTCGGCCAGGTCCTTTGTCGAGAATTCACGCCAGATCACCCTCAGCTTGTCCATCCTCTTTGCACTCAGCCGACGCACAGGAGGTATGTTGCTGCCTGCTATCAACTCATTGAATGTATTGATAAAAATTTTGCTGCCAAGCCGCCGCCGCATCGGAATTAGCGCTTTTGTCGCTAATTTCTTTAGTAGCCGCTAGGCTACTTTCTTTATCTACACTAAGACTACTTGTAGGATTAGTGTTTTTCTTTTTCTTTTTCATTTTCCTTTTTATGCATTGCCGAAAATGCCGCGGCATCATCAGCATTTTTTCGCTTCTCCCAACGTTTTATTGCCCTTTGCCGGTTCTGTTCGCACTTGTTAAGCAATTTGGGGGAATTAGGCAGAATTAGCAACACTTTATAACGAACCATTTTGCTAAATAAGCCGTTAAAAATAGCTATATAGCCGTTAAAAAAAACGGGTATAATCAGAATGATATCCGTTACAAAAAAATGGCGATGATCATGAATTCATTGAGCAATCTGGCGACTGGTCAAGGTTGAAACAGTGAGAAATTCACACTGCCGTATGCACGGTGTTCGCGGAAGTGGGGATGTTGCGAGAAGTCGTTCTGCTTGCCGTGTTCGAATACGAAGATGCCGTCGGGTGCCAGCAGCTGGTGCTCGAAGATAAGGTCTGGAATGGTCGGCAGATTGGGCAGCTGGTAGGGTGGGTCGGCAAAGATCAGGTCGAACTGCTGTCGGCATGACTTCACAAAACGGAACACGTCGCCACGGATGAGTACATGGTTGTCGACCTGCAGCTTCCGCACGCATTCGCTGATGAAGCGGGCATGGTCGCGGTCGGCTTCGACGCTTACCACCTGGCTGCATCCTCGCGACAGCATCTCGAGCGATATGCTGCCCGTTCCGGCAAAGAGGTCGAGTGCCGTGGCACCATCGAAATCGACGTAGCCGCTCAGCACGTTGAAAATGTTCTCCTTGGCAAAGTCGGTCGTCGGCCTTGCCTTGAAAGTGCGCGGTATGTCGAACCGCCTGCCTTTGTATTGTCCGGTGATAATTCTCATTTTAGAACCCTATAACCTATTACCTATAACCTGTCACCTATAACCTATTACCTCATTCAAAACATCATCATCAGGTCGAAAGGAATGCCTTTCACCTGTGTGACGGGAGCGCGGTTGAACTCGGCCGATGGGTTCACGGTGTAGACCTTTTGGACGTAGCGGCGGAGTGCCTCGAGAATCCATTCGCGGTCCTGGCGGTTCTCGGCCGTGTCGGCCTGAGTATTGTCGTAGGCGAGGAACAGTTCGTCGGTATCGGGCTGGCACCCCAGTTGTTTCCAGACGTGCAGCACGAAATAGACCACGTCGCGCGAGCGGGTTCCCTCGAAGGTGTTGGCAAAGCGGAAACGGTTCTTGTCGAAACTGAACACCTCGGCTTTCTTGTCGTGGAAGTAGACATATACCTTGCGTCGACCCATGGCGATGGCGTTTTCGCTACGGCCTCCCACGGTGGAATAGCTGCGGTTCTGCATGTGGCTCCAGACGACAGGCATGACATGTGTCAGCCGCACGTCGTCGAAATGGTCGTTTACCACCATGCGCAGGTCGCGGTTGACGGCGAAGAGCAGCACGGCATTCAGGCTGGGCAGCACCTCGTTGACAATCTCGCATCCTTCCTGCTGGCTGATGGCGTGATGGTAGAGGTCGGCGGCCTGCTCCTGCTCGAACTCCTGCAGCGGAACAAGTACGGTGGGCGTATCGACGATGAGTTGTGCCCGACGGTAGCCGCTGTTCAGCAAGTTGCTGTTGCGGAATGCTTCGCGCAGGTTGGCGGCCATCGAAACGCCGCTTCTGACGATGTATGGCTCGTAAATGACCTGTCCAGTGGTGCTATCTTTCGCTGCAAACGCCATAGCCTGTTGGCTGACGCGGATGTGCAAGCGATTGCTAAGAGTCGTTTCCATCTTTTCGGTTTTATTGCTTTTGGTTGCAAAGTTAATGATAAGTGAGCGAAAAACCAAAAAATATTTAAGTTTTTCCGATCGGGAGTCCTCTTCATCAAAACCTAATAAATGTTAAAAAATTAGGTAATTGTTTGGTTTATAATGCATTTGCATTATCTTTGTAACAGAAATCCTAACTATTATGCAATTATGTAATTATGAAAAAACTCTACACTACTTTTTTAGTGCTCGGACTGCTGATGGCAGCTCCTGGAGCAATGTTTGCACAATCCAGTCCAGGCAGCCTCTATGTGGGTTACGCTAAGTACGACGACCAGCTGTGGGAGTACGACGGTGTGATGCTGAACAAGGACTCAAAGGTGGGGTGCGCCATCTTGATCACGAAGGACATGATTGCTCCCTATGCCGGCGGCACCATCAAGGGAATGCGCGTGGGCTGGGGTACTACCCAGATGACTGGCGAGTATGAAGGATTCGTCAGAAACGACTTCAACGGCGAAGACCTCTCGACGGGTAAGGCTACTGTGAAATACAGCTATAGCGACAGCAACCCGGGCTGGAACACGATGACGATGACGGACTACGTGATTCCTGACGATGTGGAGCAGCTCGTGGTGGGCTTCACCACGAACGTGAAGAGTGGTGTCTACGCCATTCCCACGATCTATCCGCACTACACGAAGAACAGCTGCTACCTCTGGGTGGATGGCGACAACGACGAAGAGGGCAACCCGCTTTGGGTGGACCGTAATGAATATGGCATCCTGCCCATCCTGCTCATCGTAGAGGATACCCAGGGCACATTTGGCCTGGTTCCCGTGCTGACGACGTTCACGCCCAACGGCCTGGTGACGGCCGGTGAGCCTTCCGACTGCCTGATGCGACTGAAGAATGCCGGCTCGCAGACCATTCGCTCGATAGAGGTGACATCGCGTCAGGGCGAACAGACCTATAGCGAGAAGGTGAACCTGTCGAGCCCCATTGCTGCCGGCAAGACCAGCGGCACTTTCCTGGTTCCGCTGACATGCTTCGAGAGCGGCGACTTGGAGTTGAGCATCACCAAGGTGAACGACAAGGAACTGAAGAAGCCCGTCACCAAGACCGTTAACATGTTGGCCGTGCCGAAGGAGGTGGCAGAGAAGTACTCGCGTCGTCCGCTGATGGAGTACTACGAGTCGGAGAACAACTACCGTTCCGCTCGCTACTACGATGAGTACATCACCCCGCTGCTGGAGCCGGTACGCAACGACATCACCTTCGTCTGCCAGCATCTCGACGACCAGTTCATGACGGGTGACGACGATGCCACCATGCTCGCCCTCCAGCTCTGCGACAACGACTCGTCGCGGGTGAGCATTCCGGCGATGACCGTCGACCGTGCGATGAACACGGGCAATATCCTCGTGCAGATGAGCTCCACGACCAACCCGATGTTCGACGTTCTCGTAGACCCAACCTACTTCAATCTGATGCTGGATGCCGCCAAAGATGTGCCGACGTTTGCCAGCGTGGAAGCCAAGGGCAATGCAGAGGCCACAGGCATTGCCATCGAGGTGAATGGCGAAGTGGCTGAAGGTGTGCTGCCCGAGGGTGAGAAGCCTCGCCTGACGGTCTACCTGATGGAGCACGACGTGTTCAGCGACAGCCAGATGTTCTGGACGGAGAAGGAGAAAGAGGAGCACATAGGCGAATATACGCACGTGAACGTCATCCGTGAGATTCTCGCCAACGGCGTTGAACTGCCGGCAACCGGCACCTATTCTTGGGACACAACGGTGGATGATCCCGACCCGATGTGGAATACCGAGAACCTCTACGTCGTGGCCTTCGTCCATCGCGACGGTCAGAAGGGTGGCAAGTACATGCATGTGTTCAACAGCACAGAGGGCAACCTGAGCATCTCTGACGGCATCAATACCCTCGAGAATGCTTCTGCTGCTTCCGCCGTCTACGACCTGAGCGGACGCAAGCTTGAAACAAGAAACCAGCAACTTGAAACCCTCCCGAAGGGTATCTACATCGTCAACGGTAAAAAGTTCGTAGTGAAATGAAGAAACTGATTCTCACGCTGTTACTCTGTAACTTTGCAACGTTGTTGCTCTGGTCACAGGTACCCTACGGCTATGCTCCTGCCAACCCAGTTGCCGAGGATCTCTCGGCGCTGGGCGGCAACAAGAACCAGTTCATGCAGGGACTGACGAAGTTCGACCCAACGCAAGACCCCGTGCTGCAACGCCTGAAGGGACGTGAGGTGAAGGGTGTGCGCTGCTATTTGCGTGCCGACTATAAGCAGGCTCGCCAGAAGCGCTCCGGCATCCTCGCCAGCGAGAGCAAGCCCGAGAACATCGTACGCCAGACCTATGCCGACCTCACGGAAGGTTGGAACGACGTGATGTTCGACGAGCCATACGTCATTGGCGACGAGCCGTTCTTCCTGGGCGTGCAAACTTATGAGACGCTCGGTGAGCCCCATCCGTTGGTGGCCTTTGCAAAGGCAACTGTTCCGCAGTCGTGCCTCATCAATCAAGGCAAGAAGACGTGGGAGGAATACACCGACCGCGGCACGTTGCTCATCTTCGCCCTGCTCGACGACAATGCCGTTGAAGCCTTCGACCACGCCGCCTACGCACAGAACACCACACATCCGCAGACGGTGGCTCCCGACCAGGACTTCACCGGCGGGCTCTACATCCATAACTTCACGCCATACCCCATCGACAACATAACAATAGCCATGCAGGGCGAGGGCGCTGTTGAGCCGACATACAAGGACATCGTGTTGCCCGAGCAGCTTGAGCCCTACGGCAGCACCATCGTCGTGACACAGCTGCGGGCAGGAAGCACCGAGAGCACAACAGCCGACTGGACGTGCCGGGTGACGTATGTGAACAAGACACTTGCACAGCAGGCGCGCCCGGGTGTGACGAAGCTTTATGTGACGAAGGACAACTTCCAGCGCACACCGCTCGTCGAGGAGTTCACCAGCCAGCGATGCATCAACTGTCCGCAGATGGCGTACTTCCTGGAGAAAGCCTTCGAGCAGTATGACGGACCCTACGTCTACATCTCTCACCACAGTGGTTTCCACGACGATGCCTTCACCAGCGATGCCGACCGTGCAGTGGTGTATGTCTTCGGTGGCTATGAGCACGAATACAACCCTGCCATCATGTACAACCGCGCCGTCTTGGAAGGCGAGGACGTCATCGTACAGGGCATTCGCGACATGTCGCCCACGCCCTATCTCAATGCTTTGGCCGAGGCCGCTCAGATGCCGGCTATGGCTGAGGTGAACATCAGCGACGAGAGCGGAAACGTTACGGTGAGCGGACGCGTGGCCCGCGACCTCATCGACAAGCCGCTCTATCTGTCGTGCTATCTGGTGGAGGATGGTATCACTATCGACAAATACCCGCAGACGGGTATGGACGATGCCGATGCACCCGCCGACCTGAAGGATGTGTTCCGCCACAATGGCGTCATCCTGCACTACTACAACAGCGACCCGGTGGGCGATTTGCTCAGCGTAAATACCGACGGAAAGTACAGCGTCAGCTTCCCCACTGTAGAGAAAGAAGGCTTCGGTGGCACTGCCCGCCGCTTGGTGGCATTCGTGCACAAGGTGAACAAGAACGACCTGCGCGACAACCAAGTGCTGAACGTCGCCCAGCTGATGCTCACAACTGGCATTCGGCAGGTGGAGGGTGATGAGAATTCGACGGATAATGCCTCGACAGCCATCTATGACCTGCAAGGCCGGAAACTAGAAACCAGAAACCAGAAACTTGAAACTCTCCCCAAGGGCGTGTATATCCAAGGCGGGAAAAAGATGGTGGTGAGATAATCATCAGCCCCGACTTTGCTAAAATGAATGTAGGGACGCGACGTGTCGCGTCCCTACATTCATTGGTAAGCAGCCAGCGTTATCTTTAACCTGCGATTCGGCGAATGTCAAAGTTACGAAAAAAAGTATTCTGTTTTGTATTGCTCCCAACATTTTTTTGTAACTTTGCAGCATAAACGATCAACACCTTTAAGCAAATTGACCATGCGCAAGACGTTATGCATTCTTACTCTCGGTTGGCTGTCGGCACTGATGGCAGTGGCTCAGAACGGCACCGAGCAAACTGTCATCATTGGTAAGGCAACCCCCGAGCAGCGAACAACCTGCATCGACCGCGACTGGCGGTTCTGTTATGGCGATGGAAGTGCTGCCATCGCCCAACCCGACGTGACCAGTGGCTGGCGCCTGCTGGACCTTCCCCACGACTGGAGTGTGGAGACCGAGGCTGCCCAGGCTGCAGGCGGAACCGTTGTGGGCCCTTTCACCACAGCCAGCATCGGCGGCTACCAGACGGCTTTCACCGTGGGTGGCGAGGGTTGGTATGCCAAACGCCTTTCGGTGAAGGGCAAACGGCACCGCTATAGCCGTCAAATCATTTACTTCGAGGGTGCCTATAACCAGACGGAAGTCTACGTGAACGGCCAGAAACTGCATTTCAATCCCTATGGCTACATCAGTTTCCGTGTGGACGTGAGCGATGCCCTGCACGAGGGCGACAACTGGCTTCTGGTGCGCGTTGCCAACGAGGGCAACAACAGCCGCTGGTATGCCGGAAGTGGCATCTATCGCCATGTGTGGCTCATCCAGACGCCTCGTGATGCCTATCTCGACAGTTGGAACCTGCAGGCCACTACCCATCAGCAGGCTGATGGTACGTGGCAGCTCGTCGTGGAAGCACCCATCGAGGGCGTTGCCAAAGGACAACAGGCACTGCAGCATACGCTCTACGATGCAGCGGGCCGAAAGGTGGTTACCGTCAGCGGCCGACAGTCGCGGCAGGTGCTTCGTGTGGAGCAGCCTGAGCTGTGGTCGCCCGACCATCCCTATTGCTACCAGCTGGAAACACAGCTCATGGCCGGACGAAAGGTGAAGGACCGCCTGACCACTCGTGTGGGCTTTCGCAGCCTGTCGTTCACGGCCGACAAGGGATTCCTGCTCAATGGCCAGCCTATGCTGATTCGTGGCGGTTGCGTTCATCACGATAACGGTTTGCTGGGTGCGGCGGCTTTCGACCGTGCCGAGGTGCGCCGCTTGCAACTGATCAAGGCCCAGGGCTACAATGCCGTGCGAACCAGCCACGGACTGCCTTCGGAATCGTTCCTCAACACTTGCGATACATTGGGGCTGATGGTGGTAGATGAGACCTTCGACCAGTGGTTGATGGAGAAGAACCCTGACGACTACCACCGCTTCTTCCCTGAACACAGCACGAGCGACCTGCAGACCATGATCCGCCGCGACCGCAACCATCCTTCCATCGTGATGTGGAGCATCGGCAACGAGATTCCAGGGCGCATCGAACCCGAAGGCTTGGCCGTTGCCGAACGGCTCAGGCAGACCATTCGCCAGCTAGACACTACGCGCCCTGTCACGGCTGCCATCTGCGGATGGGATAACGGCGATACCTGGAATTCGGCCGGCCACAACTGGGAGCAGCAGGACGGAAAGGCTTTCCGCAGTCTCGATGTGGGTGGCTATAATTACCTGTTCAGTTTGTACGAACGCGACCACGGCACGCATCCTGACCGTGTCATGTGCGGACTGGAGAGTTTCCCGAAACTCCTGGCCCAGAACTGGGACTTGGTGGAACGCCTCCCCTACGTCATTGGCGACTTCGTGTGGACGGCCATGGACTATCTTGGCGAAGCTGGCATTGGTTCGGCAGCTTATCGCGAGGAGGGCAATCAGACGATGTTCCAGCCGTGGCCTTGGTACAACGGCTGGTGTGGCGATATCGACATCATCGGTCAAAAGAAACCGCAGAGCTACTTCCGCGACGTGGTCTGGCGTCTTCGTCCCGTCACGATGGCCGTCGAACGGCTTGCACCGGCAGGAACACATCAGAGCGTCTCGATGTGGGGATGGCAGCTGGAGGAACAGTCGTGGACCTATCCCGACCTGACTGCGGGCGATACGGTGGCCGTGAATGTCTATAGCCGTGCTCCGCAGGTGCGTCTCTACGTGAATGGGAAAGCGATGGGCGACCAGAAGCCAGGGCGTACCTACTGGACTTGCTACCGAATACCCTACACACCGGGCACCCTTCGCGTCGTGAACCTCGATGCAGCAGGGCGTGAAGTGGCAGGCGAGGACTACCAGCTGCAGACAACTGGCCAGCCAGTGGCCTTGCGCCTGAAGGCCGACCGCAGTTCCATCAGCACAGGAAGAGCCGACCTGGCTTATGTAACGATTGAGTTGGTCGATGCAGAAGGACGCGTCTGCACGTCGAACAGCGACATGACGGTGCAGCTGTCGGCCGAGGGCGATGGCCAGATGATAGCTGCTGGCAATGCTTCGCCCACCGATATGCAGAGCTTCCGCAGTTCCACGCCACGCCTGTTCCAAGGCCGTGCACTGGCCATCCTGCGTAGTGGCGACCGTGCTGGCAACATTCGTCTGACTGCTACAGCCGAGGGACTGCCTGCTGCGACGATCGACATCGAAACTATTCCATGACCATCACCGAATTCATTTTCCAGATAGAACGCGAACTGGGATTCCCGCCCACAGCTGAGCAACATGCAGCCATTGAGGTGTTTGCCAGTTTCCTGGCCGACCGCAACGATCAGTCGCTCATGATTCTCCGAGGTTCGGCTGGTACGGGCAAGACCACCGTGGCCAGTGCCATGGTGCGAACACTCCACCGACTGGGACAGAAGACGGTGTTGCTGGCTCCCACCGGACGCGCGGCAAAGGTGTTTGCACTCAACAGCGGTCGGCCGGCATCGACCATTCATCGCCGCATCTATCGGCAGAAAAGCCTTGACGGTGCCTTCGGAATGGGTTTCAATTCAGCACGCGACACATTGTTCATGGTCGACGAATCGTCCATGATTAGTGCCGTTGCCTCGGCTTCGTTTGTCGATAGTGGGGTGTCGGGCAGTAGTTTGCTCGACGATTTGTTGCGCTACGTCTACGAAGGGCAAGGCTGCCGGCTGCTGCTCATTGGTGATCCGGCTCAGTTGCCACCCGTCGGCGAAGAAGAGGCTCCCGCCCTGCAAAGCAGTGTGATGCGTGGCTTCGGCATGCATGTCTATGAATCGACGCTCTCCGAAGTAGTGCGTCAGGCCGAGGAGAGCGGAATCCTTTGGAATGCCACCCGCATCCGTCGTATGCAGACCGAGGCTGCCGAGGGCTTCGAGTTAGCATTGCCCCGTATCCGTTTCCGTGGCTTTGCCGACGTGTTGAGGGTTCCCGGCGGCGAACTCATTGAGAGCCTTTCCTCCAGCTACAGCCGTGTGGGCGTTGATGATACGATGGTAGTGACGCGCTCGAACAAACGGGCAAATGTCTATAACCTTGGCATTCGCAATACAATTCTCGATCGTGAGGATGAACTGACTACGGGCGATCTGCTCATGGTGGTGAAGAACAAGTATTTGACTCCCCCCACACAGGACAGCGCCTCTGGCGCCATAGACTTCATTGCCAATGGCGACAGGGCACGTGTTCAGCGGGTGCGCAATGTCCGCGATCTCTATGGTTTCCGCTTCGCCGACGTATGGCTGCAGTTTCCCGACTACGATGACTATGAGATGACGTCGACGGTTCTGCTCGATACGCTGACCACTGAGGCACCTGCCCTGACTCATGAGCAGAGCGACCAACTGTTTCAGGCCGTGTTGGAGGACTATAGCGACATTCCGCAGAAAGCGGAGCGCATGAAAAAGATGAAAGAGGACCCGTACTACAATGCCCTGCAGGTGAAGTTCGCCTATGCCGTGACTTGCCACAAAGCGCAGGGCGGGCAGTGGGCGCATGTCTATATTGACCAAGGCTATATGACCGACGATATGCTGACACCCGACTACGTCCGATGGCTTTATACAGCCTTCACCCGTGCTACGGAGAAAGTGTTCCTGGTCAATTGGCCGAAGAACCAAGAAGAAGAGTGAAGAAAGATGATTGCTTCGTGCGACTTCTTTTGAAATCCTACCGTCGCCACAGGGCAACTCCTAATGTCATTCCCATAGTAAGTTTGTAAGTGATTAGGGACGCAACGTGCCGCGTTACTTGAGCAGAAAAAGCTAGCCAAGTAACGCGGCACGCCGCATCCCTACATGTAAGGGAAAGTATTTTCAGAATTACCTAATGCGATATTCCGCCATCAAACGATGGTGGTATCCATTTGGCGCTTCAGGTCCTTCAGCTGTTCGCGAAGCGAGAGCAGCGTTTCCAGCACCTCGTTCGAACGGTCGGCACCACTGCGGTTTTCGTTCAGGTATTTACGGGCGGCAGCCAACTTGAAGCCGCGCACCTTCACCAGGTTATAGATCTGCTTGATCTGCTCGATGTCTTTCTCCTGATATTGCCGCACATTGGTCGAACTAACTGTCTTCGGCTTCAGGTGAGGAAATTCCTTCTCCCAATAGCGAAGCAAACTCTCGTTGACTCCCAGCATCGCGGCAACTTCCTTGATACTGTAGTACAGTTTCAGATTCTTGTTTGTATTCAGTGCCATATCTATTTACGATTTACGGATTTACGATTTACGGATTTACGATTTACGGATTTACGATTTATGGATTTACGATTTACTGTTTACGGCTCAGCGCCTTTTTTATCGCGATTTGAGCTTATTTGGGGCAAAGTTAGTAATAAAAAATGAGAAATCCACCGCTTTTCTCATAAAAAATTGTAACTTTGCAGTCAAATTGTGGATACGACCCATCAATCGTAAATCGTAAATAAGTAAATCGAAAATAATAACCATCCGTGTCATCGGGTTTCATCCATGACATCTCTGGGTGCAAAATCGTAAATCGTAAATAAGTAAATCGTAAATAAAAATGATGACAGCAAAAGAGATTCGCGAGTCTTACAAGAAGTTTTTTGAGCAGCATGGCCACGCCATCGTGCCCTCTGCTCCGATGGTAATCAAGGACGATCCCACACTGATGTTCACCAATGCAGGCATGAACCAGTGGAAGGACATTATACTCGGCACACGCCAGCCAGAACCGCGCCGTCGTGCCGACACACAGAAGTGCCTGCGCGTCAGTGGTAAGCACAACGACCTTGAGGAGGTCGGCCACGACACCTACCACCACACCATGTTCGAAATGTTGGGCAACTGGTCGTTTGGCGACTACTTCAAGGAAGGCGCCATCGATCTGGCTTGGGAGTATCTCGTTGACGTTCTGAAACTGAATCCCGAAGACCTCTACGTGACGGTATTCGAGGGCGATCCAACAGAGGGACTTGAGCGCGACGACGAGGCAGCCGGCTATTGGCTGAAGCATGTGCCCGCCGATCATATCATCAACGGCAACAAGCACGACAATTTCTGGGAAATGGGTGACACGGGTCCTTGCGGTCCCTGCTCGGAAATCCACGTCGACAGCCGTCCTGAAGAGGAAAAGAAGAACGGCAAGCCTGGTCGCGAGCTCGTCAATCAGGACGATCCGCAAGTGATTGAGATTTGGAACCTCGTGTTCATGCAGTACAACCGCAAGGCCGACGGCTCGCTGGAGAAGCTCCAGATGAACGTCATCGACACGGGCATGGGCTTCGAGCGTCTCGTTCGCATGCTGCAAGGCAAGCATTCCAACTACGATACTGACGTATTCCAGCCTATCATCAAGGTGGAGGAACAGCTCACAGGCCTGAAATACACCACTTATGAAGATGAGCAGGCTTCGCCCAGCGATGCTTCACAGGAACAAGTCAACGTGGCCATGCGCGTTTGCGCCGATCACCTTCGTGCCGTGGCATTCTCCATTGCCGACGGACAACTGCCCTCTAATGCAAAGGCCGGCTACGTGATTCGTCGCATCCTGCGTCGTGCCGTGCGCTATGCCTACACATTTCTCGGTCAGCGCGAAGCCTTCCTCTATAAGCTCCTGCCCGTGCTCGTCGACGAAATGGGCGACGCCTTCCCCGAACTGAAGGCCCAGCAGCAGCTCATCGGCCGTGTGATGAAGGAGGAGGAAGACTCTTTCCTGCGCACACTTGAGCGCGGTATCAATCTGCTGAATGGTGCCATGGACGAACTTCGTGCCCACCAGCAGACCGTTCTCGATGGCGTTGCAGCCTTCCGCTTGTTCGATACCTATGGTTTCCCGCTCGACCTGACTGAGTTGATTTGTCGCGAAAATGGCCTCACGGTCAACGTCGATGAGTTCCAGACCGAGATGCAGAAACAGAAGGATCGCGCTCGCAATGCCGCTCAGGTGGAGAACAGCGACTGGGTGGAACTGGCCGTGGGCGAACAGCAGTTCGTCGGCTACGACTTCACCGAATACACCTGCCACATCCTGCGCTATCGCAAAGTCACCCAAAAGAAGAACACCTACTACGAACTCGTGCTCGACTATACACCGTTCTATGGCGAGATGGGTGGACAGGTAGGCGATCAGGGCGTGCTTGTCAACGAGGACGAAACCGTTGAGATCATCGATACCAAGCGTGAGAACAACCAGTCGGTGCACATCGTGCGCGAATTGCCGAAGGATCCCTCGGCCGAGTTTATGGCATGCGTCGACACCGATAAGCGAGAAGCCAGCGCTGCCAATCATACCGCAACCCACCTGCTCGACTATGCACTGAAGCAGGTACTTGGCGACCATGTCGAACAGAAGGGTTCCTATGTTTCTGCCGATACCCTGCGCTTTGACTTCAGCCACTTCCAGAAGGTCACTGACGAAGAACTGCGTCAGGTGGAACGCCTTGTCAACGACATGATTCGTCAGGACATTCCGCTCGATGAGCATCGCGAGATGCCGCTCGATGAGGCTCGCGAGATGGGTGCCATTGCCCTCTTCGGCGAGAAGTACGGCGACAAGGTGCGCGTAGTGCGTTTCGGTCCGTCGTGCGAGTTCTGTGGCGGTATCCATGCCCATAGCACAGGTCACATCGGCTTGTTCAAGATTGTCTCTGAAGCTAGTGTCGCTGCCGGCGTTCGCCGCATCGAAGCCATGACGGGCAAGAACTGCGAGGAGGCTGTCTACCTGATGGAGGACACCATACGTGCCTTGAAGTCAATGTTCAACAACGCCAAGGACCTGAAGTCGGTCGTCGAGAAGTACATCGAGGAGCACGACTCCATGAAGAAGGCCATCGAGCGATTCCAGGCACAGGCCATCGAGCGCACGAAGCAAAGGCTTGTCGACCATGCCGAACTACGTAATGGCGTTCATGTGGTGAAGGCCATCCTGCCTCTCGAACCCGCTTCTGCCAAAGACCTGGCGTTCAAGATTCGCGAGGCACTGCCCGAACAGTTGCTCTGCGTCATTGGATCCACAGCCAATCAGAAGCCACTCCTCACCGTGATGCTCAGCGACGACCTGGTGAGCGATCAACAACTCAATGCTGGTCAGATGGTGCGCGAGGCTGCACGACTGATGCAGGGAGGCGGTGGCGGTCAGCCCCACTTCGCCTCGGCAGGTGGAAAGAACCTCGACGGCCTCACAGCTGCTGTGGAGAAAGTCATCGAACTGGCCGGGCTGTAAGGCCTTCAGCTGTTCGATGCGCTTCGCGCGGTTCAAGCAGCCCAAGGAAATCATAAACTATAAGCTTTTCACTCTTCGCTATTCACTCTTAATTATTCACTCTTCACTAATAGCGAGCCTATGAATAATAAACTATCAGCCATCCTTGCCTTGCTGACGTTCTTCGGCGTCAGCACCTTTGCTGCCGATGTGAAGATCATCATCGACGGCATTAACTATCAGCTGAATGCCAAGAAGCAGACAGCCATCGTCATTAAGAACCCGCAACCCTACCAAGGCGACATCGTCATCCCTGAGAAGGTAACTCACGACACTGTGGCTTACTATGTGGAGGAGATTGGTCCGGCAGCCTTCCAGAAGTGTACCGCGCTGACCTCTGTCGTCGTTCCGAAGTCCATCGGTAAGCTTGGCGCTGCCGTCTTTGCCGGTTGCACCAGTCTGCGCAAAGTGGAACTGCCCAAGTCCATCGACGAGCTACCGACAATGACGTTCACCGACTGCACCAGTCTTACTGAGATCAACCTGCCGAACAGCATCCGTAAGATGGGAACTGCTGTCTTCAAGGGTTGCAGCTCGCTGGTCTCAGTCGTCATTCCCAACAGCATTACGGCCCTGCCTCGCAACACTTTCGAGGGTTGCAGCAACCTGCAGCTAGTCACCCTGCCGCAGAGCATGGGTGCCATCGGCTCGGAATCCTTCCTGAACTGCACCAGCCTGCAGAGCATCATCATTCCAACGGGCGTTCGAAACATCGACGATGAGGCTTTCAAGGGCTGCACCAGCTTGAGCGTCTTCAGCTTCCCAAGCAGCGTTTCCAAGATTGAGAACAGCGTACTCGAAGGCTGCAGCTCGCTCACAGATGTCCATCTGCCCAACTCAGTCAGCGAAATCAGCAGCGATGCCTTCCGTAGCTGTTCGTCGCTCGACAGTTTGTTCCTGCCGAACTCCATCGTAAAGATTGCCTCAGGTGCTTTCCGCGACTGCTCGAACCTGCGCTATGCCAACCTGCCCAACGGACTTACCTCCGTGGCCAGCGACCTGTTCAAGGGCTGTTCGAACCTCGCTGAGATCATCGTGCCCAACTCGGTGAAGAGCATCGGTGCCGGTGCTTTCGAGAGTTGCACCAATCTGGCCTCCGTGACTCTGCCCACAGCTATCAAGGAAATTGGCAGCAAGGCTTTTGACAAGTGTACGAACCTGAAGCGACTGAAGCTCATGGGTGCCGCGCCACCAAAGATTTCGGGCAACTCGTTCACCAAGCCCACCTATCGTGAGGCCGTGGTCAACGTGCCGAAGGGAGCCCTTGGCAATTTCCAGATCAACAAGCAGTGGTGCAAGTTCCTCGACATCATCGAGAAATAGTATTGTTTTGCTGTTTCCATTGCAATGCTTCATAGCTTATTGAGCATTGCTTTTGCACCTCTAAAGTACAGCTTTATAGGTCACGTCTCATTGCTTTGTCGCTTAAAAAGCATCGCTTTTAAGGCGGCAAAGCATTGTTTTATACCCCTACAAAGCATTGCTTCTTAACGAACAAAGCAATGATGTGCAGGGTATAGAGCTATGTTTTGGAATGATTAGCTGATGGTGGCGTACGGCATGTAGCCACAAAAAGGTGCTATGGCAGCCAGCTGGTGTCGGTGTGGAAGATGGCGGCTGGGGTGATGGCCTCAGCTTCGCGCTTCGTGAGCTGGTGGCTCCAGCTGACACGCTGGTCGGTGCGGGCTCCAGGGCCTGTGTTGCCATACTCGTAGTAGCGGGCTGTGCGCTCGTTGTCGGGGTTACGCCAGTTCTCCCATCCTTCAGGGCGGATGTGGTTGCCCAATTCGCAATATATAAATAAGGTGTAGGCATAGGGTCGCCATGGACGACCGAGATAGACCTTGTCGACATCAGTCTCTGCAGTCAGCTTGCAACGGTTGAACACATAACCATAACTGACGTCCTGCGGCGTGGAGGCTGCGGTGATGTAGCTGTTAGCGAGGCTATGTATGTGGCAACGCTCAAACCAGGCTGTGGCTGGGCCAAAAATAAAGTCGGTAGTGCCGCAGATGTAGCAGTCTTGGAACCAGACGCGCGAGCGGGCTTTGCCCGTGTAAACGGTGTCCTGATGGCCGATGAGTCGGCAACCGATGACGCGCACGCGGTCGCCTTCGATGTGCAGGGCTACGGCCTGTCCCAATCGTGCGGAGTTATTCTCGATGGTAATGTTGCGCAACGTGATGTCAGAACCATCCACACGAAGGGTGTAGGTGCGGAAAGTGCCCAATTTTAGTTGAGAGTTGAGAGTTGAGAGTTGAGAGTTATCCATCAGGATGTTGGCATGGTCGTCGTAGGTGATGACGGTATGTTCGGCATTCTCACCAAGGATCTCGATGTTCTGCACCCATGATGGGATGATGAGTTTCTCTTTGTAGGTTCCCCGTTTCACGAAGATGACCTTGTGATAGTCCATGAAGGCGCGGCACACCTCAATGGCTTCGCCTACAGTGCGGAACTGGCCCGTGCCATCGCGTGCCACGACGATGGTATCGGGATTATCGAACGGGTTGGCAGCCAAAGCCGCAATGCTGGCCACAACGAGGAGGATGGAGGTGGTAAGTGAACGGAGATGCATTGTTGGTTGTTGGTTAGGGGTGGAATGAATAGGAGAGTTGCATTTAGTAGTGTAGGTGTAAAGGGGTGCAAGAGTGCCGACATTGCCTTTGCAGTTTGTACCTCCCTCTCCTTTTGGGGAGGGCTGGGATGGGGCTTTACATGATTTGCAGCACTTCCTGTATGCCGCTGATCTTCTTGAGCTCATCCATGATGGCGGCTACGACAGAGCGGTGGTGGACACGGACTTCTATTGTACCGTCGAAGATGCCTTCGTCGCTGGCGATGGTCAGGCGGCGAATGTTGATGTCAAGCTTTCCGCTGATGAGGTCGCCGAGGTCGTGGATCATACCCTTTCGGTCGATACCGCGTATCTGTATGGTGGCATCAAAAAGCATCTGCTGGTTCATCTCCCACTTGGCGTCGAGGATGCGATTACCATAGCTCGATTTCAGGCGTGCTGCCACGGGACAGGCTCGCTTGTGAATCTCCACATGGTTCTTGTTGTCGATAAAGCCCAGAATGTCGTCGCCAGGAATGGGGTGACAGCAGTCGCGGAAGACGTACATCTGGATGGTTTCCTCGGTAAGGTAGCATGGTATTTTCTTGTTAAAGTCCTTGCCTACCTCGAGGAGTCCGCGTTTCAGGGGGATTGCCTTCTCTTCTTTCTTCCCACTCTTCATGAAGGGCACGAATTTCTTCCATCCCTTCTTGCCACTCTTGCCAAGAAGCATGTCAAGATCGCGGTCGCCGAGGATGATGGTCTTCTTGCCAAGAGCCAGGAAAAAGTTCTCGTGGCGTTGTATCTCGTGCAGTTCGCAGAGTTTATCGATGACCGATGAAGTGAGTTCCAGTGAGTTCTTGTCGAGCCAGTCCTTGAGTGTCTGCTCGCCTTTCTTCTGTACTTCGCGGTCAGCACGGCGCAGGATGGCTTGAATCTTGCCTTTGGCCTTAGCCGTGGAGGCGAAGTTGATCCATGTGGGTTGCACGTGCTGTGACTTCGAGGTGAGAATCTCCACTTGGTCGCCACTCTGCAGGCGGTGGCTCAGCGGTACGAGTTTGTGATTGACCTTCGCTCCGATGCAATGGCTACCGAGGAAGGTGTGTATTTGGAATGCAAAGTCGAGGGCAGTACAGCCTGCTGGCATGGTCTTGATTTCGCCCTTCGGCGTGAAGACGAAGATTTCCGATGCAAAGAGGTTCAGTTTGATGGTATCGAGGAAATCCATGGCATCGGGTTGCGGGTCGTCGAGAATTTCCTTGATGGTTCCGAGCCAGTTGTTGAGCTCGCCTTCGTTCTCAGGAGAGTCGTTTTCGGGGGCTTCCTCGCCTTCCTTGTATTTCCAATGGGCAGCGAAGCCTTGCTCAGCCACCTCGTCCATGCGGTCAGACCGTATCTGTACTTCAATCCAACGACCCGTGTGCGACATCAGCGTGACGTGCAGCGCCTGATAGCCGTTGGCTTTCGGATGGTTGAGCCAGTCGCGAAGACGGTCGGGGTGCGACTTGTAGATTTTCGAGATGGCTACGTAGATCTGGAAGCACTCGTTGATTTCCTCCTCGCGCTTGGCTGGTGTGAAGACGATGCGTACGGCGAGGATGTCGTAGATCTCATCGAACGTTACGTGCTTGTTCTGCATCTTCGTCCAGATGGAGTAGGGCGACTTCACGCGCGCCTTCAGCTCGTACTGGATGCCCATCTTGTCGAGTTCCTCGCGGATGGGGGCCGTGAAGTCCTCGAAGAGCAGGTCGCGTTGTTGGCGTGTGACTTCAAGTTTGCGGTTAATGTTGTCAAATTCCTCTGGGTGTTCGAAGCGGAAGCTGAGGTTTTCGAGTTCCGACTTAATCTTGTTCAGTCCCAGGCGATTGGCCAGCGGCGCATAAATGTAGAGTGTCTCGCCTGCAATCTTGTACTGCTTATTGGCCGGTTGCGACTCCAAGGTGCGCATGTTGTGCAGTCGGTCGCAAATCTTGATAAGTATGACGCGGATGTCGTCGCTCATCGTCAGCAGCAACTTCTTGAAGTTCTCGGCCTGAGCCGATGCTTGTTCGCCGAAGATGCCGCCCGATATCTTGGTCAGTCCATCGACAATCTGTGCTATCTTGGCACCAAACATCAGTTCGATGTCCTCAACGGTGTAGTCAGTGTCCTCGACGACGTCGTGAAGCAGGGCCGAGCAGATGCTGGTTGAGCCAAGTCCCATCTCCTCACTGGCAATGAGAGCCACGGCAATGGGGTGCATGATGTATGGCTCGCCCGAGAGGCGCCTGACACCCTTATGGGCCTGGCGAGCGAAATTGAAGGCTTTCGTGATGAGGTCAACTTTCTTGCGGTGGCGCGAATTCAGATAGCTGTTCAGCAAGCGCTGGAACGCGTCATCGACGAGCTTGTCTTCTGCGAGCTGTTGCTCATTCTCTTTCATGTCACTGTCAAGATCGGCCATAGTTATTCTTGGAGTATAGGTTGGGGAGTTGATGGGTTGTTGAGGAGGAAGAAATGGCGATGGAAAACTGGGAGTGAAGTGAAAATCACATCACTTCACTCTCAGCTTCTTGCCGGCGCGGATGGTGTTGCCGCGCAGGCCGTTCTTCTTTTTTAGGGCAGCGACGGTGGTGTGGTTGCGCTTGGCTATCGACGAGAGCGTCTCGCCCTTCCTCACGGTGACGCTGCTGCTACCGCGTGAGCGGCTGCTACGCACGTTGCGGCCTTTGCTTCGGCTGGAGGAGCGTCCCTTGCTGCGCACGTTGCGGCCACGCTTGCTCTTTGAATAGCGCTTGCTCTTGCTACGCGAGTAGGTCTTTCTGGGAGCGGTGTAGGTGGGTTGTGCCTCGTTGACGGCCACGGTCAGACGCTTGGTGAGCAGTTCGTCGGCACGATAGCTGTAGATAGAGTCCTGATTGTCGATGAACGGCATGACATAGTTCATGGGCAGGCGGATGGCATAAGGCTTGTAGTTGCCGTTGACAATCTGGCGGCGATACTGCGGGTTGAGTTCCTCAAGCTGCTTCACGTCAATTCCGATGACATGGGCAATCTGCTCGAAGTGGACGTCGCGGTTGACCACCACGGTATCGGTCTTGGCGGGCAGATCGGTCAGCATCGGGCAGATGTTGTGATCGCAGTAATAGTTCATGATGTAGTTGGCGGCAATGAAGGCAGGCACATAACCACGTGTTTCGGCAGGCAGATAGGGGTAGATCTGCCAATAGTCCTTCGTGCCGCCAGCACGGTGGACGGCCTTGTTGATGTTCTCCGGACCGCAGTTATAGGCTGCAATCACCAAGTGCCAGTCATGGAAAATCTTGTAGAGGTCGCGCAGGTAGCGTGCGGCTGCATAAGATGCCTTGATGGGGTCGCGACGCTCGTCGGTCAGCGAGTTCACCTCCAGTCCGTACTGTTTGCCTGTGGCCAGCATGAACTGCCAGAGTCCTGTAGCACCGACACGCGACACGGCAGTAGGTTTCAGTGCGCTCTCAATGACGGGCAGATACTTCAGTTCGAGCGGCAGACCGTAGGTTTCGAGTGCCTGTTCGAAGATGGGCATGTAGAAGTTCTGCAGTCCGAGCATGATGCCTACGGTGCGGCGAAGGCGTCCGCTGTAGCGGTCAATGAACTTCTGTACCACCTCGTTATGTGGCATTTCGATAGCCGTAGGCAGTTGTTTCAGTCGCTCAATGTACACTTCTGTATCATAGACGGGATTCACATCGGGCATGTCGCACGATTCGTCCTGGGTGAGGAACTGCTTCGTGTGGTAGAGGTTAAGCAGGCTATCAACCTCGACGCTCAGTGCTTCGGGCACGTCAATCTCGACATCGTCGATGTTGCCATCGCCATCCTCGTCGTCGTTTACCACCAGGATGTCCTCGTCGCTGATGACGTCGTCCTCATCGTCTTCCTCATCCTCATCAATAAGGTCCTCGTCGTCCTCATCTCCCTCCTCGTCATCGATGAGTTCCGTTTCGTCTTCGTCTTCGTTGTCAATCACTACCTGCGCCGACATACTACAGGGTAGCATGAACATCAGCAGGGCTATTATCCAATACGTTTTCTTCATATCGTAGTTGTTTTTTTATTCTTTATTCCTTATTCCTTAATCTTTAATCCTTATTTCTTAATCCCTCAGAAACTCAAGCTGCACTGCATGCCGATGCCGGAATTGTGCAGCGGGTTGCGATCGGTCTGGCTTCCAATCACCGTAGGTGCGATGCGCAGGCTCAGGTCGTCGCTGATGTCGAACTCGGAGAGTGAGGCATCGACATAGGCATCAACCACCGAGAGTGCATAGACGCCCACCATGACGAAGAAACTCAGGTCGCGCCAGCGGCGATAGCGGTCCTTTCGCTTCCTGAACAGTTCCTGATAGCGCTTGAGGTTGGTCGCATTGACCTGTGCTCCCAGATGCATGAACTGGTTGTAGCTCTCCGTTTTGGGGTCGTCGTCCATGATGTCCAGATAGGCTTGCGAGTAGTCGTGATACATCTGGTTGTTCCACCGCATGGCGTAGGCACATCCCACGAAGCCTCCATAGACGATTGGCAGTTTCCAGTACTTGCGGTTGTAGATCTGACCTGCACCAGGAATGACCAATGCCAGCCACATGGCGCGCTTGGGATCTGGGCGCCAAGTGGCCCAGTCGCGTTTCTGCTTGCTTCGCTTTTGCTTTGCCAAAGGCATGGAAATGGTGTCGCCGACTATCTCCTCAGCCTTCAACACGCTGTCTTCGGCAAACGATATCACGTCATCTGCTTCCATGACAACCTCTTCAGTGGGATCGTCGATGTAGAACGTACTGTCAGTATAGACCTCCTGGGCATATGCCATCATGCCCGGCAACAACCATGCTGCCAGTGTCGCGATGATCTTACTGACTGTCTGCCCACTGCTTACCATGTTCGCCCCGTGTTACTACTCCTTCAACTTATCGAAGATGTTGATGATGCGCTCCAATTCTTCTTCGTTGGCGAAGGGAATGCTGATTTTACCTTTACCTTTGGCCGAGCAACTCAGCTGTACCTTCGTGTCGAAGAACGTCGACAGTCGCTTCTTCAGCATGTTGAACTCAGCAGGAGTCTGTGCTTTTGTGGCAGGTTTCTTGACGTCGAAGCCTTCTTTGTAGCGCTTCACCAACTCTTCTACCTTGCGCACGGAGTAACCGTTCTTGAGGATTTCTTTGAAGAGTTTGATCTGAGCCGACGGGCTGTCGATGGATAGTAATGCACGGGCATGGCCCTGATCCACTTCGTTGTTCTGCAACGCCATCTGAACCTGTGCGGGAAGCTTCAGCAGACGCAGGTAGTTGGCAACGGCGGTGCGACTTTTTCCCACTCGCTTGGCAACCTTTTCCTGAGTCATTCCATCGCCTTCGAGCAGGTGTTGGTAGGCCAAGGCTATCTCGATGTCGTTCAGATCTTCGCGTTGGATGTTCTCGACGAGGGCCATTTCCATGACGTTTTCGTCGGCAATGGTGCGAATATAGGCTGGTATGGTGGTAAGTCCAGCCAGTTGTGAGGCACGCCAACGGCGCTCACCTGCCACAATTTGATATTTGCCTCCCGGCATTTGTCGCAGGGTGATGGGCTGGATGATGCCTATTTGCGTGATGCTGTCGGCCAGTTCCTGCAGCGCAACGGGGTCAAACTCGCGGCGCGGCTGGTTGGGGTTGGCTTCTATCTCGTTGATAGCCACCTCGTTGATGGTCGACGAGCCTTGCGTCTTCACGCCTGTTGTGTCAATGAGTGCATCAAGACCGCGGCCTCCTTCGATTTCATCGAGACCACGTCCCAGTGCACTTTTAGTGTTTGCGTATTTTTTCTTTACTGCCATTCAGTTATTTACGATTTTCGGATTTACGATTTTGCAACCACAGATGTCACAGATGAACATTCTGCCCGCAGATGATACGGGTTGTGCTGATTTATTGATACTTAGCTAGTTCCAAGTTTCAAGCTCATTAGTTCCAAGTTGCCTGTTTCGAACTACCAAAAGTAATCATCAACTCTCAACTATCAACTCTCAACTGTTAACTTTCAACTCTCTCTCTTCACTCCCTGCTGATAATCTCCTTTGCCAGGGCCAGATGGTTCTTCGCACCTGTTGAGTCGGCATCGTAGAGGATGACGGGTAAGCCGTGGCTGGGACTCTCAGAGAGTTTCACATTGCGCTGGATGACGGTCTTGAACACCAGTTCTTGGAAGTGGCGCTTCACTTCGTCGTAGATTTGGTTGGCCAGACGCAGGCGTGAGTCGTACATTGTCAGCAGGAAACCTTCAATTTCGAGTTTCGGATTCAGCTTCGACTTGATGATGCGGATGGTGTTGAGCAGTTTCGAGATGCCCTCCAAGGCAAAGTACTCGCACTGAACAGGGATGATGACCGAGTCGGCTGCCGTCAGCGCATTCACGGTGATGAGACCGAGTGAGGGTGCGCAGTCAATGAGAATGTAGTCATATTCCTTGCGCAGGGGGTCGAGAATGTTCTTCAGTACGCGCTCACGATTCTCGAGGTTCAGCATCTCAATCTCAGCACCCACAAGATCAATGTGGCTTGGGATGATGTCGAGACCATCGATATCGGTGGTATAGATGGCGTCGCGCACGTCAGCATGGTCGATGATACACTCGTAGAGCGAGCAATCAACCTCCTGAATGTTCACTCCCAGTCCACTAGATGCGTTGGCCTGTGGGTCGGCATCAATGACGAGTACCGATTTCTCCAACGTAGCCAGCGATGCAGCAAGGTTCATGGTTGTGGTGGTCTTGCCGACACCGCCCTTTTGATTTGCTAATGCTATGATTTTTGCCATATCTTCTTCCTTCTTTATACCTTTACTATATACCTGTTTCGACCTTTTTCGGGCCATTTTAAGGTGCAAAGTTACGAATTTTATGCGAGAATCTTGTAATTTAAACCTTTTTTCGTACTTTTGCAGTCAAAATTATACTTTTATATGATTTCAACTCCAGACAAAGACTCTGTTCAGCGACCGCTGATACTCATCTCCAACGACGACGGTTTCGATGCTAATGGCATTAAGGCGTTGGCCGAAATGGTGTGCCCTTTCGGCGATGTTCTCGTCAGTGCACCCGACGGTCCACGGTCAGGCTATTCCTGCGCTTTTACCGCTGTGGACCCATTGACGCTGCGTCGTCGCCCGTCAATGGGTGAAGGCATCGAGGTTTGGTCGTGTAGCGGCACGCCGGTTGATAGCGTAAAACTAGCCATCGACCAGTTCTGCCTTGAGCACGATGACCCTTCGCACTGCACTTATCCAGAGGCGCATCGCCATCGCATGCCTGACCTGATTCTCGGTGGTATCAATCATGGTGATAACTCTACTGTTAACAATCATTATTCGGGTACCATGGGAGTAGCCATGGAGGGTTGTATGAAGTACATTCCGTCCATCGCCTTCTCCACATGCTATTACAATCATGATGCAAACCTGGAGCCTTTGCGCCCCTATGTGCAGCAAATCGTTAAGCGTGTGCTTGCCGAAGGGTTGCCAAAGGGGATTTGCCTGAACGTGAACTTCCCTGCCCGCGAGACTTTCGAGGGCGTTCGCATCTGCCGCATGACCTATGGACGCTGGGTCAACGAAGTGGTGCGCCGACACCATCCGCGTGGCTACGACTACTATTGGATGGTGGGGCACTACGAGAACGACGAGCCTGATGCTGAAGACTCCGACCAGTGGGCACTCAACCACGGCTTTGTTGCCATCACACCTACTCACATGGACGTTACTGCCTATAGCTATTTCGATGGTTTGAAGGACTTATTGTCCCTCTAAACACTACACTTTCAACTCAGAACTCATAGCTTATGAAGTACTATCTCATCGTTGGCGAAGCCTCTGGCGACCTGCACGCATCCCACTTGATGAGGTCGCTGAAGAAAGAAGACCCACAGGCAGAGTTCCGCTTCTTTGGAGGCGATCTCATGTCGGAGGTCGGTGGCATGCGTGTGCGCCATTACAAGGAGTTAGCCTACATGGGCTTCATCCCTGTACTGATGCATCTGCCCACGATTTTCCGCAATCTGTCGTTCTGCAAAGCTGATATTGCCCAATGGAACCCCGATGCTGTCATCCTCGTTGACTACCCTGGCTTTAACCTAAAGATAGCCAAGCACTTGCATAAGGAAAGGGTTCGTAGGCAGAAAGAGCTGTTGAAGGGTGTCAACGGACAACTTCGTAACGGGCATCAGGTACCCTCTCCAGTCGCTAAGGGGCAGGGTGGGGGACCTCAAGTCTACTATTACATCTCGCCGAAGATCTGGGCGTGGAAGGAGTGGCGCATCCGCAGCATCAAACGTGATATTGACGAGCTGTTCTCAATCCTTCCCTTCGAAGTTGAGTTCTACGAGAAAAAACATCATTATCCCATTCACTACGTAGGCAATCCCACGGCTCATGAAGTGAGGGAATACAGAGTCTCCCTCCGTTCATCCGAGGGAAAGAATGATTTATCTTTAGAGGAGCGTGTAGATCCCCTCCTTCCAGAAGGGGTGGGGGAAACTCCCATCATTGCCCTTCTTGCTGGTTCGCGAAAGCAGGAAATCAAGGACAACCTGCCAGCCATGATTGAAGCTGCAGCTCCTTATGCATCTGAATATCAGTTGGTTGTGGCTGGTGCACCATCCATCGATGATGACTATTATGCACCATTCATAGCCGATAAGCCTGTGACATTGGTGAAGAACCGCACCTACGAACTCCTGTCGCATGCTACGGCTGCGCTCGTTACCAGTGGAACGGCCACTCTCGAAACGGCGCTCTTCGAGGTGCCGCAGGTGGTTTGCTATAAGACACCCGTGCCAAAGCTTATTCGATTTGCCTTCAACCACATCATCAAGTGCCGCTTCATCTCGCTTGTGAACCTCATTGCCGATCGCGAAGTGGTGCGGGAACTGTTGGCCGACCGTTTCTCTGTCGATAACATTCGCAACGAGTTGCGACGCTTGCTGCCCGGTCACGACGCCCGAACAGCAATGCTCTTCGACTATCGCGACGTGAGGAAACGTCTCGGTGACGATGTTGCACCCGACAATGCTGCCCAACTGATGGTGAAATATCTGCGAAGCCCTGAAGGACAGATTGTCTAAATGTTTTATCTTTGCAGGGTGAATGCTGCATTGCAATAAGATTCCTTAGTTCCAACACCAGACAAAACATGAAAAGAATCGTCGGTACCATCATCCTGCTTGCATGGGTTGTGCTGACCTTTGCCCAGACTCCACGGAATAATACTTCTTGCGTGGAGAAGGTAACGGCTGCTTATGACGTTGTCGTCGTTGGCGGCGGTCCTGCAGGCATTGGAGCTGCACTTGCGGCGGTAAAGAGTGGTGCAAGGACTGCGCTCATAGAACGAGATGGTAGGATTGGTGGAACGACGGTGCAGGCTGAGGTCTGTGATATCGGTCTTTTCTATGCTTGGCGTCGCCAGATTATTGCGGGGCCTTGTTGGGATTTAGTCAAAAAGGCGGTGGCCGAAGCGCATGACAGCCTGCCTGATTTTTCCAAGCAGGAGCCAGATCAGTGGATGAAGAGTTGTGTACATGTCGACCCCCAAGTTTATTCCCGTGTTGCAGAGGAAACGTTGCGCAATGCCGGTGTGGATTTGGTGATGAACACAGAGGTGACGTCTGTCGAAAAAAACGATACAGGATGGATCTTCGGAACCATTGCCGGTCGACAAATTGTGGATGCAACGGGAAATGCAACGGTGGCCGCATTGGCTGGAGCGGAGCGTGTGAAAGCACCTGATGACATTCGGCAGCCTGGATCGTATTTCTTCTGGATTTCTTCTGAAGGTATTGAATTCGATGCAGATGAGGTTAATCGTGCGTTCAAAGAGGCTGTTGCGAATGGTGAACTGCTGCCGACCGACGTGCATGTGGGAATGTCGTGGTTCATCCGCAAGGGTGGGGGCTCGGGTTGTTATGTCCCCCTTGCTGACAATTCCACACCCGAGGCAAGGGCGGAGACGAACAAACGAGGTAAGGAAGCGCGAGATCGTGTCCTTGCATTCATCCGTCGTCAGAAAGGACTAGAGAATGTCGAGCTGCTCTCATATGCAAGCGAAGTAGGAGTGCGCGAGACTTATCGCGTCGTCGGTGAAAAGACTATCACCGAACGCGAATATCTTGATAGCTACATTCCTGACGATGCGCTGGCGTGGTCGTATTGGATGGTAGATGAGCACAAAGCTGGCGCAAGTGGCGCTCGCCTCGTATTCCACGAGCATGGCAAGGTCGGTACAGTGTCGTTAGGTGCCATGCTTCCAAAGGGTGTTGGGAATATGCTTGTTGCCGGCCGGGCCGTTTCAAGTGATCACGGTGCCAATTCGGCCCTGCGCGTCCAGGCTTCCTGCATGGCAATGGGGCAGGCTGCCGGTGTCGTTGCCGCCCTTGCTGCGCAGAGTTGCTGTGATCCCCGTGAAGTGTCCTTGGCACTTGTCCGTCGGCAGCTGACTGAGATAGGGCATATTGTGCCGACGAAAGGAGTGATATTCCATTGACCTATCAAAAGTATAAGCAGACTTAACTTCGTAATTATTTTTCCATAGTATTATAGTATTATTAACTATCAATCCTTACCTTATGAAGAAAACAATGGTTTTCTGCGTACTGGCGACACTGTTGTTGTCAGGTTGCAGACAAGAAAAAGAAATCATCGACCTGCCCAGGACAACCGCTTCTGCAGAAGTAGTGGCAGCAGTCGACTCATTTGTCAATGCCACGCAGACGCGTCCTGTGGCACCTGATTCCATCACCCTTCACAGCATCATGATTCTGAAGCATGGTCAGGTGGTTTACGAGAAGTGGTTCAATGGTCAAACCGCCGAAACACCACACCCGATGTTCTCCGTCAGTAAGACCTTTACCGCAACTGCCGTGGGGCTTGCCATCAACGAGGGAAAACTCAATCTCACTGACCCCGTTGTGAGTTTCTTTCCCGACAAACTGCCGGCTGAACCCAGCGAGTTTCTGAAAGCTATGACCGTGCGCGACCTGCTCACCATGACCTGCGGCCACGACGAGGAGCCGAACAGCTTACGCAAGGACTCTATTGATTGGGTGGAGGGATTCCTTTCATGGCCTGTTAAGCACAAGCCCGGCGAGTATTATTTGTATAATTCCGTTGGTACCTACATGCTTTCGGCCATCGTGCAGAAGGTAACCGGCGAGAAACTACTCGACTATCTCGACACACGTCTCTTCCAACCCCTGCACATCAATCGTCCGGAGTGGGAAGAGAGTCCGCAAGGAATCAACTGCGGTGGATGGGGTTTGTCACTGACGACCGAGGACATGGCAAAGATGGGCCAACTGTTCCTGCAAGAAGGCAAGTGGAACGGCAAACAGCTTGTGCCAGCCGAGTGGCTGAAGGAGATGTCCAGCTATCAGGTACCTTCGGCACCTTCGGGTACGCGCTTTGAGGACCTTGAAAAGGCCGGTCTCAACAAAGATAACAATGAATGGGTACAGGGTTACGGCTACCAGATGTGGATCTGCCGCCACAATGCCTATCGTGCCGACGGCTATGCAGGCCAGTACATCATGGTGTTCCCCGATCGCGATGCCGTGCTCGTGCTCACTACTTCGTCGTCGCTCTATCAGCCATATATCGACCTTGTTTGGGAATACCTGCTCCCCATCCTATAAAAAAAAGAACGCTGACGCGCACTACTTGGTGCGTGTCAGCGTGAATTTCTTTCCGTCCATTTCGCCGGTGATGGTCTTTCCGTCGGCGCTGAGCGTCATCACATCCTGATCCTTGCCAGTTCCGATGATGATTTTGTTGCCCTTCACTACATAAGTCTCCTTTTCGGATGACGGGGCAATGGCAAGTGCAGCCTTCAAGGCTTTGCGCTTGAGCCAGGGAATGCCAGCAGCTTTCATGGCATTGTCGTCAATCTTCATGTCCATCTTCATCACCACCTGAGTAGCAGTCTTGAATTCAAGGGTGACGGCTGTTTTCATGCCATTCATCATGCTTTTAGCTTGGTTCATGGCCTTGTTGAGTTCTTTGTCCAACTCAGCTGTTTCAGCAGCGGTCAGCTTGCGGCCTTTCTTCTTCTCTGCTTTGGCGATAGCTTCAGCCTTTTTGGTGGTTATTTCCTTGTCCAGTTCTTTCAGCTGATCATCGAATTGGCCTTTCATAATGTTGGCATTGTAGTAGATGCGACCCGTCAGGTCGGTCTGTCCATATGCGCTGATGACCATGAAGAGCATCATGATACTCGTAAGGATGAGATTCTTTGTTTTCATCGTTGTCTTGTTGTTGGTTTTGTAAATACTTGATTGAAATCATTGGTGGGGATAACCTCTCCAAAACAAGAAAGAGAAACCTTTCATGGTTTCTCTTTCTCTTCTGGGTAGGGACGCCCGGGCTCGAACCGGGGACCTCTGCAATGTGACTGCAGCGCTCTAAACCAACTGGGCTACGCCCCTATTTCTTTCAGTTAGCGGCTGCAAAGTTACAAACTTTTTCCGTTTCCACCAAATTTTTTCGTGACTTTCTTTGCCATGACACGAAATGTTGGCATTTTCAACGTGAAACCTGTAGCCGTAGAATAATGCTTTGCAGAAACTATTCCTCATTGGCGTTGAGGCAAAGGCGGCGGGTTTCGCTGCGGGCTTCGCGCCAGCGAGGAAAATAGCGGTCCATTACCTCATAGAAGGCGGGACTGTGGTTGGGCACAAGCAGATGGGCGAGTTCATGAACGACTATATGCTCGATGCACCAGTCGGGTAGCAGGAGCAGGTAGAGGCTGAATGAGATGCGACCGGTGCGATGGTTGCATGATCCCCAACGCGAGGTACTGCAGCGAAAAGAGATGGCTGTGGGATGAACGCCCATCTCTGTGGCATACCGTTGCAACAATGGGGTGACAAAGGCATGCAGACGCTTAGCCGCATCACGACGTTTAGCAGGTGTATCGAGCTGCATTTGGTTGTAAAAAGCAGTGCGTTGTCGCTGTAACTCAATGGTTTTTTGACTGGCCGAGGCTATCCACTCGCGATTTTTCTCAATGAATGCTTTCACCTCACGCTTAGGTATGCCGATGGGGACAGAAACGCGCACGTCGCCATTCTTTGCAATGCGCATGGAAAGGCGACGTGTACGGCGGTAAGTGACAATGATGTCCATGTCAGAAGTGCTAATTGCTACGGCTATGTTCAACCCAGGAACTGCAAAGTGTATAGGTAGACCACTGCAGCTGGTATGGCCATGAGCGATGAGTCAAAGCGGTCGAGCATGCCACCATGACCGGGCAGAATGTTACCCGAGTCCTTGATGCCAAGGGTACGCTTAAAGAGACTCTCAACGAGGTCGCCCCACGTTCCAAAGAACACTACTACGAGGCCCAAACCTATCCAATGGGGTATGGCACTCATCGTTGTGCAGTAGTTATCTTTCACATAATAGCCTATTACGGCAGCGACAATCATCACCAAAATAGCTCCGCCGATACTGCCTTCCCACGACTTTCCCGGTGAAACCCGCGGAAACAGTTTGTGGCGGCCCAGCAGTGAGCCCACGCAATAGGCACCCGTGTCGTTCATCCAGAGGAAGATGAAGATGCACAATGGCAATATGCGATCGAAGTAGATGCCGCCATCGTCGGGCGAACTCCTGAAGGCCAACATGTTGATGCAGGCAAAGGGCAGGGCAATATACATCTGTGAGAGCATGGTATAGGCCCAGTTGTTGATGGGGTCTTTCTGCTTCAGGTAGAGTTCGCTGATGAAAAGGTAGACAATGGTGAGCAGATAGGGAATGAATGCAGCCGAAGGAGTCATCCCCGAGCAATAGCCGGCCATGGCAAGGAAGAAATAGGCTCCTGCCACGGTGGCGATGAAGCGGTTGACGCTGACGTTCTCGCGCTCATTGACGAGGGTGGTGAACTCCCAAATCGTCATTGAAGTGATGAGCGTGAACAGAAAAACCATGGCCAGTGCATTCACGCTGAGACCTGCCACCATGATGGCTACGAAGATGATGCCGCTAATGGCGCGTATGATGAAGTTCTTCATATCGTTAAGAAATTAAAGACATTAAAGGAAGTTAGTACTTCGCTTCGCTTCGTTTGGAAGTAAAAGGGGCATTAGTCCTGCTCCTCGGTGCTTTGCAGGCTGCGTTCGTAGTCCTCCTGTGCCTTGCGCACTTCGTCGGGCATGTCCTCCAGACGTGGGACGTCGGCTGTTTCAGACTCTTTCGCATCCGAATTATCGGCGTTTTCCGTGTTTTCTGCGTTTTCAGCCTTCTCAGCATTTTCCAAGAGCTGTGCGTTCTCCTCAATGATTTCCTGCGAACGACTCACCCAAGGACGTTTGCCGAAGATACGCTCGACATCCTCAGCGAAGATCACCTCGCGCGAGATGAGCAACTCGGCCAGTTTGTTGTGGCCTTCCTTATGCTCGGTGAGCAATTGCTTGGCGCGTTCGTATTGTTCGTTGATCATCTTCAGCACTTCGTCGTCGATCATCTTTGCCGTAGTCTCCGAATAGGGACGCTGGAACTGATACTCCTGGTTGTTGTAGTAGCAGATGTTGGGAAGACGATCGCTCATGCCGGCATAGACAATCATGCCGAAAGCACTCTTCGTGGCGCGTTCCAGATCGTTCATGGCACCCGTAGAAATGTGACCAGTGAACAGTTCCTCGGCAGCACGGCCACCCAACAGGGCACACATCTCGTCGAGCATCTGCTCCTTGGTGGTGATCTGGCGCTCTTCAGGCAGATACCAAGCGGCACCAAGTGCCTGGCCGCGAGGCACAATGCTGACCTTTACCAGTGGGTTGGCAAATTCGCAGAACCACGAAACAGTGGCATGACCGGCTTCGTGAAGAGCAATGGAGCGTTTTTCGGCTGCAGTCATCACCTTGGTCTTTTTCTCCAGACCTCCGATGATGCGGTCGACGGCATCGAGGAAGTCTTGCTTCGTGACCGTCTGAGCATTGTGACGAGCGGCAATAAGTGCTGCCTCGTTGCATACGTTGGCAATATCGGCACCCGAGAAACCTGGCGTCTGGCGGGCCAGGAAGTCAATGTCAAGGCTCTTGTCAACCTTGATAGGCTTCAGGTGTACCTGGAAAATTTCCTTACGCTCGGTAAGGTCTGGCAGATCGACGTGAATCTCACGGTCGAAGCGTCCTGCGCGAAGCAGGGCTGAGTCGAGCATGTCGACGCGGTTGGTGGCTGCCAGTACAATGACACCACTATTGGTGCCGAAACCATCCATCTCAGTGAGCAAGGCGTTGAGGGTGTTCTCGCGCTCGTCATTGCCTCCCATGGAGGGATTCTTTGAACGGGCACGTCCAACGGCATCGATCTCGTCGATGAATATGATGCATGGAGCCTTGGCTTTGGCCTGCTGGAACACGTCGCGCACGCGGCTGGCACCGACACCCACGAACATCTCGACAAAGTCTGAACCCGACATCGAGAAGAATGGTACACCTGCCTCGCCAGCAACAGCCTTTGCCAGAAGCGTCTTACCTGTGCCCGGAGGGCCAACGAGCAGAGCTCCCTTGGGAATCTTACCTCCCAAGTCTGTGTACTTGGCGGGATTCTTCAGGAATTCCACAATCTCCTGTACCTCCTGCTTAGCACCGGCCTGGCCAGCCACGTCCTTGAACGTGATGCCCAGGTCGTTACCCTTCTCGTACATCTTCGCCTTCGATTTGCCAACATTGAAAATGCCACCGTTCATACCGCTTCCCATCCGGTTGAACAGGAAGTACATGAGGACGAAAAAGAGCAACAGTGGACCTACGCTGTAGAGGAAGTTCTCGAGAAAACCACTGCTCTTGTTCTCGTAACTGAAATCGGTGATCAATCCTTTCTGCTGCATCTCGGTAAGATACTTATCGAGTTCGTCGGCCGAACCATACTGTACGATGACAAAAGGTTCTGGTCCCGTCTGCTTGGCGGTTAGGTTGAATACGTCGCGGACGTTCTTTGTCTTGACGAACATCTTCAGTTTCTTCTCTGTCGTGTTCACCTCCACTTTCTGGGCATAGCCTTTCGACACGTATTCCTTGAACTTCGTGTAGGTGGCTTCCTGCTTGGCCGATCCAGCTGCCGATGATGCCAGTGAACTGCCGCTGTCGGTAAAGAACAGCATCAGCAATATGAAGATGATGATGCCATAGAGCCAGTTCATGTTGAACCTCGGCATCTTCGGCTGGTCGTTATTCTTGTCAGGATTCTGTTGTTCCATATCGTTGTCAGTCTAAATTGGGGATTTCAGTCTGTTTGGCATCTTGCCAAAGGCTTTCAATGTTATAGTAGTTGCGCATGTCTGGCACGAAAATGTGCACCATTACGTCGGTATAGTCCATGGCCACCCATTGTGCCAGTTCCAGTCCCACCACGCGGACGGGCTTCTCCTGCTGTTCAATGCGGGTTGTTTCGGCGATGGAGTCGGTGATAGCCTCCACCTGTGTGGGTGTGTTGCCTTGGCAAACGACGAAATATTGTGCAATGGCACCATCAATACCTTTCAGGTCGATGACCGTAATGTCTTGTCCTTTCTTCTCTTGTATGCCTTTGACGATGCTGTCCACCAGCATCTTTACAGGTGATTCAGTTGTGCTACTTGTCTTTGTTTGTTCCATTCGGAATTGTTCTTTCTTTGATCTATTAAGTAATATAATGTGTAAAACGTTGCAAAGATACAGTCTTTTTGTCGAAAAACAAGTAGAAAACCAAGGATTTTGAAGTTTTTTATAAAAAAAGTTTCGAAAATGCTTGGTAATTCAAAAAAAAGCAGTACCTTTGCAACCGCAAAAAGAAAATTGCATGTGCCGCAAAGGCCTCAAGGGTGAGGCTTCGGCACGAAAGATTGGGGTATGGTGTAATGGTAACACTGCAGATTCTGGTCCTGCCTTTCCTGGTTCGAGTCCGGGTACCCCAACTTAAGAAATCGCTAAGTGACTGATAATCAGTACTTAGCGTTTTTTGTATCCTCAAAATTCCCGAGTTTTTCCCGAGTTGTTTCTCCACATTCATCGTTTTATGGATATTTGATATTCAATCATCACGCTTACTTCGGTTTAAATATTGTCTTATTTAATCATTACTTTCTTTCCATTCTGTATATATACGCCTTTGGGGAGCCTGGCCACTCCCTGAAGGGAAGGGAGTCGACTGCCCCGCAGGTCGTAGGTGGCATTAATCGAATTTATTCTTTGCTGAATCTTCCCAATACCTGCAGGCTCGGAGCTACCATAAAAGTCCGTGTAGAGATATTCTTTATTCAACTCACAACCTATATAAATGCAACCCTCTGTCGGAAGAGGTAACCAAGGCGAGAAAGGACCTGCACCAGAGCCTACGCCTTCTATCCAAACCACATTGCCAGATATGGCATCTTCGTCATTTATGAGAGGTTCATGGTAAGCATCGAGAAAAGTAAGCGTGAAGCGACGGTATGACTGTTCCTGATATGTGATAGTATCAATGCGCTCTACCTTCAGATACGAGTTGAACGGGAATCCAAGCAATGTGGCAGGCTTTTCGTCTTTATCGAGCAGACAGCAGAAGACGTTACCCTCCATGCCGCATCTTACCGTATTGCCCTCTTTGATGTCAAAGTTATAGAGTAGGCGTGGACGGGTGCTGCCCTTAGCGTTGGCATACACCTTCTCCCTCGGCTCTGGGTACCTTTCAAAACAATTTAAAATCTCGCAAGCAGCTGATATTAAGGCGCTTGCTAGATTTTTCATTTTACAACAGCCCTCTGTTTGCTCCACATTTGCCCCACAAGTCAACATGATCTTCCAGAAGATAAAATGTATAAAATCAAACTGAAGAATGAAAGCATCTTCCATGACAAGATCAAAAAAAACAACCCAAAACGTTAATGTCTATTAAATACTTGTTCGCTCCATCACATTATTGTAATTTTGCAATGATGAAACATTTATATATTCTTTTATTAAGTGGTTATTTGCTTATAGGTTTTGCAGCCTGCAAACAACATCGCCCTTACAACGACCAACTCGCACACATCGACTCTCTGGCCGATGTCAATCCAGACTCTGCCGACGTACTTTTGATATATCCCCCCAGCCCCTCCCAAAATGGAGGGGAGAAGGAAGTTTGGGAGTTGTTGCGCATCAAGGTCGACGACAAGCTTTATCGGCCCATTACCCACTACCGCGACACCATCCTGCAGCTCATCGACTATTTTGAGCGCCATCCGCGCGTGTTGCCA
>CACYJV010000035.1 GCA_902774815.1 uncultured Prevotellaceae bacterium | reverse complement strand
TACCTCCCATTTTTTAATTGGAATTATTGGAATTGGAATTGACTCGGCCTTGCGGTTAATACTCTCTTACTTCCCTACGAGGCCCTCGAGTGCCTGGCGTAGTTCGTCCATCACGCCGATGGCATAGCCGTCGACCGAACTTTGACATGCTAACGATTATCTTGCTAAAGCGCAGGCGAAACGAGTTTCGAGTCCTTTTCGCTGACTTTGTCTTCAAATGTAGCGACTCGGCCAATTATACGAGTCTGTTGGCTCTCGCTGCTTCATTTGTTCGGAAATGAAGAAGAAAAATCGATTTTTCTTTTTGCATTTCGCCCACTTATTCGTAACTTTGGCTCCGCCGAAATTACTTTCGCTCGGAAATGAAAAAAAAATATTTTTCTTTTTGCATTTCGCTCACTTATTCGTAACTTTGCGATTAAAATCGCGAAGTTACTTCATCTCGGCATAAAAAAGAAGCGAGTTTCTTTTGTTCTGCGCTCGATTTTTCGTAACTTTGCAGGCTGAACGCAGTGTTCCGGCTCTGTCGCTGGCATCCTTGGTGGTGCGAGAGGAAAGTCCGGGCAGCACAGGACACTCCACTTGTGAAAATGCAAGCTGTGGGCGACCGCAGGTGCAGGCAGAAGAAAATAACCGCCATGCGATACTTCCCTCGGGGAGTGCGTGGTAAGGGTGAGAAGGCGGTGTAAGAGACCACCAGCCGGCGGGCGATCGTCGGGCTGTGCCTACTGGGGGCTGCAAGTTCGCGTATACCATCGACTGAGGGTTGTCCGCCCGACGAGCCTTCGTGGCTCACGATGGAGGGTAGAACGCTTGAGCCGCAGGGCAACTTGCGGACTAGATAAATGACAGGCACCTGCCTGACCGAGAGGTCTTGCAGGGACAGAACCCGGCTTACAGGGGCACTGCGTTCTTTTTCAAATTGAAAATTGAAAATTGAGAATTGAAAATTTAGTACTGAAAATTGAGCCGACTTAACGACATATTGCGATACTTGACGACTGACATCTGGCGAATACCGTCCGAAGCCAATCAGGGTGTGCGCCATCTGCTCATCGAGACGTTCAAGAAGCTGTATCTGGCTGTGCGCTTCTTCATCGACAAGGACGTCATGGCAGCAGCATCGGCACTCACTTACTCCACCATGCTGGCCATCGTGCCCATCCTGGCGGTTGTGTTTGCCATTGCCCGCGGCTTCGGGTTCAACAAGTACATCGAGGAGTGGTTCCTGAACACGCTTAGCAGTCAGCCGCAGGCTGCCGACGTCATCGTAGGCTTCGTGAACTCCTATCTGGTGCACACTCACAGCGGCGTGATCCTCGGTATCGGTCTGGTGTTCATGCTTTGGACTGTGATCATGCTGATCCACAACATCGAGACGACGTTCAACCAGATATGGCAGGTGAGCCGCCAGCGGCCTTGGTCGAGGAAGCTGACCGACTACGTGGCGTTCTTCTTCTTTGCACCCATCGTGATCATCCTCACGTCGGGTCTGACCATCTTCCTGACCACCATGGCCAAGCAGACCGAGGGCTACATGCTGATGGGACCCGTGCTAAGGTTCTTCATCGCGCTCATGCCCTATGTGGTCATGTCGGCCGTGTTCGTCATGCTCTACGTGTTCATGCCCAACACCCGGGTGAAAGTCCGCCATGCGCTGGTGCCTGGCATCCTGGCTGGTGTGGCCATGCAGCTGCTGCAGTACTTCTATATCCATGGACAGATGTTGCTGTCGGGCTACAACGCCATCTACGGTTCGTTTGCCGCCCTGCCGCTGTTCATGCTCTGGGTGCAGCTGTCGTGGACCATCTGCCTGTTCGGTGCCGAGCTGACCTACACGAGCCAGAACCTGGGCGAATATGCCTTCCTGGCCGTGCCCGACGAAATCAGCCACCGCTACCGACTGCTGCTCTCGACGGTGCTGATGAGCAAGATTTGCGAGCGCAAGGACCAGGAGCAGCCTGCCTACACCGCCTTCCAGCTGAAGATGGTGACGGGACTGCCCATACGCATCGTCAGCGACCTGCTCCACGACATGGTGGATGCCGGACTGCTGAATGCCTACTACTCCGACATCGATTCCGAAGAGGCCGTGTACACGCCTGCCGTGCCCATCGATCACCTGACCGTGGGAACCATCGTCGACAGGCTTGAGACTCGCGGCAAGTGGACCATCGACATGGATTTAGAGAAACTCTGCGACTCGCCGGCATGGCACAAGGCCATCGCCTTGAGGCATCAGTATCTGGAGACGCTGCGGAGTGTTGAAATAAGGGAACTATAAAACAAACAACCAGAATATGATAGACAAAAGCAAACTTCCTGATTTCATGGCTTACAAAGACCGCTTCTCGAACAGCGGCTTTGTAGAGAAGATATCGCGCATTGCCAAGCGTGCAGGTGTGAAACTCGTCTATGCCGCCTTGATTCTCTACTATACGCTTGAGAATCCGAAGGTATCCATCAAGGACAAAGCCATCATCATAGGTGCCTTGGGCTATCTGATCAGTCCACTCGACGTGATGCCCGATGCCATTCCCATCGCCGGTCTGAGCGACGACCTGGCTGTGCTCATCTATGTGCTGCACAGGGTATGGGGCGACGTGTCGGAAGAGGTGAAGGCCAAGGCCAAGGCAAAGCTGTCGCAATGGTTCGACGACGACGAAATCGTGGATGCCGAGGAGGTGTTCGAACAGGAACCCAGCGACACTCCCGTGTAGTGAAATGGAAAATGGAAAATTGATAAATGAAAACTAAATAGCAACATGAACACAAAATCGAGATTATCAGTCATGAACTTCCTGGAGTTTGCCGTCTGGGGAGCTTATCTGACATGTATGGGCAACTATCTGGGAGTTGCCGGTTTGGGTGGCGAGATATCGTGGTTCTATGCCATTCAGGGCATCGTGTCTATCTTCATGCCAACCCTGATGGGTATCGTGGCCGACAAGTGGATTCAGCCCCAGCGCCTGCTGGGCTTGTGCCATCTGGCTGCCGGTGCCTTCATGCTGGGTTGCTGGTGGCTGGGCGTGCAGGCTGGCTTCGGACAGGAGCTGCCTCAGAAAGGACTGTTCATCGCCCTCTACACGCTGAGCGTGGCCTTCTTCATGCCTACCATCGCTTTGGCCAACACTACCGCGTTCACCATCCTGAAGCAGGAAGGACTGGACACCGTGAAGGACTTCCCGCCCATCCGCGTGCTGGGCACTGTGGGCTTCATCGCCACGATGTGGTTTGTCAACTGCGCCGTGTGGGACAACGGTTCGTTCTCGTTCACATTGGCCGAGAATGCACATAAGTTCCAGTACACCTACATGCAGTTCTTCGTCTCCGGCGTGCTGAGCCTGCTGCTCTGTGCCTACTGCTTCACGCTGCCCGAGTGCCACGTGGAGAAGAAGCAGGGCAAGACCTCGCTGGCCGAGTCGTTCGGACTGAATGCCTTCAAGCTGTTCAAGACCAAGAAGATGGCCCTGTTCTTCATCTTCTCGGCGCTGCTGGGCATGTGCCTGCAGGTGACAAACGGTTATGCCGGCCCCTTCATCACGTCGTTCAAGGGTTCGGCCGATGCTGCCGTTGCCACTTCGTTTGCAGCCAATAACGCCACGCTGCTGACCTCGATTTCACAAATCAGCGAGGCCCTGTGCATCCTGATGATTCCCTTCTTCCTGAAGCGCTACGGCATCAAGGTGGTCATGCTCATGTCGATGTTTGCATGGGTGTTCCGCTTTGGCTTCTTCGGCATTGGCAATCCTGCCATGCCAGGCGTGCTGCTATTCGTGCTGTCGTGTATTGTCTATGGTGTGGCCTTCGACTTCTTCAACGTGTCGGGCGGCATCTTCGTCGACCAGGAGTGCGAACCCTCGGTGAAGGCTTCTGCCCAGGGACTGTTCATGATGATGACCAATGGCATCGGTGCTACCGTGGGTACACTTGCCGCCGGCGAGATTGTCAACAGTTTCTGCACGTGGGAGAACGGCTATCTGGTGGGCAACTGGCAGACCTGCTGGTTCATCTTTGCAGCCTTCGCGCTGGTGGTGGGCGTTTCGTTCGCCCTGGTGTTCAACCCCAAAGAGGATAAGAAATAAGCTTAGATGGAGCGTACACGGCTAATATTCCAGGGTGTTTCCGAACTTGCGGGCACCGACGAGATGGGACTGATCACGCTGACCGACGAGGAAGAACGCCGGCAGCTGGCAGTGGCTTGCGACAAGGCCATGATGCGAGAGTTTGCCCTCCGGCTGAACCATGTGCCCATCGTGGGCCGACTGTTGCCCGAGGTGCTCTGGCACGTGGTGGCCATACAGGCGAAGATGGAGTTCGAGGTGCTCATCACCGACGTCATAGAAAACCAGTATCGTGCGCTGCTGTTGAACACCAAGACGCGCGAGCCGGTGGCCATCCGCCTGAGCGATGCCGTGCTGTTGGCTTATATTGCCCGTCTGCCCATCTATGTCGATAGCCAGTTGATGGAGAAGCAGAGCACGCCCTACGAAAAGGAAGCGCGTAACGTGGTCATCCCCATGAACACCCTCAGCAACAAAATGCTCCTCGACGCTTTCGACAAGGCCGTCGAAGAAGAGAAGTACGAACTGGCTTCGCGACTGCGCGACGAAATCCGCCGTAGGAAACTGAACGACCCGTCATGAAAGAAGCAAGATACTTCTACGTGCCCGATGCAGCCAGTCAGAAGGAACTGCCACAGGAAGAGGCTGTCCATGCCCTGCGCGTGCTGCGACTCAGGGAGGGCGACGAAATCTTCCTGATGGATGGCTGTGGCACGTTCTACGAGGCCGTTGTCAGCCTTGCCAACAACAAGCATTGCTTCTACGAGGTGGTGAAGGCCGAGCCGCAGGAAACGACTTGGCAGGGACACATTCATCTGGCCATCGCGCCCACGAAGAACATCGACCGCATGGAGTGGTTGGCCGAGAAGGCTACCGAGGTGGGGTTCGACGAACTGTCGTTCCTCGACTGCCAGTTCTCTGAGCGTAGGCAGTTGCGTGAGGATCGTATCGAGAAGATTGTAGTGTCTGCCATGAAGCAGAGCCGCAAGCCCTGGCTGCCCGTGGTCAACGCCATGATGCCTTTCGAGAAGTTCATTCAGATGCCTCGTCAGGGGCGGCAGTTCATAGCCCATTGCTACGACGAGATTGAACGGAAGGACTTCTTTACCGAGCTCTCCGCGTCGCCTGCCGACGACGTGACCATTCTTGTTGGCCCTGAGGGCGACTTCTCCATCAACGAGGTGCAGATGGCCATGGACCGCGGATTTGTGCCTGTGACGCTTGGAAAGAGCCGCCTGCGCACGGAGACAGCTGGTCTCTCGGCCGTGATGATGGCCCAGCTGACGCATAGGAAATGTTGAACGCAGACAAGGTCGGAGCAGCTGATGCTTTGCGACGCCCTGCGTGACTTACTCATCAACACATAAGAGTCAAATTGAAATTGAAAAAACTATTTTACTTACCGACACTTTTGCTGGCCCTCTTGCTGGCAAGCTGTGTGAAGGACGACTACCGCATGGCCCTTCCCACAAGCCCGATGGCCCTGATGTTTGTCGATGCTTCCAGTGAAAACGGTACAGGCAGGCAGAACTTGCTCCAGAAAATCTTCGACCTCTCTGGCGACGACGATGCCGGTATCGACATGAAGCAGAGACTCTACTTCTTTGAAACGGCCGACGGCAACCTGGGACTATGTGCAGCCTTGTACAATGCCGATAAGATGGTGGAAACCATTACTGATCTTTCAGGCAAAGGCCGATGCAAGGTCCTCGACAAGGCTGGCGATGCCTTTTCCACCGTCATCGACAGCGCATGGGTGCTGGGTTTCGACGATGATGCCATGCTCATGATGGGACCCGTGCTGGAAGCCGACCAAAAGAGCATGCAGAATCGCGTTTTGCGCATGGTGGCTCAGGACGAAAAACATGGTGGCGCCTTGTCGCCGATGTTCCAGGCACTCGACACCATCCACGCGCCTATAGCCTTGGTTGCCCAGCTGCAGGCCTTTCCCGAAAGTGTTTCAATGCCCTTCATGCTGGGAGTCCCACAGGGCGTGGATCCATCTGAGGTGGTGTTGAAGGCTGGCATGAGAGTGCAGGACAAATGCCTGCTCATGAGAGGAAAGACGCTGTCGTTCAACAAGGCCATCGACCGTCAGCTGAATGAGGTGGCCCGCGTGTTCCATCCCATTGAGGGACACTACCTTAACACTATGTCTGCCGATGCCTTCATGGGCATGTTCATGAACATCGACGGCATGGAATTCCTGCCGCTGATGCAGAACAACAAGAATTTTCAGGCCATGCTCATGGGTGCCAACATGGCTGTCGACATGAACAAAATCATCAAGAGTATTCATGGCGATATGGCTATCGTGTTTCCGGAACTTGCGTCACAGGCAGATAATTTTAATATGTCAATGGTTGCAAAACTATCTGATGCTCATTGGATTACGGACTTGAATTATTGGAAAGCTTCATGTCCGCGTGGAGCAACTCTCTCAGCTTGGGACAGGCGAGGATTCCACTACCAGAATGGCCCTAGCCATTTCTATTTTGGCGTGGACTTCGACAGCAAACCAGTCCTTGAGTTCATGAGTGGAACCTCGGCTCAACTGGCACGAGGAGCGCTGAAGAAAGCCGACAATCCTATTAGCGATGTCGTGCAGCAGCATCTCTCGGGAGCCATCATGGGCATGGTGGTTCATCTGAATGGTTTGCAGGTCGAGGAGGGACCTTTGGCCATGTTGTTACCATTCCTGCAGACGGTGTTGGGCGACGTCAATACCATCGCCTATAAACCGACGAACAAACCCAGCAGACGATGAACACGATAACCCTAGACCGTCTTCTCCCGCACGTATTTGCACAGGTTCCCGACCTCCATTCGGAAGTTTGGCAGCAGACGCTGACACTGGAGAAAGGAAAGAAATACCTCGTCGAGGCCGACAGCGGCATGGGCAAGAGCACTTTCTGCAGCTATCTCATCGGCCATCGGCATGACTACTCGGGCCGCCTGCTCTTTGATGGGCGTGATGTGCAGACACTCGGCATGAAGGAGTGGACCGACATCCGCCAGCATCACATCAGCTATTTGTTTCAGGAACTTCGCCTCTTTCCCGAACTTACCTCTTGGGAGAACGTGCAAATCAAGAACCGCCTCACGGGCTTTGCCACCGACGAGCAGATACTTGGCTGGTTCGAGCGGCTGGGTATTGCCGACAAGATGCTCGAGAGGGTAGGGCACATGTCGTTCGGACAGCAACAGCGCGTGGCATTCATCCGTGCCCTGGCGCAGCCTTATGACTTCATTTTGGCCGATGAACCCGTGAGCCACCTCGACGATGCCAACGGCAGTCAGATGGGGCAGCTGCTCTTGGAGGAAGCCCAGCAGCAGGGTGCCGCCATCATCGTCACCAGCATAGGTAAGCACCTCGACTTGCCCTACGACCAACACATCACTCTCTGAAACGCCCCTTAAACATCTATTTATTCGATTGATCCAAATGCTCTGGAAATTATTAAGGAAACACATCAGTCTGCCGCAGTTTGCAGGATTCTTCTTTGCCAACCTCATCGGCATGATCATCATGCTGCTCGGGTTCCAGTTCTATCGCGACGTGATGCCCCTGCTCACGGCCGAAGACGGTTTCCTGAAGACTGGCTTCGTGGTGGTCAGCAAGAAGGTAGGAACGGCACAGGCCTTGAGCCAGCGTTCGCTCAGCTTTTCTGCTGCCGAAGTGGACGAACTGGCCAGTCAGCCTTTTGCCGAGAGTGTTGGGCAGTTCATGACGGCTGAGTTCAAGGTCGATGCCTCGATGAGCATCAACGGACGGCAGATTCTGAACTCCGAGCTGCCCATAGAGAGCGTTCCCGACGAGTTTGTCGACATTTCGCCCGAGTCTTGGCACTTCGACGATTCCATAGGCGTGGTGCCCATCATCCTGCCCCGCAGCTACATCGCCATGTACAACTTCGGATTTGCCAAGTCCAAGTCGTTGCCGAAGGTCAGCGAAGGCCTCATAGGCATGATAACTTTCGACCTGTTCCTGCATGGCAACGGCCAGGAGTCGCGCTACAAGGGAAAGGTCATCGGCTTCTCAGGCAGGCTCAATGCCATTCTGGTGCCGCAGGAGTTCATGCTGAAGGCTAATGCCGCCTTTGCCCCTAATGCCACACCATCGCCCACGCGACTCATCATGACCACGGGTAATTTGGCCGAGGAGAACGTGGCACAATACCTCGAGGACCATGGCTACGAAGCCGAGGAAGACCGCCTGAATGCCGAGAAGACCACTTTCTTCCTGCGCCTGCTCGTCAGCGCCGTGATGCTCATCGGCTTTGTCATCTCGCTGCTCAGCTTCTTCATCCTCATGCTCAGCATCTATCTGCTCGTACAGAAGAATGCCGAGAAGCTGCAGAACCTCCTTCTCATCGGCTACCGCCCATCGAAGGTGGCGCTTCCCTACCAGTTGCTGACCGTCGCCATGAATGCCCTTGTGCTGGTGCTGGCCCTCGTTTTGGTTTACATCCTTCGCAGCTACTACATGTCAACGGTCCAAGTACTGTTCCCCATGGCTTCCCACACCTCGTTCTGGCCTGCCATCGTGTTGGGCGTAGCCCTGTTCTTAGGCGTGACGCTGCTGAATGTCGCCATCATCTACAGGAAAATCGTCAGGATTTGGCAAGGAAAAACCATCTGACGTCTATCATTTTTATGGTGTAATTGTTGCTTATATGGATTTTTTTAACTAATTTTGCACACGAAATCAGTTATCACCTGATTTTATGTAAAGAAAGAACATCAATTTAATTCTTTTATTAACTAATTTTTATACTTAAAAACTCATGCAGAAAAGATTATTCTTTCTGATTGCTATGATGCTGATGGTTTCAACAGCTATCATGGCACAAGTTACCACATCAAGTATGAGCGGAAAAGTCACTATCGGTAATGCCAATGGCGAGGAAGTCATCGGTGCTACCGTGCAGGCCGTGCACGAGCCTTCGGGCACCCGCTATACTGCAGTAACAAATGTGGATGGACGATTCAGCATCCAGGGTATGCGTACCGGTGGTCCGTACGCAGTCTCTGTGAGCTACATTGGCTTCCAGACCAAGACTCTCCGTGGCATCCAGCTCCAGCTGGGTGAGACCTACGACCTAGGTGTCTGGCTCTCTGAGGATGCCAACGAGCTGAACGAAGTCGTCATCACGGGTAAGGCTTCGAAGTTTGCTGCCGAGAAGACAGGTGCTTCCACCAACATCAACAGCCAGCAGATCACCAATCTGCCTACCGTGAGCCGCTCTATCACCGACGTGACGCGTCTGTCGCCTTATGGCGGTAACGGCATGAGCTTTGCCGGTCGCGACGGCCGTACTGCCAACTTCACCGTCGATGGTGCCAACTTCAACAACAACTTCGGTCTGTCCGATAAGCTTCCTGGTGGTGGCAACCCCATCTCGCTCGACGCTATCGAGGAACTGCAGGTGGTGATTTCGCCCTACGACGTTCGCCAGACCAACTTCATCGGTGGTGGTGTGAATGCCATCACGAAGTCGGGTACCAACACCTTCCGCGGTACAGCTTACGTCTATCACCGCAACGAGAACATGCGCGGCGATGCCATTGATCGCGAGCAGATCAGCGGTGCACGTGCCAAGGACCAGCAGACCACTTACGGTTTCACCCTCGGTGGCCCGATCCTGAAGGACAAGCTGTTCTTCTTCGTCAACGGTGAAATGGTGAAGACTCCTACCATCGCCAACCGCTGGCGTGGCTCTGAAAAGGGTGTTGCCGATCCTGACAACTATGTTTCACGTACAAAGCTGAGCGACCTCGCTGCCGTTAGCGACTACATGGCCAACAAGTATGGCTACAACACGGGCAGCTACACCAGCTTCCCCGCCGACGAGAACAACTACAAGTTCCTGGCCCGCTTGGACTGGAACATCACCGACAAGCACCACCTGGCCCTGCGCTACAACTACACCAAGAACACACTTTGGAACGCTCCTAACGCTACATCTATGGACGGTGGCACGCGTATGAGCGGAGCCCGTACGTCGCAGTACTCCATGTCGTTTGCCAACTCCATGTACTCCATGGACAACCTCGTTCACTCGTTCACGCTCGACCTGAACAGCCGTCTGACCGACAACCTGTCGAACCAGTTCCTGGCTACCTACTCGAAGCTCGACGACGTGCGCGGAACGAACTCTTCTGAGTTCCCCTTCATCGACATCACCCGCGACGACAACAACTACATGGCCCTCGGCTATGAGCTCTTCACATGGAACAACGCCGTTCACAACACCATTTGGAACATCAAGGACGACCTGACCTACTATCTTGGCAACCACAAGATCATGGGTGGTATCTCCTTCGAGCACCAGATGGCCGACAACCAGTACATGCGTAACGGTACGGGTTACTATCGCTACAACTGGGAAGAAGGCATGACCGTCGATCAGCTCTTCAACCAGGCTCCTGAGGTGTTCTGCCTCACCTACGGCTACAATGGCGAGACCACTCCTGCCGCACGTGTACAGTTCAATAAGCTGGGCATCTATGCTCAGGACGACTGGAACGTCAACAACAAGTTCAAGCTCTCCTATGGCATCCGCTTCGACGGACTGTTCTTTAATAATGGTGACCTGATGACCAATAAGGCCATCTACGACCTTGACTACGATGGACGCCACATCGATACTGGCAAGTGGCCCAACTCGAGCATTACCGTTTCTCCGCGCGTGGGCTTCACCTACGACGTCTTTGGCGACAAGTCGCTGAAGTTCCGTGGTGGTACGGGTCTCTTCTCTGGTCGTCTGCCGCTCGTGTTCTTCACCAACATGCCTACCAACGGTGGTATGGTGCAGTATCAGGCTCAAATCAACGCTGCCAACGCCAAGAAGAATGGCTTCACCATGGACGAGTTCGCCGGTGGTCCTATGACTAACATCAAGGACATGCTTGCCAAGCTTGAGAGCCTTGGCTATCCCATGACCATCTCGCCTGAGCAGGGCACGAAGCCTTCAGCCGTGAATGGTGTTGATCCGAAGTTCAAGATGCCGCAGGTATGGAAGACTTCGCTGGCCGTCGACTACGAGATTCCTGTGAACTTCCCGTTCACCGTGACGCTCGAGGGCATCTTCAACAAGACCATCAACGACGTGTGCATCTCCGACTGGGCAATCCCCAACGTGGGTGGTTTCTCACGTTTCAATGGCGCCGACAACCGTCCTCTCTATCCCACAGGTTTCCGTTCGAACCCCAAGGCCTTCATGCTCGAGAACACTTCGAAGGGCTATGGCTGGAGTGCTAACCTGACCCTGACCGCTCAGCCCACCGATTGGCTGTCGCTCATGGCTGCCTACACCCACACCGTCTCGAAGGAAGTCACCGGCATGCCTGGTTCGGCTGCTGAGTCGGCATTCACCTATGTGCCCACCTTCGAAGGTCCGAACAACATCCGTCTGCACAACTCGCAGTACGTCACTCCCGACCGCTTCGTCTTCAGCGCTACTGCACACGACAAGAGCGGCAACCACTACAGCCTCATCTACGAGACATGGCGCGGTGGCAACAACTACTCGTACATGCTCTCCAACGACATGAACTCCGACGGCTACAGCTACGATGCTCTCTACGTGCCTACCGACCAGCAGGTCAACGACGGACTCTTCCGCTTCGTCAGTGAGAACGACAAGAATCGTTTCATGGACTTCGTCCACAACGACAGCTATTTGAAGAACCATCAGGGCGAGTATGCCGAGGCTTACAGCGTCTACTCACCTTGGGTACACCGCATCGACTTCGCCTACAAGCACGACTTCCAGTTCAACATCGGCGCCACGAAGCACAACTTCCAGCTTTCGTTCGACATGAAGAACGTGCTCAACTTCTTCAACTCCTCATGGGGCGTTTCGAAGTATCTGAATCCCGCCATCGGTTCCGAGGCTCGCATCCTGAAGTTCGAGGGTGTCGACGCTGAGGGCTATGGTGTCTACTCGACTCCTGCTTCCATCAATGGCCAGACCAAGACGTGGGTTCTCAACCACAACATCGGCCAGTGCTGGTATGCTTCGATTGGTATCAAGTACTTCTTTAACTAATCGACGAGGTCTGACTGAATATCGTAAATCATAAATCCGTAAATAGTAAATCAATATGAAACTGAGATATTTAATTCCGTCTTTCGTTGCAGCGCTGACCATGTTCGTGAGTTGCTCCGACGACAACGATCCCACCTATCTCGATGAGGTACGCCTCTCTTCTTCCTTTGTGTCGCTTCCCGTTGATGGTGGTAACACAACGATTACGGTGACAGCTAATGGCGACTGGGCTCTCCAGCCACAGAAATGGATTGCCGGCAAGGACACTACTGTTGCCGCTACTCCTAAGTGGCTCACCGTCAGCACCGTTTCTGGCGGAGCTGGCGAGACACAGCTCACCTTCTCGGCCGATGCTACTCTTGACGGCCGCAGATGCGAACTGCTGCTGAACTGCGGTGGCAAGACGCAACACATCAACGTCCTGCAGGGACTTCCTACCGTCAGCAACGCCACCTGTGCCGAGGTCATCGCCGGTCCTGACTCCAAGACTTATCGCGTGACAGGTACCGTCACGAAGATTGCCAACACCACTTATGGTAACTGGTATCTGAACGATGAAACAGGCGAAGTCTACATCTACGGTACTCTCGATGCCAAGGGCAACGAGAAGAACTTCCTCTCGCTGGGTATCGAAGTTGGCGACGAGGTCACCGTTGAAGGTCCGAAGACCACTTACAACGGTACTGTCGAGCTCGTCAACGTGACTGTTGTCAACATCAACAAGTCGCTCATCAAGGTCGACTCACTGAGCACTACCGATCCTCTGCCCGTCGAGGGTGGCGACGTGATGGCTTATGTCACCTGCAAGGGCAACGGCATCAGCGTTGAGATTCCTGAGGATGCCAAGGATTGGCTGTTCATCAACGCTATCACTGGTAACACCGTCACATTCCACGCTCTGCCTAACGAGGGTGGCGACCGTGAGACCACCGTTGTCTTCAAGACAACTGATGGCAAGAAGAACTACACCAGCGAGGTCAGCATCTCCCAGAAGGGCGCCATTGTGGCCGCTACCGTCGAGGAGTTCCTCGCTGCCGAGGTGGGCAATACGCAGTATCGCCTGACTGGTGTCATCAAGAGTGTGGCTAAGGCTGAGTATGGAAACATCTACATTGCCGACTACACAGGCGAGGCCTATATCTATGGTGTAGGTGCGAAGGGTGACTTCGAGAAGCTCGGACTGAAGGAAGGCGACATCGTGACCATCGTCGGTAAGCGTGGCGAATACAAGGGTTCTGCTCAGATGACCGGTGGCCAGTACGAGAGCCACATCAGCGTGACCGACGTCACCATCGCCGAGTTCCTGACCAAGGCCGACGACAAGAATGTCTACTATCGTGTGAAGGGTGAAGTCAAGGACCTGCTCGACAATAAGGGTAAGGAGAACGACTATGGCAACCTGCACATGACAGATGGCACCAACGAGCTCTACGTTTATGGCTGCTATCCTGGCTATGGTGCCACGGGCGATGCTCGTAAGGGCTTCATCAAGGCTGCTGGCATCGAGGTAGGCGACGAGCTGACCATGATTGGCTACAAGGATACCTACAACGGACTTGTAGAACTGTGTGGCGGTATCTACTTCTCGCACAAGAAAGCCGAATAATACTCTTTCTAAGAGTTATTCAATAGCAATGGGCTACCCTGAGCATAACGCTTCAGGGTGGCCCTTTTCCTTTTGGTAAAGTTATGCCTATTCAACCCAAAAGCACTGCTTTCTTGCCGATAAAGCATAGCTTTTTACCCCTGTAAAGCATAGCTTTATACCCCAATAAAGCATAGCTCTACAGCCAACAGAGCATAGCTCCGTAAGCAACAGAGCATAGCTCCTTCACCTCAGGAGCATTACTCCGTAGATACAAGAGCATCACTCCGTAGGTACAAGAGTATCACTCCTTAGGTACAAGAGCATGACTCCTCGTGCTTCGAAGTGCCGCTTTGGAGAATCAATAGCCATTTGGCTTTTTCTGTCTATTATCAAAATAATGCGGAAATGCTTTCCCATTTAGTTTTTATTTCGTAACTTTGCACATCTTACGAAACAACAATAGCAAATAATTTCGCTACAGTTTCAAGTTTGACAGAAAAATTCATCCAAAACTAAATCAATCAAATAAATAATCAATAATTAAGGCTTATGAAAAAGATTCTATTTTGTCTTGTCGTCGCTATGATGGCAACAACGAACATGAACGCACAGAACAGTTATGATGAACACAAGCAAGAAATTGCAATCAGCCTTGGAGGCTTGTCGAATTCCGACATCATTACTGGGTTTGAAAAAATTGGCGAGGCCTTGGTGGGAGTCTCTACCGACAACGAAAAGTTCTTCGGCCCCATTTCTGCTGAGTACTTCTACCACCTGAAACCATGGATCGGCGTTGGTGGCATCATCGCCTATGGCCAGATGAGCGAGGATATGTATTTTAGCAAAAAGAAGGAAACCAAAGACGGCAAGATTACGAATCACTATACGACTCTAATGCCTGCCGTGAAGTTTGACTGGCTCCGCCGCCAGTATTTTGGCCTTTACACGAAGCTTGCCATAGGTGCAACCTTACGCAGCGAAAAGATTGATTACTACGCAGATGACAAGAAAGACTTCAGCGAGAACGGTTTGCACGTTAACTGGCAGGTGTCGGTCATCGGCGTCGAGGCTGGCGGAACGCAACTACGCGGTTTCCTTGAGCTGGGAACTGGCGAACAGGGCATCGCTCTTCTGGGTGTACGCTACAAGTTCTAATAGCGAAATCTTCATCCTGACGTTTGAATAGTCTCTTATACCTATCCGTGGATTTATCTGCGGATAGTTTACATATATATGTAGAAGAAAAGAGAGTATTGTTGCGAAGTTATTGCATCTCGGCAAAAAAAGAAACGAGTTTCTTTTGTTCTGCACTCGATTTTTAGTAACTTTGTAGTCGATATGAAGAAAGGCGATAAAGTTAGGTTCTTGCACGAGACTGGCGGAGGTACCGTGAGTGGTTTCCAAGGCAAGAACATCGTTCTTGTTGAAGACGAGGACGGATTTGAGATTCCCATGCTGATGACCGATGTCGTGGTCATCGGCAACGAGGACTATAGCACGACAAACGTTGTGAATGCCAAGGCCAAGGAGCAACGAGCCTCGAGCGACGGACGTTCCATCAAGGCCCTGATGCGCGATGGTGAGGATGATGCCGAGCGTGGTGCCCGCGAGAGTGGGGCAGGGCAGGGTGGCAAAGCCGACGAGATTGACTACTCGAAGGTGACGTTCCGCCCACCCGTCGAGGAGCGCAAGGGCGGCAACCAGCTGTCGGCCTATCTGGCCTTTGTGCCCATCGACATCAAGGAGGTCACCCATACGCGTTTCGAAACCTATCTGGTCAACGACAGCAACTACTACCTGAACTGCATCTATCTGGTGGCTGAGGGTAACAGCTGGACGCTGCGCTGGCAGGGCGAGGTGGAGCCAAATACCAAGGAGTTCATCGAGGAATTCGGGCGCGAGGAACTGAACACACTCGATCGTGTTGCCATACAGATGACAGCCTATAAGCGTGAGAAGCCTTTCACGCTGAAGCCTACTACAGATGTACAATTCCGTATCGATGGCGTGAAGTTCTATAAGCTGCACACATTCGAGGAGAACGAGTTCTTCGAGCAGCCGGCTTTACTCTACACCATCATCGAGAACGACCGCGTGACGCGTCCCCTCGTGCTTGATGCCCAGCGGCTGAAGGAGCAGATGTACCATACGGAACCTGCCGACAAGACTCGGGTAGCTCGCCGTCCTCAGGTCATTACCCGTCGCAAGGGCGATGAGGATGTTGTTGTTGTCGACCTACATGCCGATGCACTGTTAGACACGACGGCTGGCATGACGTCGATGGACATCTTGAACTATCAGCTCGACAAGTTCCGCAAGACGTTGGCCGAGCATAGCAACGAGAAGGGACGCCGCATCATCTTCATCCACGGCAAGGGCGAGGGCGTGCTGCGCCAGGCACTCATCAATGACCTGCGCTATCGCTATAAGTCGTATACCTATCAGGACGCTTCTTTCCAGGAGTATGGCTACGGCGCCACGCAGATCACCATCAAGTAAACATAAAGAAACAACCCCATTCAAGTAACCCCATAAAAACCCCATTTCGTTCCAACATGCAACACGGATTCATCAAAGTAGCTGCGGCTGTGCCTACCGTAAAGGTGGCCGATACCGCCTACAATCTTCAGCAAATAGAGACCATCATCGCACAAGCCGAGGGCAAGGGCGTCGAAGTAATTGTCTTCCCTGAACTCTCTATCACAGGCTACACCTGTCAGGACCTGTTCCGCCAGAGCCTGCTCCTAGATGCTGCCGAAGCTGGTGTATTGACGCTGCTTGACTTTACCCGTCAGCTCGACATCATCGCCATCGTCGGACTGCCCATCATTGTGGGCGATTTGCTGCTCAACTGTGCAGCCGTCATCCAGAAAGGACAGCTGTTGGGCATCGTGCCGAAGACTTATTTGCCCAACTACAGCGAGTTCTACGAGAAGCGTTGGTTTGCCTCGTCGCAAGACCTGAGGCCAACGACCATCCGCTTTGCCGGCAATACCATAACGGTGAGTCCGCATGCTCAGCTCTTCCGTACCTGCGACAACGTGCTCTTCGGCATCGAGATTTGTGAGGACGTCTGGGCACCCACGCCTCCCAGCAACACGCTGGCGCTGGCTGGAGCCGACATCGTCTTCAACCTGTCGTCGAGCGATGAGCTGGCTGGCAAGCACAACTACCTGAAGTCGCTGTTGGCACAGCAGAGTGCACGCACCATGACGGGCTACGTCTACAGCAGCTCGGGCTTTGGGGAATCCACACAGGACGTGGTCTATGGAGGTAATGCACTGGTCTATGAGAATGGACAACTGCTTGCCGAAGGACAACGCTTCGCCCTGGAGAGCCAGATGGTTACTACGCAGATTGACATTGAGCGTCTGCGTTCTGAACGTCGCACTAATTCGACCTATGTAAACGCTTTGCGCAACTTGAAGTTCGACCTGCAGAACAACAATGAGTCCATCAGCATTACGAATTGCCGTTCCTACACCCCGCGCGACTTCATCTTTGAACGCATGGTCAACCCGTTGCCATTTATTCCCAACAGCGAGAACATGGAGCGCGACTGCGAGGAAATACTCAACATCCAGACGATGGGACTGGCCAAGCGACTCGTCCACACCAACTCGTCGAAAGTGGTGGTGGGTATCAGCGGCGGACTCGACTCAACGCTGGCTCTGCTGGTCTGCGTGAGAACATTCGACAAGCTGGAACTCGACCGAAAGGGCATCTGGGGCATCACCATGCCAGGCTTTGGCACCACCGACCGCACCTACCATAATGCCATTGCGCTGATGGAAAAGTTGGGTGTGAGCATTCGCGAAATCAGTATTGCCAAGGCTGTCACACAGCATTTCGAGGACATCGCCCACGATGCATCTGTCCATGACGTGACTTACGAGAACTCTCAGGCTCGCGAGCGTACTCAGATTCTGATGGATATTGCCAATCAGGTGGGTGGCATGGTCATCGGCACAGGCGATCTCTCGGAACTTGCTTTGGGATGGGCGACCTACAATGGCGACCACATGTCGATGTATGGCGTCAATGCCAGCGTGCCCAAGACACTCATCAAGCACCTTGTGCGTTATGTGGCGCGCACTGAGGCTTCCGACATTTTGCTCGATATCGTCGACACACCCATTAGTCCTGAGCTGATTCCTGCCGATGAGAATGGGCAGATCAAGCAGAAGACCGAGGATCTCGTGGGCCCCTACGAGTTGCACGACTTCTTCCTCTATTATTTCCTTCGCTTTGGTTTCAGTCCTGCCAAGTTGTATCTGCTTGCTCGAAAGGCCTTCGATGGTCACGATGAAGCAGCAGGTCGTTACGACGACGACACCATCAAGCATTGGCTGAAGACTTTCCTGCGCCGTTTCTTTGCTCAGCAGTACAAGCGTTCGTGTCTGCCTGATGGACCGAAGGTGGGCAGCGTCAGCCTTTCGCCACGTGGTGACTGGCGTATGCCCAGCGATGCTTCGAGCAATATCTGGCTGAAAGAGTGTGAATCGTTGTGATGTCTCGCATCAGGAAATCTAAGTAAAACCTAAATAAAGAAATCTATGGAAAAGATTGTTGGTCTTATCGATGCTCCGTTCACTCCGTTCCATCCGAATGGCGACGTGAATCTGGAGCCTATTGGGGCCTATGCTGCCATGTTGCAGAAAAACGGACTGAAAGGAGTGTTCATCAACGGTTCTTCTGGAGAGGGCTACATGCTCACTACCGAAGAGCGGATGCAGTTGGCCGAACATTGGTTGAGCGTTGTTCCTGCTGGCTTTAAGGTCATCGTACACGTGGGCAGTTGCTGTCTGCGTGAGAGTCGTCGGTTGGCAGAGCATGCACAGGCTCATGGCGCATGGGGAATAGGTAGCATGGCTCCACCTTTCCCGCACATCGGTCGCATCGAGGAACTGGTTAAATACTGCGAGGAGATTGCCTCTGCAGCACCTGAACTGCCTTTCTACTACTATCATATCCCTGCTTTTAACGGTGTCTACTTGCCCATGCTCGAATTGCTGAAGGCTGTCGATGGGCGTATTCCTAACTTTGCAGGCATCAAGTACACGTTCGAGAGCCTCTATGAGTACAACCAATGCCGGCTCTACAAGGATGGAAAGTACGACATGTTGCACGGACAGGACGAAACTATACTGCCCAGTCTTGCGCAAGGTGGTGCTCAGGGCGGCATTGGAGGAACGACCAACTATAATGGCCGCGAACTGGTGGGTATCATCGAAGCGTGGAGTAGGGGAGACCTGGCTACGGCTCGTGAAAAGCAGAACTTCTCGCAGGAGGTCATCAACGTCATATGCCGTTATCGTGGAAACATCGTCGGTGGCAAGCGCATCATGAAACTCATCGGACTAGACCTCGGTCCAAACCGCATTCCTTTCCGTAACATGACCGATGAGGAAGAACTCAATATGAAGGCAGAATTGGAAGCTATTGGATTCTTCGAGCGTTGCAATAGGTTTTAACGTGTAAATTATTGAAAATAAAAGCTTTATGATAGACAAACAATACTTCCAAGATTGGGCAGACAGATATACGGACGACTTGCTCAACAACATCATGCCATTCTGGATGGAGCATGGTTGGGACCAGAAGAATGGGGGAGTGTTTACTTGCCTGAACCGCGATGGAAGTCTCATGGACACCACTAAGTCGGTCTGGTTTCAGGGACGTTTCGCTTTTGTATGTGCCTTTGCCTACAACCATGTGGAGCGTCGCCAGCAATGGCTCGATGCTGCTAAAAGCACGCTTGACTTTATTGAGAAATATTGCTTCGACTCAGAAGGGCACATGTACTTCTCCATTACTGCCGACGGACGGCCACTTCGTAAGCGCCGGTACGTCTTTTCTGAGACGTTTGCAGCTATTGCTATGTCTGAGTATGCGTTGGCTACGGGCGACATGAGCTATGCGCAGAAGGCCTTGAAGATATTCGAGAACACGCAACGTTTCCTTGCGACACCTGGATTCTTGCCTGATAAGTTTGAGTCAAGCGTTCAGTTGCAGGGCCATTCCATCGTGATGATCCTCATTAACGTGGGCTCACGAATTCGTACAGTCATCAACGACCCCAAGCTGACGCAGCAGATTGATGAGAGCATCGACAAGTTGCGCCGCTATTTCATTCATCCAGAGTTTAAGTGTCTGCTTGAAACGGTAGGACCAAATGGCGAGTTTATCGACACGAACCTGACGCGTACCATCAATCCCGGTCATTGTATTGAAACTTCATGGTTCATCATGGAGGAATCGAGAGTGCGTGGATGGGATGAGTCTTTGAAGCAACTTGCCCTTCAGATCTTCGACTGGTCGTGGGACTGGGGATGGGACGAGCAATATGGAGGCATCATCAACTTCCGCGATTGCAAGAACCTTCCTCCTCAGGACTATTCACAAGACATGAAGTTCTGGTGGCCACAATGTGAGGCGATTATTGCTTCGTTGTACGCATATCTGGCTACTGGCGATGAGAAGTATCGGCAGCGGCATGAACTAATCAGCGATTGGACTTACAAACATTTCCCTGACAGCGAGTTTGGTGAGTGGTATGGCTACCTGCATCGTGATGGTACTGTTGCGCAACCAGCCAAAGGAAATCTCTTCAAAGGACCTTTCCATATTCCTCGCATGATGGTAAAATCCTTTGAACTCTGCCACGAAATCCTGAAAAGTTAGAGTTCTTAATATACTCTTGCTGTTCTTTCCAATGAGATACTAAATGGGGCAGATGTAATAAATCTGCCCTTTCTTTTCTCTAATTATATTATTTATCATAATGCCCATTATGTTTGAAAAGTGCTAAATATATGCAAATACAGCCAAATACAATATTTATGATAAATAGAAAGGGCTTCTCTGTAACTTAATAAGAGTATTTATTATGTTTAATTACATGAACAGACGCCACGACAAACTATTCGTCTGTAATCGATTGAAAATCGACAAAATATATAAACGTAGCATTATTATAATACTACGTAATAAGAAGAGTTATGTACAATAAATCAAATGAGATTTGAATAGTATAGCATCTTATGCCTTAAAGCCCTTCGTGCTGATGGTTGCGATGACGTCCTTTATGTTCAACTCATGGTAACCGTTTTTCTGGATTAGTTCTGCAGCCTTTTCTTCTGCAGCCTTTTCCTCTTCGTTATGCTCGTATATGCAATGGTTAGCCTTCAGCTCTGCCACTGTCCAACCACAAAGTGCAAGACAGATAAGGAATGCAATGGTAATGATAACAGTTGTCATAATTCCCTTTGTTTTAATTATTTATGTTAATGTTTTATTTCAATTCCAGATTAATTGGCCATTCGCGAGACGAGTCGGAGAAATGCGTCATCAGTTCTTCGTAGATGCGTTGCACGGGCAACCCCATCACGTTGAAGTAGCTACCTTTCAGACCTGTCACGCCGATATAGCCTATCCATTCCTGAATACCATAGGCACCAGCTTTGTCGAAGGGCCGATAGTGCTCCACGTAGTAGCTGATTTCCTGTTCAGAGAGCGTCTTGAACGTCACCTCAGAAGTAACGGAGAAATGATGCAATTTATCATAACGCTTCAAACACACTCCAGTAATCACGTGGTGCGTATGGCCACTCAGCTTGCGCAGCATACACTTAGCCTCGTCGGCATCGGCAGGTTTGCCGAGTATTTCTTGATGAAGCACAACCACCGTATCAGCCGTGATGAGCACCTCGTCGCCGCTGACATCATAGGCAGATGCTTTCTTTTGCGCAATATATTCCGCCACTTCATGGCTCGAAAGATCAGCTGGATAGCTCTCGTCGATGCCGTCCAACACATGTACTTCGAATGGAATGTCGAGACCTGCCAACAGTTCCTTGCGCCTGGGCGAATTACTTGATAATATCAGTTTCATCGTTTGTCTTTATCATGCAGATGCCTCACCAGCAACAACTTACCAGCCGAAAGCCTTCGCATCGGCCATCCATTTGCCTTGAGCACTCAGCACTTGTTCAATGATGTCACGCCCACACCCATGTCCACCAATGAATTGGCTGACGTAGATGCTGGCCTTCTTCACTTCCGGGCATGCATCGGCCGGGCAGCAAGGGCACCCTACCCTACTCATGATCTGCAGGTCGGGAATGTCATCGCCCATGTAGGCTATCTCATGGTCATTAAGATCGTATTTCTTCTTGAATTCTTCGTAGGTCTGAATCTTAACGGCACAGCTCAGATAGATATCTTCCACGCCTAAGTACTTGTATCTCAATCGGATAGACTCAGTCCGCCCACCTGTCAGGATGACGATTCGCAGTCCCATTTTCTGGGCCAGTTGTATGGCATATCCATCGCGAATGTTCACCGAACGCAGCGGTTCGCCGTTGTTATCCATTAGAACCGTCTGGGCCGACAGCACACCATCGACGTCGAAGATGATGGCTTTTATCTGGCTTAAATCGTAGTTGATCATCGTGCCTGTACTGTTTAGAATTTACCTATATGCACTTGCTCCCACTTCAGTTTGTCCTCCGACTGCTCTTTGCGCACGTCGGCGGGATGACCGAAAGCCACGATGCAGAGCACCCGCTGGTTCTTCGGGATGTCTAAGATGCCGCGAACCACCTCCTCCGCTGGTGTTCCATCACTCAGATAGCGGTCGCGAATCTGTACCCAACACGAGCCGAGACCCAAGTCTTCGGCCTGCAGTTGCATGGCAAATGCTGCCAGCGAACCATCTTCAATCCAACAGTCGTTCTGATTGTCGTCGCCCAGGACGACGACGGCCATGGCTGCACCTGCAATCAGTTGTGCACCTTGCTCCTTCGAGTCAGCCAGTTTTTGCAAGTCCATGGGGTCGTCTACCACCACAAACTGCCACGCACGTTGGTTTTTGGACGTTGGCGACATCAGCGCAGCCCGCAACAAAAGCTGTACCTCCTCCGCAGCGATGGGCTGCTGGAGGAATTTCCTGTGGCTACGTCTGCGGGCAATGAGTTGTTTGAATGGTTGCATGTTTCAAGATAATTTTTGCAAAAATACAAAAAAATATTGATACATGCCCAATACTTCACTCATTTTTTATTATTTTTGCATCATGAATCTGAAGGTGAGCGTCATCAGTAAGAGCGAAGAACTCCCCGCCATGACGTGCAGGAACTTTTTCCATAGTACGGAGTTCTTCCATATCATCGCAGCCACGCCAGGTCACACGCCGCTCATGGCGGTGGCATGCGATGAGGAAGGACGTGTGGCTGCTCATCTGCTTGCCATCGTGCGTCGCCGAGGTTCACTCATGCCTCCTTATTTGTTCACGCAGGGCCGTATCTATGGCGTCGGTGAGTATGAGGAAGACGTTGATCCCGAAACAACCTTTCCACTCCTGCTCGATGCCATCACCCGACGTTTCCGACGCAAGTTGTGTCTCTATGCTGAGTTCAGCAATCTACCCAACAAAATGTTTGGCTACCGTTATTTCCGCCAGCTCGGCTATTTCCCTGTGAGTTGGCAGGAAGTGCACAATTCGCTGCACAGCATGGAACCCCGTGAACGCCTTAGTGAGCATCGGCAGCAGCTCATCGACCGCCTGCGAAAAGCAGGTATAGTGACACGCGAGATCAACAACGATGAAGAGCTTCAGGCTGTCTATGACCTTTTCCACAGAGCAAACCGTTTTACCCCCCGCAACTTCATTCCTCCCATGAAGTTCTTCAGCGGCTGCCATGCCAGCGAACACGTGAAAATCTATGCCACTTTCTCCGATGAACACATTATAGGAGCCTGCGCCAGCGTCAGCACCGAGGGCAATGCCTGGCTGTGGTACGTGGCTGCCGAGCGCATGAATCGCCACTCCAAGCGCCCTGCCCTGATGACCATCTGGCACGCCATTGAGCAGGCCCATGCCGAAAGGCTGCGCCATTTCTACTTCATGGATGCAGGATTGCCGTTCCGCAAGAGCAAGTACAGAGAGTTCATCCTTGGCTTTGGCGGCAAACCCGTAGCCAAATACCGTTGGTTCCGTTTCAGTTTCTCGTGGCTCAACAAACTGTTAGCCTGGCTCTACCGCGAATAACTTTCGCGCCAACGATGCAATAAAACGTTGCTTTCGACGTTATTCTAACTGTAATGGCAAAGAAAATACTGACATTCTGCATACTTCTGCTTGCGTTCCAGTTGAACGTGAGCGCTCAGACTTTTACCCTTCAGGGACGCGTCACCGATGAAAAGATGAACCCTGTGGAACTGGCTTCCGTCCAAGTCGTGAAGCAAGGAAAGGCCACGTTGACGTCGTTGAAGGGAGAATTCAGCATGCAGTTGCAATCGGCTGATAGCGTTGAGGTTAGGTTTTCGATGATTGGCTACAAGACAAAGGTGCGAGTGCTACGCAATCCACGTGGCAAACAGACACTTCAGATTGTACTTTATGAGGACGACAGCACCCTTCAGGAAGTCACAGTCACTGAGCAACGCAGGCAGACGACGCAGACACAAGAGCTGAAGAAGGACGACATGAAGAACACTCCCTCGACCACAGGCAATGCCGTCGAGGAAATGATACAGAGTCAGGCAGGCGTCTCCACCCACAGCGAACTGTCGTCGCAGTATAATGTGCGTGGTGGTTCGTTCGATGAAAACAGCGTATATATAAATAATGTGGAGGTGTTCCGTCCATTCCTGGTGCGCAGTGGACAGCAGGAAGGTCTTTCCGTCATCAATCCTGAGATGGTCGAACGCATCGGATTCTCCACAGGTGGCTTTGCTGCAAAATATGGCGACAAGATGTCGTCGACGCTTGACATCACCTACAAAAGGCTGAAGCCGGAAGGCAAGCAGAAGTCGGTCGTTGAAGGTTCCGTGGCCGCAAGCATGCTTGGCGGAAGTGCTTATTTGGGTGTAGGCACACGCAATTTCTCGTGGCTCAACAGCGTGCGTTACAAGACCACGCGCTATCTGCTGGGCTCGCTGCAGACGAAGGGTGAATACCGCCCGTCGTTCCTCGACTTCCAGACCTACATGAGCTACGAACCATCGAAACGCTGGCGTATAGACTTCATCGGCAACATTTCCGACAATCACTATAATTTCCGGCCACAAGACCGCGAGACTACCTTCGGCACACTTGAGAACGTGAAGGCCTTCCGCGTCTATTTCGATGGCTGGGAGAAGGACCTTTTCCGTACTTACTTCGGCTCGTTGTCCATACGCCACAACTTCACCGAACGCACATCGCTGTCACTTTTGGCATCGGCCTTCAACACCAGCGAGCAAGAACGCTTCGACATACAGGGACAATACTGGCTCACGCAAACCGAAACATCAGAGAATCTGGGCGTGGGAACCTATTTTGAACATGCACGTAACTACCTGAAAGCCAACGTGCAGAGTGCCAAACTCATGTTCCTGCACAAGAGCAGGAAGCACGAAGTGGAGGCAGCCATGACCTTCAAACACGAGCGTATTCGCGAAAACTCTGTTGAGTACGAGATGCGCGACTCGGCTGGTTACAGCGTTCCCCACACGGGTGAGGACCTCTATCTCATCTATTCGCTTCGTGCACAGAATGAGTTGAAGGCCAACCGTTTCGAGACTTACCTGCAGGATACCTATCGTTGGCAGACGGGAGGCAGTGCTTATGAAGGTGCAGACGATGATTCCGAAGACGACATACCCCCTACCCTATGGACGCTCAACTATGGAGTGCGACTGGCCCATTGGAACTTTAATCGCGAAACCATCGTCTCACCCCGCGTCTCTTTGGGCATTATTCCCTCGTGGAACCAAAATGCAACCATCCGCCTTGCCGCCGGTCTCTACTATCAGGCGCCTTTCTACAAGGAACTTCGCGACACAACGACGGTCAACGGAATCACCTTTGCCACCCTTAACGAGAAGATCAAGTCGCAGCGAAGCATCCACTTCATAGCCGCCTACGACCATGCTTTCCGCATGAATGGCCGTAAGTTCAAGTTCACGGCCGAAGCCTATTGCAAGCTGCTTGCCCACTTGGTGCCCTACAGCGTGTCGAACGTGAAGGTGGTGTACTATGGTGTGAACGAAGCCAGCGGTCATGCTGCCGGTATAGACCTGAAGCTCTACGGCGAGTTTGTGGAGGGTACCGACTCCTGGGTGTCGCTCTCGTTCATGAACACCCGCATGAAGCTCAACGGCAAGAGCATTCCCTTGCCTACCGATCAGCGCATCTCGCTTAACCTGTTCTTCACCGACTACTTCCCTGGAACCGACCGTTGGAAGATGTCGCTCAAGCTGGCCTATGCCGACGGATTGCCCTTTGCTGCACCTCACCAGAGCCTGGAGAACAACAACTTCCGTGCCCCGGCCTATAAGCGTGCCGACATTGGCATGAGCTACCTGGCCTACAAGTCCATCCACACGTCGCCTTTGACGCGCCACATGTCGTTCATCAAGAACGTCTGGGTGGGTGTTGACTGCCTGAACCTGTTTGGAATCAACAACGTCAACTCCTACTATTGGATTACCGACGTGACCAACCACCAGTACGCCGTGCCCAATTATCTGACTGGGAGGCAAATCAATGCCCGCGTGCTCGTTGAGTTCTGATGAACACCTTCCAATCGTGTTGTTCCTATGAAGCATAGCTTTCTACCCCGCAAAGCAATGCTTTCTAACGTACAGAGCTATGCTTTATACACTATAAAAGCATAGCTTTTGAACCATAAGAACAATGATTTCCAACCTATGGAGCATAGCTTTAGAACCATAAAAGCATTGTTCCACATCCTACGGAACACCGCTTTCGTACCATCAGCATATTGACCTGCAACCCCGAAAGCATGCCCGTACTATATTAAAAGAATCACGGTAACATTGCAAAAATGGTGACAGAAAGTGCCAAAGGGACAGAAACTTTTGGCAGTGTCATTTATTTTTTGTAACTTTGCGGCCGATTATCGAAACGAAACATTTGAAAAACAATATGAGCAAACAGACAGAAAAGATCAAAGAGCTGATCGCCAAGCGCGAGAAAGCCCGTCTGGGTGGTGGCGAGAAAGCCATCGAAAAGCAGCATCAGCGCGGCAAGTACACAGCCCGTGAGCGCATAGAGATGCTGGTCGACGAAGGTTCGTTTGAAGAGTACGACATGTTCAAGCTCCATCGTTGCCACAACTTCGGCATGGAGAAGAAGCAGTTCCTGGGCGACGGTGTCGTCGTTGGTTCTGCCACCATCGATGGCCGACTTGTCTACGTGAGTGCACAGGACTTCACCGTCAACGGTGGTTCGCTATCCGAAACCATGTCGCAGAAGATTTGCAAAGTCATGGACATGGCCATGCAGAACGGTGCCCCGATGATCTGCATGAACGACTCTGGCGGTGCACGCATTCAGGAAGGCATCTGCTCGCTGGCTGGTTATGGCGAGATCTTCGAGCGCAACATCCTCGCTTCAGGCGTCATACCTCAGGTGTCGGCCATCATGGGCCCGTGTGCAGGTGGTGCTGTCTATTCGCCTGCCCTGACCGACTTCATCCTGATGATGGAGAACACGTCGTATATGTTCCTGACTGGTCCTGCCGTTGTGAAGACCGTTACGGGTGAAGATGTCGATGCTGAAAGCCTCGGCGGTGCCAGCGTTCATGCTTCCAAGAGTGGCGTCACGTCGTTCACAGCCAAGACCGAAGAGGAAGCCATGGCCATGATCAAGACGCTCCTGAGCTACATTCCCTCGAACAACATGGAAGAAGCTCCCCGCGTGGAGTGCACCGATCCCATCGACCGCAAGGAAGACCTGCTCAACGAGATCATTCCCGACGATCCCAACAAGGCCTACGACATGTACAAAGTCATCACGGCCCTGACCGACAACGGCGAGTTCTTCGAGGTTCAGCCCAAGTTTGCCAAGAACATCATCGTGGGCTTTGCACGCTTCAACGGGCAGAGTGTCGGCATTGTGGCTAATCAGCCTGCCGCCTATGCCGGTGTGTTGGATGCCAATGCCTCGCGCAAGGGTGCCCGCTTCGTGCGCTTCTGCGATGCCTTCAACATTCCTATCGTCTCGCTGGTCGACGTGCCTGGATTCCTGCCCGGTACAGGTCAGGAGTACAACGCCGTGATTCTGCATGGTGCACAGCTGCTCTATGCCTATGGCGAGGCTACCGTGCCCAAGATCACCATCACGCTCCGCAAGTCGTATGGAGGTAGCCACATCGTCATGGGATGCAAGCAACTGCGTGCCGACCTTAACTTTGCATGGCCTTCAAGTGAGATTGCCGTGATGGGTGCATCGGGTGCCGTGGCAGTTCTTTGCGCCAAGGAAGCCAAGGCAAAGAAGGAAGCTGGCGAGGACGTACGTGCCTTCCTGGCTGAGAAGGAGGAAGAGTATAGCGATCTCTTCGCCAACCCCTATCAGGCTGCACAGTACGGTTACATCGACGATGTCATTGAGCCGCGCAACACACGTTTCCGCATCTGTCGTGGATTGGCACAGCTGGCTTGCAAGAAGCAGGGCCTGCCTGCAAAGAAGCACGGCTGCATGCCCATGTAATAACGGTCGCATAAGAGTATTGTTGAAACTGAGAAATGCCGTAAAGCTATGATTACCGACAAGAACATTTATGCAGCCATTGCTCTGGCACTGCACGAGTATAAGGGCAACAACGTCCACGACAAGGAGCCGGGCTTCATCACCATCAAGCCCCGCCACACGCTGTGGAATGCCAAATTTCAAGTCATGACACCAAAACCTGTAAAATAATGAAAGAATATAAATATACCATCGACGGTAAAGAGTATTGCGTAGCCATTGGCGATATTGTCGACAACGTGGCCAATGTGACCGTCAACGGCGAAGAGTTCAAGGTCGAAATGGAGCCTGAACAGGAGCCCGAGAAGAAGAAGGTGGTGCTGGGACAGCCCGCAGCCGAGGCCAAGGATACTGAGGCCACACCCGCTGCCAACGTCAACACCAACAATGCCGTGAAGGCTCCGCTGCCTGGCGTCATCACAGACATCAAGGTCAACGTCGGCGATGCCGTCAAGAAGGGCGACGTAGTCATCGTGCTGGAAGCCATGAAGATGGCCAACAACCTCGAGGCTGAGTCCGACGGTACTGTCACTGCCATCTGTGTGAAGGTGGGCGAGAACGTCCTTGAAGAGGCTCCACTTGTCGTCATCGAGTAAGCAACACCAGCCACACAGGAGACCTCGCATGCTTGCACCCCACTCCATCCGCCCAGGTGGAATGGCGACAGGCATGCGGGGTTTTTGCTGTCTTTGTGTGCCAACGGAGGTGTCGCAAATTTCTAAAATTAAATCATGGAAAGGTAAAAATCTATAAAAAAGCGCGTTCTAAAGACTTTTCGAGAGGGTTCAATTTCATCAATCCAACTTTTTTATGTATCTTTGCATGTTAAATCGAGATAATATGGCAAAGAAAGTTCTGTTCATCAACCAAGAGATTATCCCTTATGTGCCTGAGAGCGAAATGGCAAACATGGGTAAAGCCCTTCCCAACAAGATTCAGGAAAGCGGCTACGAAATCCGTACCTTCATGCCGAAGTGGGGCTCCATCAACGAGCGCCGCGGCATGTTGCATGAGGTGATACGTCTTTCTGGCATGAATCTCATCATCGATGACACCGATCATCCACTGATCATCAAGGTGGCATCGATACCCAATACCCGCATACAAGTATATTTCATCGATAACGACGACTACTTCATGAAGCGCCATATGACCGTCGACGAACTCGGGCAGGAATATCCCGACAACGGTGAGCGTGCCATCTTCTTTGCACGTGGCGTGCTTGAGACGGTCAAGAAGCTGCGCTGGGCACCCGACATCATCCATTGTCAGGGATGGATGAGCGCTGTCGTGCCCCTCTACATCAAGACTGCCTACCACGAGGAGCCTTCGTTTGCCAACACCAAGGTGGTGACTTCGCTCTTCCACGCCCAGCCGAAGGGCTCGCTGGGCGACAACTTCAAGCGCTGCGTAGAGTTCCGCGATGCCAAGGCCGAATTGCTGAATGCCTACAAGGAGGAGTTCGACTTCATGGAACTTGGCAAGCTCGCCATCGACTACAGCGATGGTATCGTGCAGGCAAGTAGCGACGTCAACGCTCAGCTCATGGAATATGCTGCCGACAAGCAATTGCCTATGTTGGGATATCCAGGCGAAGACTTCGGCGAAGCCTACCTGAAGTTCTACGACCAACTGTTTGCCGAGGGCGAATAAAAGAAACAGGAAACTTGCAAAAAAGATATTGCAATTAAACAATGAAGAAACTGAAAACAATTACAAGTGTGGTGTTTGCCGCACTGTTGTTAGCTGCATGCGATGACACGACCAACGATTTAGGAACGTCGCTCACACAGAATCTTGATAACCTCAGCATGACTACCGACACCTTCCGCGTGTCGTCACGCTCATTTGTTGCCGACTCTGTCTACTCCAGAACTACCACCGGCTACCTCGGAAAAATACGCGATCCGGAGACAAAAGGTTACATCACCGGCAGTTTCATGGCCCAGTTCCACGTTCTTGAGAACTATCAGAACCTTTTCCCAAACATCGACAGCATCGCCAGCCGCAACGAATTTGGCGAGATTATCGCCGACTCGTGCGAGATAAGACTTTTCTACACCAGCTTCTACGGAGACTCTTTGGCTCCGATGAAGGTCAGGGTTCACGAGATGTCGAAGCCCATGCTCGAGAATACGCAATACTATTCGTCGTTCAATCCCATTGACGAAGGCTTCACGGGCAACGGCTACGTCTGCGAGAAGTCATACACGCTGAAGGACATGAGCGTCAGCGATGAAACGCGAAACGGCACATCCTACACCAGCAACATCCTCATTCCGCTGAACAATCAGTTCACGGCACGCGACGGAAAGACCTACAACAATTTCGGTTCATACATGATGAACGCCTACTACAAGTCGCCTGAAACCTTCGGCAACAACTGGCGTTTCCTGAACGAAGTACAGCCTGGTTTCTTCTTTGAGTACGCCGGAGGGCTTGGCTCCATGGCCTATGTCATTATGAGCCGACTGATAGTCCACTTCAGCTACCATGCCGGCGACACCATTCTCAGCAGTTTCGTCACGCTCGGAGGTACCGAGGAGGTGCTGCAGACCACAACTATCGAGAACGACAAGCTGACGCTTAACAAGCTTGCTGCCGACCCCAGTTGCACCTATCTGAAGTCGCCTGCAGGCATCTTCACCGAGGTGACGCTCCCCATCGACGAGATTTTCAAAGGTCATGCCAATGATTCCATCAACATGGCTACGCTGACCTTACCCAGAGTCAACAATGCAGAGCAGAATGAGTATGCACTCTCGGCACCTAAGCAGTTGCTCATGATTCCGAAGGACAGCCTCTATTCGTTCTTCGAGGGTAACCAGCTGGCCAACAACCGCACGTCCTATCTCTCAGACTCTCGTCTTTCAACGACCAACAGCTACGTGTTTACAAACATCTCGAACCTCGTGGCTACGATGAACAAGAACCGCAACAAATCGGCTGATTGGAACAAGGTGCTGCTGGTACCCGTCACCATTACAACGGTCTCGACGACGTCGAGTGTCAGCATCAGCAAGATTGAGCACGACATGTCGCTCACCAGCACCCGTCTTGTAGGTGGCGAACAGAGTGCCTATGGCGACCTGAAGATGAGCGTCATCTATAGCAAGTTCAAGTAAGGAACGAGCTTGTAACCATCAGAAAACAGCATTAAGAAAGCTATATCCGTCTCATGGCTGATAATTTTCTGGAGCGTCATCGCGAAGAATACGAAGCACGTAAGGAGGCTTGGCTACGCAAGAAGAAGCATCTGCCCAGGCAGAGAACTCCTCAGGTAGCCAAACCCGACGATGAAGCGCTTTGACTATTACTTCCTTTCATATCTAAAACAATCTGTACGGTACGATGAAATACAATCCCTTCACATGGTGTTGGCATAGGCTAAAGGATCTATGCCATTGGTATGCAGGTCTTTATCGCGGGCGAGCCTGGTGGGTTAAATGCCTGGCTGCATTGGCTTCTGCCTTCGTTGCACTCATCCTGTGGATGGGAGCTGTCGACATTAACTTCCTATGGTTGTTTGGCCGCTCACCAGGATTCGCATCAGGTCTTGAGCCGCAGGTGAGCCAGGCATCCGAACTGTGGAGTGCCGATGGCGTGATGATTGGCAAATACTTCAACGAGAATCGCACCCCTGTGGAGTACGGCGAGGTGAACCCTAACTTCTGGAAAGTGCTCATCGACACCGAGGACGAGCGTTTCTACAAGCATTGGGGCATCGACCCCATAGGTCTCACGGCAGCTGCCAAGGACGCCCTACTCCATCACGACGCCCGTGGAGCATCGACCATCACGCAGCAGTTGGCCAAGAACATGTTCAAGATGCGCACCAAGTATGCCGGTGGACCGCTGAGTAAGATTCCCGGACTGGGCATGGTCATCACGAAGACCAAGGAGTGGATTGTGGCGCTAAAGCTGGAAATCCTCTACGAGAAGAACGAGATCCTGACCATGTATGCCAACACCGTCGACTTCGGGTCGAATGCTTTCGGCATCAAGACGGCTGCCAAGACCTACTTCGACACGACACCTGCCAATCTCACCATCGAGCAGTCGGCAGTCCTTGTGGGCATGTTGAAGGCCACAACCTACTACAATCCCATCAGTCACCCTGACAACAGTCTTCGCCGTCGCAACATCGTGCTCAGCAATATGCTGTCGAAAGGCGACCTGAATCGTCAGGAGTACGACTCGCTCTCGAAGCTTCCCATCAAGCTGGAGTACAGCGTTGAGTCCAACTACGACGGTCAGGCTCAGTATTTCCGCGAGGCTGTGGCCAAGCATCTGGCTGACTGGTGCGAGCAGAATGGCTACGACCTGTACAACAGTGGCCTGAAAATCTACACGACCATCGACACCCGTATGCAGAAATATGCCGAAGAAGCTGCCCGCAAACAGATGCAGCAGGTGCAGCGCAACTTCAATTCGCATTGGGCAGGTCGCCAACCTTGGGTCGATGAACATGGCGTTGTCATTCCCGACTTCATTGAGGGCATTGCCCGTCGCACATCTTTCTATAAGCACCTCAAGCAACGTTTCCCCAACGAACCCGATTCCGTGGATGCCTATATGAACCGCCCCCACACCGTCAAGTTGTTCGACTACGATGAGGGAACCATCGAGCGCGAGATGTCGACGATGGACAGCATCCGCTACATGGTGAGCTTCATGCATTGTGCCTTCGTGGCCATGGAGCCGCAGACAGGTGCCGTCAAGGCATGGGTGGGCGACATCGACTTCGACTCTTGGAAGTACGACAAGGTGGAAGCCATGCGCCAGCCAGGTTCAACCTTCAAGCTCTTCGTCTACACCGAGGCCATGAACCAAGGCCTTACTCCCTGCGACAAGCGTCGCGATGAGCGCATTTCCATGCAGGTATGGGACGCAAAGAAGAAGAAAGAGGTCACCTGGGCACCTACGAATGCCAACGGCTACTTCACGGGCGACTCCATGTTGCTCCGCACGGCCTTTGCCCAGAGCATCAACTCTGTGGCCGTCCGTCTGGGTCAGGAGATGGGCATCAAGCGCATTGCCGAGACTGCCCACCGCATGGGCATCACGAGTCCTCTGGACGAGACGCCGGCTTTGGCACTGGGTTCCAGCGACGTGAACCTGTTGGAGCTCACGGGTGCCTATTGCACCATCGTCGATGACGGACGCCAGCACGATCCTTGCCTTGTGACGCGCATTGTCGACAAGGACGACAGGGAGGTCTATGTGGCACCGCTCAGCGTCGAACAGTCCATTCCATACAAGAGTGCCTACCTCATGCAAGACCTGCTGAAGAGCGGACTCACCGAGCGTGGGGCCACTTCCATGAGCCTCTGGGGATACATCGGAAAGTATCACGATGCCGAGTTTGGCGGCAAGACAGGTACCTCGAACAACCACTCCGATGCCTGGTTCATGGGTGTCAGTCCCAAGCTTGTCGTAGGTGCATGGGTAGGCGGTGAATACCGTTGCATCCATTTCCGTACGGGAGCACTCGGACAAGGCAGCCGTACGGCTCTTCCTATCTGCGGCTATTTCCTCGAATCGGTATTGGGCGACCCAGCCTTCAAGCACTATCGTGCACGCTTTGAGAAGCCTAAAGATCCCGACATCACTTCCGATATGTACATCTGCCAGACGTACTACACACCGCGTTCCTATGACTTTGACGACGACAGCCTGGCCCTTGACGACGAACTGATACTCGACGACGAAGGCAATCCCATCCCTCAGGAGGAGCCCGTCTACACCGAAGAACCTGTAGCAACTGAGCAGAAGGAACTCTAACGGCCTCTTACGCTTCCATTTTCGTATCTGTTTTATTGTCAGCAAAGCCATTGTTGGCCACATTATTAACGCCTAAGGCAGGATGATGAACATCGACTTGAACAATCCCGAGATGCAGAACGCACTCCAGATAGTGCAGTTCACGCGCCACTCGCTTTTCCTTACGGGAAAGGCAGGTACGGGCAAGTCGACGTTCCTACGCTACATTGCTGCCACGACAAAGAAGAAGCACGTCATTCTGGCACCCACAGGCATAGCGGCCATCAATGCGGGTGGCTCCACGCTGCACAGCTTTTTCAAACTCCCGTTCCACCCCTTGCTGCCCAACGACAGCCAGTACTCACCGCGCAACATCCGTGAGACGCTGAAGTACAACAACGAGAAGCGCAAGCTGCTCCGCGAGGTTGAACTCATCATCATCGACGAGATTTCGATGGTTCGTGCCGACATCATCGACTTCATCGACAAGGTCCTGCGCATCTACTGCCGCAACATGCGCGAGCCCTTTGGCGGAAAACAGCTTCTGCTCGTGGGCGATATGTACCAGCTTGAGCCCGTCGTACGCGAGGAGGAGCGCCAGTTGCTCATGCCCTTCTACCCCAGCAGCTACTTCTTCGATGCCCGCGTGTTCCGTACTTTCCAACTGGTGAGTATCGAGTTGCAGAAGGTTTACCGCCAGAGCGACCCCGTCTTCATCAACATTCTCGACCACATCAGGACAGCCAACGTGGCATCTGCCGACATTGCCCTGCTCAACAAGCAGGTCGGTGCCGAGCTTGAGGACGACGGACACCTGTCCATCACCCTCTCCACACGTCGCGACACGGTCGATTTCATCAACGACCAGCAGCTGTCGCAGTTGCCTGGCGATCCCACCATCTTCAATGGTATCATCCGCGGAGAGTTCCCCGAGAGCAGCCTGCCAACCCCTATGGAACTGGAACTCAAGACCGGCGCTCAGGTACTGTTTGTGAAGAACGACAAGGAGAAGCGTTGGGTGAACGGTACGCTGGGCACCATCATCGGCTTTGGCGACGAGGAAGACGGCATTATCTATGTCAGGACCGACGATGGCCAAGATGTTGACGTTGAGCGCGAAATATGGAGCAACATGCGCTATAAGTTCAACGAGGAGGACCAAAAGATTGAGGAAGAAGAGATTGGCAACTACGAGCAGTTCCCCATCCGCCTTGCCTGGGCCATCACCGTGCACAAGAGTCAGGGACTGACCTTCAACCAGGTGAAGATCGACTTCACGGGTGGCGTGTTTGCAGGTGGTCAGGCCTATGTGGCTCTGTCGCGCTGTACGTCGCTCAAGGGCATCAGCCTGAAGGAACCCTTGCGCCGTGAGAACGTCTTTGTACGTAGCGAAGTCGTCAACTTTGCCCGCCAGTACAACAACCAGAACACCATCAACACGGCCCTGAAAGAGAGCAAGGCCGACAAGGAATACTTCGATGCTGCACGTGCCTTCGATGCCGGTGACATGGACGAGGCTCTGCGCAACTTCTTCCTGGCCATTCATTCGCGCTACGACATCGAGAAACCTGCTGCCAAGCGACTGTTGCGGCGCAAGCTGAATGTGGTCAACCTGCTGCGTCAGGAAATCAAGGAGTTGCTCGCCAAGCAGGCTGAACGCGAGGAGTACATCAAGAAGTTGGCCGTTGAATATGTCGTCATGGGCAAGGAATGTGAGCACGAGGGCATGCGCGAGGCAGCCATCCGCAACTACGAAAAAGCCCTTCAGCTGTGCCCCGAGCTGCCCGAAGCCAAGCGCAGGATGAAGAAATTAGTTAAATCTTGTAAACAAAAATAACAAGCTATTCGAAAAAACGTTATATTTGCAGCGTGTTTTTCAAACACAAAACTATCAATTTTTACTAACATTACTTAAAAGGAGAAAGTTATGAAGAAAATTCTTTTCGTAGTTGCAGCTGCTGCCCTGACGCTTGCAAGCTGCGGTAACAAAGCTAACGCCCCTGTCGAGGCTGCTGTTGATTCCACAGAGATCGTTGCTGAGGAGGCTAATGCCGCTGCTGACGAGATGGTGTCCAACCTCACACAGTCGCTCGATGGCAAGGATGTAAACGCCCTCCAGGCTGCTCTCGAGGCTGCTAAGGCTAAGGTTCAGGAACTCGTTGCCAAGAACCCTGAGATTGCTAAGGAGTATCTGACAAAGATCCAGAACTTCCTGACCGAGAACGCTGAGAAGGTGAAGAACCTCGTTGGCGACAATGCCGTTGTGAACACCGCCGTTGCTGCCCTGACAGCTACTTCTGCTGATGATATCGTCAACAAGTTCGTGTCCGATGCTGCCGGTGTGGCTACAGGTGCTGCCGACGCTGCCAACGCTGCCGTTGAGGGAGCCAAGGACGCTGTCGAGGGTGCTGCCAATGCTGCCGTTGAGGGAGCTAAGGACGCTGCCAACAAGGCCGTTGAGGATGCCAAGGCTGCTACCGTTGACAAGGCTAACGAAGCCGTTGACAACGCCAAGAAGGAAGCTGGCAAGCAGATTGACGATGCCGCTGCTGCTGCAAAGAAAAAGCTGGGTCTCTAATCAGCCCTACCAACAGGTCGCCTGCCCCATCGGCATGACGGCCTGACAAATAACCAAAGCGATCGCAAGCAAACGCCTGTGGTCGCTTTCTTTTTGTGGAGAAGAGTGAACAACAGGAATGATTTTGAGCGTAGCGACCCTATGTAATCCTTGGTCGGCCTGCGGCCTCAAAATCAATAGAAAATCATTACGAAAATCCACCATCGTTTGTTTGAATGATTTTGAATCTATTTTTGAATGATTTTGAGCGTAGCGACCCACATCCCTTTCCCCATCCCAAAGAACGGCCGCACCCACGTGTAGGGGCAGACGCCCGTGTCTGCCCGCAATATGTCCCCGTGTCTGCCCGCAAAATCCCCCCGTATCTGCCCGAACATCTGTGGGCTTTTATCGGAAAGAAATTATCATAATTAGAATATTTTTTTCCATAAATATGGTGTTTTGCGACTTCGGAGATGTCGCAATATCAGCGCTCGGCCCAAAGGGACGCTTGCGTAGCGCAGCGGAGCAAGAAATTCAGGTCCACTGACCTGGGGATAATCGCAGCCAGAAACATAAAACGACTTCGAAGATGTCGCACCAAATTGTACACATGGCCAAATACAGGGGAATAGTCACGCCATGAAGATATAATTACGTGCGACATCTCCGAAGTCGGCACCTTCTCACGAGACTTTCTATCCCCAGGTCAGTGGACCTGGGGTTTCTGATATTATGACTTCTCCGAAGTCATTCCTACCACTCTCATGCAATAAAAAAGACAACGAAAAAGAGCAGCGACACATTTCTGTGCCACCGCTCTCTGGATTGTTCGGGCAGGCCTGTTTCCTCGTTCTTCGGGCAGACACGGGAGTCTGCCCCTACACGTGCTCCCCAAGGCTATTCAAGTCCCCCTCGTTCTTCGGGCAGACACGGGAGTCTGCCCCTACGCGTGCTCCCCCAAGGCTATTCAAAGCCCCCTCGTTCATCGGGCAGACACGGGAGTCTGCCCCTACCTGTTGCTTCCAAGGCTATTCAGCCCCCCTCCCTTGGGGAGGGGTTGGGGGTGGGTTATTCCCCCTCTTCCTTATCCACCTCGTACTCCCCGTACTCCTGGACCTTCAGGCCTGTGGTGAAGGGGTTCTTGCGGATACCGCCGTCGGCAGCGCTCCAGTGCGTCTCA
>CACYJV010000034.1 GCA_902774815.1 uncultured Prevotellaceae bacterium | reverse complement strand
ATTTGTTCGTAACTCTTTGATTATCACCTATAAAGTTACTAAAAATATTCCATTCCCACAACTTTTTTAACACTTTTCTTACGTCGAACTCACGTTAATATATATAACGGCGGCTTTACAGCTTTGCGGCTTTGCGGCATTTTTTTATTGAAAAGTGAAAAAATGTAAAAAAGTTTATGCGTGAACTTGGTGGTTCGGCTATATTTTTGTATCTTTGCACTTGTAAAAGTCCATCCGCCCAGCATACAGAGATATAGGCAATAAGCCTGACAACAATCATCACAAGGCATCGCAGCAGCCACGAAAAACAAGCTGGAAAATCAACGAAGAACGAGCCCGCAACACAGCAAAGACTAAACGAGCAACGCAGCAAAGACTAAACGAGTAGCACAGCAACCCCCAAGACTGCAATCCAGCGAAAACCGACTCAGCAATTCAACAAAAGGAGACAAATACCCCGCTATTCAAAGCCGCCGACGAAATGAGTTAAGCTTTGGCCAGAGCTTACGTGCGCACAAGATTTCGTCCGGCATCGATGCGCAGGAAGATGAATAGCAGGAACGTGAAGCCCCAGAGGTTAGAGCCACCATAGGAGAAGAAGGGCAGGGGGATGCCGATGACAGGCGTGAGGCCGAGCACCATGCCCACGTTGATGAAGACGTGGAAGAGGAACACCGACGCTACGCAATAGCCATAGACTCGCCCGAACTTGTAGGGTTGTCGTTCAGCCAGATGAATCAGCCGTAGGATGAGCAGGAGGAACAGGATGAGCACGCCAGCCGACCCGAAGAAGCCTTCCTCCTCGCCGACGGTGCAGAAGATGAAGTCGGTGTCCTGCTCGGGGACGAATTTCAGCTTGGTCTGTGTGCCGTTGAGGAATCCTTTGCCAGCCAGTCCTCCCGAACCGATGGCAATCTGACTTTGGTGGACGTTGTAGCCTGCGCCCGCCAAATCCTCCTCGAGGCCCAGAAGCACGTTGATGCGCACTCGCTGGTGAGGTTTCATGACGTCGTTGAGCACGTAGCTGGCGGAATAGAAGAAAGCAATGGACCCCAGTGCAAACGCGGCGATGAAGAAGTAGTTGCGAAGCCGCGTGCCCAGCCCCTGATAGATCAGGATGCCGATCAAGACTGCTGCGAGTGCCAGCTGCACGTAGACGATGTCGAACGGAATGACGAACTTCGAGAAGAGCAGCGCACCGGCAGTGATGCCAAGGATGTAGCCGATGAGCACCCACATGCGTTGCCGGTCGCGGCAGTAGATGCCGACCATGGAAGCCGAGAACAGTTCTACGAGCAATAGCACGGCAAACTTTCCCACGGAGGTGGGCGTGTCCCAAAGCAGGATGGCATCGTACTTAATGCCCACGACGAAGTAGATGACCATGGCCACGGCAGTGAAGAGCAGCGATCCCGTCATTCCCTCGCGATAGAACATCAGGAAGAACGACAGGTAGACAAGTGCTGATCCCGTTTCCTTCTGTGCGACGATCATGAGCATGGGCAGAACGACAATAGCACATGCTATGGCGAAATGCTTCCACTGGCGTATGTCGATGCCGTAGGTCGACATGAATTTCGCCACAGCCAATGCCGTGGCAAACTTGGCAAACTCGGCAGGCTGCACGCGTAGCGGCCCCAGCACGAGCCACGAGCGTGAGCCCTTGATTTCGTGCGGATTGAAGATGGTGGCAAGGAGTACGAGCAACAGGAATCCATAGATGATGTAAGCAGCTCCGTCGTAGAGACGGTCGTCAAGCAACAGCAGAATCAGACCAAGCGCAATACTGGTGCCAATCCACACGATCTGCATGCCCGAACGGGTGTCGAGGCTGAAGATGTCGGTGTCGCCATAGGTATACGAAGCCCCGCAGACACTGATCCATCCGAAGATGAGCAGTGCCAGGTAAATGCCGAAGGTCCACCAATCGAGTGAACCGAGCACGCTGGGCTGTTTGTCTGGATTCTGTTTCATCGGGCTATGTTGCCGTAGTAGATGCGTTTCTTCTGGAACACGGCGGCACGTGCCTCACTGGCGGGCGACAGGTGGCCGTTGATGTATTTCTCCATGATCAGGGCACCAAGAGGAACACCGTAGTCGGCACCCCATCCACCGTTCTCAACGTAGACGGCCACGGCAATCTTCGGATTGTCCATCGGGGCAAATCCCATGAAGGCCGAGTGGTCGTGACCACGGTTCTGGGCCGTACCTGTCTTTCCGCAAACGGCATAGTCGCCGCGATTGGCCGAACGGCACGTTCCTTTCTCAACGGCCGAGCGCATACCCGCAACGATGTAGTCGTAGGCACGGCGCGAAGCCTTTGTAACATGGCGGTGGGTATAGGCTGTGTCAAGTGGCTCGCCCTTCACCTTCCGAACGACGTGAGGCGTGTAGAAGTAGCCGCGATTGGCTATCGTGGCCGCGAGGTTGGCAATCTGCAGCGGCGTGGCGAGCACCTCGCCTTGGCCGATGGCGATGGAGATGATGGTCAGACCGTTCCAAGAGTTGCGGTAGTGCTTGTCGTAGAACTGCGCATTGGGGATGAGTCCTCGCTTTTCGCCAGGCAGGTCGACGTTCAGCTTATAGCCGAATCCCATCGATACCATGTAGTCGCGCCACGTGTTCATGGCATCCTGCACGTGAGCATACTTCTTGCGGTTGCCCATCATGTAGTACAAGCCCCAGCAGAAGTAGCCGTTGCACGACGTTGAGATGGCAGGCACCAAGGGCAGTGGTGATCCGTGGCCGTGGCATCCCACGCGGAGGTTGCCATAGCGGAAGCCACGCGAGCAGGGAAAGGCAGTGCTTGGGCTGATGATGCCTTCGCTGAGGAAGGTCAGCGCCTGCGTGGTCTTGAATGTGGAGCCTGGGGGATAGAGTCCCTGTATGCTGCGGTTGAGCTGGGGCTTCCACGGGTTTTGCGAGAGTTCCTTATGGGCTTTTCCGCGTTGGCGTCCCGTCATCATGCGTGGGTCGTAGCTGGGTGAGCTGACCATGCACAGGATTTCGCCCGTCGAGGGTTCAATGGCCACGATGCTTCCAATCTTGCCTTCGAGCAGCCGTTCGCCAAGTTCCTGCAACTCGATGTCGAGCGACAGCGTGAGGTCCTTGCCAGCAATGGGCTTCTGGTCGAGCGCGCCATTCTGATAGCGGCCTTTGATGCGCCCGTGGGCATCGCGCAACAGAATCTGAATACCTTTCTGTCCGCGCAGCTGCTTCTCGTACGAACGCTCCACGCCGAGTTTTCCGATGTAGTCGCCCGGCTGATAGTAGTCGTCCTCCTCGATATCGCCCGGCGAAGCCTCGCCCACATCGCCCAGCACGTGGGCAGCATAAGGATACTCATACTGACGGATGCTGCGCTTCTGGACGTAGAAACCGGGAAAGCGGAACATCTTCTCCTGAAACACGCTGAACTCCTTGTCGGAAAGCTGGCTCATGAACATCTGCTGCGTGAAGCGCGAGTAGCCGGGATTCTTCGAACGGTCCTTGATGTCGGCCATGCGCTGGATGAAGAACTCCTTCGTGATGCCGAGAGCCTGGCAGAATTCCATGGTGTCCAGTCGGCCTGCCTCCTCGTTCATGATGACCATGATGTCGTAAGCAGGCTGGTTATAGACGAGCAATTTGCCGTTTCGGTCGGAGATGACGCCGCGCGAGGGGTACTCAATCTTTTTCAGGAAGGCATTCGAGTCGGCATTTTTCTTGTAGTCGTCGCTCAGCAGCTGAAGCGTGAACAGGCGCACGATGTAGATGACGACAATCAATGCCGCCACGCCACCAATCACATAACGTCTGTAGCTGAGGTTGAAATCCATGATCGTAAGCCTTCAGTAAAAAATGGGTTCTTCTTGTAAAAGACAGGGGATTCGTCTAAACGCGGCAACGGAAATACTCGATGACGAGCACCAGCAACGTTGTGATGGCAAAGCTGCCTCCCACGCACTCCAGCCAGTGCAGCCAGTCGGTGAACGCGAAGGCTTCCAAGGCAAAGAAGGCGAGGCAGTAGACAAGCACGATGATGATGGCGTAGAACGAGAATTTTCCCGTGCCCAGCGTAAGCATGGAAGGAGCCAGGTCGTCGGTACTCTCGCGCGGCAGGAACAGCTCAAGCAGATAGGGCTGGAGCAGTCCGACAAGCGTCATCGCTCCCGCTGCCACACCAGGCGTGTTGGAGAACACGTCGACACAGAGTCCCATGGTGAAGCAACTGACGAGGATGGCCCATTTGGGGAAATTGCGCTGGAAGAGCATAGCCATGTAGACATAAAGCAGCGGTGTGGCGCAGTTGAAGAGGTGTATGTGGTTCAACACCAAAGCCTGTGCCAACAGAAGAATGATGAATGCTCCTATGCCTTTCAGAATGCCTATGTTCATAGCTCGTTACCTCGTTATCGTATTACTTTGATGGAGTCTTGTGCTGCCCGCATGAGTTCTATGCGCTCTTTCATGGTGTCGTCGGCAATGACACAGACGTCGCGCAGACGTCCGAAGTCAGTGCTGAGTTTCACCTGAACACGGTAGGACAGTCCGTCGGCAGAATTGAATACATAGCCCACGGTTCCAACCATGATGCCTTCGGGGAAGATGCTGGAGTAGCCACTCGTCACCACCTTGTCGCCACGACGGAAGTGCGCATGTCGGGGAACGTCGTCGACGTAAGCTAGACTGCTGGGACCGCCATTCCAATGCAGATAGCCGAAGTAGCCGCGACCTTGGATGGTGCAGCTGATGTTCGACTGCGTGTTCAGGACGGGTATTACGATGGAGTAGTGCTGGCCGGCCATGTAGACAATACCAACGATTCCATTACCCGAAACCACGCCCATATCCTTGTGGATGCCATCGGCCTCGCCCTTATCGATAGTGATAAGGTTTTCGCGCTTCGAGAGCTCGTTGGTGATGACCTTGGCAGGGATGAGCTTGTACTGCGACAGCAACTTAATCTGGGTGCTCTGCATGATGGCAGAATCGCCGGTGAGCGCCGCAACCTTGTCCGTTAGCGTCGCCACCTGATGCTCCAGATACGTGTTGCGCTGGGTTAGCTCTTCGTTGACCTTCGTCAGTGCAAAGAACGACTCCACTTCGGAACTCCACTCGTAGACCTTCCCTGCTGCTGCATTGGCCGATGAGAACCACACGCTGCCCTGATAGCTGTTGAATTGGAACAGCAATACGGCACTGATTACTTCCAACAGAAGGAAGATGAACCAGTGATGGTATTTTACGATGAACGCAATGAGGTTCTTCATCTGTGCGACAATGGTTTCATTTACAGATTTTACGATTTACGGTTTTACGACCTTGCATACGACTGCTTACGTTTAGTGAAACCACCACAACGCGCAATCGTAAATCGTAAATACGTAAATCGTAAATGCAATTATCTCATCAGGAATGAGAAACGGTCGACATTCTTCAGGGCGATGCCAGCACCCTTAGCCACGCAGTGGAGGGGATCGTCGGCAACGATGAACTGAATGTTGATCTTATCGGTCAGACGCTTGGCCAGACCGCGGAGCAATGCGCCACCACCTGTCAGGTAGATGCCGTTCTTCACGATGTCGGCATAGAGCTCAGGCGGGGTGTTCTCCAGTGCATTGAGAACGGCTGTCTCGATGCGAGCAACGGTCTTATCCAGACAGTGGGCAATCTCCTGATAGCAGACAGGTACCTCCATAGGCAGAGCAGTGATGCGGTTAGGACCAACCACGATGAAGTCCTCAGGACCTTCGTCGCCAAGGTCGGTAAGAGCCGAACCCACGTTGATCTTGATACGCTCAGCCATGCGCTCGGAAACCTTCACGTTGTGCTGGCGTGACATGTACTCCTGAATGTCGGCAGTAAGGTCGTCGCCTGCCACCTTGATGGAGTTGTTGGCCACAATACCACCCAGCGAGATCACGGCAATCTCAGTGGTACCACCACCTATGTCGACGATCATGTTGCCCTCGGGGGCTTCCACATCGAGGCCGATACCAATGGCAGCTGCCATCGGCTCGAAAATCAGGTAAACGTCGCGGCCGTCTGCATGCTCGGCAGAGTCGCGAACGGCGCGGAGCTCAACCTCCGTTGAGCCAGAAGGTACACCAATGACCATGCGGAGCGACGACGAGAACAGTCGCGAACCGGAGTGTACCATTTTGATCAGCCCGCGCATCATCTGCTCGCAGGCCGTAAAGTCGGCGATAACGCCATCGCGCAAGGGGCGGATGGTGCGGATGCCGGGGTTTTCTTTCTCGTACATCATTTTGGCTTTTTCGCCCACGGCAATCATCTTGTCGGTGCGGCGGTCGAGAGCCACGACAGAAGGCTCGTCAACAACGATCTTGTCATCGCTGATAATGATGGTGTTGGCGGTGCCCAGGTCCATTGCAATTTCCTGGATAAAACTGAAAAATCCCATAGTTATATTACGATTAGCTAATTGTATTTCTATACCATTTTGAGTTTCTGTGTCTGCGTTCTTTCAAATCCTTCTCACTGGGGACAGAACTACTTTTTGTTGCTCGATTCGAACCAATGGCGGATGGCGGTATCGTAGTGGCTCGACACGCCGAAGGCATGGGTGGCGAGTTCACGGCGCTGTTGCAGCGTGGTGTTGGCACCCTGCTCGTTGAGTACGTTGAGCAGATAGCCGTACTCATCCTTGCTGGGAATGATGACGACGTCGTTGAAGTTCTTGGCAGCAGCACGGATCAGCGAGATACCACCGATGTCGATCTTCTCGATGATGTCGGTCTCGGAAGCTCCGCTCTCGACGGTCTGCTCGAAGGGGTACAGGTCTACGATGACGAGATCGATATCAGGAATCTCGTACTGTTGCATTTGCTGGCGGTCGCCTTCGTTTTCGCGACGGCCAAGGATGCCACCGAACACTTTCGGGTGCAGCGTCTTCACGCGTCCGCCGAGGATAGAGGGGTAGGTGGTCAGTTCTTCTACCTTGCGGCAAGCGTAGCCGAGGCTTTCGATGAATTGTTGTGTACCGCCTGTGGAAAGGAATTTTACGTTCTCGGCACTAAGTTTCTGAAGCACTTCGGTGAGGCCGTCTTTGTGATAGACCGAGATGAGCGCAGTCTTTATTTTCTTTGTTTCAGCCATGTGGTTGTGATGTTGTTTAATTGTATGTGCGTACCTAATTAACAAAAAGGGACTGCAAAGTTACGAATTAGTGCGAAGATAGCAAAAAAAATCTGCTGTTTTTTTTCGGCCTTTGCTAAAAATATTGTCGTAGGTCAAGGATGGATGAACTAGCCATGCTTTTCATGACATAATGAAAATGGGAGCCGCAATTATCACAACTGCACTCCCACTTCAGTACTAAGAAATTCTATTAACTAACCTAACATATGTTGAGAAAAAAAGCCAATAATCTTTTGCTCACGGCAATTGGAGGAAGGCGGGAGCCAAGGCTCCGCTCTTCGCAGCCACCACGCAAGGCGCATCGCTGTCCTTCAGGCGGATGAGTGCCCGCCCGTTGGCAGCCTGAATGCGGGCGGAACCGCAGGCAGTGCCTTGATTTCGCAGGAGATTGTCATTGCCTGCAACGGAGAACTCTATCCAATCGCTGCTGTCGAGGCAGCGTATGCCGTTGGCATCGTAGAGCCGTGCTTCCACCAAGTCGTCGTTGAGACGGCTGAGACGTATGCTGGCGGGCTGTCCCCATTTCTCCACCTGATAGTCGACAGTGGTTTCGTCGGTAAGTCTGCCTGATGAGGCCTTGATGGTGTTAAGGCCTTTTTGCAACGGTACGTACCAATGGAATCCTTGTGCAGGATAGTCTTGGCTGTTTCTTTTCCGTTTTCCTGCAGAGATGCCATTTACCGTCAGTTCCACCTCGTCCTCGTTGGAATAGACGAGGATTTCCTGCAGTTCGCCCTCGTCGCCCCAGCGAACGGGCCACGAGTGGCCATAGATGTGGAGCATGGGCTGACGTGACCAATAGCTTTGCACGACGTAGTAGCTCTCTTTGGGCGTTCCGTCACGTTGGCAGACGCCTTTCTGGTTGACGTATGGAATGGGATTTTCCGGACGCAGCGGTGTGCAGAAGTCCTTGAAAGTCCAGATGGCAGTCCCCGTCAGGCCGGGCATGCGCTGCTGCTCCTTCAGATGCCAGTCGAACAGACGTACTGCATACGACTCGGACCAGTCGCCGTTGCGGTCGCCAGCCTCTATGTCGAAGCCGCTTTTCGCATGTCGTCCCGCATGGCTGTCGGCGCCCCATTCGGCGTGGAAGAAGTAGGGGTACTTGGCCATCGCAGCTTCTTCCATTTCCCGATAGTCAGTGAAGCGACGGCTGTACCAACCCGCCCAGATGGAGGGCGAATAGACATCGACAATGTCGGCACAGAAGTCGCACCGCCGGATGACGGTCTTACGTGTGGGGTCGAGCTGGTGAGCCAGGGCGTTAAGCGATGCCATCAGCCGACGAACGGCAGCACTGTCGAGAACACTTGCCTCCCCTTGGGTGGGCTGGGGGGCGGACTGGAAGTCGCCAGGCCAGTCGTTCTCGTTGCCGAGTCCCCAGAGGATGATGCTGGGATGGTGGCGGTGTTGGTTGATCATGTTCGTCAGCATACGATGGGCTTGAGCCTGATAGCGGTCGCCACCCACACCGCCGCGACACCAGGGAATCTCCTCCCAGACCAGCAGACCGAGTGAATCGCAGAGTTGAAGAACCCGTTCCGACTGTTGGTAGTGACCAAGGCGGATGAAGTTGGCACCCATCTGCTTGATTTGTAGCATCTCCTGCAAAATCTGCTCGTCGGTCATGGCAGCGCCCACGCCTGCGTGGTCTTCATGGCGATGGGTTCCCTGAAGGAGCAGGCGATGGCCGTTGAGGAAGAAAGGACCATGCTCACGAAACTCAAACGAACGGAATCCGAACTGCTTCACGATGGTTTGCTCGCCATAGGTGATTCGGGCGGTGTAGAGATGTGGTGCGTCAACGTCCCAAAGAACAGGTTTCCGCACTATGATAGGTTTTGTGTTGTCATCTCGATAGACGGTCTTGCCGTTCGGCGCAATGATTTCCACTTGAAGATGGGCTGAGCCACTCGAACCGTTCGAACCGTTCAGCGGATGCATTGAAGGATTGATGCCCTTGATTCTTACCGTATCGCCGACGACGTCCAGACGCACATCGTCAAGAAAGTCTTTGGGCATATAGACCAGATGCACAGGCCTGTAGAGTCCGCCATAGAGGCAGAAGTCAGACATGTCGGAGGGAATCATTTCCACATCGCGGCTGTTGTCGCAACGGATGGCAAGGGGCCATTCGCCGTCGCCCCATTCGGTGATGTCGACACGCCACTGGTCGTAGCCACCGACGTGTGAACCTGCATGACGCGTGGCAAGATAGACGTCGGTCTTCTGCCCTGCTCCCTCAAACTCCAGCAACGTGTGTCCGTCGGGGTAGGGGTTTTTGACCTTCAGCGTTGTGCGATACCAAGCACCGCCTTGATAGTAGTTGACGTCGGGTGCAACTCCATCTTCGGCATTGTAGCAATGTGGTAGCGTGACGTCTGTCCAAAGAGGCACGCTCTCGGGTTTTCCGGCTTTCACGGGGCGCATCACTTCCCAAGGGCTTGCCATATCGGTTCGGATGAACTTCCATCCTTCCGACAGACAAGTCCTGACCTGCGCACAAGCTGCCGTTGTCAGCATGCAGACGATACTAACTGCAAATGGCTTGATACTCATGGATTTCTAACTCATAGCATTGGAGCTCCTAACTCATATCATTAGGATTCCTAACTAATAGCTTTTTTACTTCTAACCCAGAACTTTGGAACCTCGCTCTCAGTTTTTAACTCTCAACTATCAACTCTCAACTAAAACCTCCCTCTCCTCTGCAGTGCCTCCAGATAGTAATAATCGGCATAGTTGATTGGCACGTCAATCTCGTCCTTGGCAGGATAGTTGCCCGTCGAATGGAGCAGCAGGAAGCCTTGCTGTGTGCGTGGTTCTGGTTGATAGTTGGTTTCCAGTGAATGGAGCATGGCATCGGCAGCCTGGCGATAGGTCGTTGCCTCATCGGCATCCACATACGTGGCGAGCTCATAAAGTGCCGAGGCGATGATGGCAGCAGCGGAAGCATCACGTGGGCAACTGCCGTCTTGCGCAGGTCCGACGCCGGTCTTGATGGCTGGGTCGCGCATATCCCAATAGGGTACCATGTCGGCAGGCAGATCGGGCTGCGAGAGCCAGAAGCGGGCAATGTTACGTGCCTGCTGCAGATAAGCCTTGTCGTGGGTATAACGATAGCACATGGTGAATCCATAGAGTCCCCATCCCTGGCCACGGCTCCAGACACTCTCGTCGAAAAGTCCCTGATGCGTGACGCGTTTGATGACGCTTCCATCTTCAGGATTATAGTCAACGACGTGGTAAGAGGAATAGTCGTCGCGGAAATGGTTCTTCATCGTGGTGTTGGCATGGTTCACAGCGATGTTGTAGAACTGCTTGTCGCCCGTGATACGCGAAGCCTCGAAGAGCAATTCGAGGTTCATCATGTTGTCGATGATGACGGCATATTGCCAACGGCTGGGAGTGCCCCAATTCCATGAACGGATGCACCCCACACGCTCGTCGTAGCGAGTGATCAGACTGCGGGCTGCCCGAACCAAAACATCGCGATAGGACTGCTCGCCAGTGAGTTCCCATGCCTTGCCGAACGAGTTGTTGACCATGAATCCCAAGTCGTGGCTACCTGTATGGTTCTTCACCTGCTCGATAGGCCATGTGTTGCTCACAGCCTGCTCGCGCCAGAAGGGGTCGTGGCTGTACTGATACATCTGCCAAAGTTCACCGGCAAAGAAACCGCAGCACCAATCGGGTTGGCGCACCATGCGCAGACTGCCGTCCGGATTGACGCAGCGCGGTATGAGCGACCAGTCTTTCTTCTCTGTGCGAATCTTGTTGGCCTGCTGCAGCTGATAGCGCAACTGCACATCAGCCTGCGCGAAGGCGTTGTCGGTGGCGTCGGCAGTGTAGTACAGGAGAAAGAATGGATCGGTGAAACGCTTTACGAGATGCTTCTTGGCACAAGCCATGTAGTCCTCGCGCTGCGAATCAATCAAAGCCAGCCGATACACGTCCTTTGCCAGCTCGCGCTGCTTGAAGTCCCACTCGCTGATCTGCTTGTAGGGCCAAGTGCTCACGTCCTTGCCTAGATAGGGAATCAGAAAGTCGGCTGCTTTCTCAATCAGGTCGAGCCCTTCCAGCTTGTAACCGACGTGCTTCGCCATCTGCATCACGTCAATCATGTGCGTCAGGTTATACTGCGAATAACCGAAAGCCAGTGTGCGACGTAACTCTTGTGGCTGACGTCCGTCGGGTTCTATTTGTGCCTTGATGCGCTTCTCATAGAATTGGCCCAGACAATCGTTCATCACCTTTTGATTGCCCACATAGTTCGCATAGGCTATCACCTGTACGTCGCGGGCAGTAGCATGGTTGTTGCGCTGGTTGCCTTCTTGAATGCCTTGATCGCTGGTGAGAATCCAGTTGAGAAACTCGGAGAACCAAGCCTTCAGGGCCTTCGAGTCCTTCTTGGTGAAGGCTTTGGAACCTTCCAGCAGCTGAACGCCATCGAGCATCTCGACAAACGAATAGGCATCGATGACTCCATAACAGCGTCCCTTGCCATTGTAAAGGCCGGGCACAATCTGAGCATGGTTGAGATTCGGGTTCATGCGGGTTTCCTTGTTCAGGAACCACACACGCAGCAACTCTACAGCCTTCTGGGCATAACGTTCGTCACCGCTGAAGTACCAAGCCAGCGAAAGTGTGGTCACGCCTGTTGCCATTTTCGACAACTTCGGACGGTCCAGGCTCTCCAACTCTGGATTCGAAACGCCGTCGCGACTGACGTATGGGAGTCCGTCGGGCTTCGTCTCGTCGGGCCAGAAGTAGCGACTCAGGCTCATATAGTCGTGTTTGTCGCCGCTGGCAGCAGTCTTCTCCTTCATCATCACCGAAAGAGGAGTCTGCTCCATGCGATCGTCGGCCTCTTTGAGCAGATGATGATAGGCTGTGGCATAAGCCCCGTCGTTCAAATGCTCCCGCACTTCGGCAAGGTGCGCCTTGTCCCAAATGGACTGCGCACCAGACGTAGTGGCCATGATAAGAAGTAGGGTTGTTACAACAAACGCTCTCTTCATATCGTTCAGTTTAGAATTTACAATTTGTGGTAGGGGCAGACCCCCGTGCCTGCCCGCCAAAGACGGTTCATTGTTGAAATGAAGGGCAGGCACGGGGGCCTGCCCCTACATTGGTTTTTAGGAATGCGCCGAGGCGCATAGAACAGCTGTTAAGCTGCTTTGAGCCTTAATTGATGGTCACTTTTACTTTGTAGTTCACCGTGATGCAACGCACCTCGTACTGGCTGGTCTTATTGTTCGGCACATAGTACTGGGTGTCGTCGTCCTTTGTACCTCCGTTGGAGATGCGAAGTTTGCCATCGGCATCAACATCCTTCGGATCGAAGGTCATAAGCGTCACGTCACCCTTTGCACCATTCAGGGCCTTCACGAAGATGCTCTGCAGACGGTGGTTCTTGGTGGCATCGGGCTTCTGCAAATCCCATGTCAGCACATAGGCTCCGTTGGCATTAGGCTGCATGACGTTGCCCTGAGCATCCACAATCTGGAAGTCCTGGCCAAGTGCAAGCTTTGTGTCGACATAGACGAAAGCCTCGGCATTGAATGAACGAGTGCCCTCGCACCACAACTGTACTGGAACCTCCAGCTGGCTGCCCTGCTTGACGGTGTAGGTCTTGTCGTTGTTGCTCTTTGGACCCCAGTCGGCAAAGGCTACGATAAACACATTCTGATATTCGGGGTTGTCGTTTCCCCATTCGTCGTCGCTGCAGGCCGTCAAGGTCGTCAGACCCGTCACAAGGACCATCAGCGCCATTATCACATTGATAAAACGTTTCATATTGCTGTTTTATTATTATTCTGTTTTCTTTTTTTAACTCTCGGTTACCATCCGGGATTCTGCTTTACGTTGCCCTCGGAAGTGGCAATTTCATAGGTGGGGATGGGATACAGATAGTCCTTGTTGGGATCGAAGCTGCGGGAACTGGCCTGCTCAATCACGTAGATATCTTTCTGATCGGCAACCTTCTTTCCGTTGAACATGCCGTTGGCATCGGTCAGACGGTTCTGGATGTTCTCGCGTTGCGTGCTCAGCTCGTCGGCATCGTTGTACTTCAGACCCAGCATTGTGACGGGCAGCACTTTCTCGGCAATCTTCCAACGGATGATGTCGTCGTAGCGAAGGTTCTCGTCAATGAATTCGACGTGGCGCTCGCGGCGAATCTCGTCGCGCATATTCAGGCCATTGGCACTGACGAACGAGTTGGTCAGCTTCACGTCGAAACCAGCACGTGCACGTACCTTGTTAACAGTTGCTTCGAGCTGTGCATCGCTGATCTGTCCGTTGTATTCAAACAGTGCCTCGGCATAGGAAAGGAGCACTTCGGCATAGCGAATGATCATCTTATCGACAGTCTCCTTGTTCACCGTGTTCCATTCGTCGAGCATGAAGCCCTTCTTGATGCCATAGCCGTTTCCGTGCTGATTGCCGAAGGGATTGTAGCCAGCCTTATAGGCTTCCTCGCCCTTTTGGTAGAATGTCATGGCCATACGGGGATCGCGGTTCAGGAACACGTCGTTGTGCATGGTCTCTTCCACCTTCAGGGTTGTCTTCTCGCGAGGCAGACCGTCAGAGTAGAGGATTTCATCGATGGTCTGGCGTGTTGCGCTCACGGCATTCTCAAGTCCACGCGAGTTGTTGTGGACAATCACGCCACTTGCACCATTGGGACCATAAACCTTCACGAACACGTTTTCCTTGTTTTGGCGACCTTCGCCGTCGAAATAGAACAGCTTCTGGAAGTCGGGATAAAGACTGTGCTTACCGCTGTTGATGAGTCGCTCAGCGGCGTCGATGCTCACCTTCAGGTGGCTCTTGGCATCGCCGCTCAGGTTGTGATACTTGATGTAAGTACCCTCGTAAAGACCGATGCGCACCAGCAAACCACGTGCGGCACTCTTCGAGACGCGGCCCCAATCGGCATCGCTCTTCACGTCGTCGATGTCAGGCAGGTTTGCCTCGGCAAATGCCAGGTCGCTATAGCACTGCTTAATGACCTCTTCGCGTGCAGTACGGCCCATTTTGATGTCTGGATCGTTCGTGGAGTCGAAGGCTTTCAGGATCAGGGGAACGTCACCATATTTCTTCACAAGGTCGAAATAGTGGTAGGCGCGGAAGAAGTAGGCCTCTGCCATCCAACGGTTCTTCTGAGCCTCCAGCAACGGAGCCTGCTCGCCTTTGGAAATAATGTTGTTGCAGACGGCAATCTTAGCGTATGGTTGAGTCCAGTCATTGGAAGTTGCGGGCACATTCCAGTTACCACTTGAAGTAGAGTTGGCAGCCGTTCCGATGATGTCGTCGGCGCGGGTGTCGTGGGAGAATCCTGGCAGGTCGACATAGAGCTTGTTGCAAGCACCGCGCAGGTCGGTTTCGCTCTGCCAGAAGTTGTTATCGGCAAGCGTTGTCTCGGGCAACCGATCCAGTTCGCAGCTGGCCAGTATCATCGCGCCACATACCATGGCGACAGCGCTCATTGATTTGAAAATATATCGTTTCATAATTGTCTGAATAGTTTTAACCATTAATTATAATTGTCAATTATCAATTGTCAATTTTCAATTATTAGAGTGTTACGTTCACGCCAAACGACCACGTGCGGAAGAAGGGATAGTAGTTTCGGCCTACGTTGTTGCCTGCTTCTGGGTCAAACACCTTCAAGATGTCGGACTTCTCCCATACGTCGTTTCCGCTGATGTAGACGCGCAGCTTCTGGAGGTAACGCTTTGGAACAGGAATGGTATAGCCCAGCGTGATATTCTTCAGACGCAGGTAGGCTGCATTCTGCACCCACTTGTCGGAAGGTTGGAAGTTGAACATGTCACCATTGTAGTTATAGAGGCGTGGCCAGTAGGCATCGGGATTGTCCTCTGTCCAGTAGTCGCGGTGAATGGTCCATGGCATCTGGTGGGTACGTCCGAAGGGCGTTATGGCTTCGGCATCGACGAGAATCTTACGCTTTGCAACGCCTTGGAACATGATGGCGAAATCGAAGCCTTTCCACTGAGCCGAGAGGTTCAAACCGTAGAGATAGCGGCCGTTGGAGTTACCAAGGCAGACCAAGTCGCCGTGGTTTTCCTTTGTTCCGTCGCCGGCTCCAACCTGGTGGTCAATGCTGCCATCGGCATCGGGAAGTGTCAGGTAGCGAACGTCGCCACCACCGACCTTGCCATCAGAGAACGACTTATAGCCGGGATGGGCTTCCTTGTACTGTTGGTATTCCTCCAGGCTCGACCAGTAGCCATCGGTCTTGTAGCCCCAGATGGTGTTCATGGCATAACCTTCGAGCAGACTTACGTTGCCAGCCGATATTACGTCGGCACCGTCGTACTCAACAAGCTTGTTCTGCGAGTCGCTGATGTTGAAAGCCACCTGATAGCGGAGGTCGCCGATGCGGTCCTGCCATCTGATGTCGAACTCCCAACCCCACGTCTTCAGCTTACCGACGTTCACGGATGGCACACCAATACCGATGGTATGAGGCAACTGCAGGCGGGAGAGCATGTCGTTGTTGTACTTCCAGTAGTAGTCGAACGAAGCGTTCAGGCGTCCACGAAGCACTCCGAGGTCGATACCGATGTTGGTTGTTTCAATGGTTTCCCAAGTCTTGTCCTTTGAGGCAAGGTTGGACTGGTAGTAGCTCTTCTCGGTGATGTAGGTTGCACCTTGTGAAATGGTGGGAATGTAGTCGTAGAGTCCCAGCACGGCACCGTTACCGAGCTGACCCCATGATGCACGCAGTTTCAGGTTGGTCACCCAAGGCAGGTTGAACCACTTCTCCTGGTTCACACGCCATGCCAAGCTGAGTGATGGGAATGCCTTCCATCGCTTTGAAGGAGCCAGTCGCGAGCTACCGTCGTAACGGATGTTGGCCTCCAGGAGGTAACGCTCGGCAAAGTTGTAGTTGACACGTCCGAAGTAGGACATCATCGACCATGGCTGTACGTTGTCAGCAAGCGAGATGTTGCTGGCTTCGGCGGCATCGAAGTAGTTGAACGAGAAGAAGTCGTTGGAGTTCATGTTCCTTGCCGTGGCATCGAACTGATCCTTGCGATAGTTCTCGTAGCTAGTACCAGCGAGCAACTTCACATTGTGCTGCTGAACACCAAATTCGTAGGTAGCGGTGGCTTCCAGCATGTCGTGATAGTCGTTGTTCTTGATACGGTAGAGCGAGTTGGGGTTGTTCGTCTGCTGACGAATGGTAGTGCCGTTCATGGCATACCACGCCAGCCAGTGACGCTCAGAGCGGCCGCTGTAGTAACCTGCACGACGGCTGGCGCTCAGATTGATGCGAAGTCCATCAACCAGATTCTTGATAGTCAGTTCGCCCTTGCCGAGGAAGGCCTCATAGAGGGTTTCATTGGTGCCGCCATTCTTCAGGATGTCGATGGGGTTCACCTGCAAGTCACCGCTATAGGGCTGTGAACCGTAGTTGGGAGTTTCCTCAGGCTGCCACAGGAGCTGGCGCGCGCGTGCGCCGTACATCGTATTAAGTATGCTGCCTGCGCCATTTGAAGGCGATGTGCTCTTCTTCGACTGGTACTGCAGGTTGACACCCAGCTGCAGATACTTGCTGAGCTCGGCATTTACCTTGGCATGCAGGTTGATACGAGTGTTGGCATTGTCGGTGTACTTCAGCATACCATTCTTATAGAAGTAGTTTCCGCTGACCAAATAGTTGATGCTCTTCGTGCCTCCCGAAACGGAAAGGGAGTGATTTGTTTGGTCGCTGTGGTCTTTTGTTCCTTCATCCACCCAGTTCGTAGCTGTGAACTGCTCCCAACGTCCATTGTTGTTGTTGGGGTAGTAGTTGAAGTTCGGATTGGCTACCCATGTGGTCTTTTCCTTATTCCACTCATAGCTGCCGCCTTGGTTGTAGCGACCCAGGTTGATCCACTGCTGCTCTTCCCATGCAGGCAGGCGCTTTGGCATGTTGCCGGGTGTATTTACTGCGTAGTAGGCATTGTAGGAGATCTTCGGTTTGCCTTCAGTGCCGCTCTTTGTCGTTACGAGCACGACACCCGATGCTGCTCTGGCACCATAGATGGCTGAGGCCGAAGCATCCTTCAGCACTGAGATGCTCTCGATGTCGTCGGCATTCAGCAAGGACAGGTCGCCTTCTACGCCGTCGATGAGTACCAATGCGCTAGTGGCGTTGGCAGAGGAGAATCCACGAATGCGCAGACCAGATGTCTCGCTGCCCGGCTCACCGCTTGAGCGAAGCACTGCAACACCTGGGAGCTCGCCCTGCATGGCACTGAGCACGTCGCTCGTCGGCTTTGCAGCTAGTTTGTCACCTTCAACAGCCGAAACGGCACCTGACAGGTTCACTTTCTTTTGGGTTCCATAACCCACGACGACGACTTCCGACAGTGTTTGGTCGTCTTCCTGCAGCAGGATTTCGCCTGATGCTCTGGCTGCAGAGACTTCCAAGTCCCTATAGCCAACATAAGAGAACGCGATGGTTGCTCCACGCTTGACTTGCAGGGTAAAATTGCCGTCCATGTTAGTAACAGTGCCATTTGATGTACCCTTTTCCGTCACGCTTACCCCAATTAAAGGTTCGCGTGTGGAGGCATCAAGCACAGAACCATTGATGCTCAGGGAGCCTTGGGCAAACGCTCCCGAACTCATTAGAAGCAGCAGGCAGCTGATAATCAGCGACTGCCCGATTCCAGTTGATAAGTTTTTTAATTTCATAGTGTTTTGAATAAATGATGTTTAGGATCGATGCCGCAAAGTTACGCTGATTCCTCGTCTGTGCCAAGAATATGGCTACATCACGACTACTATAGCTCTTCACAACGATTACATCAAAAGTTTCTCATCAAAAACATAAATTATTGATAATCAATGATTATTCAAAAAATAGCACTTTCTAAAAAACTATCTCATAGAGTTTGGAGTTTTCAGAAAAAAACAATATCTTTGCAGCATGAAACAATTATGCACAACAATCATCATTGCGGCAGGCCTGCTCCTCATGTCAATGCCCCTCATGGCTGATGGTTCATGGCAGCATGCTGTCGTGAACTATTCGAGGCAGCAATACCGGTCTGGAAACCAGAATTGGCAGATCGTTCAGAACCATGAAGGCTGGATGTACTTTGCCAATAACAAAGGTTTGCTTGAGTTCGATGGGGCGAATTGGAAAACCTACAGCCTGCCTGGCAATGCAAAAGTCAGGTCGGTCTATGCCGCCCGTGATGGCATCTACGTGGGTGCCCTCGGCCAGTTTGGCCGTTTTGTGCGTAATGAAAAGGGGCGTATGGTCTACGAAAGACTGTCGGAGTCGGTCGAGAAGATTGGCCAGCTGAACGTTTGGAATATTCATCGGTTAGGAGATAACACCTATTTCCAATGCGATACGGCCATCTACATCAACAACACTCGTCATCGCATCAACGATCCGCACGGCTTAAGCTATTCCGCCGTGGTCTACAATCGTCTCTACGTCACCACTGCAACAGGCGTTTACGTGCTCATGGGGAAGAAGTTTACCCCGCTGCATGGCATCGATATACAGCAGACATCACCCATCGTAGCTCTGTTACCCTATGAGGGAAAGTTGCTGTTGGTGAGCAGCGAACACGGACTCTTTCTCTACGACAACAACCGTTTGACTCCCGTACAGACCGCAGCCAGCAGCCGCATCGGCGGAAAGCAACTGTCGTGTGCGGCCATCAGCGATCATCTCCTGGCATTGGGCACCATTCACGATGGTGTGTTCCTGCTCGACATGGCTACAGGGGTGACCGAACAAATCACGATGGACAACGGCTTGCAGAGCAGAATGGTGCTCTCGGCAGCCTTCGACAGCGAACACAACCTCTGGCTGGGCCTCGACAACGGCATCGATTGCGTGCCTCTCGACTCCCCTCTGCGCTTCCTCAACAGTCGGCAGTCGCCTGTTGGAAGTGGCAACTGCAGCATGAGATATCGTGGAAAGCTCTATCTGGGCAGCAATCAGGGACTTTATGAGATGTCGTCGGGCGCCATCCGTTTCATAGAAGGCACCGGCAGTCAGGTGCTATGCCTTGATACCATCGACGGAAAACTGTTTTGTGGCGGTCGCCACTTCTTCCTGATGTTCGATGGCGATCGCATCACGCGCTATAATCAAAGAGGTGTGTGGGGCGTACGTTCCCTTGGCTATCGCGACGACGTGCTGTTGGTGGCAACCTACTGGGGTTTGCAACTCATGCGCAGGCAAGGTGGACGATGGGAGATGGCCGAGCGGGTGAAGGGAGCCGGCCTTTCGGCCAAGACTTTCTATGTGGAGGATGGATCAGGTGCCGTGTGGGTGGCCAATAAGGAAAAGGGAATCTTCCGCCTCGTGTTGAGTGCCGACCTTAGCGAAGTCACTTCGCAGCGATGTTACAACTCCCCGCAGCTGCCAAAGGGCGATAACGTCTGTATAACAAAGGTGAATGGCGAGACTATTGTGGCAAGCCGTCGAGGGCTTTTCCGCTACGATACGACCAACGACTGTCTGGAACCCTACCGTAAGTTGGAGGATCAGCTGGAGGGACACGTCGCCTACACCTATATACGTCAGGACTCAAAGGGCAGGTTGTGGTATGTTTCAGATGGAACCCTTCACGTTGTGGCTGGAAAGGACAACAATGGCTACCTGAACGATTGCCTTATGGAGGACTTCGAGAACATCAGCTTCAGCGACGATGGGAAAGAGGCCATCATCGGTACGGAGGATGGCTTTGCCATGCTGCATGTTTTCGGGGGTGTTCAAGGTGCTCGAGACGTATCACGTGCCTCCGAAACGCCTTCGCAAGGATCGTCTGCCGACTTGCACGTACGTCCCTACATCAGGAATATCTATATCGGTAACTATGCCGACACGCTGTTCTACGGTTGCAAACAGCCTGCGAAAATTGCCTGGCGCAACAACTCTTTGCGACTGGAGTACAGCACCAATAACTATGATCCGTCTAAAACCGTGCAATACAGCTACTGGCTGGAGGGATCGGCCGAAGACAAATGGAGCCCGTATACACGCCGAAGAATCAAGGAATACACCAACTTGCACGAAGGTTCCTACACTTTCCATCTGCGTGTCATCATGACAGGCAGTCAGAAGCCCGTCGAGACGTCGTTCAGCTTTGTTATTCTGCCGCCGTGGTATCGTACGTGGTGGGCCTACACCCTCTATGCCCTGTTGATGATGGCTGCCGCCTATATGGCCTATCGGTATGTTCAGAAGAGTCGCCAGCGGCTGGTTGCCAAGAAGAACGAGCAGCTGCAGGAGAAAGAAGAGGAGATCCTGGAAAAGGAGGAACAGATTGAAACTCTTCGCGAAGAGAAACTGGAGATGGAACTGCGTGCGCGTCAGGACGAGCTCGTTCGTTCGCGAATGAACATCGTGCGCAAAAACGAGATGCTACAGGAGATTAAGAAGACGGCTCTCAGCCTGAACAATGCGCTGCCCACAGGAACGGAGGTAAAGAATTCGGAACTTCTTTCCACCATCAAGCGGCGTGTGACAAGACTTATCGGGCAGATCGATACGAATATCGAACACGATGACGACCTCGAAGCATTCAAAAGCTCGTTCGACTTCGTACATCATCATTTCCTGCAGATTCTCGACGAGCGCTACCCGACGCTGACACACAAGGAGAAGATGCTTTGCGCTTACATCCGGATGAACCTCTTGTCGAAGGAGATTGCTCCCCTGCTGAACATCTCGACGCGAGGAGTGGAAATCAGTCGCTATCGCATCCGCCAAAAGCTTGGGCTCGACACGAAAGACAGCCTTACCGAATTCCTGCAGCACTTGTAGGGACATCAAAGAGGATGGAATCCCTGTGCGGTTTTGCCGCTTCTATATATAATAAAGGTATAGATTGGCCATTGCAAAAAAAGAGTCGCGAAACTGCTCGCGACTCTTTTGTAATTGGATGTTTCACTTTCGTAGCGGGAGAGGGACCCGAACCCTCGACCTCCGGATTATGAATCCGACGCTCTAACCAACTGAGCTATCCCGCCATCCATTGTTTTGATTCCGTGTGGCCAGCAATCTTCAAGCGATAGGGCCATCCTTGAAATGCGGTGCAAAGGTAATATAAACTTTTGAAAACACCAAAAAAAACTGAAAAATTTATTTGTATTTCGAAAAAAAATGCTATTTTTGCAACTGAAAACCTACTATCAAACGTAAAACAAGCGTATGAAGAAGCAGAGAATCATCGTTGAATACGAGTTGAAATCGAACTCGCCGGCCATCATTTGGCGCCATTTGAGCACCGCTGAAGGCTTGGCTCGCTGGATTGCAGACGAAGTGGAGATGGATGAGAACACGGTCACACTGGCATGGGGAAATCCCCTTATGCACTACGATTCGCGTAAACTTGACATCCTGGAGCGCACCAAAAACAGTTGCATGCGTATGCGTTGGGTCGACGAAGACGATCCCGAAGCATATCTAGAGATGCGTATGGAGAAGAGCGATCTGACTGGTGACTACATGCTCATCATCACTGATTATGCCGATCCTGATGACATTGCTTTGTTGCATGACATATGGGACGACAATCTGGAACGGCTTCATCACTCCAGTGGGTTATAGGATGTTAAAACCGTTAAATTTAACAATTGGTTTTAACACTTAGTTTTACGCTTTCTCCTCATGGCGAGAGCGAGGTGGATTTCTGCCCGAAAACGCTAAAATGGCTATTCTTTTATAACTCGTTGATAATCAGTAGGTTGATAAAAACAATTCCTTTCGCTTCTTTTCTGTAATCGTTTCTTGTAGCCAAAGGAAAAGCCATTTTTGACGAAAACATGGTTTTATTCCATACGAAGCATTGCTTTATGCTCTATGACCCATTGCTTTGTTTCCTGCGGAGCATTGGTTTGTAGTGTGTAGAGCATTGCTTTGCGGGCTCTAAGGCATTGCTTTGCAGGTTCCAGGGCACTGCTTCGCAAGTCTCAAGGCAATGCTCTAAAGGTGTAAAAGTTCATCCGCAGCGTATTGCTGGCGATGCTTTTGGCCTTCAAAATGGTAGCTAACGGGGTGGTAAAATAGCGCTTCAAGTTGACTTTTGGGCCTTTTTGCGCTATGAACTTTGCACAATTGGCGCGATTTGTGCATCATTTGTCTGGCGCAAGTCGTTGTTTTGCAATTTCCAAAGCCCGCTTCTTTCAAAACAAACCATTTGGGAAGTGTTAAATAATCGTCTCATTTTAACGGTTGACGTTAAATCGTTAAACAAATGTTAAACGCCTCTTTTCCTCCCCTCGCACGTTAAAAAAGGAAAAAGGAGGGAGGAATATGATTTTTTTGTGCTATCTTTGCACGTTCAAATGCTTAGAATCAAGAAACTCGACATATTCATAGCCCGGCAGTTTGGGCTGCTGTTTCTCGGCACATTCCTCATCAGCCAGTTTGTGCTGATGATGCAATTTCTGTGGCGTTTCGTCGATGAGCTCATCGGAAAGGGCATCTCGTTGGAGATCATGGCCCAGTTTTTCTGGTACATGGGCCTGATGCTTGTGCCGCAGGCGTTGCCTTTGGCCATCCTGCTTTCGTCGCTCATCACCTTTGGAAACCTCGGTGAAAGCAGTGAACTCACTGCTATTAAGGCCGCAGGCATCTCGCTCATGCAGGCATTCCGCTCGCTCATCGTCATCTCGGTGCTGGTTTGCCTGGGCTCGTTCTATTTCCAGAACTACATCGGACCGCAAGCCAACCTGAAAATGTCGCAACTGTTGGTGTCGATGAAGCAGAAGAGTCCCGAACTGGAAATCCCCGAAGGCATCTTCTACGATGGTATTCCCGGCAGCAACATCTACGTGCAACGCAAGGACATGCAGACAGGTATGCTCTATGGCATCATGATCTATCGCATGACGGGTAGCTATGAAGACCAGCAAATCATCCTTGCCGACTCCGGAATGTTGCAGTCTACCGCCGACAAGCACCATCTTCTGCTGAGCCTATGGAGTGGTGAGTGGTTCGAGAACATGCAGGCTCAGGAACTGGGCGGCTCGGCCGCGGTGCCCTATCAACGCCAGACGTTCGTGTCGAAGAGGTTGGTCCTCGACTACGACGGCGATTTCAACATGACTGATGCCTCTTCGTTCTCGAGCGATGCACGTGGCAAGGGACTGTCGCAGATATTCCACGACAAGGACTCTCTGTCGCAGGTATACGACAGCGTGGGACATGCTTACTTCCAACAGGCTCAGAACCGCTACTACGCCATGCCGCAGGTATCGTCGCGCGACTCGCTCGTGGCTATCCGCAAGGCTGCAGCACCTGAGGTCAACATCGACACCGTCTTTGCCCATCTTTCGGACGATCGTCTGCGCCAGTCGCTCAACATAGCCCTCTCAAGGGTGCAGTCACAGATGGGCGAATTGGAGTTCCAAGCCATGATCACGAAGGATGCCGACCGTATTATTCGTCAACACGATATTGAAGCTATCAACAAGTTCACGCTGGCCTTGTCGTGTCTCATCTTCTTCTTCATAGGTGCACCGCTGGGCGCCATCATCCGAAAAGGTGGCCTTGGCATCCCCGTCATTGTCTCTGTGCTTGTGTTCATCGTCTACTATATACTGGATAACACAGGCTACCGAATGTCGAGGGGAGGCATGTGGGCTGTTTGGTTTGGCAAGGGACTGGCTCCTGCCGTGCTCACTCCGCTTGCCATCTTCGTCACCTACAAGGCCAATAACGACTCGGTGGTGTTCAATCTCGATGCCTATCGCTCGTTCTTCATGCGACTGTTCGGGCTCCGCGAGAAGCGTCACGTCTTTGGAAAGGAGGTTGTCATCAGCGAACCCGAGTATAGGAAAGATGCCGTTGAGCTCAACCGCATCACCGAAGAGGTCACCGCCTATTCCCATGAGCATAGTCTCGTGAGCATGCCCAATCCTGTGAAGGTGTTCTTCCGCTACGAGCCTGACCACGAGATAGAACGTATCAGCGAGGAGATGGAGGCTGTCATCGACGACCTGTCGAACACGCGCGACAAAGTGGTGCTTACCGAACTGAACCACTATCCCATCGTCTCCGTGAAGGCTCACACGCGACCATTCGAGCGCAAGTGGATGAACATAGTGGCTGCCATCGTGCTTCCCTTGGGCATCTTTTTCTACCTGCGCATGTGGAAGTTCCGCCTGAGACTGTACCGTGACCTCCACGTCATAGCTGAAACCAACCGTCGAATGGTGGCTCGCATCGACGAGATAGTACCTTCTGCTAAGGCCGAAACATCGGCATAATCCGTTGAAAAGAAAAGAGTTATCAAAACTATGGATACAAAACAATCATCTGTCCTGAGTCCTGTTGAGGATGCCTTGGAGGACTTCCGCCAAGGAAAGTTTGTCATTGTCGTCGACGATGAGGACCGCGAGAATGAGGGCGACCTGATTTGTGCCGCTGAAATGATTACGCCAGAGATGGTCAACTTCATGCTGAAGAATGCCCGCGGTGTGCTCTGCGCGCCCATCACGTTGTCACGATGCCGTGAACTCGACCTGCCGCATCAGGTGGAGGACAACACCTCCGTGCTGGGAACACCCTTCACGGTGACCATCGACAAACTTGAAGGCTGCACCACAGGCGTTTCTGCCCACGACAGAGCTGCGACAATCCGCGCGTTGGCCGACCCTGCTTCCACACCGCAGACCTTTGGCCGTCCAGGTCATATCAATCCGCTCTACGCCCAGGACAATGGCGTGTTGCGTCGTTCTGGCCACACCGAGGCAGCCATCGACCTCTGCCGCATGACGGGGCTCTATCCGGCAGGCGCACTCATGGAAATCATGAACGAAGACGGCACGATGGCTCGTCTGCCGGACCTTCAGCGCCTGGCAGCGGAGTGGGGTATGAAGATCATCTCAATCCGTGACATGATTGCCTATCGGCTGAAGCGTGAGTCACTCATTGAGGTAGGCAACGAGGCCGACATGCCTACGCAGTATGGGCATTTCCGTCTGATCCCCTTCCGCCAGAAGAGCAACGGCTTGGAGCACTTTGCCTTGATTAAGGGCGAGTGGCAGGAGGACGAACCCATCCTCGTGCGCGTACATTCTTCATGTGCTACGGGCGACATCCTGGGCTCCATGCGATGCGATTGCGGTGAACAGCTGCATCGTGCCATGCAGATGATTGAGGAGGAGGGCAAGGGAGTGCTCGTATATATGCAGCAAGAAGGACGTGGTATCGGCTTGATGAACAAGATTGCAGCCTATCGCCTGCAGGAGGAGGGTATGGATACGGTCGAGGCCAATGTCCATCTGGGCTTCAAACCCGATGAGCGCGAATATGGCTGTGGTGCCCAGATGTTGCGCCACCTTGGCGTTCACAAGATGCGACTCATGACAAACAACCCTACAAAGCGCGTCGGACTGGAGGCTTATGGGCTGGAGATTGTCGAGAATGTGCCCATCGAAATCACTCCGACACCCTACGACTACCGCTATCTCAAGACCAAGCAGGACCGTATGGGGCACGAGTTGCACCTGAAGTAGGTTTTTGTAAAAAGAAGACAGAATCTTTTCGTTTGTCAAAGCTTTTTTGTAACTTTGCAGCCACGAAAGTAATAAACAACTGAACTATGGCAAAACTCTCCAATCGACTCAACAGACTGGCTACGTCTGCCACGCTTGCGATGTCGCAGAAAAGTGCCGAGATGAAGGCACAGGGCATCGACGTCATTAACCTCAGCGTGGGAGAACCCGATTTCAACACTCCTGACGACATCAAGGCTGCTGCCAAGCAGGCCGTCGACGACAACTGGTCGCGCTACTCACCTGTTCCGGGCTATGCTGACCTGCGACGTGCCATCGTGGAAAAGCTGAAAAACGAGAACCATCTCGACTATACAGTCAACGAAATCCTGGTGTCTAATGGTGCCAAACAATGTGTTTGCAATGCTATAATGGCACTTGTCGACGACGGAGAGGAGGTCATCATCCCGGCTCCCTATTGGGTTAGCTATCCGCAGATGGCCCTTTTGGCAGGCGGAAAGCCCGTGATTGTTCCTGCCGGATTTGAACAAAACTTCAAGATCACACCCGAACAGCTGGAGGCAGCCATTACCCCGCAGACACGCATGCTGATCCTTTGCTCGCCCAGCAATCCCACAGGCAGCGTCTATTCACGTGACGAACTACAGGCATTGGCCGAGGTCATCTTGCGTCACGACGATCTCTACGTGTTGGCAGATGAAATTTATGAACACATTATTTATATAGGGCACCACGAAAGCATCGCACAGTTCCCTGGCATGAAGGAGCGCACCATCGTCATCAATGGCGTTTCTAAAGCTTATGCCATGACTGGCTGGCGCATCGGTTTTATGGCTGCACCTGAATGGATTGTCAAAGGTTGCAATAAGTTGCAGGGACAGTACACCAGCGGTCCCTGTTCCGTCAGCCAAAAGGCTGCTGAGGCTGCTTACACGCTATCGCAGGATTGCGTCGAACAGATGCGTAAGGCCTTCGAACGTCGGCGCGACCTCATCGTCGAACTGGCCAGCCAGATTCCGGGGCTGGAGGTTAATCGTCCTGACGGAGCCTTCTACCTGTTCCCCAAGTGTAACAGTTTCTATGGAAAGCGTTACGTTTCTGGCGACTCAGTCGTCACTATCAACAACAGCAACGATCTTGCCATGTATCTGCTTACCGAAGCGCATGTTGCAACGGTGGGCGGTGATGCATTCGGCGACCCCGACTGCTTCAGAATGAGCTATGCTACGAGCGATGAAAACATTCGTGAAGCACTTCGACGCATAGCCCAAGCATTGGCAAAACTTGCCTAAAACGAGGAAAAATGCAGTTTTTCTTTGTTAAAACTTCTTAATCGTTGGGATACTTTCTCATAAATTGTTATCTTTGCGTGTTCAAATAAGGATTATTATCAACTTAAACTCTTTTAATAACCAAAAAATTAAAATTAAATTATGGCAACTACACAAGCTAAAGCCGCAGCCCCGAAGAAATCTCAGGGCTTCCAGGGTGTCCAGGCCGCAATCTGGATTATCGTTTTCTGTTTCATCGCAGCAGTATGTTTCTACATGTTCGTGCTCGGTAACCCCGCTAACTTCAAGGAAGGTGATACCGCTAACGAACCTACCAACATGCTCGGTACTATCTACAAAGGTGGTATTGTGGTGCCTGTGATTATCACTCTGCTTTTCACCGCTATCGCACTCAGCGTTGAGCGTGCTCTCGCTCTCCGCACTGCTTTCGGTAAGGGTAAGCTCCCCAAGTTCGTTGCTAACATCAAGCAGGCTCTTAAGGAAGGTGACTTCGCTAAGGCTCAGAAGCTTTGCGACGATCAGCGTGGTACTGTCGCTAACGTTGTTGGCGCTTCGCTGAAGGCTTACAAGGAGATGGAAGCTACTCCGGGTATGAAGAAGGCTCAGAAGGTCGCTAAGATCCAGCAGGCTCACGAGGAAGCTACTCAGCTCGAGATGCCGACTCTGCAGATGAACATGCCGATCCTTGGTACCATCGTTACTCTCGGTACGCTGACCGCTCTGTTCGGAACTGTGGTAGGTATGATTCGTTCGTTCGCTGCTCTGGCTGCAACTGGTGGTGGTGACTCTGCCGCTCTGTCAGTAGGTATCTCTGAGGCTCTGGTTAACACGGCTTCTGGTATCTTGACATCGTGGGTGGCTGTTGTTGCTTACAACTACTTCACGAACAAGATTGACAAGTTGACATACGCCCTCGACGAGGTTGGTTATTCAATCGCTCAGACCTACGAAGCAAACCACACAGAAGAGGCTTAATTTTTGCTAACCCTTTAAAACATTTATCATTATGGGTAAAGTAAAAATTAAGAAAGCGGACATCTGGATCGATATGACTCCTATGTCAGACGTGATGGTGCTGCTGTTGACCTTCTTCATGATGAGTTCTACGTTCATGAAGAAAGAGCCGACAACCGTCACCACACCTATGTCTGTCTCGGAGATCAAAGTTCCAGAGACTAACGTGCTCAATATATTGGTCGATTCTATCGGCAATATCTATATGGGCATGGATAATGAGAATCACTCCCAGGCAGCGTTGCTCGGTATGGCAGGTCAGTTTGGTGTATCCATCGACCCCATGCAGCGTACAGCGTTCCTCGAGGATGGTATGTGGGGCATGCCGATGGATAAGATGGAAGCTTATCTGAAGCTCGATCCCGATGCAAGAAATGTCGCCATAAAGCAGCAGGGAGGTATCCCGCTCGATAGTATTGATGGTGGTGAGAGTGAATTCCAGATGTGGGTAAGAGAGGCTCGTAGTGCAAACGACGAGATTAAGGTGGCCATCAAGGCCGACCAGAACACTCCCTACAAAGTCATCAAGAAAATCATGGGCGAGTTGCGTGATATGAACGAGAACCGTTACTATCTGATCACTTCATATAAAGTTGAGGAGGACTAAAGTATGGCAAAACAGAAAGCAAGTAAACAAAAGAAGATGCAAACCCGCGTCGACTTCACGCCGATGGTGGATATGATGATGCTTCTTATTACCTTCTTCATGCTCTGCTCGACTTTGGCTAAACCGCAGACTATGGAGTTGACGATGCCTAGTAAGGACCAGAACATGACCGATGAGGACAAGTCCGTGACCAAGGCTTCATACACCATCACGATGTATGTCACCGCCGATAAGGACCACCTCTACTATGTTGCAGGTCTTCCCAAGTACGACGATCCCACTTGCCTGCAGAAGGTAGACTGGGGTAAGGAAGGCATCCGTAAGGTTCTGATTACCCACGTTACAGAGGACAACACGCAGCCTGTGCGCGACGTCATGCTGGCTAAGGCCAAGCTCGACGAGAAGCGTCTGGCTCACCCCTCACAGTGGAATGACTCACTTTACAACATTGAGTTGGCTAAGATCAAGGCTGGTGACATCACCGGTTCAGGCGAGAAGATCCAGACCATGACGGTCATTATCAAACCAACTGACGAGGCAGCTTATGTAAACGTGGTGAAAGCTCTCGATGAAATGCAGATTTGCAGCATTGGTAAGTATGTGATCGACGATATCAATCCCGACGATGAGAAACTTCTCAAAGACGCTGGTGTACAGTAAGTCGGTTGCAAGTTACTAACTTTTAATAGCAAAAGAAAATGGCAAAAATAGATCTAGTAAACAATGAGTGGGTAGACCTCATCTTTGAAGGAAGAAACCAGGCCTACGGAGCTTATAAGCTTCGCAAAGGAACGTCTTCCAGAAATGTGAAGTCAATTCTCATCATGCTCGCTATGGCTGCACTTGCATTCATTGCCGTTAAGGTCAATAATGTGATTACCGAGGCTAACAAGAAAGTGGCTGTGACTACCGTCCAGGAACTTTCCGCTCTGGAGAAACCGAAAGAGAAGGCTGAGGTTAAGCAGAAGAAAGTTGAGATTCAGCAGCCCGAAAAGGTCGTTGAACGCGTCAAGAGTTCAGTGAAGTTCACCGCTCCTGTCATTAAGAAGGATAACGAGGTGAAGCCTGAAGACGAGCTCAAGACTCAGGACGAGCTTATGAATACCAAGACCGCCATCGGTGCCCTCGACGTGAAGGGTAATGACGATGCAGCTGGTGAGGTGCTGAAACTGAAAGAGGCCGTGGCACAGCCCGAGCCGAAACCTGAGGTCGAAAACAAGGTCTTCGACGTCGTTGAGCAGATGCCTTCGTTCCCCGGTGGACAGGCTGCCCTTATGGACTATCTGAGCAACAATGTGAAGTATCCTGTTGTCGCACAGGAGAACGGTGTGCAGGGTCGTGTGGTTGTATCGTTCGTCGTCGAGAAGGACGGTTCTATCACCGATGTCAAGGTCGTCAAGTCTGTTGACCCGTCGCTCGACAAGGAAGCCGCCCGCGTCGTGAAGTCGATGCCGCGCTGGATTCCTGGTAAGCAGAATGGTTCGGCTGTACGTGTGAAATACAACGTGCCCGTTTCGTTCAGACTGCAGTAATAGCAAAGCAAACATCAAAAATGAACAAGAACCTATCTTACACATTCGTAGGATTAACACTGGTCGCCGCGCTTTGGGCATCCTGCTCAGACAAGAAGCCCAAAAGCGGGCGTACCGATACAGCTTCGTCAGGGGTGATTAGTTTCGCCTCTGACGAAAGTTTTAGTCCCATTATCGAAGAAGAACGCGAAGTCTTCGAGAAAATACAGTGCAAAGGTAACGCCGAACTCAAGCCCATCTACACCAATGAGTCCGACGGTATTACCAAATTGCTCAAGAGCGAAGTGTATCTGATGATCACTGCTCGCAATTTCAAGGAAGATGAACGCCAGAGCCTCGTTGACAGGGGCTACACGCCATTGGCCATCATCTTAGGTTTCGATGGACTGGCACTCATCCAGAACAAGGAGAACACAGACTCCTGCATCACCGTTGCCGACATTACCCGTGTCCTGAAAGGTGATGTCACTAAGTGGAGTGACCTTTATCCCGGCTCGAAAAAGGGAGATATCACAGTGGTCTTCGACAACAACAAGTCGAGTGCCGTCCACTTTGTTGAAGATTCTATCCTCGGTGGTAATCCCATCAGCAATCCCAATGTGGCTGCTGTGCAGACCAGTGAGGAAGTCATCAACTACGTAGAAAAGACGCCTGGCGCCATCGGCATCATCGGCAGCAATTGGCTTGATGATCAGCGAGGTGATAGCAGCGTTGCAAAAGGTAGAAACATCCGTACTATGTCGGTTACAAGGCTCGACAAGGCCACGCCACGTAACAGCCGTAAGCCCGACCAGTACTATATTTATAGTCGAGAGTATCCACTCATTCGCACCATCTATGCGCTTGTCACCGATCCACGTCGTGGATTGCCTTGGGGATTTGCCCATTTCCTGGAGAGTCCTCGCGGTCAGATGATTATCTTCCAGACAGGCTATATGCTCCCCTATCGTGGCGATATTCGTCTCCGTAGTCTCCACGTGAACGATTAGCAGTCCGTTAGCCCCTTTTACTTCCGTCTGTTGAAGTATCATAAGGTGCATAAGTTAATAAATTTGAATGGAGTTAACTTTTGGAGTATTCCGTCGTCTTACTATCAAACGGACGGAAAGGATGAAAGATAAAGGATGAAAGACGTAGGTTTATACCTAAGACTCATGTCTGAACTCCTTCCATTCCTGCACTCCTATATCATAAATGTTGAACCCTTAAAAAGTAGAAGGTATGAAAAAGTTCAAATATTTAGTAATTGGAGCCCTGATGCTCAGCTTCAGCGCTCCTGTCATGGCACAAGTAGACAAGGCCGTTCTCGGCCAGGTGAAAAACATTATTGCATCTAAGGTTGATGTCGACAAGCAGATGAAGGGCTTCGAGAAGATGTTCAAGAAGAATCCTGAGATGCTCGTCGCTATTGGCCAGGCTTTCCTCGAGGCAAAGGATCCCGTCAGAGCTACCAAGTATGCTGAGATGGCTGCCGCTCGCGACAAGAAGTTTGCCAAGGCCTACATCCTCATGGGCGACATCGCTGTCACTCAGGACGATGGTGGTAAGGCTGCCGAGATGTACCAGCAGGCTAAGTACTGGGATCCCAAAGATCCTGAAGGCTACTTCAAGTATGCCAACATCCTGCGTGGACGTAGTCCTCAGGAGGCAGTCAACAATCTGAACGACCTGCGCGCTCAGCGTCCCGATATCGCTGTCGATGCTCTAGCTGGCCGTATTTACTACAACTCCAACATGCTCGATAAGGCTATGGAGTACTATGCCAAGGTTGACAAGGTCAAGATGGAGGATGTTGACATCACTAACTATGCCATGGCATCTTGGATGCACCAGGATCGTGAGAAGAGCCTTGAGCTCGCCAAGTATGGTCTGACCCGCGATGCCCGCAAGGCAGCTTGGAACCGTCTGGCCTTCTATAACCTCACCGATATGGAGCGCACCGACGAGGCCCTGCAGTATGCCGATGCCCTGTTCAATCGTTCCGACAGTGCCAAGATCTCTGGTTTCGACTATACCTACTATGGCACCGCTCTGAAGAATGCCAAGCAGTATGACCGTGCTGTCGAGATGTTCCTCAAGGCAGCTGATGCCAATAAGGACAACAAGGAGCAGCTCAGCATGACTCACAAGAATCTGTCGGATGCTTACATCGCCATGGATGACTTCCAGAATGGAACAAAGTACTACGACATGTATCTCTCTGCAAAGGACAAACCCTCTGCTTACGACATCGCTGGTCTGGCTTCTATCTATCAGAAGATGGGTGCCGACCTCACAGGTCAGGCTCAGGTTGATGCCTTCATGAAGGCCGATGCCACATACGCAAAGCTGGGTGAGGCTTATCCCGAGCAGATTGACTACGCTAACTTCATGCGTGCCCGCCTTGCAGGTGCCATGGACCCCGACAGCGAAAAAGGTCTGGCTAAGCCCTTCTATCAGGCTATCGTCGACCACCTTGCAAATGCAGCCAACCGCGACAACGGTGACAACCAGCGTCTCATCGAGGCCTATCGCTATCTCGGTTCCTACTATTACCTGAATAACGACGAGGCTACGTCTATTGCAAACTTCAAGAAAATTCTTGAGATTGCTCCCGAAGATGAGGCTGCTAAGACCGCTCTCGAAGCTCTCGGTGTGAAGTAATTATTGTCTAACATTATACTAATTAGGTGGGCACGATACTCTTTGTAGTATCTGCCCACCTTTTTTGTATGCTTACTATCTTACCCCAACACTCCTAGTTAAACCTCTCCTTACCCCCCAACTACTATGTAACACATTGCTTTATATGCTACGAGTCAATGCTCTATATGCTATGGAGCTATGCTTTGCAGGGGTATAGAGCAATGCTTTGCAACCATAAAAGCATTGCTTTTCAACTGATAAAGCAATGAGTTACGACCTAAGAAGCAATGCTCTTTATGTGGTAAAACGTTGCCCCTTATGCGACGAAATATTGCTCTTTAAGTCGCATGGCATTGCCCCTTATACGGCGATGCATTGTTCTTATTGTGATAAAGATTGCACATTTTTTTAGTGAGCTATATACCTGTTAATGAGAAAGATACAAACCCGTTAAAAAAAAGTTGCCCTTTTTATTAAATTTTTTCTGGTTGTGTTCTATATTATAAATGTAAACAATTTAATATAGACATAATATGAATACAACAACCATTCGCACCAGTTCAAAGAATCAGTTCAACAAGATACAGAAGTATCTCAAGAACCGCAGAGTTCGCTTCACCTCTTGCGTTGAGAACCAGTCGTTCTCTATCATCCTCTTTAGTCTCACTTCAGAAGAGACCACTCGTCTCATCCAGCTAATGACGAAACACTTCCATCTTACTCCTCTCCACTCTCCCCACATCGCTTTTGCAGCGTAGTGGGTAAGGGGGACAGGTAATTCGACGATGAAGGAGATGTTAACGAAGCAAGGTAGAGAAAGAATAAACAAATTAAATATTTAGAAATATGGAAAAGAAAACTACAACAACGAGTGAGAAAAAGACGACGAGTAAGAAGACTGCAGCAAAGAAGATGCCCGTCATGCCGACGTTGCTGCAGGCTATTGAACGTGTAGTGGAAATGTCGAAAGACTCTGGTCTGAGTGAAAAGTTCATGACGGAGGCTGCACCGGAGATACAGTTCCTCAGCGATAGCTTTGGCATCACCGAGGTGCAGGCAGTGCTGTTCTGCATCTGTATGGAACGGGGACCGCGCAATGTAGACTACAACGACCTTGCCTGCCATCTCGATTTGAGCAAGATTCGTATCCTTAGCTATGCCAATGACATCGATGCATTGGTGCACCGCCGCCTCCTACGCTATCGCGACGTAAAAGATGAAGACGATTTCGACGTGCCTGCTGTGGTCATCCGCTATTTGAAGCGCAACGAGGTGTATCAGTTGCCGAAGCGCACGGAACTTGATTGCTCTGAGATGTTTGAGGTTCTGAAAGATTGGTTCGACGACTTGAACAACAATGCCATTTCACCTAACGACTTGAGTAACGAACTCAATGAGTTGTTCAAGGCGAATAAACAGGTCAGCTTTGCACGGCAGATGCTCGAAATGTCCTTTTCTTGGGATAGTCGCTTGCTGCTCACGCTGTTCTGCCATCTGTTGGTTAACGAAGATGACAACGACGTTCGCTTTGGCCAGATGGAGGATGTGTTCAGCCATCAGGCTCGCTTTAACTTCGTTCGTGGATTGTTGCGTAGCGGCGAGCATGAACTGATGAAGGCAAACTACATTGAGCATCGCTGCGAGGATGGCATTGCCGATCCAAACCGCTACCGTATGACCGAGCATGCCAAACGCACGTTGCTGGCCGAGATGAACGTAGGTACACCTTCCGAGAAAATGGCCGACATGCTGCGCCCGCAGGACCTTGGTGAGAAGCAGATGTTCTACTCCGCAGAGAACCAAAAGCAAGTCGATGAACTGTCGTCGTTCTTCAGCGATGAGCAGTACCGACAGATTCACGAGCGCATGCAGCAGCGCGGCTTCCGCAATGGTTTTGCCTGCCTGTTCTATGGTGGACCCGGCACAGGAAAGACCGAGACCGTCTACCAACTCGCTCGAAAGACAGGGCGCGACATCATGATTGTTGATGTTCCGAAAATCAAGAGCAAGTGGGTGGGCGACTCCGAGAAGAACATCAAGGCACTTTTCGACCACTACCGCGAACTTGTCAGTCGTGCTGGTGACGAGAAACCTGCGCCCATCTTGCTCTTCAACGAGGCCGACGCTATCATAGGTGTTCGCAAGGAGGGTGCTCAGAGTGCCGTTGACAAGATGGAGAACTCGATACAGAACATCATCCTGCAGGAGATGGAGACGCTTGATGGCATCATGATTGCCACTACCAATCTGGTCGATAACCTTGACAACGCTTTCGAGCGTCGCTTCCTCTACAAGATTAAGTTCGACAAGCCCGATGCCGCCGTGCGTTCAAAGATTTGGCAAACCATGATTCCTGAGTTGACCGAGACTGAAAGTGCCGCATTGGCTGATAGTTACGAGTTGAGTGGCGGCCAGATAGAGAACGTTGCCCGCAAGCATGCCATCAACAGCATCCTGCATGGCGACACAAAAGACCTGTTGCCCGTGCTGCGCAACTACTGCAACAACGAACGTCTCTGCACCAAACGCGAGTTACGCCGCGTTGGATTCTGAAAGTAACTGATATAATACAAATTATGTGCGGATGCAGGAGCAGCTAAGATGTGTTTGCCCTCCTGCATCCGCTGTTTGTTGTTGATGAAATGGGCCTTTTCACTCTGATTACAGAAGTGAAAAGGAGGAAAAGAACATAAAAAGAAAAATATTGAACAAATACTTTGGCAATTCGAAGGAAAAGCCTTACCTTTGTGGCATAATATGAAACCATTATGTATAGTAACTCATTATTATTAAAAACACGCGCTATGAGAAGACTTTTACTTTCAATTGTTGCAACACTGTTTGCCGTTGGTGCTGTAGTGGCTCAACCACAGGCCGTTAACGACCCGCAACCAGCATCGAGTTTCAATCCTGCACACGTCATGAAGATGGTGCAACTGCCCGATGTGCAGCCTCTGCGCCATGTGGCAGCAGCCGATGCCTCCGACATTATCACAGAGCAGCCGGCTGGTAAGCTTTACGATGGCCTCATTGCTTCGTATGGTGCCTTCACGCACAACTGGCTCTATGGAACTATGGATGCCACTACCGATGCAGGTATCACCAAGATTGTGGAAGGCGATGATGGATTCGTCTACCTCTACAACCTGCCAACTACGTTCAATTCCGGTACGTGGGTGAAGGCCGAGCGCACCGAGGGCGATACCATCCTTGTGCGTCGCCAGCACATCGACCAGCGTACGAGTTACGATGGTGCCACCACGTACGACTACTACCTGACGCGTCTTGTCTGGGAATGGACCAATCAAGAGACGGGTGAAGGCCGGTTTGTGGCTGCTACAGGCGATCAGGACATGAAGTTGCTCTATCGCGACGGCGTGCTGAAGAGCATCGAGGACAACGCCGATCCCTATGTTGACGGGCACTATGCCATTGGCGTGCTCTACACTACCGACGGTGTCGATTTCAAGTGGGAAGGCTATGCCAACTGGAACCTGCTGTTCGAGCCGATGACATACGAAAAGGTACAGCTGCCTGAGGGTGCTAAGCTGGAGTACATCACCGTGACTTACGATCCCGAAAGCCCCAAAGCCGAGCAGATTCCTTGTGCTTTTGTCGGTAACGACGTTTATCTGACCGTTGTCACAGAAGGCACTTATGTCAAGGGAACCATCGAAGGCGACAAGCTCATCTTCAAGAGCGAGCAGTTTGTGGGCGACTACTATGGTCAGTACTACCTGTTCTTCTCGGGTGAGCGTATGACAAAGATTGTCGATGAGGCATCGGGCCAGGAGTATGAGGCCGCCGACCTGCTCGACGAACTCGTGTTCGACTACAATGCCGAGGACCGTTCCTTCAAGACTACCGATGCTCTGGCCATCAATGCTGGCCGTAAGACTGCACGCCTGAACCTGACGACTCTGCGCGAGCCCTACTTCTACTTCTTCAAGGAAGTGCCTGCTACACCTGCTGATCCCGTCATCACGCAGTACAATGCCACCTTTGACCAGTGGGGTTACAATGCCTTGCAGTTCACCCTCTCGAACACCGATGCCGATGGCAACTTCATGGTACCAGAAAAGTTGACTTGGCGTGCTTGGATTGACGACGAGCCCTTCATCTTCACTCCCGATGACTACAGCGGACTCACTGAGGAAATGGCAGAGGTACCTTATGGCTTCATCGATTCTAATTATGACATCTACACGTCGTTCTTTACCATTTACTTTGAACCTGCCAAGAACGTAGGTATCCAGACCATCTACCGTGGCGGCGATGAAGAGCGTCATTCGAATGTGGTCTATTACGATCTGGCTACTGCCCAGATTGTGTCGCTGCCTGAGGATGTTGTTGTAGGTATCAACACGCGTCAGGCCGATGCCAAGGTGGCATCCATCACCTATCACGATGCCATGGGTCGTCAGGTTACTGGCAATACCAAGGGCTTTGTCATCAAGACTGTTCACTACACCGACGGTACCAGCCGTAGCTTTAAGAGTGTCAGTAAGTAGTTGACGGTTTAGAGTTTAGAGCATAGTTTTTAGTGTTCATAGTTTTATGAAACATCTACTATTTATCATCATGTGCCTGGTGAGCACAATTGCCTTCGGGCAGTCGACGGAGATAGTCTATAGTCGTGGCGACAGTGCCATGACTGTAGGCACCGGCATTACCAAGGCCGAGACCTTCGACCTCTGCCAGTGTCTTGACGACAAGGCTTTGGTGGGCATGCGTGTGAAGGCTCTGCGCATCACGTTCCCCCTCGTCAACGGACTCTCCGATGGACAGGCTTGGATGTCGACGCAACTGCCGACCATCAAGAGCATGAAAATGCAGCCCGTCGACATAGCTACCAAGGAGTTTACCCCGCAGCGTGGTTACCATGAGGTGGTGTTCGACGAGCCTTATACCATCACTGCCGAAGGCCTCTACGTGGGCTATACGTTTAAGTTGGCTGAGGCCACGACGGCCCGCAAGCCCGTTGTCGTCACCCGCAAGTCGTCGGCAGGCGGCTGCTACATCCACTCCAGCCAGAAGTATCGCACCGCTTGGCACGATATGGCAGGCGAATGGAATGACCTGGCACTTCAGGTAATACTCGAAGGCGATGTCGTCTATGAACATGCAGCTGGTGTGGGACGAGTTGAAAACCTGAAAGGACACACTGGTGAGGTGACAACGACCACTGCCGAGATTCTCAACCACGGTACTGCAGGCGTGAAGTCGTTCGACTATACCTACGAAATAGCTGGTATGACGGGCAGTGCACATGTTGACCTCCCCAAGGCCAGCCAGTTGCCAGGCATTGCCGGACGTTCGGCCACGTTTACGGTTCAGTTGCCTGCCGTTGAGCGTAAGGGTTCTTATCCCATTATCATCGAAATAACAAAAGTCGATGGTATCGACAACCCCGATGTAGCACGCCGTGGAGAAGGCGTAGCCAATCTCTACAACACCTTGCCTAAGCATCGTGCCGTGCTCGAGGAGTACACCGGCACTTGGTGCGGCTACTGCCCGCGTGGCTACGTAGGCTTGGAAGAGATGAACCGCCTCTATCCCGAAGACTTTATTGGCATTTCCTATCACGGATCGTCAGGTTCGGGCGAACCAATGGAGTTCACGCGCAACTATCCCAGCAATATTGCTGGCTTCCCGGCTGCTTTCATCGATCGCAGCATCTCCACTGACGCCTTCTCGGGCAACAGTGGCAGCAAGGTGTTCGGCATCGATGCCGTGTGGAAGACAGCTTGCGAGGTTGTGGCTCCTGCCGAAGTAGACATCGAAACCGAGTGGACGGAGGACAGCGTACTCAAGGCTACGTCATTCATAACCTTCCCCGTGGAACATGCCGACTGCCCCTATGAGGTGAGCTTCTGCCTGTTGGCCAATGGATTGAAGGGCACAGGTCGCTCTTGGGCGCAGGCCAACTACTATGCCGGCGATACGGGATGGCCATCGTCGATGGATCTGTTCACCAAGGGTGGCAGCTATGTCATGGGACTGGAGTTTAACTTTGTGATTGTCGACCGCTCCAGCGTAGCAGGCATCGAAGGGTCTCTGCATGCACCCATCGAGGCTGATGTGTCTCAGACTTACGACTACAGCTTCGACTTGCGCAAGGTGCGCAACATGCAAGGCGACACCATCATTCAAGACAAGAACAAACTTACGGTGGTTGTTCTGCTCATCGAGAAGACTACAGGAAAGATTGTAAACGCCAACAAGGTGGATGCTGGCGCATCGACGCTCAGCGGCATCAAGGCCGTGGCCACTACAGCAGAAGAGACTGTCAGCTCCGTGGCTTACTATGACCTGCAGGGCCGACGCGTTGTCATGCCTCAGCATGGTCTTTTCATCAAGGCAGAGACGCTTGCCAATGGTAAAGTGCGTACCAGCAAGGTGCTTCTACGCTGATAAGCAGAAGACAAAGACACCAAATAGCACAAACGAGGGTGTGTCAAAATAGGCACATCCTCTTTTCGATTTCTATCATCAGCCATCAAAAGCCATGTATAATTTGTGATGGATGCTTTTTTTGTTTTCCTCC
>CACYJV010000033.1 GCA_902774815.1 uncultured Prevotellaceae bacterium | reverse complement strand
AGGAAAACAAAAAAAGCATCCATCACAAATTATACATGGCTTTTGATGGCTGATGATAGAAATCGAAAAGAGGATGTGCCTATTTTGACACACCCTCATACTCGACCGACTGGCGGCTGAAGAGGTGCTCGTCGCGGTCGCTGTAGCTGAAGGTGGCACCGAGGCGCAGGTTCTCGTTGGAGTGCGGAATCTTCACCGTGGCTCCGGTGTTGAACGTTCCCTCGAGGGCATGTCCACGACCGAGACCCTGCTGCAGAATGCGGTTGACGAGCGTGTCGCGCAGGTTGACGCGTGAGGCCGTGGGACTGAACAGCTCGTCGAGCAACCGTCGGCTGACGTCGGCTACGGGCGCGTTGAAGGTGGCTGAGGAAAAGTCAGAGTTGTGATTGAAGTGGTGGTATTGCAGGTTGGGACTGATGTGCCAGCGCACGCTCTTGTGGTTGCGGTAGAAGTCATGATAGGAACTCAGGCGCAGGTCCTCGTTGCGGCTGTTGCTGAAGCTATGGTCGTAGAGATCGCCCGATGGCAGGTAGTTTTGGCGCACGGTACGCGTCTCGTCTTCCGTCCGCTGGTGGTTGACCGAGGCGTCGCCGCGATACTCCCATCGCTTGTTGCGGTCGCTGACCCAGAAGCTGAGGTCGGCCCGCTCGGTGCGGCGCAGGGCGTTGCCGGCACGCTGCCAGCTGCCGCTTTCGCCCGGCTTGCTGTCGTCGTCGAGGTTGTTAGCGTTGGCAACAATGGCCAGTCGCGAGAAGTCGCTGTGGCGCATGGCGAAAAGGCGGGCCAGATAGCGAGCCCCCTCCCTACTGGGGAGGGTCGGGGTGGGGCTAGCTCCCACCTCGGCATTGGCAATCCAGCCCACCATGTACTCCTTCTTCAGTCGGACGTCGATGACGTGGCGCTGGGTCTGCAGGTCCTTGATGCCGAGCCACTCGTTCTCGTCGGTCTGCTTGTCGTAGATGGCGATGTCCTTCACGGTGTAGGCAGGCAGGTTTTCGAGCATGAGCTTGCGGTCGTTGCTGAAGAACTGCTTGCCGTTGAGCAGCAGGTCGTCGACGAACTTGCCCTCGTGGTAGATGCGGCCGTCGCGCTTCAGCTCAACGCCTGGCAGCTGACTGATGAGGGCGTCGAGCATGGAGCCTTCGGCCAGGATGAAGGCATCGGCATTATAGATAATGGTGTCGCCCTTGTAGTAGAACTTCACACGGGAGGCCGTGACCGGCACTTCGGGCAGCATGGTCGAGACGGGAGCCAGATAGAGCGGAGGCAGCGACCGCTCGTGCTCGCGACGGCCTACGCGCTCCAGCTTGTAGTCGACGTAGGCCGTGCGGTGGCCCACGAAGCTGATGCGGAATATGTACTTGGCGGGCAGGGCGGGCACCGTGAAACTGAATTCGCTGGTGTCCCACTCGTATACCTTCCCATCTTCACCACTGCCCCACCAGTGATGCTTGGCTACAGCCTGCTGCAGCACGGTGCTGTCGGCATCGAGCAGCTCGACGGTGGCACCGATGAGCGGCTTGTGGGCGCGGATGTCCTGCACCTCGCCATTCAGCTTCAACTTTCTGACCTCCCGCCGCTTGTCGTACTGCACGGTGATTTTACGCCCGTGCACCTTCACCTTCACGGGCAGCCCACGGCAAAGCCGCTTCACGGCTTCAGGTGCCGGGAGTCCCTTCACATTGGCCGTCGTGCGCAGGTCGCCGAGCCCGTCGGAGAGGATGTCGATGGTGTATTCCTGTTGGCTGCGGCTGATGCTCTGCAGGGCTGGGAGCAGAGAGACGAGCCTGTCCTGCTGAGCCAGCGACACGGCCGGAAGCACGGTGTTCAGGGTCGTAATGAATAATAAAAATATAAAAAGGTGCGACTGCTTCTTCATTTCTTCATCTCCTACTGGTATGATTATTCCTCGTCCGTCGACTCCTCCTCCACGACAATGGTATCGCTCTGCAAACTCAGCCTCAGGCCGTCGAAGGCATTCAGGCGGTCGAGGAAGTCGGCAAGCGATGCGTCGGGTTGCCACGTCATGATGAGTTTCATGCCGCGCAGGTCAGCATTGCGGAAGCTGACGGCCTTGCCATAGTGAGCCGACACCACGGCGAGGATGCTGTCCAGCGGCACGTTGTCGAAGGCGACAGGCATCTCGTCATGCTGTGTGGGCGTTGCCACTTCCATGCTTTGTGCGTCTTGGCTCGGCTCGCCGCTTGGAGGGGTGTTGGGGGTGAGGCTCATCCATGCGGCAACGGCAATGCCGGCAAGGAAGAGGGAACCGACAAAGATGGCCGCGATGCGCAGCCAGCGGTGCGACGGCTTCACGGCCGGACCAACGGTCTGCTCAAACCGCTCCCATGCTGCCTGGGCATCGAGGTCGCTGTCGAGGTCGTCCATCATGGCCTCCAACTGCTCGTCGGAATAATTCTCAGGGTGTTCCTGCATGTCGAGAAACAGCCTCTTATGGTCATCATTAGGTATCATAGCATTTTCGGATTAAAATGTTTCTTGATTTCGTTGAGTGCGTGCGACAGGTGTTTCCACACGGCCACGCGGCTGATGCCTTCGGCCGAGGCTATCTCGCTGTAGCGGAGGCCGTGGGTGAAGCGTTGATTGAGGATGCGCTGCTCCTGCTCCGACAGATGGCTGGCCGCAAACGCCATGATCTCGGCTATCAGCGCATCGTCGTCGTCAGCAGCATCGGCAGCGACGGCAAGCTCAATGGCAGGGGTGCCGAGGGGCTGTCCGCCGCTGGCGATGCCCAGCCACGGTCTGCGCCTGAGCACCTTCAGGCAGCGGTTGCGGACGCTCGTCAGCAGATAGCGCTCGCACGCCTCGTCCTGCCTGTCGGCGGTGCCGGCCGAGAGCGCCGTCCGTCCGCGCAGCAAGCTCTCGAAGATGTCGCTGATCACATCCTCGCCAGCCTGCTCGTCGTATAGTATCGTACGGGCCACACGCTGCATCTTGCCATAGTGCTGCACAAACAGCCTCGCCAGTGTATCTCGTTCCATGTTCACTTTGTCACTCTGTCACTTTGTTACTTTGTCACTTTGTTACTTTGTCACTTTGTAAATAACCCAACAGACACAGAAAATGCTAACCCATAAAAGGCTTTTTCTTTGCAAAAATACAAAAAAGGAAAAACATATTTGGTGGTATTGTGTTTTTTATATAGTTTTGCAACAGAATGAAGAAATATCTTACCTATCTGACGAACAAAGAGAAGCGGGTAGCATGGCTGCGAGCATTCCGCATGTGGCAGCGCCGCCCCTACGAAGTGGCACCGCTGAAGAACGAGCACCACGTGTGCTCGTCGTGCAAGACGGAGTTCACAGGCAACTACTGCCCACGCTGCGGACAAGCGGCCGAGGTGGGACGTTTCTCATTCAAGAAGGCGCTGATGCTGTTTCTCGATGTGTGGGCCATCGGCAACCGCAGCATGTTGCGAAGCCTGCGCGACCTGATGCTGCGCCCGGGCTACATGATCCGTGACTATCTGAGCGGCATGCGCTCCGCCTACTTCCCACCGTTCAAGATGTTCTTCCTGCTGGCTGCATTCTCGCTGATTGTTGAGTATGGCTTCGACCTGGGCCTTTCAGATGATAAGAAGACCACCCCCACCGAGCAGACGGCGACAGTTCCGGCTGACTCGCTGAAAGAGACTACTGCCCAAGCCGAACAGACGTCGGCAGTACCAGCCGACTCGCTGAAAGAGAGCACAGCCCAAGCCAAGCAGACGGCGGCAGTGCCGGCTGACTCGCTGAAGAAGGACTCTGTCCGGCAGCCGTCAAAGGCCGAAAGGTTGGCTGACAGATTGTTGGAGGCAGGGGAAAAGTTCAAGGAGGCGTCAAAGGACAGCAAGAAGATGGACACGCCGATAGTAAACGCCATGATGTACACCATCAAAGTGATGGACAAACTCTGGGAGAAGAACCCCGCCGTCTTTGCCTTGTTGATACTGATGCTGTTCTCGTTGCCGCTATACCTGTTCCTGCGCCATTCGCCGAACGTCCCCGACCTGCGCTATTCAGAGTTCGTCGTGGTGCTGGTCTACACCGCGAATGTCTACAGTATTTACTCCATTATCGGCGACCTGCTGGGGTCTGTCGTCATCCAACTATTCGCGGTGTTCATGATCTTCGTGACGCTCCAGCAGTTCTCCGGCTATTCCAAGAAGCGCCTGCTGGGCTATATCACGCTGACGCAAATCATCGTCGCCACCGTGCTCATCGCACTGATTGCACTGATCATCTACCTGCTGTACCTTTCTCTGGAATAAAAACGATGGCAAACAAGATGACAATACAAGCATCTTATCCCCACAACGCATAGACTTCATAAAGTAAAACATGATGTTCTGGCTCATACCCCCGTTAAAAATTATTATAAGATGATGATGATAGCAGGATAATTGGGAGATAATCGTTACCTTTGCGTCAAACAAAAGAAAAACATATGGCAATAGGAAAATGGATAGGAGGCTTCCTGGGGTTCATGACGGCAGGCCCGTTGGGAGCACTGTTGGGATTCGTGCTGGGTTCCCTATTTGATGGGGGACTGGATATGGTGAACGGTCCAGACATGGACAATTACAATAACCGCGAATACGATAACAACGATGCCTACAGGCGCTATCAGGAGTACCGGCAGCGGCAGACGTATGAGGGACAGCGCAACTCGTTTCTGTTCTCGCTGCTGGTGCTGGCAGCCTACATCATCCGCGCCGATGGCAAAGTTATGCATTCGGAAATGGAACTGCTGCGCAACTTCCTGCGCCAGAACTTCGGCGAGCAGGCCGTGACGCAGGGCGAAGACATCGTGAAGAAGCTGTTCGAACGACAGAAGCAGGAGGGTACAGCTTATCGTACTACCATTCGCCAGGCTTGCCAACAGATAGCCGTGAACATGGACTACTCGCAGCGGTTGCAACTGGTCAACTTCCTCGTGATGATTGCGCAGGCCGATGGCAACGTGGTGCAGGCCGAGATACAAGCACTTCGCGACGTGGCCGCCTCGCTGGGCATTTCAGCAGCCGACGTTGAGTCGATGCTGAACCTGCGGTCGGGGAAGAATGATCTGGAGGCAGCGTACAAGGTGTTAGGCATCTCGCCCTCAGCTACTGACGACGAGGTAAAAGCTGCCTATCGCCAGATGGCACTGAAACACCACCCCGACCGTGTAGCTAAGTTAGGCGACGACGTCAGGAAGGCGGCTGAGAAAAAGTTCCAGGAAATCAACGACGCGAAGGAAAAGATTTATAAGGCAAGAGGACTGTAGCGCGGCAAAGCCGCGTTCAATGCGACTGCGTCGCGGTTCAAAGCTGCTACGCAGCGTTCAAAGCCCTTCGGGCGTTCAATGCAGCGAAGCCGCAGTTCAAGTGTAGCTGCGCGACGTTCAAAAGGTTCAAAAAAGGAAGTCCTCACGCAAAAACGTGGGGACTTCCTTTATGATGAAAAAACGAATTCTTGAGTTGCGACGAAGTCGCATTGAACTGGCCGCAGGCCATTGAACCGCCCGAAGGGCTTTGAACGCTGCGTAACAGCTTTGAACCGCGCAAAGCGCCTTATTCCTCTGCCTCGGGCACTGCGGGAGCCTCAGCTTCGGCCTTTTTCTTGGTTGTGGTCTTGCGGATGGCGCGCTTGCGCTTGGGTTTCTCCTCACCCGTAGCGGCGTCGATCTTCACACCGGCGAGTTCCGGATCGATCATGATTCGTCCGCAATACTCACAGACGATGATCTTCTTGTGCATCTTGATATCAAGCTGGCGCTGTGGCGGAATCTTGTTGAAGCAGCCACCGCAGGCATCACGCTGCACATAGACGATGCCCAGACCATTGCGGGCGTTCTTACGGATGCGCTTGAAGCTGGTGAGCAGACGCGACTCAATCTTTGTTTCGAGATCGCTGGCTTTCTCTTTCAGGCGATCTTCCTCCTCACGAGTTTCCTGCATGATTTCTTCCAGTTCGCTCTTCTTGTCGACGAGGTCGGCCTCGCGATCTTTCTTCAGTTGTTCAGCGTCCTCAAGGTCGTGCTGACGCTCATCGATACGCAGCAGAGCCTCCTTGATTTTCTTCTGGCAGAGTTCAATCTCCAGCGACTGGAACTCAATCTCCTTGGTCAGCGTGTCGTACTCGCGATTGTTCTTCACCTCGTCGAGTTGCTTCTGGTAGCGGTCTACCAGTGCCTGAGCCTCAGTAATCTCACCCTTCTTCATGGTGATAGCGCTCTGATAGTCGCGCACTTCTTCCTGGATCTTCTCGATACGCGTGTTCAAGCCAGCGATTTCGTCTTCCAGGTCTTGTACTTCAAGTGGCAGTTCGCCACGCTGGGCACGCTGTTCGTCAATGCCCGAAAGTGTAACCTGCAGCTGATACAAAGTTTTCAGCTTCTCCTCAACTGAGAGGTCTGTAGGATCTTTTCTTGATGCCATAGTTCTTAATTTAATTTATTGTTGATCAATTCTAATTCTCAATTTCTACAGATAAATGATGGGGTTGGTCTGAGTCTCAGCAATGCAGGTCCGGACACCTGGACATTCGCTTTCGATGATGTCGCGGAATATTTCCGTCGTGAACTGCTCGCTCTCATAGTGTCCAATGACGCAGATTTGGAGCTGCTGTTCGTGGCCGAAGAACTCATGATAGCTCATCTCGCCCGTAACGAAAGCATCGGCACCGGCACGCAAGGCATCGCCCAAAAGGAATGCACCGCTGCCACCACAGATGGCCACACGGCTGACAGGACGCTGCAACAGTTCGTTGGCACGTACCGAAGCTACGCCAAAACGCTCCTTCAGCATCATGATGAACGCGCGGGCATCCATCGGCTCGGGCAACAAACCCACGACGCCACTGCCATAGACCACTGGCTCGTCGGTTCCGGCAATTGCCATCTGCCGGCGTTGCGAAGGCAGGAAATCGACCTGCGTCAGCCCCATCTTCGCAGCCACACGGAAGTTCACACCGTCGAGTGCATTGTCCATGTTCGTGTGCATCGCCATAATGACGATGTCGTTCTTAATAGCCTTAATGACAGCACGTTCCACGTAGCTCCCGTCGCTGATGTGAGCCAGCTTGCGGAAGATCAGCGGATGGTGAGCCACTATGAGATTGCACTCACGGCGAATGGCCTCGTCGACCACTGCCTCCGTCACGTCCAAACACAATAATGCCCCTGAAATCTCCGTCTCTGTCAGTCCAACCTGCAGGCCAGCATTGTCGTAGCTCTCCTGAAGGGGCAGAGGCGCGAATCGTTCAAGGGCATCCATCACCTTTCTTATTTTCACACCGATAATGATATTTACGATTGATCGCCTTCGTTCCCCGCCGTGCTACGATGGCAAGCAGGGCTCGAGTCCGATGATCTATTTACCGAAATTTGCGGAAACTTTGTCGGGGCTCCCAAGCCCTTTCCCGCAATTTCGGTGCAAAGATACAAATAAGTAGGCAAAAAACAAAAAAGAATTTGCTTTTTTTGTATTTTCAGGGGTTCATTCTACCATTTACGCAGATTGGCTTCAGCCTCGATACGATTCTCAACATCGTCGGCAAGGAGGGGATAAAAGTCGATTCCTGTAACGAGTTCGACCTCGTCGACCGAGCACGTGCACTCGCGCATGAGTTGCTGTCCGCCGCGGTTTTCGTAGATGAATCCGATTGCCTTAGGCTGCTTGCCACGGCAGAGCACCACCTTGAAGAAAGCATCGGGCACCCACACCTTGTTCTTACCGATGAATTTCTGGTCGTTCGAAGGGCGCATCTTGCCATCGGAGTAGGTTGCCGTTCGGTAAACGGGGCCGCAGACGATGTCAACGGCATTGTATTCGCGTGCCCAGTCGCGACACTGTATCTCCAAGTCGTTCCACCCGTTCTTATTCAGACCGTGGTTTTGCGGGCAGATGTTGGTCAGTTTGAACGTCTGACTCATGGCTTCCTCGTTCCACTTGTTATCGCCCGCCGGACACATGTGACCACGGTCGTAGCGCGAGTTATAGTAATCGTCGAGCGTTGCACGTGGAGAAGGCACGCTCGGATCTTCATCGAAAGCCTGCAGCTCGCGCTGAATATGCCCGTGAGTGTGACTCTTCGTCAGATGCCAAGCCACCCAGTTGGGCGTTTTCGTCGTTTTGTTGTAGGATATGGTAAAACTCTTGCGATGCAGAATCTGCTCAGGGCGATCGGTGAGCGGAGCCGGCAGCTCGTACATCTTGATTTCGCGACCATCGGCCGTGACGGGCTTCGCTGAAGTAGTTTCCGTTGCCTGCGAACTGACAGCCTCCTGGTCAACGAATTCATCCATTTCCGGTTCGTTACCGGCTTTCTGTGGTTGTGGGTTACAGGCCATCAACAGGGCCCACGCAAAGAGAATGGGTACGATTTTCTTCATTGATTGTTTGTTGTCTATGGTTGTTTTCACCTGCAAATATACAAAAAAGTAGATACACGGAAAAGAAAACAACGGAAAAACGTAGGGTGCTACTTTATTTTCGCAACGATTACATCGTCTATATTGGTGGTATACTGGTGCGAAAGGTATGCGTTTTGCAGGCCAAAGCGCACGTTTGTGCCCTGCGTAGCTATGCGAACCGTGTCGTGACCGTTGCGACGGTTGATTTCGTCGATGGCTTCGAGCAGTGCCTTTTGCTTCGTACGGTCGATGGTGTCGAACAAATCTTGCTGCACTACCCGTGCCGAAGTGATGTTCCAAATGATGACACCCGCCTTCTTGAACAGGGCAGGAGCAGAGGTGGACTCCTGCGCCGGGAAGTTTTCCCTGAGCATTCCAACGGCGGTTTTTATGATTTCGGCGGTGTCCTGTGTGGGCACGGAAAGCTGCACCGACTGTTGAATGAAATGGGACGGCACGTCCTCACGGAAAGGGCTGGTGTGTGCAAACACGGTGACGCCTTGGCAACACGAACGCTGATGGCGAAGTTTCGAGGCACAACGCGAGGCGAAGTTAGCCACGGCCTCTTCAAGAATACCGAAGTCGCTGATGCCCTGTCCGGCAAAGCTGCGACTGGTACAGATGGATTTCTTCTGGCTCATGTCATCGAGCACAATGCAACTCTCGCCGTTGAGTTCTTTCCACGTACGCACAGTGGTCACGCTGAACTTACTGCGCACCCAACTCTCCTTCTGACGTGCGAAATCAGCAGCAGTAGTGATGTTGTAGTAAGCCAGCTGTCGGGCGATGCGCCGGCCAATGCCCCAGACGTCTTCAACAGGAAACAGTTCGAGTGCCTTCTGCCGACGCTCTGGCGTGTCAATGAGGCAGCAACCATGATAGCCTTTGTATTTTTTAGCGAACTTACTGCCCATCTTGGCCAACGTCTTCGTTGGAGCAATGCCCACAGAAATGGGGATGCCTGTTGCTTTGTGGACGCGATGGGCAATCTGCTCACCATACCGCTTCATGTGCTGGCTATCGCCCATATTGCTCAGGTCGAGAAAGGCCTCGTCAATGGAATAGACGTCGAGCGAAGGTGTGTATTGGCTCAGCAACGACATGACACGGCCCGACATCGAACCATAAAGAGTGTAGTTACTGGAAAACACCGCCACACGCTCGCGTTCGAGCAAATCGCGCACCTGAAAGAAGGGGTCGCCCATCTTCAACCCCAGCTTCTTGGCTTCCTCCGAACGCGCGATGAGGCAACCGTCGTTGTTGCTCAGAACAACGACAGGCCTTCCATTGAGCTCGGGATGAAACACCCGTTCGCACGAGCAATAGAAGTTGTTGCAATCGGCTACGGCAAAAAGAGACACGAGAGGGATTTACGGATTTACGATTTACGATTTACGGATTTACGGATTTACGATTTACGGATTTACGATTTACGGATTTACGATTTACGGATTTACGATTTCTTTCTCCATTTCATTACGAAAGGCTACGGGTAGGCGAACGTAGTTCTTCGACGAGCGAAGCGGCAAAGCCGAGCGCGGGAATGAGCGAGCAAAGCTCGAGTCGGATTTACGATCTTGCGACCACGGATGACACGGATAAAACGGATGTCACGGACAATTATTGATTTACGATTTATGATTTAAGTTGAAAGTTGCCCGTTAACAAATACTTTATCCACCAGCTTCAAGAGTAATCATTCGGCTATTCACTATTCACTATTCACTAATCACTAATCATTCGGCTATTCACTCTTCACTATTCACTATTCACTACTCACTGCAGTTTCTTTGCGGGGTGGATGATGTAGGTGACGACACCCCAGATAATGAAATCGTTGGAAGCATCGACACGGATGGGCGGGAAATGGCTGTTCCAAGGCTGAAGCCATCCAAAGGAGCCACTCTTGTCGATGCGGAACTGTTTAATAGTGAACTCTCCATCAACGAAAGCAATGACGAAATCGCCGTCGCAAGCCTCCAACTCCTTATCAACCACTGCCAAGTCGCCATCGAGGATGCCGGCATCGGTCATCGAATCGCCCGACACGCGTACGTAGAACGTTGCCTCGCGGTGGCGAACGATGAGTTTATTGAGGTCAATTTCCTCGCCCATGTAGTCTTGTGCAGGCGAAGGAAACCCTGCCCGCACGCTGCTTTGGGCAAGGGGTATGGCCAGTTCCGTTTCGGTGTTGGCCTTGTGGAATGTCAGTCGGATGTTGTTGTCGGTCATTTTCATGATAGTCATAATGCTAATGTGCCCCGCAAACGTCAGGCAAGGCACGTGTGTCGATGGACGGTAAAAAGAAAGGAGCAGCCCCGAAGGACTACAGTTAGCTAAACGGTAGTGCTACATGCTAAGTGAACTGTGCGGCGTGCTGTTGTGCTGAACGTGCGCCGTGAGTTGGTTGTCATACCAAGCCAGCCGTTCCGTGCTGGCACCACTAGTGGATCTCAAAGTTCCATTTGTATAGCTCACCCTGCAACCACCGATGACTGCTCCCTGTGTTTCATTGTGGCATCAACGTCTGCGGCCAGGCGAACCCGTCTGCCTTGCTACGGGTTTCTCATCGAGCGTCGTGGCGAAGTTCAGGGCCTGAATTTCCATATCGAGTTCGCGCAACTGCTGCGAATAGGTATCCATCTGCTTCCGGAACTTGGGCACATCGATGGTGGTGACATAACGGATTTCGTTGCGACCATAGCGATCAGGCGACTGCGAAGCCCGTTCGAAGACGTCGCGCATCACCAGCAGACGCTTGGACAGGACATCGCGTTGTGCCATCATCTCAGTAAGCGTCTTTCCATTGCTCACCGTATGCATATTGGTTGCATTGATACGATAGATCATCTCTTCGAGCTGCTCCAGGCAGGTGTCGAGTTCCTTCTGCAAGCTGGCAGGATCCTCCGAGGGTTTGTCGCCTTCTTGCACTTTCACATTGTTCAGCAGGCGCGCTTTCAGTTGGTCGATGCGCGTCTGCAAATCCTTGCGGATGCTAAGTCCTTCTGCTAATTTCATAATTATTGTTGTTATTGGGTTGGAGATTCTTTTTTAGGAGTGTAGGAGTACAGGAGTGTAGGAGTACAGAAGTGTAGGAGTGTAGACATTACTCTGGATTACTCTCTATTCTGGTCCCCCTCCCCCTTTGGGGAGGGTCGGGGTGGGGCTTTGTGGTTGCTTTAGGCGGCCATATCCGTCGAACGAGTAGCGGCGAGCCACAAAGAGTGCCACGACCAGTGCCACGACAGATGCCGTGAAACCAGCTACGAGGACGAGGATCTGCACGGCTATGGCTTCGGCGACGCTACTGCCGCCGAGCAACAATGCCCAGACCACAAGGGGCGACGAAACGACGACGATGGTCGACATGGACTTCAGGTGAGGCAGCACCACGGCTTCGAGCGAACGACGCACATACCACGACAGGGCTTCCTCGCGTGAGGCGCCATTGCCTATCACATAATAATAAAGTTGGTCGTGATGTATCAAACTGCGGTAGTAGACCGACAAGGCCCGGGCAAGCGTTTCTGTCATGCTGCCCACAAGGAGTCCGGCGATGGGAAGAAGATACTGTGCCTCAAGGGGACGACGGACTCCCAAAGCCAGCAACAGCAGCCAGGCACCCACCACGAGCAGGGCAACGAAGAGTCCTGCACCTATGGGTACGAGCATGCGATGTCCCAACCGAGCCTTGCGCACCACCAACAGCATGCCGACACCTACCATGAGTAGCACGGCCAGCAGGCTGACAGCCCAATGGTTGAAATGGAAAACCAGCCAGAGGCATGCTCCTAAGGCCAACAGCATGGCTGCCGCACGTCCGAAGGCCGTGAGGACTTTACCGAAAAGAGGCACTTGCAACGCGTGCAACAAATAGAGTGGCACGGCGATGAGCAACAGGCCTAACAGGAAACTTATAATCGTGATGGTCATGTTTGTTTGGGTAATGGGTGGTGGGTGATGGGTGGTGGGTGATAGGTGATAGTAACTAAGAACTCGGAACTAAGAACTAAGAACTCGAAACTTGGACCTGATACACCAGCGTGGTGGCTGGGGTGAAGCGAGCCACGTCATCAGGCTGACAGGTCACGACCACTGCCCTACCCTCGCCGGCCAGCACCTCCAGATGGTCAACCAACGCTTGGGCACGGTCAGCGGTAAGCGAGCAAAATGCATCATCGAGCAACACGCAACGCTTACCTGTCATGTCGAGTGGCCGAGCACTACCCTCCTTTGTTCCTTCGGCCGAGGCATCGAAGGCTATGGCACGCGATGAGCCAAGGGCTTCAAGTGCATCGGCAAACGGCACAGGCAACTGCTGGGGCACATAGGCCATCAACCGGCGGAGACTGGGAGCCGAGAGTGGCGTAATGGGTTCACCATCGAGTGTCACAAACCCCTTTTCGAGCGGCCATAAGCCTAACAGCGTGCGGACAAGAAGCGTCTTTCCGCAGCCACGCTCACCCGTCAAACAAGTCACCTTGCCCGCTGGTGCCACAAACGAGAGGTCACCTACGACCACACGTCCGTCTGCGGCGATTCTTCCATTTTTAAGTTCCAGTACAACGTCCATTTCGTTTCGTTTGCAATGAGGTTTTTCGTCCTTGTCTCAGCCGTTTTCCCCTGCTAACGGGGCACCTGCATCGTCAGGCAATGAACTGAGCCATGTTGGCGGATGATGGTTCGGGCATCGATGGGCACCAGTTCGCGACCTGGATAGGCCTGAGCGATGATGCGCATTGCCTCTGCATCCTTCTCCGGCTGGGCATAGGTGGGCACCAGCAGGGCATCGTTGATGACGAGGAAATTAGCATAGGTAGCCGGCAGACGCAAGGGACTTGGCTCCGCTGATGCGCCCTCGGCAGCCGTTTCTTCCTGCTCTTCGTAGATTGCATCCGGCATGGGCAACCGAAGCAACCGGTAGGGTTCGCCACTGGCGGTGCGCAATGTCTTGAGCTGTTGCTCCAACGCCAGGAAGTCGGCGTACTGCTCGTCGCCTTCGTCGTCGCATCCCACATAGACCAACGTATCGTCTGGAGCACAGCGCACGATGGTGTCAATATGTCCATCGGTATCGTCGCCGACAAGTGTGCCATGGTCAAGCCACACCACGCGGCTGACGCGCAGGCGGCGCTTCAGTTCGGCTTCAACCTGCTCTTGCGTGAGCGGCTGATTGCGGTGCGGGGCCAGCAGGCACTGCGAGGTGGTGAACAGTGTTCCTTCCCCATCGGTGTCGATGGAACCTCCTTCAAGCACAAAGTCTTGATGGTTTTCGTAATCAGCCTTTTCGCGGAAGCCGTAGCCACCCCACAGCTTCATGGGAATCATGTTGTCCCAATCGGCATGAAACTTCTCGCCCCAGCCATTGAAGCGGAAGTCGAGCCAAAGGCTGTCCTTCTCCTGCTCCTCGCCGCCGTCGCCACCTTCATTGCTTTGTGAGCGAGCCACTGGAGGGGTGCTTTTCAGCACGATGGGACCGAAGTCGCGAGCCCATGTATCGTTGTTGGGCAGTTCGGCCACATAGACGTTCGGCAGCGAGCGAAGCTCGTCGGGCACATCGCTCTTGAACATCGAGAGTAGCAGCACCTTTTCGTGCCGAACGATGGCGCGAACCATCTCAGCAACGGTTTTTCGGATTTCTTCGAGGTAGGGAGCCCAATCGGTGGTTTCGTTAGGCCACGCAAGGAGGACAAATTCCTGGGGTTCCCATTCTGCGGGTAAGCGGTAGGACATTGCTATATTTTAGGAGTGTAGATATTTTTTTAGGAGTGCAGGAGTACAGGAGTGTAGGAGTGCAGACATTACTTTGGAGCAGATGGCTTAGGGTTTGGCCTGAATGTCGATGCGCTCCGAGCAGGGTGTACTGCCGATGAAGACGGTCAGGAGACGCTTGGCAGCATCGTAGTTCCACTGTCCGTTAGGCACAGCCTGCCCGTTAACACTCACCTGAGCGGGACGCTCGCAGCCGAGGAATTCAACCGTGTAGGCTCGCTCGGCGGGCATACCCTTGAAACTACCCTCGCGTGGCAGGATGCTGATGCCCTGCCCGCGGTGTTCGATGCCCGTCGTGGTAAACTGACCCTGCTTGTAAGCCTCCGAGTCGCCCTCATCCTCATAGAGAGTTGTCTGCCCGTCGGCGCCAGGCACCACCTGCACCACGAGTCGGTCGGGACGCACCTGCAGATTCTGCACAGGTGGATTGCACACAATCACGGAACCAGCCTTGTAGAAGTAAGGTGTCTCGCCAAGGGCATAGGAATCCTGCATCACACGACCACCTTCCACGACCTGATTGCGGCACACGTCGAACCAGCGGCCTTCGGGCAGCCACGTCGTACGTGGCGTCTTACCGTCAGCACCCGATGCCTGCAGCACCGGAGCCACAAGGATGTCGTCGCCGAACATGTACTCGTCCTTATAGGTATAGGCCTCGTTGGTTTCAGGCCAGTCGTAGTAGAGCGGCCGGCAGATGGAGACACCCGTATCGTAAGCCTGTCGGCAAGCGGTGTAGATGTATGGCATCAGCCGATAGCGCAGCTTCACCGTTTCCAGCAGGAGTGGGAAGTTGGCATACTTCCAGATGCGACGCTCGATGTGGGGCTGATTGGTGGCGTGAGTACGGAAGATGGGTGTGAAGACGCCGAACTGCATCCAGCGCAGATACAGTTCAGGATCATTGGGACCGTCCTGCACGTGGCCGCCCAGGTCGTGGCCCCAGTAGCCGAAGCACACGTTGGAGGCCGTTGCCGTGAAGTAAGGCTGCCAAGCCAGTGTGGGGTAGTTGCTGTAGGCATCGCCTGAGAAGCCTATGGGGTAGCGGTGGCATCCCAGTCCGCCCCAACGGTGGTAGATGAGCGGACGACGGTCGGTACGGTTCAGTCGCATGTCGTTGTAGAACACGTGGTTGCACCAGAAGGTCTCACCCAATCCCTCCATGAACTTACTTGTGCGGTTCTGCTGCCAGTCCAGCCACCAGAAGTCAACGCCCTGACGCTCGCGGGCACGCAGGATACGGTTGAACATCGAGTGGTAGAATTTTCCATCAGAGAGGTTCCACGGCACGCGCTTCACGTCGGCTGGCAGGCCCATATCGTTGCGAACGTCGTCGAAGAATTCCTCGTCGTCGTCGACGCCATCAGCCGGATGCAGGTTCAGTGCCACCTTCAGGTTCTTTTTGTGCATGAAATCGATGAGCCCTTCGGGATCGGGAATGATGGAACGGTCCCACGTCCAGCCCGTCCAGCCTTCGGTGTGCCAGTCCATATCGAAAATCATCACATCCATAGGAATCTGGTTTTGGCGCACGTCGGTGGCTATCTGCATGAATTCGTCGGCCGTGTAGCGCTGATATTTGCTGTACCAGTAGCCCAGCACGTAGAGCGGTGGCATAGGCTGGCGGCCTGCTATCTTCGTGAAGTCGCCCAAAGCCTTGCGATAATTGTGACCGTAGCCCATGAAATACCAATCTACAGCCTCTTTGTCAACGGGTTCAGCCACCCATGGAATCCCATCCACATTGCCATCGAAGGCAAACGTCGTCGAACCGTCGCCCCGTTTCGTGCGCGGCGACTCGTCGATGATGCTCCACCCCGAACGCGAAAGCAGGCCGTTCTCCAAGTCACGCTCCTTGTTGGTGCCGTTTTGGCCGTCCAGAGTGCGCATGGTGCCCTTCAGGTTCTGGTCGTCCTGCAGTCCGGGATGCCACTTCACCTGCCGGCCGTTCACCGTCAGTTCCACGCTGAGCGCATCGGCGTTGTCGGCACTGATAAGTGCCCCCATCTTATAGCGCAACGTCAGCGCGTCGGTCGTGATGGTCAGCCATCCGCCCTTCTTCTTCACCTTGTAGGCAGGTACTGGCAGACGGCGGTTGACCACGGCAAACGTAGCGCGGTCTTCGAACTGCTTGCTGCTACTGTATTGGATGCGTATCATTTCAGGCGTGAGCACCGTGAAACGCGCACATCCCGCCTTCACCATTGCCTTCGCATCGGCCACGGGATTTTCATCGGCCTGCGCCCACAGCGGCAACAGACAGGCCACTAACATCAACAGGGCTAAAAGTCGTTTCATATCTGTCATTGTTTTTTTATTGTCGAGCGAGGGTTTACATGCCCCCAATGAGTTCATTTTCCCAATATGATGTTCACCAACGCGGTCACATCGGCTATCGTGATGGCATCATCGTCGTTCACATCTGCCACTTTATTCACATTCTCGGTGGAGCTGGAAGCCTTTCCCAGGATGATGTTCACCAATGCTGTCACATCGGCTATCGTAATGAAACCGTCTTGATTGACGTCGCCTTTATTCAGCATCAGGATCTGATGGCGCAGCCGGCCGACCAACTCAGCCGAGGGTTTCAGGGCATAGTTGTCGTAAATGAGGAAATAATTGCCGGCATCGTTGTTCCACACTGAAACGGGATCGCTCTGGAATTGCGGCGCCAGGCACAGCTGCGTATGTCCGCCGTAGTTGTAGTCCTGGGCCGTCAGCACGAATGCGCCGTTCTTGCGCACGATGCCGAACGGCTGTGGCGTGTCGCCCAAGTTGGAGTGGTACTGCGGATTCAGGAACTTCTGCGCACCTATGTTATAAATATAGTAGCTGCCGGGAAAATCGTCGGCCGTCAGCAACATCCAGTTGCAGGCCTCGTCCTGCACGCGAGCCTTCGCCTTGTAGGTCGGCTGGCAATCGGCGTAGTGGCCCGAGCCTTCTACGGGGGCGGCATTGCGCAGCGTCACAGCTTCGCCATCGCCCATCATCGCACCATAACCGCTGGCATTGCTCAGGTAGTAGGCCTTCTCGGCACTCAGATGTGCCACTTCCGTCACCTCGCCATACTTCAGCAGATGGCCTTCGGCAGCCAGGCTGGCCAGGGCGGCCCTGAAGTCGTCGGCAGTGCTTGCCGCGTTGTTCGCTACCGCCTGCAGTCCCGTCAGTTCTTCCGACGGGTAGCCGTTGAACGCGTCTGCCCTGTCCAGATAGCCCTGAGCCAAGGCACGCAACTGCTGCAGGTCAGCGGCCTCGTCCTTCTGGAAAAACTCCAGCTCGCCAATAAGCACATACTGGCCATAGCCCTCGGTGAAGTACAAGCGCAAGTGCTCGGTTTGCAGGCCATAGCCATCGAGGCCCACCTCCTGCACACTGGCATTGGGCAGGCTGAAGGTTCCCACGGCAGTCCAATCGGTGCCGTTCGCCGAGGTCTGTACCTGAACGGTCTTGGCCCGGTAGTTCGCGCCGCGCCCTTCGGGTATGTTGATGCGGATTTTGTCGATTGTCACCGCACCGTCGTGCAACAGCGACAAGTAGTGCGGATAGTTCAGGTTGCCACTACTCCACCACGACGTGTGCCAGAACGTGCTTGCATCGCCGTCGATGGCGTGGGCAGCATGCCCGTTGGAAGCTCCCTCGCCCACGGTCTCCTCCGATGAAAAGCCGCTGATGGTCCACTCCGTCTGATCCAACTGCGTGTAAGTGGATTGCATGGCCAGCGCCATACGCTCCTCATCCTGCCGTTGGATGGCTGGTTCCACGTAGTCTGTCAGGAGTTGTTGCAACGTGGCAGCATCGGGTACGATGCCGAGAGGCTGCACATAGGACAGGTTCGAGGGACCTTCCGTAGCATCGCCGTAGCCACCAGCCTGCATCATGATGGCCGGTTCGCCCTGGAAATCGTCCAATGCCGTCTGCAGTCGGTCGTTGCGGGCGCCGTCGGCAGTGCCCCCGTCGGTGTGGCCCCAACTGAATTGGTTACGGTTATACCATGTTCCGCTCTGCATCGAGCGTGTGAAGATGCGGCGATAGTAGGCCTTGTGGGGTGCACAGCCTTGGCTGATGTTGCCGCGGGTGTATTCCTCGAGAAAGGCGTTGAAGCCCAAACCGAAGTAGTTGGTGGTGCCTGCCTGGCGCATCGTCCCGATGTAATGCCACTCAGTGTCGACTCCCTCGGCCCAATACCATGCTGAAAGCAGCGTGTTATTGTAAGTTGAGCCATCGCTCAGCGTGATCTGTTCAGGTCGTGTGTTCAGCAGGAAGCGTACCCACCGTCCAGGCTTCCACAACTTGCCGTTCAGCATGATGTGGCAACCGGTTCCCTCACCGCCGAAGCGCTCAGCCGTCACCTGGTCGGCCTCGCCCGTTGCCACGATGCCGCTACGGCGGAAGTCGGCCAAAGAAGGATCGCTGTCGGTATCGCCATTGTCCCAACTCGAGAAGATCACCGTCCGACCATCCTCACCGCCGTTCGAGCCGTTGTTCTGTATGCCTATGTAGCCGTTGTTGAAGCCGAACGACTCGACGTACGTGCCGTAATAGTCGGCATCGGCAGGCATCATCACCTCATCGTAGATCCAGTCGAAGGCATTGCCCGACGGCAGGTCCTGATGGCTGCTGCCAAAGGTGTTCAGGTGGAGCGAAGGCGCTGAACGCCATGCAGCCAGGAAAACGTTGGTGTTGTTGCCCGTTGCATCGGCGGAAGTCACGGTGAAGTCCTGCAGCACTGTCACACCAGGCGTGCCACCCGTCAGTTGGAAGCGATACCAGCCTTCCTCGGCCGACACGAAACTGAATTGGCGGGCGGGCTGACTGGTCGCCACGTCGGCACCCGTGGAGGCATCGCGAACGTTCACGCGCAGGGCTTCAACATTCTGCGAAGTCACCTGGAAGGTTCCCTTGGGGAAATGGATGTAGAAAACGGGCACATAGCCAGCCGCAGGCCACGTCGTTGAATAGCTCACGTCGCTCTGCGCGCGCCCGTCAACCGTCTCCACATAGCCTCCCTGCGTGTCGCTTGGCGTCACGCTGATGGTCCACTGGGCAGCATGAATGTTCAGTATCGCCGCCAGCAGAACCACGGTCAAAAGCCAGTACCTTCGCAGTCGTTTTTCCATTGCTTCCTGATGTTCGAGATTGCTTATCGTAGATTTAACTGCAAAGTTACAAATAATCGGGGAAAGAGCCAAAATTTTCAGCGTGCTATTTTATAGAAAAATGCAGCCTGTTTGAAAAAGGCTATTAAATACATTTTTACCCAAACGCCGGGCAATGAACACCCTGCCTACAGTGGCAAAAGTGTATTTTTTAATGCAGAGGTGCAGAACTCTGTGTCTCTGCGTTGAAAAAAGAGGAATGCTTCTGTTCGTCGTTTGGGTCAAATAGCATATAATAACGTGAATTCGTCGAACTCACGTTAATTAGTTCAAAATATTCTTCCATTCACTTCCATGTTCCACATCTTTTAAGTATCTTTGCACTAGCATAACCTTTATAGAGTATGATTTTTAGAGGAGATATAATATCACATGTCAGGCCTAATGATATGGCAGTGCAGACGAATGAAGAACATCAAATAGGAGTTGCTCATTTTGCAGCTGAGTTTGCTTCTGCATTTGGTATGAAAGACTTCGGAACGGTCTTGGGCTTACTGCATGATAAAGGTAAGGAACAAGATGACTTCCAGACATATATCAAAAAGGAGTCGGGATTGTGTCCCGAACTGGTTGTCCATCGTCATCCTAACCATGCCTATGTGGGTGCGTTGGTAGCAAAGAAGTTATATCCGCCCTTCACTCCCTTTCTGGCCTATCCCATCATGGGACATCATGCTGGTTTGTATGACTATGACGAGTACGAAACAATATTGAAAGAAAAAAGTATTCCAACAGATGTAGACGACTCTCCCTTACATATCAAACTTATGCCGCCTGTTTTCAACGCTTCACCGCAACGTTACGAAATGAACCATCTGATAAGATTGCTTTTCTCGTGCCTGGTGGATGCTGACTATTTGGATACGGAACATTTCATGAAGGAGGAACAGTCGCAACTAAGAAACTGTAAAAAGTCTTTGTCTGCATTGAGTCCTTTGTTGGATGCATATTTAGAGAAGTTAAGTAAGAAGCCTTCCACGCCAGTCAACCAAATTCGTAACGAAGTTCAGCACGCGTGTCGGAATGCTGCAGAGGAGGAACCTGGCTTCTACAGTTTGACGGTTCCTACAGGCGGCGGCAAGACATTGTCTTCGTTGGTGTGGGCTGTCAACCATGCATTGAGGTATGGCAAACATAGGATCATCATTGCCATACCATATACCAGCATCATAGTCCAGACAGCTCAAGTGTTGAGAGATATTTTTGGGTCAGAGAATGTTCTGGAACATCATTCAAATATATCCTTTGAGAAATTGGCTGACATCAAGGGCGAAAGGGGAGCCAATGCGGCCATGCAAATGAAACTGGCCACAGAAAACTGGGATTATCCTATTGTTGTGACAACCAATGTCCAATTGTTTGAATCGATGTTTGCAAGCCGACCCTCTCAATGTAGGAAACTGCACAATATTTGTAATAGCGTACTCATATTAGATGAAGTACAGACATTGCCTACTGACTATTTGCAACCCATCGTAAACGCACTGAAAACCTATCAACGGCAGTTGGGAGTGTCGGTACTCTTCACGACGGCAAGTCAACCTGTGCTTGAGGGAAGACATCGCGGATGCAATCCTACGGTAATGTTGGAGGGTATAGACAAAGTGAAAGAGATTATCCCTGCCGATTTCCGACTTCATGAAAGACTTCGTAGAGTGAGACTTCATTTTGATGACGAAGTGAGTTCTTATGATCATTTGGCACGCCGTATAAGCCAGTTTGATCGTGTCCTTTGTGTAGTAAACACTCGAAGGGATGCCGCAGAGATCTACAACAGACTTCCCAAGGTGGATGGGGAACTTACATTTCATTTGTCAAGAATGATGTGTCCTGAACATGTGGCTGAAACAATAATGAAGATCAAGGAAGCATTGTGCGATGCAGGCCAAAAGGTAATACGTGTCGTTTCCACTCAGCTTATTGAAGCTGGTGTAGACATTGATTTCCCTGTAGTGTTCCGTCAGGAAGCAGGTCTTGACTCGGTGCTGCAGGCTGCAGGACGATGCAACAGGGAAGGGAGTATTCCACTTGGCGACACCTATGTGTTCCAGTTGGGGAAGCCTCTGCCTCCTGGGTTTATGGCACGCACGAATAGTGCACGACAAGACATGATGGATACTGTAGAGGACAAGTTTTCGACAGAGGCTATGATTGCTTATTTCAGAATGCTATATGCCAAAGTCAACACATTCGACAAGGCAAGAATAGCTGAAAGACTTGAATCATCAAAAGATTTTCTATTTCGCACGGCAAGTGAAGAGTTCCACCTGATAGATGACGATACGACATCAGTCATCGTGAATTGGCGAAATGGTATGGGTTTTGCCGAAAAGTTGAAAGAAGAAGGTCCTTCCTATGGTTTGATGAAACGGTTGGCACAATATAGTGTGAATGTGCGTCAAAATGACCTGAAATTGTTGATTCAGGCTGGAGCCTTGGAGGAAGTGTTGGAGAATATCTATATTGTCAGCAGTCCTTCCTTCTATGATGAGCATGTAGGACTCATTACCACTAACAAATGGATAGAAGAAACTTATATATTATAAAGTTGAAAAAGTCAGATATGGAATATTACGACAAAGAATTCTGCTTGGAGGTGTGGGGGCCAATGGCTTGCTTCACCCGGCCTGAATTGAAAGTGGAACGTGTCAGTTATGACGTGATTACGCCATCAGCAGCACGTGCCATCTTTGAGGCTATCTTTTGGAAGCCAGCCATTCATTGGCAGGTGACGAAGATTGAAGTGCTGAATCCAATTAAGTGGACTTCAGTAAGAAGAAATGAGGTGGGGGCTGTTGCATCGAAGACTCCTATATATATAGAAGAGAAACGGCAGCAGAAGAATTCATTGCTTTTACAGGATGTTCGCTATCGTCTTTGGGCAAAATTGGAGTTCATTCCAATTCAGAGGCGTAAGGAGGGACAAACATTCCTTTCTTGCAGCGAAGAAAGGAATGACGAGAATCCAGGAAAGTATAATGCCATGTTTGAACGGCGAGCAAAGAAAGGTCAATGTTTCAATCAGCCATACCTTGGCACTAGGGAGTGCGCAGCATCTTTCCGTTTGATTGATCCTGAAACGGAAGTGCTGAGTGCACCTGTCAGCGAGAGCCGTGACCTTGGTATTATGCTCTACGACATGGACTTTGACGCTAATCTCAAGAATCCGCCCGCCATGTTCTACCATGCACGGATGAAGGATGGTGTCATTATTGTTCCACCAAAAGACAGTGAGGAGGTTTTGAGATGATACTACAGGCGTTATATGAATACTACAACCGAAGCAAGGACCATCTTCCAGCCTTCGGTCGCGAACTGAAGGAAATCGGTTTTCTGATAGTCATTGATAAGGATGGGCATTTTGTGGGATTTGAAGATTGCCGTATAGACAACAAACATGCAAAAAAGTTTCTTGTCAAGAAGAGTGTCGGCCGGTCAAGTGCCCCTGTTGCTAATTATCTCTATGACAATAGTGCTTATGTCTTTGGCTATTCAGACAAAGGTGAGGCAGAAAAGTATTTCAAAGTCTTTAAGGATAAAGTAACGGAAATATACGAGGCTTCATCTGACAATCAAGACATGAGGGCTGTATTGATGTTTTATCAATCAGATGTGAATACAATTCTTTCCATATTAAAGAAAGATTTTTTATGGCCCGAAATAGAAAAGAACCTCAACAAAAAGTATTCTGTTTTTTCCTTTAGGATAAAAGGTGATGATAAGATCATTGCAGAAAAAGAAGAATTGCTTGATTTGTTGACAGACGACAATGACCGCAGCGATCAAATATGTCTGGTATCTGGGGAAAGGGGGCATGTGGTTGAGACCACAACCGCCACGATGATTCCTGGTAGCCAGGCCACTGCCAAGTTAGTTGCTTTTCAAGTAAAATCAGGATATGATTCGTATGGAAAAGAAAAAGGGGCCAATGCCCCTATCAGCGAAAAGGCAGAGTTTGCATATACAACTGCACTCAACCATATGCTTGCATCTGATTCAAGGAACAAATTTCTGATAGGCAACCGTACGTTCCTCTTTTGGGCTTCCAAGGATGATGAGGCGGGAAGGCAAACGGAAGAAAGTGTCTTCAGCATGTTCGGCTTCTCCGATACTGACGACGATCCCGACAGAAGGATAGAGCAAGTCCGCAAAGTTTTCAAATCTATTTACTCAGGAATTTTGCACACTTCTCTTGATGACAAGTTCTATATCCTGGGTATGGCACCAAATTCTGCCAGAATCGCCGTGACCTATTGGGCAGAAATTCCGCTGAAAGGTTTCGCAGAGAAAATGAGTAGGCATTTTGATGATATGGAAATTGTTGGAGCCAACAAACCCTACATGGGACTACGTTCGATGATTAGCGCAGTGACGTTAGGGGGAAAGACCTCTGACGCAACACCAAATCTGGCGGATGCTGTTGTGAAAAGTATTTTTCAGGGGCTTCCTTATCCGCAGACTCTCTTTTCCGAATGTGTTCGTCGCATAAGGGCGGAACAAAGCATTTTTACAACTCGTGCCGCTATTATTAAAGCGTATCTTAACAGACTAAACAATAAAGAACAAAAAATAAAACCTATGTTAGACAAAGAAAACAAAAATCAAGGCTACCTCTGCGGCAGATTGTTCGCCGTACTTGACAAAATTCAAGAGGATGCCAACAACCAACACTCCATCCGTGAGCGTTACATGAACAGTGCCAGTGCAACTCCCGCAACGGTGTTTGCAACATTCCTCAATCTATCTTCCCACCATTCTGAAAACCTGAATGAGGGCAGAAAGATTTTCTTTGAAAAACTGAAGCAGGAGATTATCGACAAACTCCCAGCTGATGGCTTCCCTACCCACCTTGATTTGCAAGACCAAGGACGTTTCTTCGTTGGCTATTATCACCAGCGTCAAGACTTCTTCAAGAAAAATGAAAACAGTAATCTTTAAAACAGAATAACTATGTCAGAATTAAAAAACAAAATTGATTTCGTCTACATCTTTGATGTACAAGATGGTAACCCTAATGGTGATCCTGATGCAGGCAATCTGCCTCGCGTGGATGCTGAAACAGGTATGGGACTGGTTACTGATGTGTGTCTGAAGCGCAAAGTGCGTAACTATGTGCAAGTGGCTAAGGGAATGGCACCTGGCTATGATATCTTCATAAAAGAGAAAGCCGTGCTAAACACTCTGATTGATGCAGCACATGATGAGGACAAAGTAAAGACTGCCAAGGACAAAAAGTCTGCAGCACGTGATGTAATGTGCCATAAGTACTATGATATCCGAGCATTTGGTGCAGTCATGTCCATGGGTAAGAATGCAGGGCAAGTGCGAGGCCCTATCCAGTTGACTTTTTCGCGTTCAGTTTCTCCCATTGCCGCAGCAGAGCATTCTATTACACGCATGGCTGTGGCTACTGAGAAGGAGGCTGAAAAACAAGGAGGTGATAACCGGACGATGGGCCGTAAGGCCACGGTGCCTTATGGCCTATATGTCTGCCACGGATTTGTTTCTGCCAACCTTGCTAAGCAGACTGGCTTCTCCGAGGAAGACCTTGACCTCTTCTTCGAAGCACTCAGAAATATGTTTGATGTCGATCGGTCAGCCGCTCGTGGACTGATGAGTGCCCAAAAACTTATAGTATTCAAACATGATTCTGTTTTAGGTAATGCTCCAGCCAATAAGCTGTTTGATTTGGTGAAGATTGAAAAGAAATCGGAAGGTGCCCCACGTTCATTCAATGACTATGAAGTGACAATCGACAAGTCGGATCTGCCGACTGGTGTCATGGTTGAGGAATTGATATAAATGTATAGTGAAGATGAAATGCTCATGTTGTCGGGGATACAACACTTTAAGTTCTGTCCCCGACAATGGGCTTTAATGCATGAACGACGCGTCGCACCCCACACGGGGTGCGTGGATTGAAACCTTTCGATGTAGATGGCCGTCGTTGAGTTTCGGGTCGCACCCCACACGGGGTGCGTGGATTGAAACCCTGTGTAGTCGGTGACGCGGTTGCGCTTGAACGTCGCACCCCACACGGGGTGCGTGGATTGAAACGTCGTCTGCCTGCTGGCGGTCGTCGTCGCCGAAGTCGCACCCCACACGGGGTGCGTGGATTGAAACTTTTTCTGCCCGCTCAATGCCTGAATGCCGCCGAGTCGCACCCCACACGGGGTGCGTGGATTGAAACTGGAAAGACTACCAAGTGGACGTCACCGAAACGTCGCACCCCACACGGGGTGCGTGGATTGAAACACGCTTTTCGATGCTGACCACTTCCCGCTCTATGAGTCGCACCCCACACGGGGTGCGTGGATTGAAACAGTTCGCCCTTCATGCGGTCGTAGGGGTTCTCCGTCGCACCCCACACGGGGTGCGTGGATTGAAACCTGATCTTCATCTACTAATAAACACCCGTCTTGTGTCGCACCCCACACGGGGTGCGTGGATTGAAACATGGCACGGTCGTAATACAACCGCAGCACACGATGTCGCACCCCACACGGGGCACGTGGATTGAAACATGAAGGCCTTCTCGGCGGCAGCCCCTTAGAGCTGTCGCACCAAATGAAACAAACCAATCGTATAGAGCTGCCAAGTCATGAAGATATTTACGTACGACATCTTCGAAGTCGTCTTCCTCATCACATGATCCCCTATCCCCAGGTCAGTAGACCTGGGGTTTCTTAAATTCGGACCTCTCCGAGGTCCCATAACATCCTATTGCTGGGTAAGTTTTCCGTACTTTTCCGTTTATTTTCAAGTTCTACCTCTTATAGGTCAACTAATATATTATTGCCAACATTTAAGGATGCTAATTAAGCAATTAAAATACCTAAAAATGAAAATAAATCATTGTTAAAGACTTACCATTTAAGCAGAAAAAACTTTACATTTGAAACTTGAAACTCATGCAATAAATATTTTATTTTTACACCCCCCAATGATAAAAGGTTACGGGGAGTGAAATTTGCTCGAAACGCGGTCGAATTATATTACTTTTTCGGCAATATTATTGGTAATGACACAAGGTGCCCCGTTAGGGCGTCTTGTGCCAACAGCTACACTATTGTATTATCTTGGGAATACTCTTTTGGCATTTGCGCCTATAGACGACTGACAACCATTAAGGTTGAAGATGCCACAAAACGGGCCTTTTATTTCGTGACATTACAGGACAACTAATACTCAAAAAAAGTCAATAAAGGCAAAAAAAACATTGCGAACGAAAGAAGCATCTTTTGCGATGGAAACCAATTATAAACCTAACGTTAGTAACGTTTTGCCTTTCAAAGAAAAAGAAAGAGAAAATGAAAATGAAAATGAAAAAGAAAATGAAAATGAAAAAGAAAGCACTAATCCTACAAGTAGTCTTAGTGATAATAGCGGCAAGGCCGCTATAGGAATTAGCGATACCGCTAATTCCCAAAAAGAAGCGGCGGCCGGGCCGATTTTTTCATTTTGGCAAAGTGAAGATGCAACCATGCAGGGATGAAGCATACTCCGCAGGGATGTAGCAACTCAGCTGGGATGTAGCAACTCAGCTGGGATGTAGCATACTCCGCAGGGATGTAGCAACTCAGCTGGGACGCAGCGTACTCCAAAAGCCATCTCGGGTTAGTCGCGACTCTCACGAACATGAGCCAGAGTTCGCTTACCCTTAGCCTCGACTCAACATCCGCTTTTGACGGCAATATGCAGAAACGTTAAAATTAGTTAAAATAATAACAAAGTTTGGTCAATATAGGGCTCATTTCGTTTTTGCTTTGTAATTTTGCAGTCAGTAAGAGTTCATCAAATTATCGGGGGTACGGTGGTACGAGATTAGCCTTGAAGGGTGCGACGTGTAGGGGCAGACGCCCGTGTCTGCCCGCCATCCCAGAGCCGCAGACAAGCCACCGAAACACGGGCAGACAGGGGGTCTGCTCCTACATCAGGAACCACCACTGCACAAAGAGGAAGTAAGCCCCATGTTTAGCGGGCAGACACGGGGGTCTGCCCCTACAGTGAGCAGAAAGGCTAATCTCGTACCCTCGGCCTCGAAGAGGCTGACCCCCGTACCCCCGCACCACCGAATCTCAACCCCCGCACCACCGAAACAAACAGACAAACAGAAATTGAAGCTTCTGTCAAAATGAAAGTTCAACCCTTAAAATCCAACGAGTAAAATTATGGCAACGAATCAACCCGCTCTATCAGGTCAATCGCAAACGAAAAGCCCACCCTTGACAGGTGAAAAGCCGTGCTTTACAAGCCAAAGCCAATGCTTTACGAGCCTAAAGCAGTGCTTTTTCGCTCAGAAGGACAGGGTTGCAAAATAAAGCAAAATTCACTAACAAAACTGGCGAAAAGATTTGCTCTTTAGGGCACTTTTTCGTACTTTTGCATGTTCAAACAGAAATGCCTCATGAAAACAAAAAAACACGACATCGGTAGACTTATCCTTGCGATGCTTTGTTGCCTCGCAGCCTTCAGCGTGCAGGCACAAGTGAAGCTCGTCGATGACGGCCGCAGCCACCACCTCGAGGTGCAGGGACGCCCATTCCAACTGCTTGGAGGCGAGCTCAGCAACTCAGCTGCCACGTCGTGTGCCGACATCGATGTCGTGATGCCCCGTATGGCAGCCCTGGGACTGAACACCGTGCTCGTGCCGGTGTACTGGGAGTTGCTGGAGCCCGTTGAGGGGCGTTTCGATTTCACCCTCGTCGACCACACCCTGCAGCGAGCCCGTGAAAACGGTCTCCATGTGGTGCTGCTGTGGTTCGGCGTCTGGAAAAACTCCATGTCGTGCTATGCCCCGTTGTGGTTCAAGGAGGACACACGGCGCTTTCCACGGGCCATGACGGCCGAGGGCAAGCCCATGGAGATAGCCAGCTGCTTCTCCGACAATGTGCTGAAGGCCGACCTGCGGGCTTTCACACGACTGATGGAGCATTTGGCCGAGGTCGACAAAGACCGAAATACCGTCCTGATGGTTCAAATCGAGAACGAGATTGGCATGCTGGAAGCTGCCCGCGACCATTCGCCGCTTGCCGAACGGGCCTTCAGCGAGCCCATCCCCCGTGAGTTGCTCCCCCTGCTGATTCGGACGAAGGATGAAGGGATGAAGGATGAAGGGACAATGGCGACTCGGATGAAGGATGAAGGGACGAAGGATGAAAGGACCATGGCGACTCGGACGAAGGATGAAGGGATGAAGGAAATTCGGATGAAGGATGAAGGGATGAAGGATGAAGGGGCGAAAGGCAAAGGGGCGAAGCAGCTTCGCTGGAGCGATGTGGACACCGACAATCCCTACTGGGACGAGCAATTCCAAGCCTGGCACTATGCCCGCTACGTCGAACAGCTGGCCTCAGCTGCACGCCGCATCCACGATGTGCCGCTCTTCGTGAACGCCGCCATGAACAGCCGTGGCCGTCGGCCGGGCGAATACCCCTCAGCTGGTCCGCTGGCCCATCTCGCAGCCATCTGGAAACTGGCAGCCCCGAGCATCGACATGCTTTCGCCCGACATTTACGACACAGGGTTCAAATCGTGGGCAGCCCAATACGATTTCCCGGGCAATGCACTCTTCATTCCCGAGAGCCGTTGCTGCCGGAACAGCGGAGTACGGGCTCTCTACTCCTTCGGTGAGCACCATGCAGTGGGATTCTCGCCCTTCGCCATCGATCAGGCACCTGCCGCCGACACCGAGCACGTAGCACGGGCCTATGGACTGCTACGCCAGCTGCAACCGCTGAAGCCTGCTGCCACGTGGGGGCTCCTCTTCACGCAAGACGACCGCGAAAGAACGCTGGTCGATGCTTCGAAGGACAGCATCTTCATCACGTGCCGCCACGTCTTCACGTTGCCTTGGGATGCACGCGCCACCGATGGCTCGACATGGCCCGAGGGAGGGGCTGTGGTCATGCGCCTGGCACCACACGAATACCTCATCGCCGGCAGTGGCGTCGTCGTTGAATTTGCCACCAGCTACGAACACCGCCACCAGCTGCAGGCCGCGTTGGGCGAGGATGGCTTTGCGCAAGGCACCACAGCCTCAGCCGCCGCCCTGCCCCACTCCAACCCGACGTGGGGAAAAGGCAAAGCCTGCAGGCGACTTGGCATCGGCTATGCCGATGAGGTATCGATAGCACCTGAGGACGGCACGCTGCACTTCGTGCGCCGCGACAATGGCGACCAGACGCATCAGGGCCGCCACGTGCGAATAGGCATCGACGACTATCGAATCCTTCACGTGAAGCTTTACGAATATTGACAAACAAAAAAGCATAAACCGACATGTATCAGAAATTCATCATCACAGCAGCTCTCATGGCAGCATGCCTGCAGACCAGTGCACAGACGCTGGCCAAGGAGCATAAGCCCACGAGCGAGGCCAACCCCATCAGTGCCTGCGTGTTCTGTGCCGACCCAACGGCTATCGACTATAACGGCCGACTCTACGTCTACGGCACCAATGACACTCAGCAGTACATCAAGAACGGAAAGACCGGCGGCAATGGCTACGGCGACATCAAATCGCTCGTCATTTTCTCGACTGACGACATGGTGAACTGGACCTTCCACGGCACCATCGACGTGGCTAAGCTGTGCTCGACGTGGGGCTGGCGCTTTGCTGCTTCGTGGGCGCCTTCGGCTGTCTGGCGCACGAACTCACGTGGCACCGACGAATTCTTCCTCTACTTCGCCAACAGCGGCGGTAGCATCGGCGTGCTGAAAGCCTCGTCGCCTGTCGGACCGTGGTCGTCGCCACTGTCGAAGCCGATGATCGATGGCGACACACCCGGCGTGCGTCCTTGCAACTGGATCTTCGACCCGGGCGCTGTAGTTGATGCCGACGGCACGGGATGGATAGCCTTCGGTGGCGGCGACCCGCAGTCGTCGGGCTCTAACCTGTGGCCAGGCAACTCGCGCATCGCCAAGCTGAACGCCTCGATGACCGGTCTGAGCGGCTCAGCCGTAAACATGCCGGCTCCCTACCTGTTCGAGGCCAGCGAACTGAACATCATCGGCGGACGGTTTGTCTACACCTACAACACCTCGTGGTCGGGCCGCGACGATTGGAACAGCTTCGAGGGGCGCAACGGGCAGCCTGCTCCCTCGTCGTGCAGCATGTGCTACATGACCAGCGACACGCCACTCGACCCTGCCTCGTGGAACTATCGTGGCGAATACGTGCCCAACGAGGGCAATTTCGACATGGGCTGGGGCAATAACCACACCCACCTGCACAAGTTCAAGGGCAACTACTACCTGTTCTACCACTCGACCATCCTGGAAACGGCCATGAAGAATGCCGGCGACATGGACAGCGAGGCTTCAGGCTATCGTTCAATCGGCGTGGACAAGGCAACGGTGAACGAATCGACGCAGACCATCAACAAGATGACGCTCACCAGGACGGGCGTCACGGCCATAGCCAACATGAACCCCTATCAGCTGCAGGAGGCTGAGACCATGGCCAGCTGTGGCGGCATCAGCTACGAGGACTTCACGAATATCCTCAAGAACACCAGCGTCAGCACGTTGGGCAACGATGCATCGAGAAACCTGCAGGTGAAGATGGCGGCCGGCTCGTGGACCCAGGTGCGCCGCGTTGACTTCGGCACCGCCGGAGCATCGAAGCTCATGGTGCGCGCCAAGGGCGAAGGCACGGTGGAGTTCCGCTTTGGCCGCAAGGGGGCCAAGCCTTCGGCAACCTTCGACATCGCGTCGGACAAGATGAGCGACTACACCGTTGAGGTGGACCCCGCTAAGTTCACGGGACAGAAGACCATCTACATCGTCGTCACTTCGGGCGACAACGTCTATCTGGATGCCTGGCAGGCCACTGAAGCCGGGACAGAGGCCGTGGAAAACGTAACGTTCGGCAAACCCGTACAAAGGCAAACCTACGACCTCTCGGGCCGTCGCATCGCTGACGGACAGCGCCAGCGCGGCATCGTCATCGAGCAATATACCGACGAGCGAGGCGTCAAAAAGAGCCGCAAGCACCTCTGATGGTGCCTGCGGACTCGATTGTTTGCAACCTTGTTTCGCTTTATTCTTGATGTAGGAACGCGTCGGGCCGCATAGCTTGGTCAGCCTTTGTCGGTCAAGCTATGCGGCTCATCGCTGGCCTCACTCAATCCCCGACTTCTGTTTCGCCTCGTTGATTTCTTGTTGCTTGGTCACCAGCTCTTCAATGACTTTATTAAACGCCACCTCACCGCCTGAAATGTTTTCCTCTAACTGCTCCCTCTCCTTCTTGTAGGCCAAGAGGTTCTCATCGCTGATACCCATCATTTCACGGCACATCTTATAGTAGTGGCGCATTTCTTTCACTAAACTACAACTCAGCATTGCATATTCGCAATAGTCGAAATCAAGGGCTCCTTTCAACGTCATGAGGGACTGCGACTTTGTCAGCTGAGCGGCAATCGAGTCACAAACCATTTCTTTGTACATGCCTCGAGCCAAATAGAAGTTAGCCACGCTCTCCGTGAAGAGCACGTTGCCCACAATGTTGATGGTTTCGATGCTCGACGAGAAGATGCGCTCCGTGGCTTCGGCGAAGTTGACCGTGGGCATGAAAGAGGCCAACCGATACTTCAGCTTTTCGAACTTTGCGGTGTCCTGGGCAATCAGCAACTGGGAGTCCATTGCCTGGTGCAGCAGCCTTTGTGCCTTGGGCATTTTGGCCTGCCAAACAACACAAGAATGAGTACAGACAGATTCTCGGCCTTTCGTATCATTTGTATCAAAAACCTTTTCAATTGTTTTCCCACATCTCTTTTCGTGCGCGCAATCTTTGCTGTTTCCCCCATTTATTGTATCTTTGCAACCAAAAATAGAATCCAACCATCATGAAAAAGAATCTCTATCTTTCCCTGCTTGCCTTGTCCTGTGCCTTCCTGGCACCGCAGCAGGCAAATGCTCAGCTGTCGACAAACCCCGATAAGTTCCTGGGCAACATCACAACAAGCTATCAAGTTGACTATGGAAAAGAGAAGTACTACACGCTCTGGAACCAGATCACGCCCGAAAACGAGTCCAAATGGGGTTCCGTCGAGGGTGGTGCTCGCGGCAGCTTCAACTGGAGTGACTGCGACCGCATTTACAACTACGCCAAGCAGCACAATTTCCCCATGAAGTTCCACTGCCTGGTGTGGGGTGCACAATATCCCAGCTGGATGGACCGTCTCTCTGAGTCCGAGCAGCTGAAAGCCATCGAGGAGTGGATGGACGCTGCCAGCAAGCGCTATCCCGACCTGCAGATGATCGACGTTGTCAACGAGGCCGTCGCTGGTCACCAGCCTGCTCCCTATCGTGGTGCCCTGGGCGGTGATGGCAAGACTGGCTACGACTGGATCATCAAGGCCTTCGAGATGGCCCATGAGCGCTGGCCGGATGCCATCCTCATCTACAACGACTACAACACCTTCCAGTGGAATACCGACCAATTCATCGACCTTGTGCGCACTGTGCGCGATGCAGGTGCCCCCATCGATGCCTATGGCTGCCAGTCACACGACCTCACCGATTGCAACATAACTACCTTCAAGAATTCCATGAACAAGTTGCAAAGGGAGTTGAAAATGCCTATGTACAGTTCTGAGTACGACATCGGCACCTCCGACGACGCTCTGCAGGAGCAGCGCTACAAGGAACAGATTCCCGTGATGTGGGAAGCCGACTACTGCGCTGGCATCACCCTTTGGGGCTACATCTATGGCAAGACATGGACTACCGACGGCAACTCTGGCCTCATCCGCGACGGCAAGGATCGTCCTGCCATGACCTGGCTGCGCGAGTATATGGCTTCCGATGCTGCCAAGAACGCCAAGAGTCCCTTCCCAGGCATGGTCAAGGAAGCATCGGTCTACGTAAAGCCGGGTTCGCTCGCCGTAACGCAGGACGATATCGTGCCTATCGAGGTGCGTGCCCGTCTGCGCACGAAGACCATTGACCATATTGACCTCTACATCGACAACAAGCTCCACGCCACTTTCACCGAGGCTCCCTACTCCACCGAGTACGTGGCTGCAACGGTGGGACACAGGGACGTGAAGGCTGTTGTGTATGCCACCGACGGAACGCAGTACGAGCGCTGGTCGGGCTTCACCGTCTATAAGCCGCGCGCACCTTTCAAGGGTGTCATCGAGATCCCTGGAACCATCGAGGGCGAGAACTTCGACTCCGGAGCCGAGGGCATCGCCTATCACGACAGCGACTCGCAGAACCAGGGTAGTGCCGGAACAGGCTACCGCAGTGATGCCGGTGGCGTCGACATCGAGCGTATCTCTGGCGGCTATGCCATCGGCTGGACACATGCAGGCGAATGGCTCGAGTACACCGTCGACGTGAAGCAAGCCGGACTCTACGAGTTCGACGCCTACTTCTCGTCGCAGGATGGCGGTGGTTCCTTCTCGCTGGCACTGAGCACCGATGAGGGCCTGACCGACCTTACCGGCGAGGTGCCTGTGGGAAAGACCGGCAACTGGAGTACCTATAAGATTCATCACGGTCGGCTGAAGGTGGAGCTGAAGGAAGGTGAGCAGCGCCTGCGCTTCATTGTCAAGAGTGGCGACCTGCTCTTCAACTTCGACCGCATCATCTTGCGCCATCTCGATATCGACAACACCATGAAGATTGCACTCAGCGCCGATCCCGATCCAGCCGAAGTGAACACCAGCACCACGCTCCGTGCCGACGTGACGCCAGGACAGGGCACCGTGCGCAACGTGAGATTCTACGTTGACAACGTCATCTATCGCACCGTAACCGCTGCTCCCTACGAGGTCGCCTATCGGCCTACGGCAAAGGGCAGCTACGTCATCACAGCCATCGCAACCGATGAGGACGACCGCCAGTCGCCTGAGGCTCGACTGGAACTACAGGTCAAGCCCAAGCGCACTCCCTATAAGGGCGTGATCGACATGCCCGGCATCATCGAGGCCGAGGACTTTGACAAGGGCGGCGAAGGCTTTACCTTCCACGACGACGACTCGAAGGACGAGGGCGATGCCAAGTACCGCACCGACAACGAGGGTGTTGACATCGTCACAGGCAATGGTGGCTATGCCATCGGCTACACGGCTGTGGGCGAGTGGCTCGAATACACAGTAAACTTCCCCGAAGGCGGCAAGTATTCCTACGTAGGCACAGCATCGTCGGGCATCAGCGGTTCAGGCTTTACCGTATCGCTCGTCAATGCCGACGGCAGTTTGACGACCCTCTGCCGCGTCAACGTGCCGCAGACGGGCAGCGGAGATTGGAACACCTATAAGACCATTAGTGGCAACATTCGCAATCGCATCAAAGCTGGCAAGCAGACACTTCGTTTCACCGTCTTCGGTGCCCAGTGCAACATCGACAAGCTCGAGTTGAAACTCGTCGAGAGCGATGGCATCGAGAACATCGAGACCGATGCTGCCACCTCCGACTCCCCCGTCTACGACCTCAGTGGCCGCAAAATCGTAAATGGTAAACCCGAAAACAGTCAATTAACCAAGGGCATTTACATTGTCAACGGCAAGAAAGTAATCATTAAATAGTGCTTAACTAAATATCAGCTATGTAAAAAGTGGGTATCGTAGGCCAACACGGCCAATACCCTTACAGCCCAGGACATCTTCCTGGGCTTTTTTTTAACACATTTCTACGTCTGTATCACGATAATTGATTATCTTTGCAGGACCAAAATAATGAAAACGATGAGAATACTATTCATGCTATTCCTGTTCATGGCAGCCATCGCCACAGACGCACAGCCCATACAAATGGTAAACGAGAAACCGCGTGTAGTGCCCGAAGTGACTTCGTGGACCGGTAGTACTGGCAGCGTGGCGCTCAGCGGTCGCTATGTGCTGGTGTCACGAAGTCTGGCTGAGACTGCTGCCACCTTTGCCCGCGACTATGAGGAGCTAACAGGGCGTCCAATGGCACTGCGCAAGGGCCGTGCACGGCAGGGCGACGTGGTGTTTGTATGCCGCAAACACGACACAATGCCGCTCGAAGGCTATCAGCTGACGGTGGGAGTCAATCCTCAGAACCTCGCCAAAGGGAAGCGCGACGTGCAAACGGTTGAGATTTCCAGTCCCTCCTCGCGTGGTGCATTCTGGGCAACGCGCACACTGCTACAGATGCTCCAGGCACCGCAGCCCGCCAGTCAGCGTGCAGCAAGTTCCCGAGAAGAGGCCGTCAGGGAACTTCCCTGCGGACAGGTAATCGACGTGCCGCAATATCGCCTGCGCGGCTTCGTCTTCGACGTCGGGCGCAAATACATCCCGATGGACTATCTACGGCAATTAGTACGCATGATGGGGTTCTACAAGATGAACACCCTGCACCTGCACCTGAACGATAATAGCTTCAAAAAATATTTTGACAATGACTGGACGAAGACGCAAGCCGCCTTCCGTCTTGAATGCGACACCTATCCTGGGCTGACTGCCAGCGACGGCAGCTATACGAAAGCTGAATTCATCGCCCTGCAGGAACTGGCTGAACAAAATGGCGTGGAAATCATCCCTGAGATTGATGCCCCTGCCCACTCGCTCGCGTTCACACACTATCGCCCGGACCTCGCTTCGAAAGAATATGGCATGGACCACTTCGACCTCGGCAATCCAGACGTTTATACTTTCATGGATGCGCTGTTCAAAGAGTATCTGGAACCCAGCCCCGCTACAGCAGGTAAGGAAAAAGGACTGCCCGTGTTCCGCGGACCACGCGTCTGCATCGGCACCGACGAGTATTCGAATGCGAAGCAGGAAGTCGTGGAACAATTCCGCACCTACACCGACCACTACCTTGCACTGGTCGAAAGCTATGGCAAACAGCCTTCTTTATGGGGAGCCCTTACCCATGCCCGCGGCACCACACCCGTGCGCCACGAGGGAGTGCTCATGAACTGCTGGTACAACGGCTATGCCGAGCCCGACTCCATGCGACAACTGGGCTATCAGCTCGTGTCCATCCCTGACGGACTCGTCTACATAGTTCCCAAGGCAGGCTACTACAACGAATTCCTGAACTGCGAGTACTTGTACGACAACTGGACGCCTGCCATGATTGGCAACAAGCATTTTGCTGAGCAAGACCCACAGATAGAAGGTGGCATGTTTGCCTTGTGGAACGACATTCCTGATCCGTCCATCACCATCGACGACCTGCACGAACGCATTGTACCAGCCATGCAGACCATCGCGACAAAAACGTGGACGGGCCGTTTGGTGTCCCTGCCCTACAAGGAATTCGAGAAACTCTGTAAATCATTGCGTTAGAAGCCCGCATAGCTTGCCGAAATAAGAACTATTTGAACCGCAGAGCTATGCATACGCGCTCGGCTTTGCTGCTTCCTTCGAAAAAAAAGAACTTGTTCGTTCTCTAAACGCTACAGAAGAAGAAAGCAACAAAGCCGAGTGGCTATAAGGATACGATAAAAACATCCATTTTCATCTATTGCTTTTGGAAATAATATAGATGATGACCCGCCGACCTCGAAGAGGTCGAATATCAGTAACCCCAGGTCTACTGACCTGGGGACAATTGCAGCTAAGAACATAACGAAGTCGGCATTCCCATACGAGGATTCCTATCCCCAGGTCAGTAGACCTGGGGTTACTGATATTGCGACTTCTACGAAGTCACTGATCCACTCACGGGCCTACTCGTATATTATTGCCTTTCTTTTCGCCTATCGACGCGATGAGTTTGACAATGCGTGATGTACGTCAGGCCTTGTTAAACTTTTCCTTGCCTCGCTTGCAACGGGGGCAACGCCAGTCGTCAGGCAGGTCTTCGAAGGGCACACCGTCGTGCTCGGCAGGGTCATAGACATAGCCACAGATGGAACAGACATACTTGCCGGAAGCCGCATGCTCTGAGAAATCGACCTCAGCCAACACCGTCGGAACAGGATTGTCCAAGTCCATCACGCGTTTGGCCTCCAAATTCTCGTAGCCCTGCGGGGTATGGGTTCCACAATAGACCGTTGGATGCTTACGAATGAACTCGCGGATGCGGTCTTGTGTCTCACGGGCAGCTGGCAGGTCGTCGAATACAACCGACAACTTGTCCTGATAGAGGGCTTCATCGACATAGGTAATGTCGCCATGCATCATGTAGAACAGCCCTTCCATTTCCACAACGATTATACTATTGCCCTTGGTGTGGCCCTTAGCTTTGATGAGATAGATGCCTTCAGCTATCTTCTGGCTCTCAGGGTAGTTGTAATAGGCACCATCTGTGAAGCTGACAGGCACAAGATTCGTGCATCACAAAAGTAGGCGTTGCAAACTTTTGCGAACCAAGAAAAGCAGTTGCGAATTATTGCAAACAAAAAAACTTGCACCAATAAAGGGAAACTATTACCTTTGCAACCGAAACCAACACATAGCGTTCAATCAAACAACAAAGAAAAATGAAAAAAGTAATGATGACACTTGCGCTCCTGCTTACCGCAGTTGCCATGAGCGCACAACTCACTGGCGTGAAGATTACGCCGAAGTTTCAGAAAGGCGACAGCAAGCTTTATCGCACCTTGACCACCATGAACGTGGGCGGACAGGTAATTAACATGGTGGGCGAGATGCGCTACACCGTGACTGGAGCCACACCTGCAGGCTACACGCTGGAGGTTTGCCTGGAGAAAATGGACACCGACGACCAGGAGAACCTCGTGGGCCGCATCATGACGCTCAATCAGGGTATCATGAAAGGACTGAAGACCGTCTATACGACCGATGCTGAAGGCGTCATAACCGACATTAAGAACTTCGATGAGGTGAAGAGCGCGGGCAAAGATGCCGTTGAGAAGATGTTCGACGAACTGACTGCCGAGTTGCCAGAGGTCGCCCAGATACTACCTAAGGAAGCATTCGTCAACCAGGTAGATGCTTCGCTCACCAAAGAGAATGTCATTGCCAGCGTCAAGACCAACGGTTCGCCTTTTGCCCTGTACGGTAAGACCATCAGCACGGGCCTCATGGACGAGGGAACCGACAACCAAGGCCGCAAAGTGAAGAACATGTACTTCCTCTCGGCTCCTGATGGAAGCAAAGTGAAGGTGACTTCGGCGCTCAATATGTCGAAGGAAGAGATGAAGAAAATGATCATCGACCAGGTCAAAAAGATGATGCCCGCGCAGGCAGAGATGATTGAGCAGAACTTCGACCAGATCATGGCCTCGGGCATGCTGAAGATGGAAATGAACACGACTAGCGATTACGAAATTCAACCCGATGGATGGGTGAAGTCCATCAGCACCGAAATTAAGCAGAACTCAATGGGACAGGCCGTCGACGGAACTGTCAAGACTGAACTCCTGCCCAGTTCAAAGTGATTGAAAAGGTCGGAAAGCATTCCATCGGGCCGCTTTCCTTTGATAAATCCTTTACATTTGAGTAACCAACTCCAAGCATCATAAAGGCCGAATTGCCCTTCCCATGAAGGCGATTCGGCCTTCTTCTTTGTTATCATTCGACTTGGAGTCGTACAAACCTATGTGCCATTCTCTACGAGTCAATGCTTTGTCCCAAACAACCCATTGCTCCGTAGTACATAAAGCATAGCTCTGTAACCTGAAAAGCAATGCTTTAGAGACCGAAAAGCAATGCTTTAGAGGCTGAAAAGCAATGCTTTCACGCCTCAAAACATGGGTTTCCTTAAAACGAAACCCAACGCGACAGCCAACTGAAAAAATAAAAACTATTCGCTGAATGATTGCGATATTGAATAAAAATGACTATATTTGCACGAGAATCCTTGAACGATGACATTTCGTCATGAACACTAAACCACTTAATAACTATGGCAAATCAAAACGACATCACGTTGCTTCCCAGTCATGACGGGAACGACAAGCCAAAGATGGAACCCATCTTTAACCCCTACGATCAGGTTTCGAATGGTTCAAACTTGAAACCCATATCGGAAAAAGAGGTGACAATACCTAACCTTCTCATACAGTCAGACGGTTGCTTCGGTAACAATTGGGGCAAAAAAACCACTGATTCCATCTACGTCTATAGAATCACAGCAGACGTGGCAGCACTGCAGGTCCAGATTCCCGCCGACTACCAACCCAAGGGAAGCGGCATAGCCATGGGATTCTATGATAAGAGCCTGAAAGACATCTACTTAGATAAGGACGAGGAAGCAAGAGCCTCGATGGCTTACCGGACTTCCTATCTGATGTGGCACTTTGGAAGCGTCCAACGGAAAGACATGAAAGAACGAAAGGACTGGATTGTTGTGCCAAGAGAAATCTTCGAGAACATCAACGACTATGTTTACCTGTGCATTTGCACTGAGATAAGGCAGGGAGAGCCCGTGGTCAGGAGCGCCAACTTCCCCAAGGACCGACCGTTCTTCTATGATTCACCCGTGGCAACCTCCATTTATAAAGGTCAGTCGATAAAGGATTCCAAAATCCTGTTAGGCCATGTCATGGAATATAAGGATGGGAAATACACCACATTGGATGGACAATACCAGTGGAACGACATCGAAGTTCCGAGTGATGGCATCGAACATCCAACAGTAGAAGTACACGAAACATCTGACTACACATTCCGATGCAGTGACAATAGGATATTCAGCTGTCCGGAAATCAAACTGTACATCTACACGCAGACGCCCGAAGAAAGGGCAAAAGACGTCACTGCCTTTGTGTGGCAGAGCGGTAATGACGACGATGAAGTGAAGAAATCGTACATTCAAGAGGGTGACGAGAATCCATATAACACCTACTCACATGTCATGGACTGTCTCTCCACTCACACCATGTACAGATCGATGGTTTCGCTGACCAAGTTCACCGCCGAAAACGCTGCCAGATACGCTGTCAAGGCTCTTGCCAAGCAGCCTGAAGGATTCCGCAGCATGTCGATAGATAGCAACAGTCTTGTCTTCCTGATGGGTGGCGCCATCTTTAAGCTTGAGTTCATCATCGCTCATGCCGTTGACGATAATAACAAACTGCGGGATCTCTATAATGAAGATGATGCAAAAAAAGGCAAAGTCAATGAAATCAGCATTGTCGACGATTTGTTTGCCGTGAACGGCAGCCACCTTTTCTTTGACACAGATGTGACCTATGAGCATAATCCCCAAGAGAAGGTCAGATACTACATGCAGGACGTATTAGGAATTGAGGAAGGTTCCAACGGATGTAAACGAATCAAAAAGCTCTTGACGGACCTGTTTGCTCAAATCGCAACGCTTGGAGTAGGCCTGGACTATGTGTATTGCGACATCGAAGGTCCTTGGAATGACGTTCGGATCATGACATCAAGGCGTTTCAGCGAAAGATATTTCAACAGCAAGAACTCCACTGATTATGCATCTTTCTGCAATTCCACTCTCTTGGAAGAGCTCAAAGACAGGAAAGAGATTTGGAATGAGATGCTGAAACGAGGACTGGATTTGTCAACTGAGCAACTTTCGGAAGTGTGCACTGCCAACGACAAACCATTAAGCAGGCATTCTTTTTATGGTCTGAACGCTAAAACATACTCCCAAAGGCGCAATCCCAACATCTGGGATGCGGTCATGAAGGGATACGAGAATGAGTTGTTCTACACATACGTCATGGCTCCCGTTCTGGAATACAATCCCAATGCCAAATGCAGCATCTATGAGCATGGTAATGCAAAGGGTTACGTCAACCAAGCACAGCGTTTTGAAACCTATCTCGGTGGAACCGTACAGCAAAATCCCCAGATGTACTCCTGCGGTGCCATCTATGGAAAAATCACTGCAGAGTACTACAAGAAACTTTGCATGGATAACTGGAAGATGTTCCCCAACAAAAGGAACTATTTCTCATACTTCGTAGGCAATGTCAACAAGCTGAGGAGCCTGCTGGTATCGACGCAGAGCGAAAAGCAGAGAAATGGTAAGTTCAACGCGTTCATCAGCAGTTTCAATATATGGGTGAATGGCTACCTGCAGGGCGACGACGATGAAGAGACAAAGCAACGCTTCAAGCAATTAGCTGAAGAAGATGACGATACTATCAACACTCTTGAAGCCTATTACAATGAGTTCATGTATCACGTTTTCCTCTGTTGCCCTGATAAAGCAATCGCCTATTTTCAGGTGGAGACGAGGGCTATAAACAATAATGTTACGGCCGACGGGGTCAAAACCTATTATTTCCCCTTCGGCGATGACAATGATAAAACCAATAACGCTGTAACCAAATACCAACAATACTATAGCAACAGTTATAGCAGATTGCAGAATGTCCTTGCCGAACTGAACGAAAAAATCGGCAAGAGTGAATGTGAGACGATGGTAACCACACTTGCCTCGGAGAACGAGCCATACGTCATCTCTGGCGTCAGACTTAAAGACAAAAAACTGTGGCGCGTAACCCTGAACAAACTGAAGCCGATAGCTACGGAACGTGAGACAACCATCAGCATAACGCCCTCAAAGAACAAGCCGCACTTTTCCTCAGGCTTGAAGAAATGCAAAAAGTCACGGCCCGACAAGCAGATTATTGTACCAGAAACCATCGTATATGACATCGACATCAATCTGCCAAACGGCAGAAGAATATCGTTTGCCAATGCGTCAAATGTCATAGAAGGTGAATATGGATTATGGATAGAGACTCCTCTTAGCGGAAAGCCCGAGTTTACGGCCGAAAACAACTACTACGAGGAAAACCCTGCCTATTCCTCACCGATAGATTATGCAGGGCTCAAAGACAAAGGAATGACAAGCGGTGAATTCAAAGAGAATCTTAACTCCACATTACAACTAGAGGAATTTGCCAACGTCATCGATAAAGGAAACGGCCGAAACTTGAAATTCATTCATTCTGGCACGCATACCGTTTTTGGCGAAATGCCTAAATTCATCACGTTGTCAACAAAGTTCACGCTGAACAAGACGACAGATAGTCATGTGCTCTTCTTTTTCTATCCTTTTGAATCCTTTTATCCTGCCATAGGTGTTTTGGGAAGGTCAACCAACGGTCAAACATTCTCTACGCAGTATGTAAGTGTCAAAGAAGAAGACAAAAAGACCATTCGAGAATGTCATAACAAAGCACAACTAACCATAGGCAACAACTATGAACTCATCAAATACGTGGCTCTTGACTCTGAACCATACGCCAAAACGAGGACAGGGCGCATTCGATTAGAGTTGTGGGAATTGGAACAAAATGGTGAAAAACGTTTAGTGCTTGATGATGAGAGGGACATCTCGTTCAACAACACTGAACAAGAGCAGGCCTATCAGTCAATAATTGATATTGCATCACAAAACGCTTTGTTCAAATGGGACGACATCACGATTCATGATTTCAAGATGTATTTCACGCAACAACATGAAAAGCTGGAACTGTTTAGGGAAAGTGACGGCGTGAACATCGGGAGAGTGAACAAACAGTTCCAGGCCTACGCCAATCTACCAGTTGAGACAAAGTGGAATGACACGCTCGTTGGAAAGCTGTCATGGCTCAACGCAACGGACAAACCAGTCAAGTATGCCATCACCTTCGATATGCTTGACGGTAACCAGGAGCTTATTGATCAACATAAAACAACGTTCAAGGTCGAGGCCAATAGTGAAGGGAACGTCATGATTCCACTGCCTCCTCTTGATAAGTCAACTCGCCGGGTGGAACTCACTTTTGAGAAACCCAAGATGACTCACACAGGGACGGGCACCACTTTCTTCACCGACCATTACAATAAGAACCGTAAACAGACCATATCTGTTGAAATCAGCGAATAACTTCTTTTGTACAGAATCATAGCTCATGAAACTGCATAAAAACATATTCGCACTTTGGAACGATGGTCTTCGTAAAGTGAATACAAAAATTTGAGGGCGATCAATCGACCGCCCTCAACCAACACAAAAACTAAACTAGACTTAACTAAACTAACTCGGGAATTTCACAATCCCCTCATTGTTGGCTGCAAATATACGATTTTTTACGTAAATAATGCAAATTTAATATGTTAAATAATCCTTTTTGATTTTTTATTTACATTTTTGAAGTCTTTTGAAGCAGGTATTCGTCGAAAACGACCATTGCAGCCATCGCTTCGACGATGGGAACTGCTCGCGGCACCACGCACGGATCGTGGCGACCACGGGCTTCAAGCGTGGTCTGTTTGCCTTCTATATCGACTGTAGATTGCGGCTGCAAAAGGGTAGCTACGGGCTTGAACGCAACTCGAAAATAGATGTCTTCGCCATTGCTTATGCCTCCCTGGATGCCACCGCTGCGATTGGTCTGCAGTCTGAGGGGATTCTTGACGTCTTGGCTATCATTGCCCTCTGTAACAGGAGCAAAAAGGTCGTTCTGTTGGCTGCCCCGCCCTTCAGAACCGGCAAAGCCAAGGCCGTACTCAAAACCTTTAGCAGCATTGATGCCAAGCATGGCATAGCCCAGACGGGCATGCAGCTTGTCGAACTCAGGCTCGCCCAAACCTGCGGGACATCCCTGAATGACGCAACTCACAACTCCGCCGATGGTATCACCCTCGGCTTTGACGGCCGCAATGAGGCGTTCCATCTCGACTGCCTTCCTGGCATCGGGACAACGCACAGGGTTGGCCTCAACGGACGAAAGGTCGTAGTCGCGATAGTCACCCTCCAGGCTGATATTGCCTACCTGTGAGGTGAAGGCATTCACCGTGATGCCCAACTGGCGCAAAGCAAGCTTTGCCAATGCACCTGCCACTACGCGGGCAATCGTGATGCGAGCCGAGGAACGCCCACCTCCTCTATGGTCGCGAACGCCATATTTTTGCAGGTAGGTATAGTCGGCATGTGAAGGGCGAAACACATCACGAAGTGCATCGTAGTCGGCTGAGCGCTGATTCTGGTTACGCACTATGAAGCCAATGGGGCATCCTGTGCTGACGCCATCGAAAATACCACTCAACAACTCGATGCGATCGGCCTCCTGACGGCTTGTCGTGATGTGACTTTGGCCAGGTTTGCGACGGTCAAGTTCGCGTTGTATGAAGTCCACGTCGATGGGCACACCTGCAGGCATGCCGTCAACGACGCCACCGATGGCATCTCCATGGCTTTCGCCAAACGAGGTCAGCGTGAATAATCGTCCGAATGTGTTGCTCATCATTAAGAATGCTTTTTGGGGGAATGATTATTGATGACAGTTACCACAGCCTTTCTTGCCACAGCCTTCGCCGTCAGCATTGCAACCGCCATCGCCACCGCAACCACCGCAGCCACCACAGCCTTCGCCTGTGAGCTGACGGATGAGCTTTTGGATTTCATCGTCGGTGGCAGGACGGTTCTCCACGACCGTGCCTTGGAAGTTCAGCTCCTTGCCGGCAAGGGGATGGTTCAAGTCAACCACCACCACTTGGTCGCGAATGTCAATGACGCGGGCCATGAAGCGATCGCCTTCCTGGTTCTGCAAGGGGACAATGGCATCGATGAAGATTCGCTCGCGATCGAAGCGGCCGTCGATGGTGAAGAGGTCGCGGTCCAGTTCCAGCACACGTTCCTCATCGTAAAGGCCGTAACCCTGTTCTGTGGTCAGCGTAAAGTCGAAGTTGCTGCCAGTCTGCAGTTCCACCAGTTCCTTCTCGAAGGCTTCGAGGGCTATGCCGAAGCCACTGAGGAATACGAAAGGCTCGTTTTCAGGGGCTCGTTCTACCAGATGGCGGCCGGTTTCATCAATGGCATAGAGGTCATAGGCCACTGCCACGTACTTGTTTTCGTTCTGTTCCATGTATTGTAAGATATTGCTTTTTCGTTATTGTTTGCAAAGATACAGCAAAAAGCTCAAAATACCAAATATTTTACGGCATAATTTGAGGTGAAAAACACCCTATATATACCTTATTTATAATTGCGTGAAGCCTTTTGACATTCATCAAGAAATGACACTGTTTGCGCACACAGCACCCCTTTTCTCTTGTCGGAATGAAAAAATCGCCTTACCTTTGCACCGTCAAAATGACAAAAGGATAACAAAACACAAAGAGTTAACAAACACATGGGCCGTGAGGTTCGCAAACTAGAATGCCCCGTGACGATTCAGTTCGACACACTAAGGGGAAAAAGAAAGGTAAAAAGATTATGAAGAAGATTATTTTGACAATCGTGGCTCTGCTGAGCATGAACGTAAACATGGCATCTGCCGCAACTGAACTGACAGCACCCACCACAGAGACCAAGGTCTACGACATGACGGTGAACTACAAGAAACTGGGCCGATGCCTGGGACTCGATTATGAACAGATGGAAGCCGTCGAAATGATTCACAAGCGCTTCTGCGACGACATGATGGAAGCTGCACATGCCGACAAGGACAAGCAGGAAGAGCTGTTGAAGAAGGCTGTCAACCGCGATCTGAGCTACATGCGCGCCGTGCTCGACTATCGCCAGTACCGCAAGTATCAGCAGCTGCTGAACGTGACGCTTCGCAACCGTGGTTTAATTAAGTAAAAAAAGAGAGAAAGGAAATTGTTATGAAAAAGTTTAGAAGTATGATTAAGGAGGTCTTTACAGGCAATGTCCTGATGACCCCGACCGGAATCATTCCGTTTGAGACAAAATAGTTAGGGAAAGCCGCACATTTTTGTGCATTTTAATTTGGGAGTATCAGATTTTTTTGCTTACTTTGTAGCATGAAACGTCTGATACTCCCTATTTTTGTGTCGCTGCTGGCCGTCATTAGCATCCATGCCCAAAGGCCCATGCTCCACAAAATGTCGCCCATGCTGCGTCAGCAGGTCGCCTCGAAGGCACCGGCTCCATCCATTTGTGCCTTCGTGCGTATCAGTGGCGATGCCGAACAGACACTTCTTGACAACGGATGCCGACAATTGGCCCGACTGGGCGACATCTCCATTGCCAGCATACCCGCAGACAGGCTGTCGGCCCTGTCGCGCGAACGCAACGTCAGCCGCATCGAAGCCCGTCGAGGCATGCACATTCTCATGGATTCGATGGCCATTCAACTCAATGCATTACCCGCCTATGCCGGCACAGGGTTGCCTCAGGCCTACACGGGCGAGGGGGTTGTGATGGGCGTCATGGACATTGGCTTCGACCTGACTCACCCTAATTTCTACGATGCCACAGCCACGCACTACCGCATCAAGCGGTTGTGGGACCAAATCTCCGCAGACACCATCGGTTCGCAACTTTTCGTCGGTCGCGACTACACCACTAAAGAAGAACTGCTGGCGCTGGGATGCTCGCGCGACGGCACTTTTCAAACCCACGGCACACATACGCTGGGCACTGCTGCCGGCAGCGGCTACAACAGCCCATACCGCGGCATGGCACCTGATGCCGACATCTGTCTGGTGGCCAATGCCGTGACCGAAGACATAGCACTTATCGACTCTGCCGACTACGATAAGTACACTTATGCCACCGATGCCCTGGGGTTCAAGTACATCTTCGACTACGCCGACTCAGTGGGTAAGCCTTGCGTGATCTCATTCAGCGAAGGCTCAGGACAAGATTTCCAAGGCTACGACGTGCTCTTCTACGAGATGCTGCACCAACTTGTAGGGCCAGGACACATCTTGCTGGCATCGGCTGGCAACAGTGGCCATATACCGAGCTACATTCACAAACAGCCAGGACAGCACAGCGCCGGCATCTTTATCGGTTCGTCGACCGATCGCATCAACATCACGACAAAGACGACGGCCCCTTTCCTGCTGCGCAACATCTATTATAATGCCCAAAGCACCGATACACTCATCATAGATCCTACATGGGCACTTGCCATGCCCGATTCATCCATCATCGATACCACATTCGTCGTGGGGGGAAAGGAGTACTTCTACAGCATCACGGCATATCCTTCGTGCTATAATGCCGACGAGATGTGCTATGACATACAACTACGTACGCTCGGCCGCCCAGGCTACGATAAACACATCTCCTTTGAATTCGTTGGCGACGAGGCCGATGTAGAGGTCTATCGCGTAACTGGCGACATGTTCATCAGCGAAAAGAACCCGCTCCTGGCCGATGCTGAGTGTTCTCATACCATACATTCCCCGGCAAGTGCTCCCGACGTCATCTGCGTGGGCAGCACCAGCTATCGTACATCAATCATCAACTATAAGGGCGAAAAACGCATCTACGATCAGGGAACCAATGGCCAGCGAGGCCCCTTTTCCTCAATTGGACCGACCACCGACGGGCGCATCAAACCCGATGTCATGGCTCCCGGCGTGAATGTCATCTCATCGTATAGCAGCTACTACCTCGAAAACAATCCAACTGCAAGCGATATCACTTGGGATGTTGAGCATTTCGACTTTAATGGGCGCACCTATGCTTGGAATTCCAACTCCGGCACGTCGATGTCGACACCTGCTGCTGCAGGTGCAGTTGCGCTATGGCTACAGGCAAAGCCCACGTTGACACCCGAAGAGGTGCTCGACGTGATAGCACACACCAGCTTTCAATACGACAAAACACTCACTTATCCCAACAATCTCTATGGTTACGGACAAATAGATGCTTATCGCGGATTGCTCTATATCCTTGGTATCGACGGTGTTGAAGGACTGTCGACACGTCAGCCTCAGCACGTCGGTTTCACTTTGGATAGGCGTGGCCACGTAACCTTAACCTTCGACTCGCCCATTGTACACCCTTTCAACGTTCGTGTCTATGCCACATCTGGCGCACAGGTACTCCGACAACACTTTGGCAAGGGTATGTCGACCTACGATCTTGACCTCACGCAACTGCCTGATGGCATCTATGCCATCCAACTTAACACAGGACACCCCACCACTACCGGTTCGACACTTATCCGGCTCTCCAAGTAGTGACAGCCACCAAGAGGTGCAAAAAAGAAAAAGGGAGAAAAGAGTGGCCGGCTGGTAACCAAGGGGAAGGGGATAATGGTCACTCAGCCGGCCGGGGAAGGAGGGGTGGAGCTGGCGGGAATCGAACCCGCGTCCGCACGAGGAAACCATACGGTTTCTACACGCTTATTCCAGACTTCATTTTCGTGCGACGGCAAGACCTGGACCACCAACCGGCGCCTTATCCTCTAAAATTTCATCACAGTGGCGAGGCACACCATGACTATTTCCGATTTACCTGCGCCGCCGATTCCTCAGATTCGGAACAACATCCTTGGGGCGACGTCTCGTTCCATCACCTTGTGACGGAATTAAGCTCGTAATCTACTGTGCTTCGATTAAGCAGCGAGAGCATACTGTGTGTTGCCAATTAATTTGTTGAAAGCTCAGATTTAGGTGGAAACCCTCGAGCCACCGCGTGCTTGCGTACCATTTCATCTCGCCGTCAAATCCAGTCAACCCCATGACTAACATCGACTGCAAAGGTCGTTTGCGGCTGCAAAGATAGGAATTTTTCAGATAACACACAAAAAAACAAGAAAAAATTGTGTACCTTTGCAACAATTTAGCAATTTTTGAGTTATTATTATAATAAGGTATGTCTCGTCCAAAAAGGGACTGATGAAAGCCTGTTAAACATGGATATGAAAAAAACGATTCTATACATCCTGATCGGGTTGCTCATGCCATTAGCTGCAGTAGCCCAGTCGTCGATGACCGACGACCAGGTCATGCGCTTCGTGCTGAAAGAGCATGAGGCCGGAACATCGCAACAACAAATCGTCACGAAACTGATGCAGCGTGGTGTTGACATTCAGCAGATTCGCCGTGTAAAGAAGATTGCTGAGCGACAGAAGAACGAGGCAGGACTTGGCGTGGTGTCTGATGAAACCATGACGAAGGCCAACGATCGCACGCGCAAAACCGAAACCGAGAAAAAGGCGTCGGAGATGACTAACCTGCGTATGCAGAGCGAGCGAAATCGTAAGCATACCTACGACGAAGATGATGACGACTTCCTACAGATGCAGATGGAACTCGACGGACTGATGCCCGTCGACTCTATTGCCCTGTTAGAGCAGTTGCTTGAGGAGCGTCGCAAGGAGAAGCAAAAGGTGTTCGGCCGCGACATCTTCGACCGCGAAGATCTTTCGTTTGAGCCTAGCGTCAACATCCCCACCCCACAGAACTACGTGCTTGGTCCTGGCGATGCCGTTTACATCGATGTTTACGGTGCTTCGGCTCGCCAGATAGAGACCTCCGTCAGTCCTGATGGCTATATTAACATCGAGGGATTCGGTCCTATTCAAGTAAGCGGACTCACCGTTTCGCAGGCCAATGCACGTGTTCGCTCAACGCTGGGCGCACGCTATCAGAGCAGCCAAGTGAAGCTCACCCTGGGCGAGACGCGTTCCATCACCGTCAACGTAATGGGCGAGGTCAACCAACCTGGCACCTATACGCTCTCTGCGTTCTCCACCGTGTTCCATGCACTCTACATGGCGAAGGGTATCAGCGACATCGGTACGCTTCGTAACATCAAAGTGTATCGTAAGAACAAGCTCATCTCGACGGTCGACATCTACGACTACATCCTTAACGGAAAGCAAACGGGCAACGTACGCCTGGCCGACAACGACTTCATCGTGGTCGAAGCCTACGATTGTCTGGTGAACCTCACAGGTAAGGTGAAGCGTCCGATGTTCTACGAGATGAAGAAAGACGAGAGTGTCGGCACCCTGCTGAAATATTCGGGTGGCTTCACGGGCGATGCTTACACGAAGTCGGTACGTGTCGTCAGGAAGACAGGCCGCCAGTTCTCGGTGTTCAACGTGGGTGAGTTCGACATGTCCACCTTCCACGTGGCCGACGGCGACTCGGTAAGCGTCGACAGCATTCTCGACCGCTATGAAAACACCGTCGAAGTGAAAGGTGCCGTGTTCCGTCAGGGCAAGTATCAGCTGGGCGGCAACATCACAACCGTGCGTTCCCTTATCGAAGCTGCCGAGGGCGTCACCGAGGAAGCCTTCCTGAACCGTGCCGTGATGCACCGCATGAAGAGCGATCGCACGCTTGAAGTGCTGAGTGTCGATCTGAAAGGCGTTCTCGATGGTTCCGTGGCAGACATTCCACTCCGCGAGAACGATGTTCTCTTCGTACCCACGCGTCAGGAATCGCAGATTGAACGCACCATTACCATTCATGGTGAGGTAATGTATCCTGGCATTTATCAATATGCTGAGAATGAGACCGTTGAAGACTTCATCTTGCAGGCAGGCGGCCTGAAGGAAACGGCGTCGATGGTGAAGGTCGACGTGGCTCGCCGCGTAAGCAATCCGCATGCCTTGGCTTCCGATAGCATTATCGCCGAGAACTTCAGCTTCGCCTTGAAGGACGGTTTCGTCGTCGATGGCGAGCCGGGCTTTACCCTGATGCCCTTCGACGAGGTCTATGTGCGCAAGAGCCCTGGTTACTACAAACAGCAGAACGTCATCGTCGAAGGCGAAGTGGTGTTTGCCGGCACCTACACGCTGTCGAAGAAAGACCTTCGTCTGAGCGACCTCATCCGTGCTGCAGGTGGTGTGAACGACCGTGCCTTTACGCAGGGTGCAAAACTTGAACGTCGCTACACGCAGGAGGAACGCCAACGCGCCGAGGCCGTATTGAAGAAGACACGTGAAGACCTGGAGGCCAGCATGCAGGAGCAGGCAGCCCGCACGGGTAACGCCAGCCTGGCCAACCTGAGCAACGCGGAGCAACTGAAGAAATACCAGGTGGGCGAGACCTACCCTGTTGGCATCCAGCTCGACAAGGCATTGGCAGAGCCAGGTGGTACCGATGACATCGTGCTGCGCGAGGGCGACCGTCTCTTCGTTCCGCAGTTCGAGGCCACAGTGAAGATCAACGGTGAGGTACTCTACCCCAACACCGTCGGTTATCAGAAGGGCAAGTCCGTGAGCTACTACATTGACCAGGCTGGTGGTTTCTCGTCGAAAGCCAAGAAGCGCCAAACATACATTATCTATATGAATGGTACTGTTGCCAAAGTAGGCCATAATGCCAAGCCAATGCCTGGCTGCGAAATTGTCGTGCCCTCGAAGTCCATCAACAAGACTTCGATAGCTGAGACCTTGAGCATAGCCACGGGTGTAGGCTCGCTGGCTGCCATCATCGCGACACTCGCTAACCTGCTGAAGTAAAGTTCAACTTTCGCTACGCGACATTCAAGGTTCAAAAGTTCAAGAATCAATAGTTCAAGAATCAATGGAAGAAAATAAAAACAAAGACGTCATAGACCTCAGAGAACTATTCAAGAAGATCAAGAAGCGCAAGCGGCTGTTTTACATCACGCTGCCAGCGACCTTCGTGTTGTCGTGCCTCTTCATCATCTGCATACCACGCTACTACGACACCGACGTGCGCCTGGCACCCGAGATGGAGAGTCCGATGTCTGGCGGCGCACTGGGGTCTATCGCCGCATCGTTCGGCTTCGACCTCTCAAACATGGAGACCACGGATGCCATCTCACCAATGCTCTACCCTGATTTGATGGACGACAACGGATTTGTTTCTAAGTTCTTCAGTTTCAAGGTGGTCAGTGCCGATGGCGAAATCAACACCAACTACCACGACTACCTGCGCGACATGCAGAAACGTCCCTGGTGGGACTACGTCTTTGATTGGTTCAAAAAGATGCTTCCCCAAAAACAGGATGAAGTCGTCAAGGGTTCCGAAGGCAAATCAGGGTTCAATCCCTATGTGCTCTCGCGTAAAGAGAGTGGGCTTATTTCCAAGATACGGAAGAACGTAACGTTCAACATGGACAAGAAGACGGGTGTCATCACCATCATGGTACGCGATCAGGACAAGCTCATCTGCAAGACCGTGGCCGACTCGGTGTGCTCGCTGCTGCAGCAGTTCATCACCGAATACCGCACGAACAAAGCCCGCATCGACCTGAAATACTACACGAAACTGGCTGTCGACGCCAAGCATGACTACGAGCGTGCCCGCCAGCTCTACGGCAGCTACTCCGACCGCAACATGGACGTTGTGCTCGAGAGCTACCGCTCGAAGCAGGAAGACCTGGAAAACGACATGCAGCTGAAGTTCAACACCTACACCGCCATGCAGACGCAGCTGCAGCAGGCCAAGGCGAAGGTGCAGGAGCGCACACCGGCATTCACGCTGCTCAAAGGAGCCTCCGTGCCCATCAAGCCCACAGGACCGAAGCGCATGATCTTCGTCATCGGCATGGTGATGCTGGCCTTCTTCGGCACCATCGGCTGGATTCTGAAGGATGAATTGAAGGCAACCGTATGAATCCTACCAAGCGCATCATCGTCAACACGTTAGCCCAATATACCAGAGCCATCCTGAATATTGGGCTATCGCTCTATTCCACACGGTTAGTGCTCGAAGCACTCAATGTAGACGACTACGGCATCTATTCGCTCGTAGCCGGCGTGGTGGGCATACTGGGCTACCTGACCAATGCGCTCGTTGTGACAACCCAACGCTACCTGTCGTTCTATCATGGTGCCGGCGACATCGAGAAGGTGCGCCGCGTGTTTGCCAACAGCCTGCTCATCCATATCATCGTGGCATTGCTCATCGGGGGCATTCTCTTTGCCTTACGTGGCTTTATCATGAACGGAAGCACCCTGAACATCGCTGCCAGCCGGTTGCAGGCTGCCACCTACGTCTACGACATCACGGTGCTGATGCTGCTCGTGACTATCATCATCTCGCCATTCAAGGCACTGCTCATAGCCCGTGAGAACATTGTCTACATCTCTATCGTGGAGGTTGCCGACGGCGTGATGCGACTGCTGCTGGCCCTCACCTTGCTCATCATTGGCGGTGACAAACTCATTGCCTACGCTATCGGCATGGGAGGCATCCTCTTGATCAACCTCATCGCCTTCATGGGCTATGTCTTCGTAAAATATCAGGAAAGCCGGTTCGCCATCAGCCGATCGACACTCGACAAGCCTATCATCACGAAACTATTGGGATTTGCGGGATGGACCACCTATGGTATGGCATCAACCATTTGCCAACAGCAAGGCCTGTCGGTCGTGCTCAACCATTTCTTCGGCACCACCATCAATGCCGCTTTCGGACTGGCTTCGCAGGTGAACGGGGCCGTGCGCTTCGTGTCGACATCCATCCTGAACGCCATGAACCCGCAAATCATGAAAGCCGAAGGCAATGGCGACCGCCAGCAGATGCTGCGCCTGGCAGGCAAGGAAAGCAAGTTTTCCACGGCCCTGATGATGGTACTGGCCATTCCCATCATCATCGAGATGCCCGATATTCTCGATTTCTGGCTGCGCAATAAGAACGTTCCCGAGCACACCTGCCTGTTCTGCCGAGCCATGCTTTTGGCATTCCTCATCGACCAGACCACATTGGGACTGCATGCTGCCAATCAGGCCACAGGCATCATCCGCAATTATTCGCTGCTCATGTACACGCCGAAAATTCTCATTGTGCCCATCTCGTGGGCCATGCTGGCCTGTGGCATGTCGGTCGACAGCGTGATGCTGCTGTTCGTAATCATCGAACTTTTGGTGGCCGTAGCCCGCATTCCATTCTTAAAATTCACGGCCGGCCTCAGCATCAGAGCCTACCTGCGGGATGTCTTATTGCCATTACTCCCCCAACTGGCCGTGGCCTGCATTACTTCGCTGATACTTTCCTCCATGCTGCACTTCCGCCTGCACAGCCTAGTCACGCTGCCCGTGTCGATAGCCTTCAGCATGGTTGCACTCTGGACGTTCACCTTAGACCGTGACGAGCGGGAGTTTGCCACACGTCTCATCACATCGCGATTCAGCCATGACCATCGACCTGAGTAAGTTCTACCTCATTGAGAAAAGGAGTCTCGTCAAGTTCCTTTTCTATGCGGGAATGCTGCTGGCGTTCTTTGCTTCGTTGCGCCCATGGTTCCTATGGTCCATCCATTCGTACTACCCAGTGTTCGTGTCGTTCCTATTGCTCTTGGCCATGCTCATCGACCGCACCACTAGTCGCCCTATTTTCAGTCGTACCGACTTTCTTATACCCTTTGCAGCCTACCTGCTGTTAGGCTACTATCAAGGCATCATCGCCAGTAAATCCATCAAGGGACTCATCTCCGTAGTGTTCCTTGCGTTTATCTTCTTTGCCCTGTTCCGATACGAAAGGAAAGAATTGAGTTCCCTATCCACTATCTTAGCAAAATCGATGGCTATCCTGCTGATACCGTCGATGTTCTTTTTCTTCCTCTATCTGTTTGGATTCCCCTTGCCATCCTCCAACCTACAGTACGGAGATGCTTTCTACCTTTTCTCCAATTACTATTTCTTCCTTATCGACGAACGCCAGTTGCTGGCCTTCATTCCACGCTTCCAATCGGTTTTCCCTGAGCCGTCGCATTTGGGAACCGTCTGTGCAGTCCTGCTCCTGGCTCAGCGTGGCAAGTGGCGCCGATGGTGGAACATCACGCTGCTGACGGCACTGCTCATTTCGTTCTCACTGGGTGCCTATGTCTATCTCGTAGCCATTGTATTCCTCAACATGTGGACGAAGGGACGGCGCATCCTGCTTAACCTGATTCTGATCAGTGCCGTAATAGCCTCTGTCATCATTGGATCGTTCTATTACAACGACGGCGACAATCTGGTGAATAGCCTCATCGTGCTCCGTATGGAGGTTGACGAAGGCGAACTTGCTGGCAACAACCGAACAACAGCCGATTTCGATGCCGACTTCGAGAACTTCATGCAGTCGTCCGACATCCTTTTCGGTCGAGAACGACAGGAGATGTTTGGCGACTCGGGCTACAAAGTGTTCATCTACGACAATGGTTTTGTCGGACTGGCATTGATCATTTTGTTCTTCTTCCTCGCCTACAATCCCAGCAAAAACCGTCGGGCAAAGATTTCTGCCTGGATTGTGACGCTGTTAATCTTTGGCGTCGACGCCTTTGTACTATGGTTCGGACGCTTCATCCCGCTCTACTGTGCTGCTTACAACGACCTTGAGAATAAAGAAAACAACGAAGACCATGAACCTACTGATTGACTTCATCCCCTTCCAGACACAAGGTGGCTATGGCGGTGCTGCGAGCTTTGCCAAAGCCGTCTACGATGAACTGTTCGCAACCCGCGACGCCGACGTGCAAGTCTTTGCGGCCTACGATGCGACACTTCCTACCGAAGGCCGTTTCGACTGCCATCAATTGGCAAACCAATGGGGCATCCGTCTGGTTGACATTTCCACGATGCCTTTGGCCGAGGTCATCAGCAGCAATTCCGTTGACACTTTCTTCATAGCCATCGGTCAGTTCTATGCTAAATACGACCTGCGGGACATCAAGTGCAAAGTCATCATGTTCATCCACGACATCTTCGACGTGGAGCGATGCGACAACCGCATTGACTTGATGCTTTCCGACAAGTTTAACGAGTCATCGCTGCAGTATGCGAAACGACTCTTTAACCTCTGGTCTGGGCGATGGCAGCGACAGCAGCGGAAGCGTTATGAGCATGTCATGCAGCTTTTCTCTGCTGCCAACACCATCCCCTACACCGTGTCTGAATACTCACGCTCGGCATTGGAGTACTACTTCCCACAATGCGCCAACAAGATACGCATCTGCTACTCGCCGTTGAAGAGTCAAGAACCTGCTGTCCCTATTGAGCATCCGAAACTCGCCCAGTTAGTACAGTCAGGAAAGCCCTATCTGCTCATGTTGGCAGCTAACCGCATCTACAAGAATCCGTCGCTCGTCGTCAAGGTGTTCAGTAAACTTCAGGAAGAATATCCCGACCTGCACCTGCTCACGCTAAAATATGGCAAGAGCACCTCTCCCCGTCATATTGACGTCGACTATCTAAATGATGCCGACCTCGAGCATGCCTATAAACATGCTTACGCGCTGGTGTTCGGTTCTTTCTTCGAGGGCTTCGGCTATCCACCGATTGAAGCGGCACGACATGGCACCCCCACCGTGGCCTCCAACGTCACGAGCATCCCAGAGATACTGGGCGATGCAGGCATCTATTTCTCTCCGTTCTATCCTGCCGACCTCTATCGTGCCCTGAAACTTGTATTAGCTGACCGCGACACCTATGCAATGAAGTCCCGTCAGCGATATGAGCAGATTTGCAAACGGCAAAGAAGCGATCTTGAAAAATTAATCCAAGCAATAATTCTTTGATATCCCTACAGCATATGATCAGAAACAGAAAAGAATTACGGTTTTATATCCTCGCAGACAGAATGATGAACAGAGGTGTTTTCAAGCTGTCGTTTGGTCAAAAAGTCAAGAACCTATTCTTGCCAGACTTTGTCATGCAGTATCTTGAAACAATGAGAAAACTATCGTATTATAGAAACAAAGGAAATCTGATATGGGTATATTACCATTGGCGATTCCAACGGTTGGGCCTGAAACTTGGCTACAGCATTGGTCCTGACGTTTTCGGCTATGGTCTGGTGCTCAATCACTATGGGACGATTGTTGTTGGACTAAAGAACCATATTGGCAATTATGCCATTATTCATTCAAGCACATGCATAACTTCTACCGATAAGCACATCGGCGATGGTTTGAGTTTGAGTACAGGCGGCAAGATAACGTCTTGTCAGTCTTTAGGTAACGACGTCACAATTGCAGCGAACTCGGTCATAACAAAATCATTTGACCAAGACAACATTCTTTTGGCCGGAATGCCAGCTACAATTAAGAGTACTGCTCGTGATGCATGGTACCTTAACAACGAACCTTTCACTTCTCGCCAATCATTATGCGAGAAATTAAGAGTAGAACTTGAAATAACCCCTTAATACAGGATATGAAACCACGCATCATAGGATTATATCTACCTCAATACCACCCTATCCCAGAGAACGATGAGTGGTGGGGCAAGGGCTTCACGGAATGGATGAACGTGGCCAAAGCCAAGCCGCTGTTCCGCGGCCACTACCAGCCGCGCATCCCCGCCGACTTGGGCTTCTACGACCTGCGCCTGCCAGAAGTACGCGAGCAACAGGCACAGTTGGCGCGCGAGGCTGGGCTGGAAGGATTCTGCTACTACCACTATTGGTTTGGCAATGGCAGGCAGTTGCTGGAACGGCCTTTCAACGAGGTGCTCACCAGTGGCAAGCCTAACTTCCCTTTCTGCCTCTGTTGGGCCAACCATGATTGGACGAACAAGACGTGGCAAAAAGGCAACAACTTCCGACGCGACTCGATGATCATGAAAATGGAGTACGACAAGGAGGACTATGTAAGGCATTTCAATTACGTTCTGCCTGCCTTCCGCGACCCACGCTATATTACCGTTGACGGGAAACCTCTCTTTGCTGTTTGGGCACCCCACCATATCCCAGATGCAAGAGAGTTCATAGACCTTTGGCAACGGTTGGCACGCGAAAACGGACTGCCCGGCATTCACTTCGTAGGCCATACCGACAATGCTGGCAAAGGCCTTCCCGGACAAGCTGCCGACTATTATTCTGCTGACAAGGCTAAGGAGTACTACCAAGCAGTACTTGATTTAGGCTTCGATGCCGTGATGTCGTCAGGCTACAGGCGTGCCGTTGCCCTCCTGCAAGGAAAGACGCGCATGATGTGGCGCATGCTCAGCGGAAAAACGTTCGCACCGACCTATTCAAAGATGGACTACAGCCGCCTGATGGCCAACTACTACGTTCCAGAAGACGCAGGTGAGAATATCTACCCCACCCTTCTTCCACAATGGGACCGCACGCCAAGGGCTGGGAAAAACTCTGAGATCGTTGTCGACAGTACACCTGACCGCTTCCAAGATACTGTGGAAAGAGCCATTGAACTCATCAAGCAGAAAGAGCCTGAGCACCAACTGCTATTCCTAAAGGCTTGGAACGAGTGGGGTGAAGGCGACTATGTGGAACCCGACCAGAAGTTCGGGCATGGCTATATTAAAGCCATACGCAACGCCATCGACAAGTTCGAATAGTCAGTACTATTACCAATCCACTCTAACCAAGAACATCCATGATGAAGAGAATCGCTGTTTTAGGCCACTTTGCATTCGGTTCCGATGCCACTGGAGGGCAAATCACCAAGACGAGAGTCATTGGCGAGGAACTCGTCAGGCGCTATGGCGATGACGAAGTCTCGCTAAAAGATACAAAGGGTGGTTCCAAAGCATTGCTAACGATGCCTTATACGACATTACAACTGCTTCGCAGTCATCAAAACGTAGTTGTCATGCCTTCGCGTAAAGGAATTCTCGTCATCATACCACTGTTTGCCTTTTTCAATTTGTTTTTCAATAGGAAGCTCCATTACGTAGTCATTGGCGGTTGGCTGCCACTGTTTGCCAGCAAACATCCTATCTATCGCTCGTTTTTGAAACGTTTCCATCAAATCTACGTGGAGACACATCTAATGCACGATGAACTATCTAAGCAAGGAATCAATAACGCGATAGTTCTACCCAATTGCAAGAAACTCGACATCTGCCCAGAAAACAACTTGTTCAGGCAGGAAACGAGCCCTCTACCCCTATGCACTTTTTCACGAGTCAATAGGGAAAAGGGCATCGGCATTGCCATTGAAGCCGTCAGGAAAGCCAATGAAGCATTGGGAAAAATGGCCTTCACGCTCGACATCTTTGGCAATATTGAAGAACCGGAATGGTTTCATGAGCTCTTGGAGGAGCAATCTGACGTTATCAAATACAAGGGAACCATTCCCTTCGATAAGAGTACTGCCGTCTTGAGCAAATACTACCTTCTGCTCTTCCCAACTTTCTACGATGGCGAAGGCTTCCCAGGAACGCTCATCGACGCACTTGCTGCCGGCATTCCCGCCGTAGCGAGTAATTGGATGGCCAATGCCGAGATTGTCGAAGATGGCAAGACTGGTTTCATCATCGAGCCAAAGTCCTCTGATTCACTTTCGGCATTACTCGTAGAGTTGGCTCATAGGCATGACACACTTCTCACCATGCGCATGAATTGCATTCAGAAAGCTGCCGACTACCAGCCAGAGCACGTAGTGGATATATTAGCCGAAAACATTTAGCATGAACATAAGACTACTCTTTGAAACCGTCGTCCATCTAAAGCCTACGCAAATCATTCACCAACATATTCGCAGGTCAGATGCCAGAGGCTTAACGATTGTTGATGCACCAGAAAGCAACAACCCAAAAGCCATAGCTGCGCCCATAGCGAAACCCGTGTCGTTGGCGAACGGAGTGCTTACATTCCTCAACATCAGCGATAGCTTCACCGATTGGAACCAAACAGCTCATGGCGCCCTATGGAACTACAACCAGAACTACATGGATTGGCTGCTTCAACCCGACCTGCTACCCAAAGAAGGCATTGAGTGGATAGACCGTTTCATCGAGAACCTTCCAACTAACACAGCGGGACTTGCCCCCTACCCCACAGCTTTAAGGTCGATAAACTGGTGCAAATTCTTTTCTCTTCACCAACCATTCAAGAACAAAGAGCGAGATACGGCCTTGTATTCTCAGGTGAAATGGTTAGAAAACAACCTTGAATACAGAGTGTTAGGCAATCACTTACTGGAGGATGCCTACGCCTTGTTCATAGCCGCCATCTACTTTTCCGATGCGAAACTATACGTGAAAGCGTCCCGTTTGCTCAACCAGCAACTACAAGAGCAAGTGCTGCCTGACGGAGCCCACTACGAGCAGTCGCCCATGTACCATTGCATCATGCTCGACCGACTGCTCGACTGCATCAACTTTTCGATTCACAATGATGTTTTTGCCAATCAGGCGAGTCTAACAAAGCAACTGATTACGGTAGCTGAAAGAATGTTGGGACATCTGCAAACAATCATCTACCAAGATAAAACCATCCCGTTGCTTAACGACTCTGCCGAAGGCATTGCACCATTGCCCTGCGAACTTTTCGACTATGCCCAACGTTTGGGCATTCAATGGCGTGCGCTGCCACTAAATGAGTGTGGCTACAGAAAACTCGTCAATGGACAAGTTCAAATGGAAGCCGTCGTCGATATTGGCAACATTCAAGCCACGTATCAGCCTGGCCACAGCCATGCCGACACCTTCAACTACGAGCTCCGGTGGAAGGGCTGTCCCTATATTGTGGACACAGGCATTTCAACCTATGAGAAGGGAGTACGCCGACAATATGAACGGAGTACCCTAGCCCACAACACCGTGAGCATCGACGGGCAGGATTCCAGTCATGTTTGGGGAGGTTTCAGGGTTGGCAAACGGGCCCGTGTGACCATCGAGGAAGACACGCCGACGCGAATCACGGCTCGTCACGACGGTTTTGGCAGCAAGAAGCTACACCAACGAACGTTCAGCATCAGCGACTCAGGCTTCAGCATTGAAGATAAAGTCATTGGGAAAGCCTCATCGGCCATCAGTTATCTGCACGTAGCACCAGATATCGAAGTTGGTACCGACCGCCTTGCAGAGGGACTCATCACGATTGGCAGCCTGCAGCTCAGCGTCGAAGGGCACAATGAGATTGAAATCCTACACAACAGCGTTGCTAAAGAATACAATAAGCTCACGGAAACGACTGTCATCGCTATCCATTTCACGACGACAGTCAGGTATCAAATTCAGCAAAAGTAGGAACAGCAAAGTGTTTCTTTATCGCTTCACCTTCTGGTAGATGCGTATATAGTCGAACTGTGTTTCGTAGGTAGTATTCCGATACCGCCCAATACCTTTTATTGAACCATCGCCCACGCTTTGATTCAGCACGATGTAGCAAGGCTGGTCGAACGTCCACTGGCCCTCGCGCAACAGTTTCGGGTCCGTGCTCTTCTTATACGTGCCCACGGGCTTGCCATCGATGGTCCACGTGACGTAGGTGGGTGTCCACTCAATGGCATATACATGCCACTTCTTCACATCCAGCGGCACACGGAAACTGTTCTTCTGTCCATGCTTCGGGTTCTTCACCGTCAGCTGCGAATGAATGTTATGATTGGCCGAGCCCATGTTGCCAAACATCTCAACGATGTCGATTTCGGCATAAGGGTCAGTAGTCCAGTTGCGGGGCTGCCACTTCAGCCAGGCTGCTGGGAAGTTTCCCACCTTGTTATTGGTCTTCATGCGGACTTCAATCCTGCCGTAGGTGACGTTGTACTTGCCATAGGTCCAAATCGAGCCCGTCAGCATGCGCGCCGTATCATTAGGCTCACTTCTGTTTGGGATGGCCCGGCACACGAGATGCCCGTTTTTGATGAACACAACCTTCTCCGAATCGCTGTTCCAACGGTTGCACTGATCCGGATTGCGCGTCTTACGGCTCCATATCCTGCTATCGGGCTGGCTTCCGTTGGGCAGATTGAACTCATCGCTGAACACCAGTTCGTAGTCGTCATCGCTAAGGATGACCTCTGCTTTGCGTGGCGAGTCGGACATCAACACAAACAGAAAGGCGCTGAAAAGAATCATTTTGTTCATCATCATGTCGGGGTATATGGTTTTTGCAAAAATAATTTATTTTTTCTGTTTCGGCAAATATTGTGCTCTTTTTTTACTGTTTTTTCAATTTTCATGACCATTTTCAACCCACAACTCGCACTATTAAGGAAAAAAATCGTATCTTTGCACCCCAATTGAATGAATATGAAGAAAGTGATGTTAGTCTTTGGCACCCGGCCTGAGGCTATAAAAATGGCACCGTTAGCCATCAAACTGAAAGAAAACGACGCTGATTTTGAGACCATCGTCTGCGTGACTGGCCAGCATCGGGAGATGCTCGACCAGGTGCTTAACATATTCCAGATTGTTCCTGACTACGATCTCAACATCATGAAGCAGGGACAGGACCTCTATGACGTGACTAGCCGTGTGCTGTTGGGCATGCGCGAGGTCCTGCAGAAGGAGCGTCCCGACATCATTTTGGTGCATGGCGACACGACAACATCTACTGCTGCGGCCCTGGCTGCCTTCTATCAGCAGATTCCAGTAGGCCATGTCGAGGCTGGACTGCGCACCCACGACATCTATAGTCCATGGCCTGAAGAGATGAACCGCCAGCTTACGGGCCGCATCGCTACATACCACTTCTCGCCAACCACGCTGAGCCGGCAGAACCTGCTCGACGAAGGAATTGACGACCGTAAGATTACCGTAACGGGTAACACCGTGATCGATGCCCTGCATTGGGTGGTTAACAAGATAAGCAACAACGATGGCCTGCAAAACGAGATAAGACAATCGCTGCAAGAGAATGGCTATGACGTCAGAAGGCTGGCCGATGGCCAGCGCATGGTGCTCATCACCGGCCATCGTCGCGAGAACTTCGGACAGGGATTCCAGCACATTTGCAAAGCCATCCAGACATTGTCGCAGAAGTACCCTGACGTCGACTTCATCTACCCTATGCACCTGAACCCCAACGTGCGTCATCCCATCCACGAAGTGTTTGGAAAGAATCTTTCCAACTTGGGCAATATATTCTTCATTGAGCCGTTAGAATATATAGAGTTTGTTCATTTGATGGCACGTTCGACCATCGTGCTCACCGACAGCGGTGGCATTCAAGAGGAGGCACCCAGCTTGGGCAAGCCTGTTTTGGTCATGCGCGACACCACGGAACGACCTGAAGCTGTCACGGCAGGCACCGTCAAGCTCGTAGGCACCGACTACGATGCGATTGTAGATGGCGTTTCGACATTGCTCGACGATGCCGAAGCCTACAGCCAGATGAGCCAGGCCGTGAACCCCTATGGCGATGGCAAGGCTTGCCAGCGCATTATTGAGAAACTAAAAGTAGAAGACTAAGAATATGAAAGCATGTTTCATGGGATTGGGCTACATCGGACTGCCCACGGCAATCATTGCCGCAAAACATGGAATAGAAATCATAGGTGTTGACATTAATCCGCAAGTGGTGGAGATGACCAACGCCGGACACCTGCACATCGTGGAGCCTGGCATCGAGGAGATGCTTCAGGAAGTCATCGGCATGGGCATGCTCAAAGCCTCGACAAGTCCGGAGGTGAGCGATGCCTACTTCATCGTGGTACCAACGCCCTTCAAGGGCAACCATGTGCCTGACATTACCTATGTCGAATCGGCCACTCGGATGGTGCTCCCCTACCTGAAGGAAGGCGATCTCTTTGTGATTGAGTCGACATCGCCCGTAGGAACGACGGAGCAGATGGCCAGCCTCATCTTCGCCGAACGCCCCGAATTGAAGGGGAAAATCAGCATTGCCTACTGCCCGGAGCGCGTTCTGCCAGGCAATGTCATCTACGAACTCGTAAACAACGACCGCGTCATCGGAGGTATCGACGAGACCTCCACACGCAAGGCGCAGGACTTCTATCGCCACTTCGTGAAAGGTGCCCTGCATGCCACCAACAGCAAGACCGCCGAGATGTGCAAGCTCACCGAAAACTCATGCCGCGACTCGCAAATAGCATTTGCCAACGAGTTGAGCATCATCTGCGACAAGGCTGGCATTAACGTCTGGGAACTCATAGAACTGGCCAACAAGCATCCACGCGTGAACATCCTGCAGCCGGGATGCGGTGTGGGCGGCCACTGCATTGCCGTTGACCCCTATTTCATTTCGTCGGCATTCCCAGCAGAAGCCAGGATGATTTCACTGGCCCGTGATGTCAACAACTACAAGGCCGACTGGTGTGCCGAGAAAATACAGAACGCCATGCTGCGATTCGAAATCGAGAAGAAGCGCACCCCCGTAGTGGCCATGATGGGACTGGCCTTCAAGCCCGACATCGACGATTTGCGCGAAAGCCCAGCCAAATATATCGTCACCAAGGTGATGCAGAGCTACAGCAATACCAATATTTTGGTGGTCGAGCCCAACATCAAGGAGCACCGCGTGTTCAAGCTGACCGACTACCAACAGGCCTACGAGCAGGCCGACATCGTTGTATTCCTGACCGGTCACACCCCGTTCAAGCAGCTGCCTTGGAGCGACGAGAAAATCATTCTGGACTTCTGCGGTATCTTCAAGGGCCGCCGTTAAGCTTAACTCACTGACATGCCAATGGCAAACAAGGTCTTAATCGTATCGTTCTACTACACACCTGAGATAGGTGCTGCTGCTTCGCGAATCGGCAACATGGCCGAAGGACTGCAGCGGCAAGGACTCAGCGTCGACGTGCTGACCTGTTTGCCGAACTATCCACGTGGCCGCATTTTCGAAGGCTATCGCGGATGCTACTCAAAGAAAGAAACCATCAACGACATCAACATCTATCGTTACTGGACCTATGCCACCGTCGCTCGCACACCACTGGCAAGGCTGCTGGGCATGGCTTTCTTTATTTTGGCCATCTGGGTGTTTGGACTGAAAGTAAGGCTCATTCGAAAGTACGATCACGTCGTCATCCAATCGCCACCGCTGCCCGTTGCCTATTTTGCCACCCTGCTTTTCCGATGCCTTTACCGCAAGCACACCGTGCTGAATGTATCGGATTTGTGGCCGGAGTCGGCTGTTGAGCTGGGAGCAGTCAAGCGGGGCAGCCTTTACTACAAGGTGTTGTCCCACATGGAACGCTTCGTCTATCGTCACAACACGGCCTATCAAGGACAAAGCCAGGAGATTGTCGACCATGTCAATGCCATGGTTCCACAGAAACTCCACTTCCTCTACCGCAACCTGCAGCCTCATTCCGTGGCAACAACCACTGACAGCAAGCCTCGCCAACCGCTGAAGCTGGTCTATGCAGGACTGTTTGGTGTTGCCCAGGACATTCTGGGCATGATTCAGGCCATTGACTTCAAGGCTTGCGGGGCCGAGCTTCACCTCTATGGGGGAGGCAATCAGGTTAATGCCATCAACGACTATCTGGCCACTCACGACTGCGCCGTGGTGAACCATGGCTACGTTTCAAAAGAGCAAATCAACCGCGAACTGTCCCTATACCATGCCTCCATCGTGCCTCTGGCAGTCAGAATCAAGGGAGCTGTGCCCTCTAAGATTTTCGACTTGCTGCCTCATGGCGTGCCCATCCTGTTCTGTGGCGGCGGCGAAGGCGAACAGATTGTAGCCGACAACCATTTGGGTTTGACGTCGAAACCTGGCGATTACGAGGCTCTGCGCAACAACATCTGCACTATCGCATCGCTTTCGGATGCTGATTATGAACAGATGCGCCGCAATTGCCTGACAGCTGCCGAAAACGAGTTCAACTTTGATAGTCAGATGGTTGCCTTCAGAAAGTTCCTCGACCAAGTATAAACCAAGAAAAACAGCCGTTTTGCTTTCGCGTTTTTTTTCGAAAATCTTTTCAGCGAAATGCAATAATTCATCAGTAAGTGCGTTTATAATATGAATAACATATTATACAAAGCATGACAACACTCGAAAACGGATATGTACTCGACGGAATGAACGAGATGGAGCGCAACACCAAGCGGCTCTTTGACTTCGTCATTGCTTTGTTTTGCCTGATTATATTCTCCCCGCTCTTCCTGATTTGCTACTTAGCCGTGCGCCGTGAGGACGGCGGACCAGCCATTTTCCGCCAGGAACGCATTGGCCGCTTCGGTCGTCCGTTCTACATTCTGAAGTTCCGTTCGATGCGTATGGACGCCGAGAAGGACGGCCCTGCACTCTATCAACATGAGAACGAGACCCGCATGACGAAGACAGGCAAGTTCCTGCGCGAGCACCATCTGGACGAGCTGCCACAGCTTTTGAACGTGCTGAAGGGCGAGATGTCGTTCGTGGGACCACGTCCGGAGCGCGAGTTCTTCATCAAGCAAATCATGGAACACGACCACCGCTACACCTATCTCTACCAGATACGCCCGGGCGTGACGTCGTATGCAACGCTCTACAACGGCTATACCGACACCATGGAGAAGATGTTGCGCCGCCTGGAACTGGACCTTTACTACCTGGAGCACCGCTCTTGGTGGTTCGACATGAAGATTCTGTTCAACACCTTCACCAACATCGCCATCGGAAAGAAATTCTAAGTAGTAACCCTTCTGCCCCTTTCATCACTCAACATCCATCACTCGTCAAAGCCCAAACCATTGTTTGAGCCTCGTCAACCCATTGGTTTTGTTCTATAATAGCAATGGTTTTGCCTTGCCAAAGCTATGGTTTTAGCACACAAAGGCAATACCTTTAGGACACGTTTAATGATTTTGCCCCTGTAGGGCGCAATTTTCTTTTATGCCACACTATCTCTCAGGGCGCTGCCTTGGGCTGTGTGGTGCTGGCCTTACAGGCCGATTTTGTACAGACAGCTATATGATTCCCTATATGATTCAAAATGTGTTTTTTTGATGAAGCACGCACTTCGTGTTGCCAACAGAAATTGCTATCAGCACGACATCATTTCTAATGCTTCTTGAACTGCAGGCGCAGCTGGTCGCCACGGAGCGTCATGTTGCCGCCCGAGAGCTCTTCGACGGTGAAAGCCTCGCCTTCCACTTTATTGATGCCGTAGGGGCGCAGCTCGTCAACGTTTTCCACCTCAGGATCGCCAGCCGCACGATCGAAAGTATAGAGTTTCTCTATGGTGAGCGAGTTGCCTTCATACTGGAAGTGGCTGACGTAGCGCAGGCCCTGGCCAGCACCCTCCCATGGGGTAAAAAGTTCGAACACCGTTCCCTGCACAAGCCAGTAGAACTGCTCCTGGCGCAAGTCGAGCGTGCCACCCGTTGAGAGCGTGTCGACCTGCACGAGATGCCAACTGCCGTCGAGTTTCCCGTTTTCCGAATGTTCTATCTCCACCAACCCGCACGAAACGAGCAGTGTCAGGGCACACAGTGGCAACATTCGCTTCACATTATTATATATATTCATCATTCTCGTCGTCTCTTTAATTTCCGTTCAACTTTGTCAACTCGTCACTATTTCACTTTGAAAAGCCCGCTCTTCGATACGGTGAGCTGCATGCCGTAGTTATGGCCCAGTATGTAGCCCATGTCGGCACCTGCTGCGGCCGTCACCTTCCATTGCTTGGGCAGCATGTAGGCAGCTTCCAAGCCTAGGCTGACGTTGTGATGCTTCTTCGTGTAGGGATGGTCGTAGGTGCCCAAGCCTTCCTGATAGGTAGCCATCAGCCTATACGACAAACGCGATGAGGGCTGTCCGGCGATGCCCAGGTGCAGGGCCATGAAGCGGGTGTCCTTGAAGTCGATGACGCCGTCTTCGTTATAGATGGGCGAGCGATGGAGGGGATTGCCCATGGCCTGCCCCCAGTGCTGCCAACCCGTGTAGATGTAGTGGTTGTAATAGCTGTCGCGGCCGCTGATGTGGTCGGACATCGAGGGTGTGTGGTCGTGATAGACAGGACCGCTCTGATACTTGGTATAGACGTACTCGAGCACGACGTCGCGCAACCATGTGCTATACTTCATGTTCAGTTCCAGTCCGAGCAGCATGTCCTTCAGGTCGTAGAAGAAGTAGCGGCGTTTCTTGCGCACGTTCCATTCGTCGCCAGTGCCATAGCCATTGTAGTCGAGTTGCAGCATCGACGAGTGGTCCTCGAAATACTTATCGACGTAGAAGCCCAGCTTCCATGAATCGTCGTCGTAGTTCAGGCGCATCATCATCGAACCCAGTTGGTTGCCCTCGGCATTCTGGTACTCGGTGCCTTCCTCGGGCACGTCGGCACCGCCAGGCATGAAGGCATGCCACATGCCGCTTAGCCCGTTGTTGCCCTTATAGACGCGCATTTCGCTTCCCCAAGGCACGTAGGCCGTACCGCCAAACTGCGCCGCCATCTCCAGTCCCAGCTCCATCGAGAAGGGGAAGAAGCGCTCGGGATAGCCAATCATCAGATAACCGGCCTTCGAATGGAAGCGTGCGCCGTCGGTATATTTCGACTTTTTCTGCGTGAAGTCGTGCTGCCAGTTCTGGTCGGTGGTCTTTCCATAGGCCACATGACCTTTCAGCCGGACCCAGCCTTTGGTGAATGGCACCACCCAATAGTCGGGCAACGCCAGACGCACCTGCGGCACGGGACGGGCATTGATGCCCAACGCCTGCGAACCACTGCTCAGCTGGTTGTTCTTCAGCTGCATCGGGAACTCCTTGGCACCCACGGTCAGCACGCCGTGCAGCCAGCGCAGTTCGCCGTAGGCCTGTTGCACGACGACACTGCTGGTATAGTTGAATGGCACTGCCACGTCAATGCCGTAGCCGATGCCCCAATGACGAATGGAGTCCATCTGCAAGGGCCGCTGAACGGCAGCCCGAATGTAGCCATTGGTACTCTCCAGCGAGCTCAGACCATGCTTATTGGCATTGAGCCACAATGGAGTCTTGCCGTCGGAAACGGAGATTTGTGCTTCGGCCTTGTACTCGAGTCCCTTCAGGGGTTTCAGTTTTTCCGGGCCTAAATAGCCGTCCCACTGCTGAGCCACACTGGTCAGCGGAACGAAACAGCACAGCAACAAAGCCAAAACCTTAGCCATGCTGCCTTTTTCTTTTCGATATGCCATCGTGTTTCTTTTCTTCATTCTTCATTATATCATGCAACCACGCGCCTCTGCCAATAAAGAGTGTCGCCCGTGGCCCTTCGTTTCATTTTTTTACTCTTTTACCTCTTTACTTTATTACTCTCCCTTGAACTCGTTCACGAGTCTGATGACTTCGTCCACTTCGTCGTCGGCGAGTGCAGGACTCATGGGCAGCGACAGCTCTTCGCGGCTGATGCGCTCGGTGATGGGCAGCGACAGATGGTGCCACTCAGCATAGCACCGCTGCTGATGGGGAGGGATGGGATAGTGAACGAGCGTCTCCACGCCATGCACGCACAGGTATTGCTGCAGGGCATCGCGCCGCGGGGTGAATATGGGGAACAGATGGTAGACGTTCTCGGCATCGGCCGTCTTCGAAGGCAGCGTAATGAGGGGATTGCTGATGCCCTGCTCGTAGCGGCGGGCTATCTGCCGGCGGCGCTCGTTGTCATCGTCAAGATGGCGAAGCTTCACCCGCAGAAGGGCAGCCTGCATCTCGTCCAAGCGCGAGTTGCGCCCCACATAATCGAAAACGTACTTCCGGCTGGATCCATAGTTGCCCAGCGAGCGGATGATGTCAGCCAGTTGGTCGTCGTCGGTCGTCACGGCGCCTGCGTCGCCCATGGCTCCGAGGTTCTTGCCCGGGTAGAAGCTGTTTCCAGCCGCATGGCCCAGCGAACCCGTTCGTTTGAATTGATAATTCTTTCTCCGCTTCGCTACAAAAGCGTCGCTTCGCGCCGAGCGGACAATTGATGATTGGCCATTGTCTGGCGCACAGTCAGTCTGCTGTGAATGGTCTGTCGTCAACAACGCCATAGCTCCGTGAGCCTGGGCATTGTCTTCGACGAGCAGCAGGTTGTGCCGGCGACAGAAATCGCCGATGCGGTCGGTATAGGCATTGCGGCCGTAGAGATGAACAATCATGACGGAGCGCGTGCGCTCGGTGAGGTGTTGCTCAAGCAACGAGTCGTCCATCTCAAGGGTGTCCCAACGCGGCTCAATGAGCACAGGCCGCAGCCCGTTCTCGCTGATGGCGAGGATGGAGGCGATGTAGGTGTTGGCAGGTACCATGACCTCGTCGCCCTCATGAATCAACCCCATCTGCAGATAGGCGCGGTAGATGAGTGTCAGCGCATCGAGCCCGTTGCCAACGCCTATGCAATGGCGTGTGCCGATGTACGACGCGTATTCCGACTCGAAGGCCTTCACCTGCTCACCTTGCAGGAACCAGCCCGAGTCTACCACCCCCCTTACTGCCTCATGATACTCCTGGGCATGGAGGGCCGTCACCTTCTGAAGGTCAAGGAACTTAATCATGTAGTTCTTTTATTATTTATAATAACGCGCGTACCTACTCTTTATTGCATCTGCCCGACAAAAAAAAGAAGGGAATGACACCGTTGATGCCGCACCGACCTCAAAGAGGTCGAATTTCAGCGCTCGGCGACGAAGGAGACGCTTACGGAGCGCAGTGGAGCAAGAACTCTCAACTCTCCGCTCGGCCCGCAGGGACGCTTGCGCAGCGCAGCGAAGCAAGAACTATAAACTATCAACTATTAACTATCAACTATCAACTCTCCCCTCGGCCCACAGGGACGCTTGCGGAGCGCAGCGGAGCAAGAACTCTCAACTATAGGGATTTTCCCCCTCCAGTTTAGGGAAAATCCTTTTGGAGGCATAAGAATTCGTTGTATCTTTGCAACGTGAAAGATCAGGAAACCCCTGATGACACATAACAAACATCATAAAAAATAATAACAACTCAAAAACCTCAAGAATATGAAAAAGATGATGACCGCCCTTGTGGCACTGTTCGCTTTCGTAGCATCGGCCAACGCCATGAGCTACGAGCAGGCCCGCCAGCAGGCTTTGTTCCTGACCGACAAGATGGCCTATGAGCTCAACCTCACGGAAGAGCAGTATGAAGCAGCCTACGAGGTGAACCTCGACTACCTCATGGGTGTCAATACACAAGCCGACCTCTACGGTCCCTACTGGGAGCGTCGTAATATGGATCTGAGCTACATCCTGCTTGACTGGCAGTATCGCTTGTATCTCGATGCCACCTACTTCTATCGCCCGCTCTACTGGAGCGCTGGCTACTGGCACTTCGGCATCTATGCACGCTATCCCTATCGTGACTACTTCTACTTCGGACGTCCCCACTTCTACAGCGTCTATCGTGGCGGACACGCCTGGCACATGAACGGCGGACGCTCCTGGTATCGTGGACGCACCTTCGCACCTGCCGGCCGAAGCCGCGACAACCACTTCGGCATGCACAACCGCTTTGAGCGTGGCGACTATGGACGTGGCAACCGCAACATGGGTTCGCAGAACCATGGCAACAACAGCTTTGGCAACCGTGGCAACCACAACGGCAACAACGGCTACAACGGCAATGGCCGCGACCGTGGCTACCAGAATGGCAACGGCGGCTACAACGGAACAGGCCGCGACCGTGGCAACCAGAATGGCAACGGCGGCTACAACGGAACCGGTCGCGACCGTGGCCAGAACCATGGACTGGGCAACCGCAGCGTGAGCAGCTCACGTGTGCAGGCTCCCAACACCACTACACAGATGGATCGTGGCATGCAGACAGCCCCGACGAAGGTGGATGCCGGCCGCACGACTCCGAGCAACATGAACCAGAACGGTAACTTCAGCGGCGGACAGCGCCCCAGCAGCACACGCACAACCGTTGGCGGTCGCAGCGTCAGCCCCAGGTCAACCACAACAACACCGCGCCAGATGAACTCCACGAGCAGCCCTCGCAGCACGTTCTCTCCCTCGCGCAGCGTCAGCCCCTCGCGCAGCAGTTCGTCGATGAGCTCACCCTCGCGTAGCATCAGCGCTCCCTCACGCAGCAGCTCGTCAATGAGTGCTCCCTCGCGCAGCTCAATGGGCAGTAGCCGCGGTTCAATGGGAGGCGGTAGCCGCAGCTCAATGGGTGGTGGCAGCCGTGGAGGCGGCTCGCACAGCGGCGGTGGCCACTTCGGAGGCCGTAGATAAGATATTAAGAATTACGCTCTACAAGTTATATATAGGCAGAAAGGGTTACTACACCCTCTAAGAGAAGTCCCTGCGTCGTGATGACACAGGGGCTTTCTGTTTTTTGGGGGGTATCTGCTCATGTCGATGGGCTCTCCAAGCATTACACCTGGCATGAACGCCGACCTCGGAGAGGCCCTAATATCAGCGCTCGGCCCTTTGGGGAGCTTGCGTAGCTTGTCGGAGCAAGAAATTCAGGTCTACTGACCTGGGGACAGAGAACACCTGGCATGTACAGCGACTTCGGAGAAGTCGCAATATTAGAAACCCCAGGTCTACTGACCTGGGGATAGAGGATCATGTGATGAGGACTACGACTTCGGAGATGTCGCCCCTATCTAAGTCTTCATTACGTGCGACATCTCCGAAGTCGTTTTTTATGTTTCGGGTTGCATCCATCCCCAGGTCAGTGGACCTGAATTTCTTGCTCCGACAAGCTACGCAAGCGTCCCATAGGGCCGAGCGCTGAAATTGCGACCTCTCCGAGGTCTCTCTGGCAGCCCTTACCCCAGCCTCTCTCCAAAAGGCGATGGTAGCTTTAAGCGTCCCTTTGGGCCGAGCGGACAATTGATAATTGATAGTTCTTGCTCCGCTCCGCTATGCAAGCGTCCCAAAGGGCCGAGCGGACAATTGATAATTGATAGTTCTTGCTCCGCTCCGCTATGCAAGCGTCCCAAAGGGCCGAGCGGACAATTGATAGTTGATAATTATGATTACCATCCGTGACATCCGTTTTATCCGTGTCATCCGTGGTCGCAAAATCGTAAATCGGACTCGAGCTTTGCTCGCTCATTCCCGCGCTCGGCTTTGCCGCTTCGCTCGTCGAAGAACTACGTTCGCCCATTCTTTCCCCGCTACACTCTGAAAGCGTCTCCTTCGTCGCCGAGCGCCCGCTGGCGCGCCTACCCGTAGCCTTTCCCGTAGCCTTTCGTAATGAAATGGAGAAAGAAATCCGTAAATCGTAAATTATACTGGTCCGCCGACCTCGAAGAGGTCGCAAAATCAACTGACAAATCATTCCCCATGCCAACGCCCTCACTAAAGCAGCAGTTCGCGCACCTCACAGTTCGCCATCTTCTCAATCTGATTCATGGGACGGCCGGTATAGACGCTCTGTATGGCTTTGTTGATGATGCCATGTCCCACGGCCAGCACCGTCTTCCCGTCGTAATGCTGGCGCACATAGTCCAGGAACTCGCGGGCACGGGCCTTCATCTGCTCCAGCGTCTCTATGTCGTCGGGCCACGCTTCGTCCTGCAGGTCGGGGATATAGCGCCCGGTGAACGATCCCCAGTCGCGCTCGCGGAGGAGGGGAAGACTCTCCCCCAGCAGACTCTCCTCCCTACAGGGGAAGGCTACGGGAAAGGCTACGGGTAGGCGCGACAGCGGGCGCTCGGCCCACAGGGACGCTTTCAGAGCGTCGCGGGGAAAGAATGGGCGAGCTCCGCTCGGGATGGGGGCAGGGAGGAGCATCTCCTCCTTTATAATCCTCAGCGTCTCAACGGCCCTGCCCAGATCGCTCGACAGGAACACATCTATCGGCTTGCCGCGCAGCTGCCTACCGAGCTCGCGAGCCTGTTCCATGCCAAGCAGGGTCAGACAGCCATCTGTCTGACCCTGCATGATTTTGTTCACGTTGTCCACGGTCTCACCGTGACGAACCAAGAGTAGCTTGCAACTCATCGCATCACTTTCGCAAACCTACTACCGCTTGCCGCCGAAGTTACCGGCATTGACCTTGCGCGTCGGCTGCTGCTGGGCTGCCTTCTGCTGACCTTGGTTGCCCGTGGCAGGCTTTGGCTGCGTGGACGTCTGGCTGCCACCAGTGCCGAACCTACGTGTAGGCTGTGTCGACTGCTGGTTGTTCTGACGATTGTTGGTGCCAGGCTGATAGCCATTCGGCCTGTTGCCGTTGCCGGGCTGGCTGAAGTGGTTATTGCCGTTGTTGCCACGGTTCGAGGGCTGCGTGTTCCACGAGCGCCCGTTGCCTACATGGCGGTCAGAAGGCTTATTGATGGTGCGTCCCTGATAGAAGCTGATGGTTCCACGGTTGCGGCCACCAAGATAGGTGTTGAATATCGTGGGCGGCTGACGGAAGTGGTTGCCGCGGTCGTAACGCATATAGATGTTGAACGTCCATCCGCCATTGCGCCATGCCGTGGGCTGGTAGAAGTCAACAGTGGTCACATAGCGACGATACTGCCACGTATTGAGCACGAAGCGCAGGTCGGTGTTACGACGGTTCCAGTACACGCCGAACACGTCGTCGGCATAGCGGATACTGAGGAAGTAGTCCAGATTGATCTCATAGACAGCCTCATACTGGTCCATCGTCAGATGCAGCTCATACGCCATCTTGTCCGAGAGGAACAGAGCTTCCTGCCGTGCCTGGGTAAAGCTCATTGCCTGGACGGCTACGACTATCATCGTCAGCACTGCCGTCATCATCATCTTCTTCATCATGGTTATTTACGGTTTTTACGATTTTTACTTATTTACTATTTCAGAGCGCAGGAGGCAGAAGCGTAGGAGCATTTGCATTTGTCTTGGACTCCTCAGACTCCTCGAACCCCTTGGAACTCCTTTATCTATTTGACTGCAAATATACAAAAAAGTTTAGACAATGCCATTTGTATTCGTCTTTTTTTTCGTAACTTTGCACATGCAATCCGAAAAGAGGCAATGGTTTGTTTGTACTGAACTGCTCAGCATTCGGCTAAAGACTGCGCCTTTACTTGGAATATTCGATATTTGTCTTAGTTATAAAAAAAACGACTATGAAACATTTTTCTAAAACCGTCATTGCAGCATTCGGTTTATCCTTGCCGATTATGCTGTCATCGTGTGCCACCATTGTTTCTGGTGGAAACCCGAGTATCACCATCAATGGAAACGTATCGGAACCTGTAACCATCGTTACCGAAGAGCAGACTTATCCTAATATTAGTCTTCCCGCCGTTGTGAAGGTTAATCGTCATCATCTTGATGGTCAGCGCATCAGAATTACATCAGACAACTACAAATTTAATGACATCATTTTGGAGAAGTCTGTAAATGGCTGGGCATTCGGAAACATTCTGCTTGGGGGGTTGATAGGATGGGGAGTTGACTTAGCAACAAATTGTGTCAGCAAGCCAGCTCAAACCCAATTTACCATACTACCTCTTGAGAAGCAAGAGAAAGAAGCAGTAAAAAGTGAGAGCGATTCTGAACAATAATATTTGGGAATAATTACAGACGATGACTCACCGACCTCGAGAGGTCGGTGAGTCATCTGCTATATCATTCCTTAAAATTAACATCAAATAAACACAAATATCAGAATAAGGTACGAAAATTCAGCGTTTCGATAAAAAAAGAACGAGGAATCTTTTGATTTGCGTAGAACTTTCCTTATTTTTGCAATCGACTTCATCCAAGTTTCTGAAAATATATAGTTGCGAACAATGAAAATACTTCAAAGCAGCATTGTGCGTGCGCTGGTAGCCTTCGCGGTGGGTGCACTCATCATTAAATATCGTGAAGAGACGGTCCACTGGCTGACGGTGGTCATCGGTGCGCTGTTTTTCGTGTCGGGACTCATCGCCGTGGTGCTGAACAAGCGGCCCACCTCCCAGCCCATCCCTGCGAGCGACGGGGCCGATTACCCTCAAGATGGCGAGCAGCAAGCTGCAGCACATTCCACTCATCTCCCTCACAGGGAGGGACAAGGTGGCGGGTCGTCCGTCCTCTCCTCCCTCGTCGGTTTCGGCAGCATCATCCTCGGCATCATCCTGGCCCTGATGCCGACGACGTTCATCACCGGACTGCAGTATGTCCTGGCTGCCATGCTGGTGCTGGGAGCCATCAACCAGTTTGTGAACCTGGCACAGGCATCGCGCTGGTGCCACGTCGGATGGTTCTATTGGCTGCTGCCGGTAGTGGTATTGCTCGTAGCCATCTTCATGATCTGGCGCCCCATCGAGGTCGCTGCAGCCCCGTTGTTCATCATCGGCTGGTGCATGCTGCTCTACGGCATGGCCGAACTGCTGGGCGGACTGATGCTTTGGAAGGCTCGCCGCACCGTCAGGCAGATGGAACGCGCTGCCCTTGAGCAGGAAGAAGCACAGCGGGCCATCACCGTCGCCGATGCGGAAGTCGTCGAAGAGGGTTAGACCGAGGTTCCCACAGCATTGTCTTCACACCACCACCCCACCGTCTTTGCACTGCCAACGCATTGACTCAATCCCCCGTCGTTCATTGCTTTTACGCCACTAAGGCATTGCACCATACACTATAAAGCCTTATAGTTGAAAATAACTATCCTTCTGGGCTCCTTCCCCCTCCCTTGGGGGAAGGCTACGTCATTTGCCGATATAGTTGAAGTTGGCCAGCCGCCGTGGCTGGCTGATGCGCTTCGTCTGCACGTGCAGCCAACGTGAGCCGTTCTTGGCGTGCTCGAACAATACGCTGTCGACCGCAGGAAGCGCTTTCAGT